>JAFVCD010000019.1 GCA_017479425.1 Oscillospiraceae bacterium
ACCGAGACCGAGACCGACCTCTTCGGCGAGCAGGCAGTTCTCTGCGGCGGCGTATGCGCTCTCATGCAGGCGGGCTTTGAGACTCTCGTCGAGGCAGGCTACGATCCGAGAAATGCTTACTTTGAGTGCATCCACGAGATGAAGCTCATCGTCGACCTCATCTATCAGTCCGGCTTTGAGGGTATGCGTTACTCCATCTCCAACACCGCCGAGTACGGCGACTACACCACCGGCCCGAAGATCATCACCGAGGAAACAAAGAAGACCATGAAGAAGATCCTCGCCGATATTCAGGACGGCACCTTTGCAAAGGACTTCCTTCTCGATATGTCCGACGCCGGCGGTCAGGTTCACTTCAACGCCATGCGCAAGAAGGCCTCCGAGCACCCCTCCGAGGTCGTCGGCCGCGAGATCCGCAAGCTTTACAGCTGGTCTGACGAGGACAAGCTCATCAATAACTAAATATATCGGGCGGGTCAATTCAACCCGCCCTATCGCTATATAAAGGAGTATCCCTATGGTCAAAGACAGAGTAGCCGAGGGCTTTGAATTCAGCCCCGCGCGAAGCCTATACAACGCTCTCGGAATTACCCGCGAGGAGCTGCATAAGCCGCTTATCGGCATAGTGAACAGCTATAACGAGATAGTTCCGGGTCATATGAATCTTGACAAAATCACCGAGGCGGTCAAGCTCGGCGTCGCTATGGCGGGCGGTACGCCCATCGTATTCCCCGCTATCGCGGTTTGCGACGGTATCGCTATGGGTCACGTCGGAATGAAGTATTCTCTCGTCACCCGCGACCTCATCGCAGACTCCACCGAAGCGATGGTAATGGCGCACGGCTTTGACGGACTTGTTATGATACCGAACTGCGACAAGAACGTGCCCGGTCTGCTTATGGCGGCGGCGCGCCTCAATCTTCCGACGATATTCGTTTCAGGCGGCCCGATGCTCGCAGGCAGAGTCGGCGGCAAAAAGACGAGCCTTTCGAGTATGTTCGAGGCTGTCGGCGCCTATTCAGCCGGCAAAATCTCTGAGGAAAAGCTCTGCGAGTTTGAGGAAAAGACCTGCCCGAGCTGCGGAAGCTGCTCCGGAATGTACACCGCAAACTCCATGAACTGCCTTACCGAGGTGCTCGGTATGGGACTTCGCGGCAACGGCACCATCCCCGCCGCGTACTCTGCGCGCATTCAGCTCGCCAAGCACGCCGGAATGCAGATTATGGAGCTTGTGCGTCAGAACATCCGCGCCCGCGACATTATGACGAAGGAAGCTATTTACAACGCTCTCACCGCAGATATGGCGCTCGGCTGCTCCACAAATTCCATGCTCCACCTTCCCGCTATTGCAAACGAGTGCGGCGTTGAGTTCTCCCTCGACCTCGCTAATGAGATAAGCGAGCGCACTCCGAATCTATGCCATCTTGCGCCCGCCGGACCGACCTATATGGAGGATCTGAACGAGGCGGGCGGCGTTTATGCAGTTCTCAAGGAGCTCTCGAAGAAAAACCTTCTCAATACCGACGTTATGACCTGCACCGGAAAGACGCTCGGCGAGAATATTGCGAATGTTGTAAACCGCGACACGTCCATAATCCGCGATATTGACGATCCATATTCCAAAACCGGCGGCATCGCCGCGCTCTTCGGCAACCTCGCGCCTAACGGCTGTGTAGTAAAGCGCAGCGCAGTTGCGCCCGAAATGCTCGTTCACGAGGGGCCTGCCCGTGTATTCAACTCCGAGGAGGAGTGCATAAAGGTCATCTACGAGGGCGGTATCAAGGCTGGCGACGTGGTTGTAATACGCTATGAAGGTCCCTCCGGCGGCCCCGGAATGCGCGAAATGCTCTCCCCCACCTCTGCTATCGCCGGCGCGGGACTTGATAAGGAGGTCGCGTTAATAACTGACGGCCGCTTCTCCGGCGCTACCCGCGGGGCCGCAATCGGTCACGTTTCGCCCGAGGCTGCCTCCGGCGGCACTATCGCATACGTTCACGAGGGCGATATCATCTCAATCGACATTCCGAATCACTCGATCACGCTCAAGGTTTCCGACGAGGAGCTTGAAAAGCGCAGAGCCGAGGACGAGCTTCTCAAAAAGAACGTCTCCGGCTACCTCAAGCGCTATGCCGCGATGGTCTCCAGCGCCGACAAGGGCGCTATAATCAATAAGTGAAATGAAAAATCTCGTAGTATTCAGAAACATTTTGAAGCTTCCGGTGTTCAGGGCTCTCGCTGAGTCTGACGACGCCGAATTTCTCCACGCTCTATATGAGGACGGCGCAGATCTGAGCAAAACCGTCCTCCGCGCGATACTGAACGACGATAACATCTACGTCCGCCTTACGGCGCAGGGCAAGGATGTTCCCGAAGTCATAGTCAATCAGGCTGAGCGCGAGCTGACGATATTGCAGGCGCTCTGCGACAGGCGCGACAGCCGGTATAACGCCTCCCCCGTCGACCTCAAAGCCGCTTACGCAGCCTATCTCAGCGACTGCTCCGTCAAGGGCTACGGCATTTTCCGCGAAAACGTGATGTTCCGCGTTGATGGCGATGAGATCGTGCCGATAACGAGCCCGGACGAGGTTTCCGTCGACAGCCTCATTGGCTATGAAGCACAGAGAAACGAGCTTCTCGCAAACACCCGCGCACTGCTCGCGGGTCTGCCTGCCGCGAACGCTCTCCTTGTCGGCGACGCCGGCACGGGAAAATCCACAACGGTCAAGGCGGCAGTGAACCTCTACGCGAAGAACGGACTGCGCCTCATTGAGCTTCGCAAGAGCCAGCTTCACGATCTGCCGAAGATCATGGAAAAGCTGAGGGAGAATCCTCTGAAATTCATAATCTTCGTCGACGATCTCAGCTTTACGAAAAACGACGATGATTTTTCGGTGCTGAAGGCGATTCTGGAGGGCTCGGCTTCGGTAAAGGCTCCGAACGCCGTCATCTACGCTACCTCGAATCGCCGTCACCTCGTCAAGGAGTCCTTCTCAGACCGCGAGGGCGATGAGATACATCTGAACGATACGATTCAGGAGCTTATGAGCCTCTCAAACCGCTTTGGACTGTCGATTCTCTTTACAAAGCCGTCGAAAAAGGTCTATCTCGATATCGTTCACGGGCTGTGCGGCTTTGCGGGAATTCCCGTTTCCGACGAGCTCGATATAAAGGCCGCGGCGTTCAGCCTCAACCACGGCGGTTTCACGCCGAGAAGCGCAGAGCAGTTCGTAAATTCCGTAATCAGTTCCAAAGTTAAGGAGTAACACATGATAACTCTTGATAAAGTCTATCACGCAAAGCATATTCTTAGAGAGGTCATCCGCCAGACGGACGTCATAAAGGCTCCCAAGCTCAACCCGGACTGCGAGGTCTGGCTCAAGACCGAAAACCTGCAGATTACCGGCTCCTTCAAGGTGCGCGGCGCTTACTACAAGATGAGTCAGCTCAGCCCCGAGGAGAAGGCAAAGGGCGTTATCGCCTGCTCCGCCGGAAACCACGCTCAGGGCGTCGCCCTTGCCGCTCAGAAGGCGGGAATCAAGGCTGTAATCTGTCTGCCCGACTCCGCTCCGATCTCCAAGGTCGAGGCGACTAAGAGCTACGGCGCTGAGGTTGTTCTTGTCGAGGGCGTCTACGACGACGCGTATAACGAGGCGCTTCGCCTGCGCGACGAGCATGGCTACACCTTCATCCATCCCTTTAACGATGAGCTTGTCATCGAGGGTCAGGGCACCATCGGACTTGAGCTTATGGAGCAGCTCAATGACCTCGACGCAGTTGTAGTTCCCGTCGGCGGCGGCGGACTTATCTCAGGTGTTGCCTTTGCGATAAAGTCCCTCAACCCCAACGTCAAGGTCTACGGAGTTCAGGCTTCGGGCGCGCCGAGTATGCGCTCCTCCCTCGCCTCCGGAAAGATTCTTTCACTTGACTCAGTCTCCACGATTGCCGACGGCATCGCGGTAAAAACCCCCGGCACCAACACCTTTGAGCTCTGCTCGAGGTACGTCGACGAGGTCGTAACCGTAACAGACGACGAGATCAGCGCCGCGATCCTCGCGCTTATGGAGCAGCAGAAGCTTGTTACCGAGGGCGCAGGAGCGGTCAGCGTAGCGGCGGTTATGTTCAATAAGATCCCCGTCAAGGATAAAAAGGTCTGCTGCGTGCTATCCGGCGGCAATATCGACGTTACCATACTATCCCGCGTGATCGACCGCGGTCTTATCATGAGCGGCAGAAATTGCCAGCTCACCATAGAGCTTATCGACAAGCCCGGCCAGCTCGAGCTCGTCGCCCGAACCATCGCAAAGCAGGGCGGCAACGTAATAAGCGTACATCACGAGCACGCAAACACCGGCAGCGACATAAACGGCTGTTATCTCAGACTTGAGCTTGAAACGAGAAACTTCGAGCACATCGAGGCTATTTGCCGCGAGCTTGAGGCAAAGGGTCTCAAAATCGTACAAAAGAGCTGAAATAAGCCCCGAAGCAGCAACGCTTCGGGGCTTTAAAAAACATCCTTATCACGGACTGTCAAAAGGCAGTCCATTGTTTTTTATTCCTTTATAACGCTCTGACGGCGGAGCTTCTTCGCCTTGTAGAGGTCTTCGTCAGCAGTCTTGATGAAGTTCGGTATTTCCGACGCCTCCTCTTTATCGAAAACGGCGCAGCCGACAGAAAGCTCGACATAGAACGGAAGGTCGCTCTGACCGTTGAACTCGGCACAGGTATTCTTGATCGCAGCCTTGAACCACGCCTCGTCACGGGTATCGTCGCACTTGAAAAGCGCGATAAACTCGTCGCCGCCGGCTCTGCCTATCGGAGAATGAGCCGGAAGCACGCCGCGGAGTATCTTCGCCGCGGATTCGATGGATTTATCGCCGCCGCTGTGACCGAAGGTATCGTTTATCTGCTTCAGATGGTCGATATCCGCCATTATCACAACAAACCGCGCGTTCTCCGCCTCGCCGCGAACTAAATTATACACCTTGTTCATTACTCCGGCGCGGTTGAGAAGTCCCGTCAGAAGATCGTGCGACGCGGAGAAGTCGAGGATCTGATTTTTCTCCTCAAGCGCCTTTCTCGCCTCCTGCTCGGCAAGCGCCATAAAGAGATAGCGCAGTCCGGTGCCGATCTCAAGCGAGAGAGAGTAATAGAATATCATATCCGCCTGCTTTATCGAGGCGATGAAAACGCCGTAATGCATATTGCCGTAAAAGAGCGGAAATACAGCCTTCGGCGTGTTGTTCGGGTGCGGATCGTGGCTGTACGCGCCCTTTTCATAGGCGAGAAGCTTCGGCGCCTCTTTACGCGAGAAGGTCTCGATCTCGCCTCCGATCATGAGCATATGGACTCTGATTTCATCCGGCAGAAAGAGCTTATCGCATTTTGTAACGTCAAGCGGCTCGGGAAGCAGCGCAATAACGGATTTTTCCGTTCCGAAGGAGCCGAGAACTCGCGCGAGATTGTGGAAAAAGTCGTGGACTGAGATATTCTCCTTGAGAAGATTGCGCAGCATCAGTGAGCAGATCATATTCTCATTCATGAGCTGCTTTATCTTTCTGCGATCCATCTGCGCGCGCTTCTGCTTTCTGATCACGGTGTTCTCGCTGTCTCCGTCGCACCCGCAGGAATTGCGCAGAACAAGCTCCGCCGGAAGATATACCGGCTCGGGCTGCTCTCCGCGAAGATAGCACTTAACGATCCGGACTACCTCCGAAGCGACCTTTTCGCAGTTCTGGCGCACGCTCGTAAGCGGCGGATCCATATAGACCGCGGCAGCGTTATCGTCAAAGCCTGTAACTCCGACGTCCTTGCCGGGCTGCAGACCGTGCGCGCGCAGGACTCTGTAGGTACACTCCGCCATCTCATCGTTGGCGCAGACTATCGCGTCCGGGCGCGGATACGCCGCGAGGAGCTTTTCAAGCTCCGGCTCAACGTGGTCGGTGAAATTGCCGTGAACGAGCATATCGGGCTTTATCTCAAGCCCGTGAGCGCGCATAGAGTCGAGATACGCCTTTTTGCGCATTTCCGCGTCATGTATGCCCTTCGGCCCCGCGAGAAAGAGTATATTCTTATACTTGTGCTCCTCGATAAGATGATCGACGCAGCTCTTCATGCCGACGTAGTTGTCGATCGTGATAAAGGTCGAGTTCGGCAGCTTCGTTTCGTCCTCGAGAAGGATTATCGGCACCTTCGGCAGGCGCGCTACGAATTTCTCGAGAGATACGGGATCAGGTATCGCGGATATCGTTCCGAACGATATGACGAGCGCGTCGAGGTCGAGAAACTTCGAGTATTCAAAAAGCGAATAGTAGTGGCTGTCAAAGCCGTCGTCAACCGAGCATTCGGCGTTGAGGAATCTCGCGGCGTCAAGCCCTTGAAACAGGAAAAGCTCAATGTTCTCTTTTCCGAAGAAATCAGTGATGTTCTGCGCTATTGTGCGCGAATAGTCGGTGTGGAAGCTGCCGGTCATAAGTCCGACTATCGGGCGGTCATGCGCGGTGGGTCTTCCAGTGCTTTCCATTGCATATTCTCCTGCGGATTCGTCAGTAATACCTCAGATTTTCAGAATCAGGGTTGCGAATGCGAAGTAAATAAGAAGTGAGAGCGCGTCAACTATGGTGGTAATGAACGGGCTCGCCATTACGGCGGGGTCAAAGCCGAGCTTTTTCGCAAGAAGCGGCAGCGTGCAGCCGACAAACTTCGCCGCGATGATCGTCAGAGCGAGGGTGAAGCACACAACGAGCGTCACGCCGATGGTGACGGAGGTGTGTCCGAGAAGCAGCACGTCGATCAGCTGTATCTTCGCAAAGGATACGACAGCCAGCGTCAGCGCGCAGAGGATAGCGACCCTCAGCTCCTTCCAGATGACCTGGAAGATATCGGAAAACTCGATATCTCCGATGGAGAGCGAACGGATAACGGTTACGGAAGCCTGCGAGCCGGAGTTACCGCCGGTGTCCATGAGCATCGGGATAAAGGCGGTGAGCGCCGCCTGCGCGGCAAGAGCGGTCTCGAAGGAGGATATAATCATTCCCGTGAAAGTAGCGGATACCATGAGAAGCATCAGCCACGGAATACGCGATTTCCAGATTTCAAACGGAGTCATCTTGAGGTAGGGCTTATCGGTCGGCATAATAGCCGCCATCTTTTCGATATCCTCAGTGGTCTCCTCCTCGATGACGTCGATAGCGTCGTCGATGGTGATGATTCCGACAAGGCGGCCCTCCTGGTCGACGACAGGAATTGCCTGAAGGTCGTATTTACTGAGCGCCTTCGCCGCCTCCTCCTGGTCCTCGAGGGTGTTGACGCATACGGCGTCCTCGCGCATTATCTCGGAGATAAGCGTTTCATCCTCGCTGAGCAGCAGGGTTTTGAGCGTTATTGCGCCGATCAGCTTTCTGTCCTTATCAGTGACGTAGCAGGTGTAGATCGTTTCCTTGTCGATTCCCGTGCGGCGGATGCGCTTTATCGCGTCGTCAGCCGACATATCGGGTCGAAGCTCGACGTACTCCGTCGTCATAATGCTTCCGGCGGAGTCCTCGGGGTATTTCAGGATCTCGTTGATCATCTTTCGCATATCGGGGTCAGCCTGGCGAAGAATACGGCTTACTACGTTCGCGGGCATTTCCTCAACGATGTCAACGGCGTCGTCAACATACAGCTCGTCAACGACCTCTTTAAGCTCAGCGTCGGAGAAGCTGCGAATGAGCAACTCCTGCTGATCCGACTCCATCTCAACGAATGCCTCAGCCGCGAGCTCCTTCGGAAGAAGGCGGAACACAAGCGGAAGCTTGGTATTGTCGACGGATTCGAGTATGATTGCGATGTCCGCCGGGCGAAGCGTTGTCAGGACATCGCGGATCGTCGAGTATTTCTTGGCGTCTATGAGCGCCTCAATGGTCTGTTCAAAGGTCTGGGTAATTTCAGTCATCTTCTCACTCCGTTTCTTAAAAAAATATAAGTATCGGGCGAGCGAGAGAAAATGGGCGTCAGCCTGCGATCAAGGCCGCAGGCTTGTCATGTTTATTGCATAACGGCACCCGTTCTCGATCCGCTGTGCCGCCGGTACTGCCTGCGTCCATTAAGGTCTGACCCCCTTTATTGCTTAATTATCGTACCTTATTATTTTATGAAATTTTCCGACTTATGTCAAGGAAATAATAAGAGAAAAATTTACAAAAAGGGCTTGACTTTTTTCTAAAGCGTGATATAATGCGTTCTGTTCCTAGCGGGATTGTGTAAAGGTAGCACAGCGGACTCTGACTCCGTATGTGAGGGTTCGAATCCTTCTCCCGCTGCCAAATAAAAGCTCTGAAATCTTTTGGGTTTCAGAGCTTTTTTCATAAGGTCGTGAAAATATGACAGAAAAGCTTTATTATATCGACAGCCACATCCGCGAGTTTGACGCCGTGGTGATCTCCTGCGAGGAGGACGGCGGCCGCTTCCGTGTGGAGCTCGACAGAACCGCCTTCTTCCCCGAGGGCGGCGGTCAGTGCGCCGATACCGGCTCTCTCGGCGGCGCTGAGGTTCTTGACGTGCAGGAGGTCGGCGGCAGGATAATCCACTTCTGCGCTTCTCCCCTTGCCGTTGGGAAGAGCGTACACAGCTCTATCGACTGGGAAAAGCGCTTTCAGAATATGCAGAGCCACTCCGGCGAGCACATTGTGAGCGGTCTTGTACACAACCGCTTCGGCTTTGAGAACGTCGGCTTTCACCTCGGTGCGGACGGTATGATAGTCGATTTCAGCGGCTACGTTACACCCGACGAGCTTCGTGAGATCGAGCTTGTGGCAAATGAAATAGTCTGGCAGAACAAAAAAATCAACACTCTCTTCCCCGCTTCGGACGAGCTTATAAGGTATAATTACCGCTCCAAGCTGGAGCTTACGGAGAATGTGCGCCTTGTGGAGATCGAGGGCGTCGACCTCTGCGCCTGCTGCGCGCCGCACGTCAAGGAAACGGGCGAGATCGGAATGATTCGCATTTTTGAGTCACAGCGCCGCAAGGACGGCGTCCGGATAAGAATGCTCGCCGGCAAAAGCGCGCTCGAGGACTATCTCTTAAAGGAGCGCGAGGCTCTGAGAATCTCAAATCTTCTCTCAGCGAAGGTCGGGGATATCTCATCTGCGGCCGAGCGAATCCTCACCGAGCGCGACGCGCTCTCCTACAAGCTCCGCAGCTATGAGCTGAGAGAGCTTGACGGGATAATAAGCGAGGCTTCAACGGAGCGCGAGCGCTTCGTGCGCTTTTTTGACTCGCTCCCGAAGGAGGATATGCTGAGGATAATAAAGGGCGTTGCGCCGTTTTGTAAGAGCGTCGCCGCGGTGTTCTCCGGCTCGGAAGAGTGCGGCTTCAAGTTCATAATAGCCTCTGAGCATATCGCGCTCAGAGAAAAGCTCAATTCCATCCGCCCGCTGTTCACTATAAAAGGCGGCGGCAGCGACAAGATGGTTCAGGGCAGTATTTTCGGCTCACGCAAAGACATAGAAATGCCGTCGGAGGCTGGTAAAATGAAAATTACCGAAATATATAAAAAGGGCTCGGTTCCCATTTCCTACGAGATTTTTCCGCCAAAGGGCGAGCTTGAGGCTTCGGACGTGAGAAGCGTTCTCAACTCTCTCGCGGACACAAGGCCTGCGTACATCTCCGTCACCTGCTCTGCGGGCGGAAGCGCCGGAAGCGAGAGCAAAACAAGCGAGCTATGCCGTATTACAGAGCGCGAGTTCGGCATTGTCAGCGCGGCGCACATCACCTGCATAAACTCCACAAGGGCCGGGGTTGACGAGGCGGCGGAGTCGATTCGCCGCGCAGGGATAAAGAATATGCTCGCTCTCCGGGGTGACCGGCGCGAGGGGTGCTCCTCGAGCGATTTTCGCTACGGCGCGGAGCTTATCGAGCATCTCAGGCGCGACAGCCGCAACGACGGAATCTGCATCGGCGCGGGGTGCTACCCGGAGGGGCACGTCGAGTGCGACGAGCTCGATATCGACATCGCGCACCTCAGAGAAAAGCAGGACGCCGGTGCGGAGTTTCTCATAAGCCAGCTCTTCTTCTCGAACAGCTCCTTTTATAATTTCATCGAAAAAGCCCGTGCAAGGGGCGTTACCCTGCCCGTTGACGCCGGTATCATGCCGATTATGGGCAAGAGCCAGGTCACGCGGATGATCTTTCTCTGCGGCGCCTCCCTGCCCTCCGACGTTGTTAAAATGCTTTACAAGTACGAGTCTGACCCGGAGTCGCTTATGCGCGCGAGCCTTGAGCGCACAGTGCGCCAGATAGACGAGCTTATCGCCTCCGGCGCCGCCGACGGCATACATCTCTACACGATGAACAAGCCCGAGGTGGCAAAATACATCATGGAAAACGTAAATGGAAGAATATAAGATTGACCGTGCGGAAACTCTCCGCTATCTCGGCTACCGCGGGCAGGATATCGACAGCGAAACGCTCGGCCGCCTCGAGCGAATGACAGAGCTGTGCCTCAAAGCCGCAAAGCCCAGGTACACCTATGAGCGGTATGATTTTGAAATGACCGACGTGGGCGTTCATCTCACCGGCACTGACGTTACGCTCTGCGGAAACGATCTCAAAGCGCATCTTTCGGGCGCAAGGGAGCTTTATCTCTGCGCCGCCACGCTCGGGCATGACTGCGACAGACTTACTCTGCGCCTTGAGGCGCGCTCGATTGCCGACGCCGTTGTGTTCAACGCCGCCTCGGTGTCGCTCATTGAGGACGTGTCAAACCGCGCGCAGGCTGAAATAAACGAAAAGTCCGCCGGAAAGGGATTATCCGTCGGCGGGCGCTACTCGCCCGGCTACGGCGACTTTCCGCTCACGCAGCAGAAGGACGTTCTGCGGCTTCTGAGAGCGGAGGAAAAGCTCGGAATAACGCTCACAGACGGCTTTCTGATGCTGCCGCGAAAGAGCGTTACGGGCGTTATCGGGCTCTACGAGGACAAGCCTGAGGAGCGCGTCAGCTGCACCGTCTGCTCGATGCGCGAATGGTGCGAATTTCGCAAGGGAGGCGATCACTGTGGATAACTTCATAATCTTCGACGGCGGCATGGGCACCGAGCTCCAGAAGCGCGGCATGAAGCCCGGCACGATCCCGGAAACGCTGAATCTCACTGACCCCGAGATCGTCAAGGCAGTCCACCGCGACTATGTCCTTGCGTGCGCGGACATAATCACCGCCAACACCTTCGGCGCGAACCGCCGCAAGCTCGGCGAAAACGTGCGCGAGGCAGTTTCCGCCGCTATAAGGATCGCAAAGGACGCGGGTGCGAAGCGCGTTGCGCTCGACATCGGCCCCACCGGCGCGCTTTTGAAGCCTCTCGGCGCGATGAGCTTCGACGAGGCTTACGAGCTTTTCAGAGAGGTCGTTACTGCGGGCTTCGAGGCGGGAGCCGATCTTGCGCTTGTTGAAACAATGAGCGATCTCAGCGAAGCGAAGGCGGCGATATTGGCCGTAAAGGAGAACTCTCCCCTGCCCGTTTACGCTACGATGACCTTTGCCTCGGACGGGCGCACATTTCTCGGCACCGACCCCAAAACCGCCGCGATAGCGCTCTCCGCGCTCGGAGTGGACGCCGTCGGCCTCAACTGCTCGCTCGGCCCGAAGGAGGTCAAGCCGCTCGTCGCGGAGCTTTTACGATGGGCAAAGTGCCCTGTGATAGTTCAGCCGAACGCCGGTCTGCCGGTTATAGAGGACGGCAAGACCGTCTACCGCGTGGACGCCGAGGAGTTTGCTGAGCTGATGGACGAGCTTGCGGATATGGGCGCAGTCATTCTCGGAGGCTGCTGCGGCACAACGCCGGAGCATATAAGGGCGCTGAAAAGGGTTTTGGACGGAAAGAAGCCGAAGAAGCCCGATATTCCGCACTATACCGCCTTTACAAGCCACAGAAGGAGCGTGGTTCTCGGTGAGGGCGATATCGCCGTCATCGGTGAGCGTATCAATCCCACCGGCAAAAAGCGCGTCAAGGAGGCGCTTCGCGCCCGAAGCTACGACTATATCATTAACGAGGCCATCGACCAGTCAGAGGCGGGAGCCGATATTCTCGACGTAAACGCCGGACTGCCCGAGATAGATGAGCGCGCGATACTAACTGAGCTTGTCGGTGAATTGCAGGCTGTGTGCGATCTGCCGCTGCAGATTGACTCCTCCGACCCCGCTGCCGTCGAGAGCGCGTGCCGCGTTTACTCTGGCAAGCCGATAATCAACTCAGTAAACGGCTCTGAGGAGAGCCTCAATGCCATACTCCCGATTGCGAAGAAGTACGGCGCCGCCGTAGTTGCGCTCACGCTCGATGAGAGCGGCATTCCCGAAGCTGCCGAGGGTCGCCTCAGAATTGCCGAAAAGATACTGCGCCGCTGTGAGAGCGCCGGAATACCGCGCGAGGATATAATCGTCGACTGCCTTGTGATGACGGTTTCGACCAATCAATCCCTTGCGCGCGAAACTTTGCGCGCCGTCCGGCTTGTCAAGGAAAGGCTCGGGCTGAGGACAGTTCTCGGCGTCAGCAACGTGAGCTTCGGACTGCCCGCGCGCGAGATCATAAATTCCGCATTCCTCGCCGAGGCGCTCTCTGTCGGCCTCGACCTTGCGATAATCAACCCAATGAGCTCGCGGTATATGGATATCGTCGCGGCGCACAGAGTGCTGAGCTGTGAGGACGAGCGCGCAGGCGCGTTTATAGAGAAATACGCAAGCCTGACATCGCCGAAGCCGGAAATTGCACAGTCTCCGCACGATATCACGGACATAGTGCTATCCGGCAGAAAGCTTCTCATCGAGGACGCGGTGCGCTCGCTTCTGGAGCGTGAGAGCGCGATGGACGTTATAAACAACCGCCTCATTCCGGCGATCAACGCCGCCGGCGAGAAATTCGACAAGGGCGAGTTCTTCCTTCCGCAGCTTATGAGCAGTGCGGAGACAGTAAAGCTCGGATTTGAGGTTATCCGCGCGAGAGCCGAAGCCGGCGACGTGACCGACAAGGGCACGATTATTCTCGCAACGGTCAAGGGCGATATCCACGACATCGGCAAGAACATCGTCAAAATGCTCCTCCAGAACTACGGCTACCGCGTTATCGACCTCGGCCGCGACGTGCCGCCGGAGGTCGTGGCGGAGGAGGCAAAGAAATCGGGCGCAAAGCTTGTAGGGCTCTCCGCTCTGATGACCACCACCGTTAAGGCGATGGAGGAAACGGTACGCGCTCTGCGCGAAGCCGGGTGCGAGTGCAAAATCATGGTCGGCGGCGCGGTGCTCACTGAGGAGTACGCAAAAATGGTCGGCGCAGACTTCTACGCAAAGGATGCCGCCGACAGCGCGAGAATCGCCGAAAAGGTATTCGGATAAAAAGCGAGAGGGAGTGAAAATTCACTCCCTCTCAATGCGTCGACAAAGTCTCCGCATCGAACATATTTTGCGCTCTCGGAGCGCAAAATATGACGCCTGCGGGCGGGCTATGCGACGTGAAGGGGCCTCTTGGCCGGCCCCTTCACAGAACCCCGCCTCCTATATCTAACGCTTTTCCTTTTTGTCTACAGTCTGAGAGGGAGTGAAAATTTCACTCCCCCTTTTTGCTTTTCGGCTCCGGCAGCTCATCGTATGTTCTCTCCACAAGAGAGCGCATAAGCGCTCTCGCCTCAATTCATCTCTCTGACCGCGATATTCTCGTTGCTTCCGAGGATTTTTATAAGCGTTTGCCCATAGCGCCCGAAAAATGACCGCAGATGCTCCGCACCGAAAATATTTATCTCAGTCGGCTCGTTAATCTCTCCGATAATATCGTTCAGCGCGTCGAGATTCATCCCGTACCACTCGGGCGCGCCGAGAGCGCGCTTCAAGGCAAGATGCAGCTCATATCTCAGCGCGCAGTCGGTAAAGTCAAGCGTTATCTCTCTCATTTCAGCCTCCGTACAGCAGTTCAAAGCTCTCATAGTGGTCGCCGGTGTAATAAATTCTTCCGTCTGTCGCGTAGATTATCCTCTCCGCGCCGCGCGAGGACTTGCCGAGGGTGTTTATATCACACTCGCGGTATTCTCCGTCGGGCAAAGCTCCCTCGTAGTTACCGAAGTAGTCGCCGCCGATGCACTTTCCGGGCGCGTATTTCTCAACGCTGCCGCCGTCCCAGCCCAGAGCGCGCGCGTCCTTCTTCGTTATATAGTTTGCGGGAAGACGCCCGTAGGTGTGCAGATACAGCGCGACGTCGTCCTTGCCGTCATAGGTGCCGCTCTCGTCGATCGCCGGCGCTTCCTCAGCAGGAAGCACGTTGAGGTCGGTTTTCGCTGGCTCCTGCGACGGCGCGGCAACGGCACACGAAGCGAGCGAGAACGCAAGTATAAGGGCAAGCAGTAAAGCGATTTTTCTTTTCATCTCTTCACCGTTCTGAGCCTTTCAGCCGCGGAGGCGAGTACCTCGGCAAAGCGCTCGCCCTCGTCGGGTGTATTGTACTGCGAAAAGCTGAGGCGGATAGCGCCGTCGATGACCTCGCTTCTGAGCCTCATCGCCTCGAGAACGTGGCTTCGCGCTCCCCTGCGGCACGCTGAGGACTTTGAAACGCAGATCCCCTCAGCCTCGAGGAAGTTCATAAGCACCTCGCTCTTGTAGCCGGGAAGCGAGATATTGAGAATGTGCGGCGCGTCAGAAGCCCCCAGAACGAGCACGCCCGGAAGCCGGCTTCTTATCTGTGCAAGAGTGTGATTTTTGACCTCGAGAGTTTTTTCAATATCCTGCGCCATCGTTTTTCTGCCCGCCTCCGCGGCGGCGCCGAAGGCGAAGATCGCCGGCGTCGCCTCTGTTCCGGGTCGGCGCGAAGCTTCCTGCTCGCCGCCGGTGAGAATCGAAGGAAGCCGCAGACCGGAGCGGATATAGAGCGCTCCCGCGCCCTTCGGCCCGTGTATCTTATGGCTCGAAACGCTTATCAGATCCGCGCCGAGCGTGCGGGCGGAAAACGGCACCTTCAGAAAAGCCTGCACGGCGTCCGTGTGCAGAAGAGCGCCGCTGCCCTTCAGCTCGTCCGCTATCCCGCGTATCGGATTGACCGCACCGGTTTCGTTGTTTACAAGCATAACGCTGACCAGAATCGTATCCTCGCGCAGAGCATTTTTAACGCTCTCTGCGCTTATTCGCCCATCCTTGTCCGGATCGAGATATGTGACCTCATAGCCTTCGCTCTCGAGCGCCTCGGCGGTTTTGAGGATAGCCTCGTGCTCGATTTTGGACGTAATAATGTGTTTTCCCTTGTGGCGCATGAGCTTCGCAGCGCCGCGCAGAGCCCAGTTATCGCTCTCAGTGCCGCCGGAGGTGAAGAAAATCTCCTCACCTTTCGCGCCCAGCGCGGCGGCGACGCAATCGCGCGCGGATTTCAGTCTTTTTGCCGCCTCCCTGCCGAGAAAATACCCCGCAGAGGGATTTCCGTAGCACTCAGTCATCGCCTCGGTCATCGCCGCAACCGCCTCGGGACAGGGCTTCGTCGTTGCGGCGTTATCGAAATATATCATCTCTTGAAAGTCCTCGTTTTTTAGTGTATAATAATTTATTATACTACTTTTCCGGTGGATTACAAGCATGAAGATTTTTATACATACGCTCGGCTGTAAGGTAAATCAGTACGAATCTCAGGCGATAGCAACTCTGCTCGCACAGCGCGGCGGCGAGATAGTCGACTCCGCCGAAGGGTGCGACGTCATAATAGTCAACACCTGCGCCGTGACCGCTGAGGCGGTGCGAAAGTCGAGGCAGGAGATTTCCCGGTTCAAGGCGCTCTCACCGAACGCAGTCACCGCGGTCTGCGGGTGCTGGAGTCAGACAGAGCCGGAGAACGCCGAAAAGCTCGGCATCGACGTGCTCTACGGCTCGGGCGACAAGATGAGCTTCGTCGAGGCAATTCTCGCAAAAAGCAAGACCGTAAATGTTGACAATTCCTTTGAGCGCAGGCAGTTCGAGCCTCTCCCCTCCGGCGCAGTAGAGGAGCGCACAAGGGCGCTTCTCAAGATCGAGGACGGGTGCGTAAACTTCTGCACCTACTGCATAATCCCCTACGCGCGCGGGAGAGTGCGCTCTCTGCCGCTTGAAGCGTGCGCCGAAGAGGCGAAAAAGCTCGCGCAGGCGGGATATAAGGAGATCGTTCTCACCGGCATTGAGATTGCCTCCTACGGCAAGGATCTCGAGGGCAGGCCCACGCTGACCGACGCGATCTGCGCCATAGCGGGCTCTGCGCCGGATTGCCGGATACGTCTCGGCTCGCTTGAGCCGACTGTGGTGACAGAGGATTTTGCCAAAAGGCTCTATGACTGCGGCAACGTCTGCGACCACTTCCATCTCTCGCTCCAGTCCGGCTGCGACAAAACGCTCAAAAACATGAATCGCAAGTACGGCACCGCGCGGTTTTACGAGGCTCTCGAGCTTCTGCGCCGGTATTTCCCGAACTGCGGCATAACCTGCGACCTCATAACCGGCTTTCCCGGCGAGACGGAATCAGACCACGCCGAAACGCTGGAGTTTATTCAGAAATGCGCCTTCTCCGCGATGCACGTATTCCCCTACTCGCGCCGCAAGGGCACGCCTGCCGACAAGATGGACTGTCAGATTGAAAAGCGCGTGAAGCAGGCGCGTGCGCGCGAGGCGATAGCTGTCGCAAAGAGAATGCAGCGCGAATTTCTCTCATCGCAGGTCGGCAAAACGCTTCCGGTGCTTTTTGAGACCGAAGAAAACGGACTCTGGCAGGGTCACACTACAAACTATCTCGTCTGCCGCGCCGAGGGAATAAACCTGCACAACTCGGTCAAAAATGTCCTTATCGACTCTGTCGATGGCGACAGTCTGAAAGGAACGATCCTATGAAAACTCTTCTTATAGTCAACCCCGTCTCCGGCAAGGGACTTATTAAAAACTATCTTCTTTCCATCGTCGAGGCGCTGGGCCATGGCGGCGCGCCGCTCACCGTTATGGTCACGGAAAAGAGCGGCGACGCGACGGCATTTGCATACAAGTACGGCGCCGATTTCGATAAAATAGTCTGCAACGGCGGCGACGGAACGCTGAGCGAGGTCTTGAACGGCATTATGCGCCTGCCCGAGGAAAAGCGCCCGGTCGTCGGGTATATCCCGCTCGGCACAACAAACGATATGGCGTCCTCCTTCTCGCTCCCGCGCACTACCGAGGAGGTCATCGAGCACGTCGCGGGCGACAGCATACGCATCGTCGACGTCGGAGAGATGAACGGCCGCTACTTCGGCTATGTATCCGCCTTCGGCGCATTTACGGAGATAAGCTACGTCACCCCTCAGGAGGACAAAAACAACTGGGGCTACCTCGCCTACATCGCGCACGCGCTCGGCTCTATCCAGAACGTGCAGAGCGTTCACGCAAGGGTAAAATACGACGGCGGTGAAATAGAGGACGATTTTATCTTCGGCGCGATAGTCAATTCCACGCGCGTTGCGGGCGTTATCGAGCTTCCCATCGAGGACGTCGCCCTCGACGACGGGCTTTTCGAGGTTCTGCTCATCCGTATGCCGAAGGACATCGTCGACCTGAATCTCGTCATCTCCGACGTGCTCACAAAGACCTTCAACACCGACAACACGGTGCTTCTGCACACCAGAAGCCTCACCATTGCCTTTTCCGAGCCCGTTGCGTGGACGGTTGACGGCGAGGACGGCGGCAGGCACGGCGCGGTCAGCATAGAAAACCACCAAAAAGCGCTGAAGCTCTTGATTTAAGGAGGAGTTATGTCAGTAAATATTCTTGCTATCGGCGACGTTTTCGGCGAAAACGGCCTCGATTTTCTCTCAAAAAAGCTCAGAGCCTTCAAAAAGCTCAAGAATATAGCGTTCACTGTGGTAAACGGTGAGAACGCCTCGGTAGTCGGGCTCACGCCCGCGCAGGCGGACGCTATCTTCGACGCGGGAGCCGACGTTATAACGCTCGGAAACCATACCTTCTCGCGCCAGAACATAATCCCCTATCTCGACGATAACCGCTACATACTGCGCCCCGACAATCTCTCGCCTCTCTCGAGCGGAACGGGTCACAGAGTGTACGACGCGCCGTTCGGCGAGGTGCTTGTCATTAACCTCATCGGCAGGGTCAGTATGGATCTGCAGAGCGAGAACCCCTTTTTCCGCGCTGACAAGCTCATAAAGGAGAAGCCCGCGAGGGTCGTGCTTGTGGATTTTCACGCCGAGGCGACAAGCGAAAAGGCGGCGATGGCGTGGTATCTCGACGGCAGGGCGAGCGCCGTATGGGGCACGCACACCCACGTTCAGACCTCGGACGCGGCTGTGCTTCCGAACGGAACGGGCTTTATAACAGACCTCGGAATGACCGGCCCCGCGCAGAGCATACTCGGAGTAAAGCCCGAGCAGAGCATTTCGCGCTTTCTCGGTGAGCCGCGCCGACAGCAGTATATGCCGGCGCCGGGACCGCGCAAGATGGAGGGCGCGATTTTTGAGATAGACGAGAAAACCGGCAGGTGCATCTCTGTCGAAGCGATAAGAATAACTGAATAAAAGTAAAAATATAATGGAGCATAACGAAAAAGGCGGTGTTGTTATGCTCCATTCTTTTATTGCCCTCATTATGTCCTTTCCGTTTCTTATGCTCAGGCTCACCGGCTCGGAGAGCGCTTTCCCGAAGCCTCTCAGTCAGGCGGAGGAGGATGAATACGTCCGCCGCGCTGTTAACGGAGATATCAGCGCCCGCAATACTCTCATCGAGCACAATCTCCGGCTTGTGGCGCACATAATAAAAAAATACTACGTCTCGCAGTCAGATCAGGACGATCTTATCTCCATCGGCACCATCGGACTTATAAAGGGCATATCGACCTACAAGCCGTCAAAGGGTGTGCGCCTTGCGACCTACGCCTCGCGGTGCATAGAAAACGAGATTCTTATGCACTTCCGCTCTCTCAAAAAGAGCGCAGGCGACGTGTCCCTCTCCGATACGCTCGACTCCGACCCGGAGGGCGGCACGCTCTCGATAATCGACGTCGTCAGCGTTGAGGACGATATAGTAGAGGCGCTTGCCGGCGATGAGGCCCTGCGTGCCATGCGCGAGGGTGTCGACGCGCTTCTTGACGAGCGCGAAAAGGAGATCATCACTCTGCGCTACGGTCTCGGCGGCATCAAGCCCATCACTCAGCGCGAGATAGCGGATAAGCTGAACATATCCCGCTCCTACGTCTCGCGCATTGAAAAGCGCGCTCTCGGCAAATTAAAAGAGAAGCTCCGGAGTGAGGAGCTTCTCTCGTAGGTTTATTTCAGGTCTGAGAACAGGTCGGACGAATAAATGCCTCTTCTGACGTACTCGCGGAAAGCCTCGCGCACGCCCTCGGTGTCCTCCTTATAGGTCATACCGAACCACTTATCGTGCGTCTCGAGCACCTTAACGCTGACCCTGCCCTCGGTAAGCAGGCGATTTACGAAGATCGGAATGAGAAATTCGCTCGTCATCGGGTCAGCCATCTGGCAGAGGAACTCCTCAAATCCCTTTTCGAGCGCCTCCATAAACTGGAGCGGCAGTCCAAACATATTCATCGAAACTATGCTATCCGGGTCGAGATCGACGCCGTCGGCCCTCGCGCCCTCGGCGGTCTTTTCGATGTGGCGCGTTTCGTCTATGCGCTTCAGCTTTCCGCTCGGGTCGACCTTGCAGACGCCGCGGGTCACTCCGCCGGACTCGGACAGAGTATTTTTGAGTATGTAGCCCGCCATGCAGAGCTCATTATCCGCCTCGGCGGTTTTGAGGAAGCCGTGAACGAGCTTAAACGCCTCCTTGCCGTAGTAATCGTCGGCGTTTATTACGGCAAACGGACTGTCGATGAGGTCGCGGCAGGCAAGCACAGCGTGGCAGGTGCCCCACGGCTTCGTTCTGCCCTCAGGAAGGGAAAAACCGTCCGGCAGATCGTCCAGCGCCTGAAAAGCGCAGTCCACCTGAACGCCGAGAGAGGCGCAGACCTTTTCGATGCGCTCTCCGATGACCTCGCGGAACTCCTCTTCGATATCGCGGCGAATAACGAATATTATGCGCTCAAAGCCTGCCTCTATCGCGTCGTGGATAGAGTAATCCATTATGATCTCGCCTCTCTCGCCGACCGGCGTGAGCTGCTTTATGCCCTCGCCAAAGCGCGAGCCGAGACCTGCTGCCATGATAACAAGCGTAGTCTTCATATTTCTACCTCTTTAAGTATCGTAATAGTGTTCCAAAAACGTATGTTCCTCGCCCTTTGTCTTCCATCCCACCATCGTATCGAGCGAGACGGTGTGAATGGAGTTGAAAATGCTCTTCTCAATATCCGGATTATCCTTTTTCAGCTCACGCAGAAGCTCCTTGACCTCCTTGCGCTTGCTCGTCATCTCGTCCTTCGCGGCGTACTCCGTAAAGCGGCAGGCGCACTGAATGAAGCTCAGCTCGTTATACCTGCACCACGCGAGGATATCCTCCTCGTGGATACAGTACATCGGGCGGATAAGCTCCATTCCCGGAAAATTCGTTGAGTGCAGCTTCGGCAGCATCGCCTGAAGCTGCGCGCCGAAGAACATTCCCATAACGGTCGTTTCGATAACGTCGTTAAAATGATGCCCCAGCGCGATTTTCGTGCAGCCTATTTCCCGCGCCTTGGCGTAGAGCGTTCCGCGGCGCATCCTCGCGCAGAGATAGCAAGGATTGCCGCCGGCGTTATTTGCGATGTCGAAGATATCCGAGGTGAATATCTCGGCGTCGATATGGAGCTTTCGGAGATTTTCCTCTATTTTCGCGCGGTTTGCAGGGTTGTAGCCCGGGTCCATTACGATGAATTTCAGCGTAAACGGCACGCCGCCGTGAGCGTGGATCTCCTGCATGAGCTTTGCGAGCAGCATAGAGTCCTTGCCGCCGGAAATGCAGACCGCGATAGAGTCGCCCTCGCGTATAAGCTCGTATTTCTTCACCGCGTAGGTAAACGGATTCCATATCTCCTTGCGGTACTTTTTTATTATGCTGCGCTCGATTTTCTCGTGCTCTGCGAGCTCTCTACCCACTCACTGACCCTCGTACTGCTTTGCGTCAAGATAGTCGTTGATCGCCTCGAGCACGTCGTCAACGTCGATGCCGTGTACCATGCACGCCTCCTCAAGGCTCTCGCCGATGGAGCTCGGGCAGCCTACGCAGTGCATTCCCGACTCCATAAGAAGATATGCAATTCCGACATCGTGGCTGAGCATCTCGCCCATTGTTGTTTCCTTTGTGACCTTAAACATTATTTTTCCTCCGGGGTTTCGTCAGTTTCTTCCTTCTCCTCTTCGCCCGCGTCGAACATCTCGTCGAGCCCGTCCATAACCTCGTCGAGCACCTCGTCCTCATACTCGTCAACCGATTCCTGCTTATCCGCGCGGAAAACAAAAAGGCGCTGACCGAAGTAGTTGAGAACGCTGTAAAGCCCTATACCGACCGCTATGGAAATGTGGTCGCGCAGCCATTCGTTGGCGTTTTCGAGCACGAGCCGCACGATGGGCTGGGCAACGGAATAGCCGATAAGATAGCAGCAGGCGATATTGAGAGCAAAGCGAACGGGCATGAGCTTGTCCGCCTTGACCTTAAAGGTGATTTTTTTGTTTACAAAGTAGCTGAAAATGCCGATTATAACGTAATTTGTCGCAGAGGCAAACCAATAGTTGAAGCCCGCGAGATTATAGAGAGAGTAGATTATTGCAGCGCCGAGGACATTGTTCAGAAGCCCGAAAAGGAAAAACTTCAGGAGCTTTGCGTCAAAGTATTTCTTCAAAAAGCGTTTCATCCGGCGTTTTCCCCTCGTCTGTATAATCAGCTTTACACCAATAATATATTATAACACCGGTTTGTCCATATTTCAATCACAAAACGTACAAAAAAGGCGGCTTCAAATTGTTGAAACCGCCCTTTCCCTTGTTAAACTCCAATTATTTGAGGCTCTCGCGCTCTTTAAGACCGGACTTGTCGAGAATCACAACTCCCGCAAGCAGGCATATCTGCGCGGCGATGTTGATGCACTCCTCTACCCAGTTCATAATGGGGTCGCTGCCGAACTCGCGGCTTCCGAGGTAGCCCATCGCAAGCAGAAGAATGAAGCTGACCACAAAGAAGATTATCGAGATAGGCTTCTTCATTCTCGCGGCGATAACGCTGAGTGCAACGCACACTCCGAGAAGTCCGAGCACCATGAATACGATGAAGAACATCGCGCCCGTCTGAGGCTCGGGGCCGCCCTCGTCTGCTATGACCTTTGCAAGCATCGGGAGCATTAAAAATGAATACTGCTTGCCCTTGCCCTGCTTTAAGAAGGTCGCCGCCATGAGTCCGAGACCCATAAGCAGAAAGCCCGCAGCCTGCATCGGCAGAAACTGCTGATTCATCCTGAAAAAGTCCGCAACGTTCAGCGTATACAGAAGCTTCCACGTCGCCTTATAGGCTCCTGCCCACAGCACCATTATAGTGCCGGCTGACACGAGCGCAAAAGCGCCCTTGGAGCACTTATTGTAGATATCCCGCATAATTATTATTCCGGTAACGCCGAACATTATTACGGGAATGTAGTCAACTATTGCGAGAATCGGAGTCATTTCTTACTTCTCCTTTTTCTGTAGAGTGTAAAGCGGGATAAACGGGATGATGAGCGGAGTTTTCTTAACGTATTCCTGATACTTCTTATCATTGCCGTAGTTCTTGTTCTGGCGTGCTTCAAGGCGCTGAGCGCCGTTGAGCATAATGATGATTATGGATATCCACGCGAGAATGGCAAAGAGCCACTGTCCCCAGCCCTGAAGCGCGGTCAGAGAGCCGACGAAAACGCCGGTCCAGAAGGTTATCTCACCGAGATAGTTGGGGCAGCGTACGAGCTTGAAAAGTCCGTCCATCGCCGCCATTTTCGGGTTCTTCGCCTTCTGCTCAGACTTCTGCTTATCGCTGAGCGCCTCGAGAACGATGCCGCAGACGCTGATCACAATGCCGATTATCGGCACAATTACGTCCTGCGCGCCGTTGGCGATGCGGTAGAATACGGGGCTGAGCTGCATGGTGTAGAGCGCGGCGAGGAATATCCACATAACAAGGAGGACGAAAAACGGCATGGGCTTTTCGGTCTTGGTCGCCTCATCAAGTGTCTTGCGGTAGTTGGCGTTCTTCAGCTCACGCACGAGCAGGAAGCCGCCGAGGCGGATGCCGTAGATAACGAAGAGTATGAGCATGATTATCGTCCAGATGTTGAGCCCGCCTACAACGGCGAAGATAATGCCGATCGCAAGTGCTCCGGCGGCGACCGCGAAGCCGTAGCCTATGGACATAAACCACACGAATTTCTTAAAGCCCACACAGCACGCCGCGAGACAGACTACGAAAACTATCCAGAGAAGATTCCAATACATAATTCACGGCCTCACTTTCCGAAGTAATCCTTGATGTATTTCTTGAAGCTCTTGTCGCCTATCATGGTATCGCCGACGAGGTCGTGGCTGAGAGTCCAGCGGGAGAAGAGGATTATATCGTGCTTGCCCTCTTTTCTGATCTTCGGGAGGTTTGCGAGGATCCCGAAGAGCCAGATGGGCGCCCACTTTATCTTGGTCGGCTTGCCCGCCGCCTTGAAGCACATATCCGCCATCTCTTCGTAGGTGTAGGTCTCCTTGCCGCCGACGTTGTAGGTAACGTTCTTGTCGCACATATGCTCAACGATGAAGTTTGCAAAATCCGGGCAGTCGACTACGTTCGCCTTTACTCCGCCGTAGCCCTTGAGCAGCTGCATCTCGCCCTTATCGACGTAGGGCTTGAAAACCTTGCAGATATCGTAGAAATATCCGGTCGGGCGGTAGATTATCCAATCCATCGGCTGCTTCTTGATCTCCTGCTCAACGAGGTACTTCGCGTGGAGCATCGGAACCTTCTCAGCACCCGGCTCGTCGCAGGAGATAACGGAGATATAGTTAAACTTCCTGACTCCGGCGCGCTTAGCCTCCTCATAGAGATTCATATTGCCGCGGTGGTCGATATCATAGGAGGTGAACTTAGTGGAAGCGCCGGTCAGACCCATAGTGGTGATGACGACCTCAACGCCGTCGCAGATACCCTTGAGGGTCGCGGGATCGGTGGCGTCGATGGATACGAATTTGTACTTTCCCTCAGTTCCCTCAACGGGACGCTCCTTGAGGTCGGCGGCGACAACGTCGTGGCCGTGTGCAACGAGGCTCTTGAGAATTTCTGCGCCGAGATTTCCGAACGCACCTGCAAGTAATACTTTCATTTCAGTTTCCTCCTTATTTATTCTTTTCCTTGGAACGCTTGTCGTTTATGATATCCATGTGCTCGGCGGTGATCAGCTCAACGCCGTTTTCCTTCGCCCACTGTACGCAGCCCTTGAGCGCGGTCGGCAGGAATATGCGCGGCACCTTTACGAGCTTCGCGCACGCCTCGTCGGTGAACTTTATTTTATCGTCGATGCGGTCAGCGGCGTATTTTACGCTCTGTACCGTTGTCTGGCGCATCGGAAGAAGCTCGGGGATAGGTCTGCGGAACTTCGTGTACCAGAAGTTCTTACTGTCGCGGTAGCCGTAATCGACCGGAACGCGCGGGAAATCCCATGCGGTCACGCCGTTGATGATGCCGTTATACTGCTTCTCCTTCATCAGTATCTTGTCGATTCTGAGGATGAAGTGCGCACCGAACTGGCTCGTTATTCCGTTAAAATCGTGGTAGGGTCCGGGATAGCCGTTCATCTCGCCGGGCTTGCAGTCGTCAGCGCCGTCAAGCTCACGCATCCAGGTGCATTCAAAGACCTGATATGCCTCGCTGATTACCTGCGGGAACTTCTCGGACTTGTTCTCCTCCGCTCTGAGACCCTCCTCCAGCGTGAACTTGAAGTCCTTCATCTTCTCCTCGGGCGTATCGCCGGGCCAGCCGAGTCGGACAGCCTCCTTGAAATACTTGCGGGAGTCGGTGATGAAGTTTATCGCGCACTTGCCGTTCTCAAGAAGGTGCTGAGCGGTGTTCGAGTTATTGCGGCAGTTGAGGAGCATCGCGTAATACTCCTTGCCGGCAACGTAGTACGGCGCGATGAGGCTGTACGGGCCGACGGAGGTCTTTCCGTCCGGAGTGAGGGTGCTGATGAGCACAGTCGGCATCGGATAGTAGGCGCTCGTCTGGTAGAAGTTGTCGACTATTCTCAAATCTTTGAAGCTGGACATTTCTTGTTCCTTCTTTCAAATTATTTTTCTGATTATCGGCAGAGCCCTCTCAAGCTCTGCGGTAGTGCGCTGACTGATAATAAGGAGCATTTCCGACACAACGGTTATCTCGTCGGCGGTAAAAGACCGCTTATGGCGGATAGCGAGGCTTTTCACAGCGCCCTCTATCTGACCGACAAGCCGTGCGTGATGCTCGCCTATGATCCCGTAGCCGCCGGTATATGACCGCCATGTCGGGCGGTAGGTCTCTACAAAGCCGCGGAGCGCAGCGTCAATAGCGCGCACGCCGCCGTCAAAGCTCTCGCTCTCCGCAGCAGCGGCGTTTAGGCGCCCGATGACCTCGAGCCAGTCCTCGAGCATAACTGCGGCGAGAAGCTCATCCTTCGACGAGAAGTAGTTGTAGACAGTTCCGACGGCGGTATTGCAGTCTTTGGCAACTTCGCGTATCGTAATATCGTGCGAGTCGGACGTGAGTATGCGCTCCTTTGCGGCTTTAATCAGCGCCTCGCGCAGCTCAGGTATGATTTTCGGCATTATTTCTCAGTCCTTCTCTTATCGCGTGCGTACAGGAGGAAAAACAGCGCCATAAACAGCTCACCGAACATACTTATGAAGAACATAAGGCTCCGTGTCTTATCGCCGTCGGGGCTTTTTCCGAGGAAAATGCCGAGAAGCGTGAATGCGAGCATAAGAAAGCCCGAGAGGAAAAGGTGCGGGCTCTTCTGCCTTACGATAACGATAACGCCGACTCCGATTATGAGGAACACGGGAACGTAGTTCGAGAGATCCTGAACAAGGCTCACAAAGCCGTTGGTATCGCCGCTCTGAGCATAGCGCATAACGCCGCCGACCTCGCGCGCCTCTGTCTGAACAAAGAAGCCGCAGATCGTGCCGAGAAGCATGACGCCGAGGGTCACGAGCCATATTATCTTCATCATATTCGGCTTGAGCTTCAGCGCCATAGCGCATATCGGGAAGGTCAGCGGAATGAGCAGCAGATGGAAAACGTATCGCAGCTGACTGAGCGCAGCGAGCAGTCCGCCCTCCCTCAGAACAGTGCCGAGCGCTAATATGAGCGCGTCATAGAAAAGTCCGAAGGCGACAAGCCCCATCAGAAACGGCATTTTGTCGCGCTTTTTCTGCCCGTACTGCCGGAAGAACAGCACCGTCAGCACCGCCTCGAGCACTGCAATCACCCACAGTGATACCGGCATGACCGCAATAAACGCATCGTACATAGATTCATCTCCTTTTTATGAACAAGTTCATTATAATTATATGCTTTTGTTATATATATGTCAAGATATAATACTAATCCGTGATTAAAAGCTTTAACCGAGCGCTTTAATAAAAGAGACGGCAAAGAATGCCGCCCCTTTTGTGATTAATACTAATCCTTGATATAAAACTGACTTGTAATTCTGAGCAGAAATTGTGCCAGACAAGGCAGACCCCGCAGAGCATAATGGATATATATGCTCAAGGGGGCTAACGCAGTATGGCGCAATTTCTGCCAGAAGGACTGTCAGGTTTCTATTAAGGTTTAGTATAAAGTACAGTTTTCGTCGCTACGATGTCGCTGTCAGTTCCGGCAACGCCGCGAATGAGCACATCGCCGGTGTGAACGGGCGCCTTGACCGTCAGCGCGCGTATCTCCTCCATAACGGCGAATATCTTGTCCTTCGGAATATCAGTCGCGGTCTTGACGGATACGAGCGGAAGCTCGCCGCCCTCGACTCGCACAGAGCTTGTGACGGTGCGGGTGGGATTTGTGACCTCCTTCGCGCCGTACTCAGCGCCGCGCGGGCAGTTGTTGCCCTCGACCCTGACGTTATCGCCGTCCACCGTGACGGTAAGCTGACAGCCTATCGGGCAGCGGATGCAGGTTAGCTCTCTTATTTCCATTTTAATCCTCCACCCTTATGATTATCTCGTCGGTATCCTCGGGAATGCTCGCCCTTGTGATAACGAGCTCCTCCATCTCGCCCGGCGCCATAACTCGCTTTCTGACTCTTCTGACCTCGACTCCGTTATAATAAACGGCGAGGCTCTTTCCCTTGTAGACGTCGCCCACGCGGAAGCGCACCGTGAGCTTATCCTCCATATTCTTGGGGTCGATGGTCTGCGGAACGGTATATCTCACGCCGCCCTCGCCCTTGAGGGTGATAACTCTGCCCCTCTCGCGCATCCCGCCGGCTTTAATGAACGCAGCTGCGTTCTTTCCTGCGCGCGAAGCCTCCTCGGAAACGTAGTCGACAAGGTCGTGGACGTGCAGGACGTTGCCGCAGGAGAAAACTCCGGGAACGCTCGTCTCGAGGCTCTCGTTGACCTCAGCGCCGCCGGTGACGCGGCTGAGGCGCACGCCTGCGGATTTACTCAGCTCGTTTTCCGGCAGCAGTCCGCAGCTCAGAAGCAGCGTATCGCAGGAATAGAACTCCTCGGTGCCGGGAATCGGACGTCTGTCGGCGCCGACCTCGGAAATAGTAACGCCCTCTACCCTCTCCTTGCCGTGAACGCGGGTTACGGTATGGCTGAGGCGAAGCGGTATATTGAAATCGTCGAGACACTGGACAATATTGCGCTTGAGGCCGCCGGAATACGGCATAAGCTCGGCCACAACCTTGACCTTCGCGCCCTCGAGGGTCATTCTGCGCGCCATGATAAGACCGATATCGCCCGAGCCGAGGATAACTACCTCCTTACCGACCAAATAGCCCTCAATATTCATAAGGCGCTGAGCAGTTCCGGCGGTGTAAACTCCCGCCTGACGGAAGCCCGGAAGTCCGAGCGCTCCGCGCGGGCGCTCGCGGCAGCCCATAGCGAGGATAACTGCGCCAGCCTTGACTGTAACGCAGCCCTCCTCGGCGTTGACGTAGGTCACCTCTCTGTCCGGCGAGATGTCGGCGCAGATGGTGTTGAGCTTATACGGGATACCGGCCTCGATAACGCGCTTTGCATACCTCTCAGCGTACTCAGGACCCGTCAGCTCCTCCTTGAAGGTGTGCAGACCGAAGCCGTTGTGGATGCACTGGTTCAGTATTCCGCCGAGGCGCACGTCGCGCTCGAGGATGAGGATATCCTCAATGCCGTTTTCTCTCGCAGAGAGTGCCGCGGCAAGTCCGGCGGGGCCGCCGCCGATGATTATAAGATCGTGTCTGTCCATTTTCTCACCCCTTCAAAAGCTCTGAGCCGGGTCTGTTCTTTCTGACCTCGGTCATGGGGATTTTCAGCTCTCTTGCGAGAAGCTCCATAGTGCGCGGAGTGCAGAAGCCCGCCTGACAGCGGCCCATTCCCTGCCTTACTCTGCGCTTCACTCCGTCGAGTGACCTTGCGCCGAGGGTGCGGTTTATCGCGTCAAGTATCTCGCCCTCGGAGATGTTCTCACAGCGGCAGACGATCCTTCCGTACTCGGGGCGCTCCTTGATGAGCCTCGCGCGCTCCTCGCGCGGGAGCTTTGCGACCTCGATAAAACCCTTGCGCTCGGGATTGAAGTTCTCTTTTTGCTTTGCAGAGAGCTTCTCGGCGATCATATCCGCCATATACTCGCCTATCGCAGGAGCGCTCGTAAGACCGGGCGACTCGATTCCGGCGGCGTCGAAGAAGCCCTCGCAGTCGGAAACTTCTCCGAGAATGAAATCGTGCCTTGCCTCGTGGGCGCGAAGTCCGGCAAACGAGGTTATCATCTTGTTGTACGGCACGCCCGGAACGCTGAGAAGAGCGCGCTTTTTTATATCATCCATGCCCGCCTGCGTGGTCTCGGTGTCCTCCTTATCGTCAAGATCCTGCGCGTTGGGGCCGACAAGGAGATTGCCGTGCGCCGTCGGGGTCACAAGAACGCCCTTGCCGAGCTTGCCGGGAAGCTGGAATATCGTAGCGCTGACGAGATCGCCGACTTCCTTGTCCATAAGAACGTACTCGCCGCGGCGCGGGGTGATCGTGAGCTTATCGGCGGAGACCATATTGTGAATTTTGTCGGCGTACACGCCCGCGGCGTTTACTACGGTATTCGCGGTGATCTCGCCGTTGTTTGTGGAAATTCTGAAGCCCTCGGCGGTCTTTTCGATGTTTTCGACCTCGGTGAGGAACTTAAACTCAACGCCGTTGTCCGCGGCGTTCTCAGCGAGCGCGATGCAGAGGCTGAAGGGGCAGACGATGCCCGCGGTCGGCGCCCAGAGCGCCGCAACCACCGCGTCGGAGATTGCCGGCTCCATCGCCCTCGCCTCGTCGCCGGTGAGGAGCTTCAGCTCCTTTACGCCGTTAGTTATGCCGCGCTCATAGAGCGCTTTAAGGTTCGGTATCTCGGCCTCGTCGAAGCATAGCACCATAGAGCCGTTATTTCTGTACGGAAAGTCGAGCGTTTTAGACAGCTCCTTTATCATCGCACAGCCCTTGACGTTCATCTTCGCCATCATACTGCCCGGCGCGGCGTCAAAGCCCGCGTGGACTATGCCGGAATTTGCCTTTGTCGTGCCGGAGGAAACGTCCTCCTCCTTCTCGAGCACGACTGTTTTAAGCTCGTAGCGCGCGAGATATCTCGCTATTGCAGAGCCCGTAACGCCTGCGCCGATAACGGCGACATCATATTCATTCACCTTCATCTTCCTCCTCAAGAGCAAAGTAGATAGCGCATTTTACTGCCTTTTTCCAGCCCTTCAGCAGCTTTTTGCGCTTTTCCGGCTCGATGACCGGCTCAAAGACCTTGCCGCACTGCCAGTTAAGGCGAACCTCGTCGGTATCTCTCCAGTATCCTACGGCGAGCCCCGCGAGGTACGCGGCGCCGAGGGCGGTGGTCTCGATGCAGCTCGGGCGCTCGATACGCACGCCGGAGATATCCGACTGGAACTGCATCAGGAAATTATTTGCGCTCGCGCCGCCGTCGACCTTGAGAACGCTGAGGCTCAGCCCCGATTCGTCCTTCATCGCGGCGAGCAGGTCGTTAGTCTGATACGCGAGGGATTCAACGGTCGCGCGGACGAAGTGATCCTTCGACACGCCGCGCGTGAGTCCTACGATAGTGCCGCGCGCGTACTGCTGCCAATAGGGCGCGCCCATGCCGGAAAACGCCGGCACTATGTACATCCCGTTCGAGTCCTCGACCGCATTGCAGTAGGTCTCGGACTGCGGCGAGGAGCGGATCATTCGCATCTCGTCGCGCAGCCACTGTATAGCCGCGCCGGCGATGAACACGCTGCCCTCAAGCGCGTACTGCGGTCTGTCTCCGCCGCTTGCGGCGAGAGTCGTAAGCAGACCCTTTTTCGACACTATTTTATTATCGCCGGTGTTCATAAGCATAAAGCCGCCGGTGCCGTAGGTGCTCTTCACGCCGCCCGGCTCGAAGCCGCACTGTCCGAAAAGCGCCGCCTGCTGGTCGCCGGCAACGCCCGCGACGGGGATATTACCGCCGAACTTCTCTGTCGTGCCGTAGACGTAGCTCGAGGGGTGTACCTCGGGCAGTATCTCGCGCGGAATGTCAAAATATTCGAGTATTTCATCGTCCCAGCGGAGATTTTTAATGTCAAAGAGCATCGTTCTCGAGGCATTTGTGAAGTCGGTCGCGTGAACGGCGCCGTTTGTGAGGTTCCAGATGAGCCACGAATCGACGGTGCCGAACTTTATCTCGCCCCTGCGCGCTCTCTCGCGCGAGCCGGGAACGTGGTCAAATATCCACGCGATCTTGCTCGCTGAAAAGTACGCGTCCGGCACAAGTCCGGTCTTTTCGCGGATTTTTTCAGTCCATCCGGCGTTCTTCATCTCCTCTATCATATCAGACGTTCTGCGGCACTGCCATACTATGGCGTTGTATATCGGTCTGCCGGTCGCAGCCTCCCACAGTATCGTCGTTTCGCGCTGATTTGTGATACCGATTGCTGCGATCTCCTCAGGCTTCGCGTCAAGGCGCTGCATCGCCTCCATCGTAACGCCCATCTGAGTAGACCATATCTCCATCGGGTCATGCTCAACCCAGCCGGGCTGAGGGAAAATCTGGCGAAATTCGCGCTGTACAACGCTCTTTATCTCGCCCTGCTTATTGAAAAGAATGGCGCGGGAGCTTGTAGTTCCCTGGTCCATCGCAATGATGTATTTCTTCTCTGCCATAGACGCCTCCTGCCTCACGGCGCATATTTCATATTTGTATATATTATGTCACAGCCGCAAAGCGGCGTTGTGACATATAATTTAAATCACTGCATATCGCCAATCCGGCGATATGCGATATAATATAGACTTTGTCTATATTATATCATTTTACATAGTTTTTTCAAGTATTATTTGTGCAAACTATTGACCTTTCGGAGTTTTGAGCCTATAATAAAAATGTTATAAAATATTCGGAGGTGTCTCAGATGCCCAAATTCACAAGCTTTACCTTTACCTCGACCAATGGAAAAACCGATATAAACGTCCGCCGCTTCGACCCCGACATCGCACCGCGCGGCGTTGTTCAGATTGCCCACGGCGTTGCCGAGCACTGCGAGAGATACGACGGCTTTATGAGCTTCCTCGCCTCTCACGGCTTCATCGCGGTCGCGAACGACCACCTCGGTCACGGCAAGAGCTACAAGCGCATTGACGAGCAGGGCTGGTTTGCGGAGAACGACGGCTGGGATCTGGTAGTCGGCGATGTCAAAAAGCTTCACGATATCATGCAGAAGGAGTTTCCCGACCTGCCTTATATCCTCTTCGGGCACAGCATGGGCTCTTTTGTCGCAAGAACGTATCTCATAAAATACCCCGGCGACCTCGACGCCGCGATAATCTGCGGCACCGGTCAGCAGGCGCCCGCGCTTGTGACCGCAGGAAAGGCCGCGGCTCTCCTCACCTGCCGCACCCGCGGTACCTCACGCCGCTCCAAGATGCTCAACGATATGGCGTTCGGCTCGTACAACAAGGAGTTTGAGCCGAGGCGCACCGACTTTGACTGGCTTACGCGCGATAACGCCGTTGTCGACGCCTACATAAAGGACCCGAACTGCGGCTTTGCCGCCACCGCCGGACTCTTCCGCGATATGATGACCGGAATCGAATTCATCTCGAAGCCCGAAAACATAGCGAAGATGAACAAGACTCTGCCGGTATTCTTCATCTCCGGCGACAAGGACCCCGTCGGTGAGAACGGCGCCGGCCCGAAAAAGGCTGTTGAGATGTGGAAGTCCGCCGGAATGAAGGACGTTTCCCTCAAGCTCTACCCCGACTGCCGCCACGAGCTTCTGAACGAGCTGAATAAAGCGGAGGTTATGGACGATATACTGAAGTTTATAGAGAGCAGGATATGATTTAAGGCGCTTCCAAAACGGAAGCGCCTTTTCAATATATCAGCCTATTACCTTCATCAGCATAAAGAGCGTGGTTACGGGTCTGGTCATAGCAATTTCCCTTTATTTATCCTTGTGCGCAGGCTTGAAGTCCGGCTCCTCGCCGCGGATGAGTCTGCCGATATTCGCGCGGTGCTGAATTATTACAGTCACGCCGCCGACGATTGCGAGGATCAGCAGAGGCGTTCCGAGGTTGAAGAGCGCCGTACAGACCGGCACCGTCGCAGCCGCGGTGATCGAGCCTGCGGAGACCTTTTTCGTCGCAAAGGCTACGATGAGGAACATCGCAAGTCCGATTGCGGTCACGCGCCAGTCTATCATAAGCGCGATAGCAGCGAGCACCGAAACGCCCTTGCCGCCCTTGAACTTGTAAAATACCGGGAAGCAGTGGCCTATCATGGCGGCAAGACCGCCGACCATTACTCCCATATCTCTGCCGAGTAGCAGCCAGCCGAGAGCCATCGCAAGTATAGCCTTGAGCATATCGCCGCCGAGGGTGACAAAGCCCGCCTTCATGCCGAAGTTGCGCGCCATATTGGTCGCGCCGGCGTTGCCGCTGCCCTTCTCGCGGATATCGCTGCCCATAGCGAGCTTCGAGAGGATTATTGAAATGCTGACGGAGCCGAGAATATAGCCCACGACAGCGACTATCACATATTTCAGAACTTCCATTTTAATGCCTTCTGTCTGTTATTTTACGCCGGTGATCCTGAGGTTTTTGAGCCTTACGACTGCCGGAATGACGATGTTATTGTACTGCGCCGTTTCACGCGAATACTTCATTGTCGGCGCCGCCTCTATCATACTGCCGGAGACTGAGCCGCCGGTGATGATCTTCGTTTCGCAGTCCTTGTGGAGATAGCCGAGGCGGATCTCGCCCGCGACGTCGCCGCCCATTGAATCGACCTGGAAATCGGAAAACTCCACAAGCTCGATATAGTCGCCGCTTCTGAGCTCATCCGCGCCCATCGAGCCGCCGTCAAAGACAAAGTTCGAGATAACGGAGTTTTTCTCGATGCCGAGGTACTGTGAAAACTGCCTCTGTCCCCAGAAGTTGCAGAGAACGCCGTCCTTTATGATGTCGCGCTCCTCGATAACACTGCCCTCTGCGTCGACCGGGAAGTTGCGCGAGGAATTGTCGAGCTCGCGGACGGCGCGGACGGTGATCTTATCGCCGCCCTGCCAGTCGCAGACGGGCTTTCCCTGCTCAAACGGAGATATGCGGCGGTACTTTGCCTGCACGTTCGCGTTCATCGTGAAATACTCAAATACGTTCACCGCGTCCTCAGTCGAAAGCACGACGTCGATATTCTCAACGCGCGGAGTCGGCTCAGCCGCGAGTCTGTCGCGGCCGGTACGCATAGCGGCGAGAACGTCGGCGCGCACCTTTTCTTTATCGCAGGAGCCGGAGTTGAACTGGCGGTATAGCTCGATCTCGTGGCCCTCTCTGCGGGCGTTAACTACGATCTCAAGCATACTTGCGGGGTAAATCGCGGTGTACTCCACGCCGTTGGAGTTGAGCGTATGGCGGGTTATCTCGCTCACGAAAATCTCATAGGAGTTTATGTCCTCCGTCTCCGTTTCGGGAACGGAGGCGACCGCCTCGATAAAATCGCGCGCTATCTTCTGAACGTCCACCCTCTCGGTCTTGTCGGGAAGCGTGATTTTTTCGCTGACTAAGCTGTAAGCCGGGTTCTTTACAAGGCTTGCGCGGGAGAGAAGGTCAGCGAGCTTCTTTTCGACCTCGGACGCGGTGTCGGTGGGGTTAATCTCGCACGAGGCGGAGCCTAAAAGCCCGCCCTCGAGCTTCTTATAGACCTTCACGTTATAGTTTACGGTGTCAGCCGCGCGGTTCTGATCGAGAGCGTGGCGGATGAAGTAGAATTCCCAGCGGCGGGTCTTATTCTCAGTAAGCTCCCAGCCGTCCGCGCCGAGGGCGGCGAGGGATTTTTTCAGTGTTTCAAGCATCAGCCGAGCCTCGCTTTCGTTTTAAGATAGGGGCCGCCGTCCGCGACCTTGACCCATTCCTTGTAGCCCTTGCCGCAGGCGCCGTTGCCCTCGACAACTCTGTCGCTCGTAGCCATTGTAACTCCGCCCAAAAGGTCGGGAACGTAGCCCGTCATGACTACCGGCGATACGCACACTCCGGTGAGCGCGCCGTTTCTGATCTCATAGCCGCGCTCGATGATGCACTGTATGCCCCAGTGCTTCGGATCCTCCATACCGCTCTGCATTCCGCGCAGGAGATAGCCGTGGTCGATGCTCTTTATCATATCCTCGAGCTTATCGTCGCCGGAGTCGAACACCGTGTTCGTCATGCGGGTGTAGACCTTGTGATCGTAGCTCTGGCGCTTGCCGTTGCCGGTTGGCGCGACGCCGAGCCTCAATGCGCTCAGCGCGTCGCAGATCCCGGTCTTTAGTATGCCGTGGTCAATCTCGGTAACGTCGCCGGCGAGGGTGCCCTCATCGTCGAAGGCGAAGGCGGTGACGCTCTCATCGCATCTCGCGCCCTCGTGCATCGTTACCTTGTCGCTTCCGACGCGCTTGTCGATATAGTCCTTGCCGAGCGCGCGGTTCTTGACGAACATATCCATCTCAACTCCGTGGCCGAAAGCCTCGTGCGCGATAAGTCCGGTAACAGTCGGGTCGGTGATGATATCGTACTCGCCCGGAACGATCTTTTCCGAGGCGACGAGGTCAGCCATAATGCCGGGCAGGGTCTTGATTTTTTCTCTCAGCCCGTAGAGCAGCTCCATTCCGCCGCAGTCGGAAACGCCGACGTGGGTAAACTTCATATCTCCGTCCTTGCCGGGCGCGTAGGAGGCCGCCGAGCCCTCGATGTAGGAGTAGCTCTGTCTGAGGTCGCGGTTGGCGGTAAGAAACAGCTTGCTTATATGCGTGCCGCTCGCGCGCACCATAACGTCGAGCGCGCCGGGAATGGTCTTCATGCCCTCGTCGGAAAGCTCGGTAAAGAGCCGTAAGAACTCCCCGACGTCGCACTCCTCGGGCAGTATCTCCGCTTCCTTCTCGACAAAAAGCTCAGCAGGAGAATCGTCGAGCTTCGCGGTATCATAGACCTTCGAGCCTGTCGCCTTCAAAAGCGCAAGCTGACTGTCGAGCGCCTCCTTCGCCTTCTCCGCGAGCTTTTCGGCTGAATCGAAGGAGTTGAAGGCGTACTCTGAGTAGAGCCCGTTTTTGTAAACTCGCACTACGCTTCCGCGCTCCGTTGTGATGTTCTGCGTCGTCACGTTCTTCGCCCGCTGCGAGATCGTGAGGCTTATGCCCTTTGAGTCGGTCGAGAGAACGCTGACGTAATCGTAGCTCTCACCCAGAATCGCAGCGAGCCTTTTAAGCTCCGGCGCGATCGAGGCGAGGTAGAGCGAAAATTTAGCTTTCAATATAATCACCCCATAAAATGCCATTTTAATACGAAAGCAGTATAGCACAAGACCTTTCGCAGTACAAGAAAAATATAATAATTAACCGCCGAGCTTTTGCCGTTTTTCCATCTCGCTCCAGCTTATGAAGCCGTAGATATCGTTAAAGAAAAACGCTGTAAAGCAAACTGTAACGGAGATATAGCTTGAGTTTTCAGCGATTGCTGAATAGATACCCTCGCGCAAAAAATAAAAGCATCCGCAATCACATCTTCAAAGACCTGACGATGTGAAAACGAATGCCCTGCATTCACTGCCCGGCGGCAGCATTATTCTGTTTGTCAAGAGCCAGTATAAAACGGCAGGTACGGTCACAGGACCGTACCTGCAAATGTTATTATGAAACTTACAGATTGAAGTATCTGACGGCGTTATTGTAGCAGACGCCCTCGACGATCTTCTTGAGAGAAGCGTCGATATTCGGATACTCGCCGTTCTCGACCCACTTGCCGATAAGGTCGCAGAGGATTCTGCGGAAGTAATCGTGGCGGGCATAGCTGAGGAACGAACGGGAGTCGGTCAGCATTCCGACGAAGTTGCCGAGCAGACCGAGGTTTGCAAGGCTCGTCATCTGAGCCTGCATACCGGTCTTGGTATCGTTGAACCACCAGGCGGAGCCGTGCTGGATCTTGCCGGGTACCTCGTCGGGCTGGAAGCAGCCGATAAGGGTTCCGATCTGATCGAAGTCGGCGGAGTTGAGCGAATAGATGATGGTCTTCGGGCACTCGCCGGTCTTGTCGAGAGCGCTGAGGAAGTCAGCGATAGCGCCGCCGCAGGTGTTCTGCGCGACCATATCGAAGCCGGTATCGGGGCCGAGAAGCTCATACATACGCTCGTTATTGTTGCGCTTGCAGGAATAGTGAAGCTGCATCGCGATGCCGAGGCGGTGATACTCTCTGCCGAGGTGGAGAAGGAGCTGAGTCTGATACTTCTCAGCCTCCTCAACGGTGAGCTCCTCGCCTGCCATAGCCTTCTGATACGCCTTGTCGGCGCACTTCGGGCAGCACTTCTGGAACGGGATGTAGTCAAGACCGTGGTCAGAGGCGCGGCAGCCCATCTTTGCGAAGAACTCAAGGCGCTCGGTAAGAGCTGCGCAGACCTCTTCGAAATTTGCAAGCTTTTCCTTGCCGACGGAGGCGGCGAGCTTCGCCATATAGTCGGCGAAGCCGGGCTTAGAAATGTTTATAGCCTTGTCGGGGCGGAAGCTCGGGCAGACCTTGACGGTGATGGAGGGATCGGCCGCGATCTTCTCGTGCCACTCAAGGGAGTCGATGGGATCGTCGGTGGTGCCGACCATTGCGACCTTCGCCTTGGCGATGATGCCGCGGACGGTGAGATTCGGATCGGTGCGAAGCTTCTCGTTGCAGTAGTTCCAGCACTCCTCGGCGTTTTCAACGGTGAGGGGCTTATTGTATCCGAAGAACTGGCGAAGCTCCATATTGCACCAATGGTACATCGGGTTGCCGATCGCCATCTCAAGGCTCTCGACGAACTTGAGGAAGCGCTCATAGGCGGGCTTGTCGCCGGTGATGTATTCCTCGGGAACGCCGTTGGAGCGCATTACACGCCACTTATAGTGGTCGCCGAAGTAGCTGCCGTCGGGATTGTGACCGCCGAGCCAGACCTCTACGAGGTTGTCAAAACGGCGATCCTCATAGATCTCCTTCGGGGAGATGTGGCAGTGATAGTCAACGATGGGCATATTCTCCGCATAATCGTGGAAAAGGTGCTTGGCTGTGTCGTTAGTAAGGACAAAGTCCTTATCCATAAATTCCTTCATGAAGTTACCTCTGGACTCTGCCGGAGCCGTCGCCGCCGGCGAGCTTCTCGACCTCAGCGATGGTGGCGAAGTTATAGTCGCCCTCGATGGAGTGCTTCAGAGCGGAAGCAGCAACTGCGAACTCAACCGCGCCCTGGGTGTCCTTGCCGGAGAGAAGAGCGTAGATAAGGCCGCCGCCGAAGCTGTCGCCGCCGCCGATACGGTCGATGATGTGGAGGTGATACTTCTTGGAGAAGCAGTACTCGCCGCTCGCTACATCGTAGAGCATAGCAGACCAGTCGTTATCAAATGCGCTGTGGCTCTCGCGGAGGGTGATGGCGACCTTCTCGAAGCCGAACTTCTCAGCAAGCTGTCTTGCGACGGACTTGTAGCCCTCGCGGTTGAGCTCACCGGCGGTGATATCGGTGGCCTCGGCCTCGATGCCGAATACGTCCTTAGCATCCTCCTCGTTGGAGATGCAGACGTCGACATACTGGCAGAGCTCAGTCATAGCCTCGCGGGCCTGGGCGCGAGTCCAGAGCTTGCCGCGATAGTTAAGGTCGCAGGAGATCTTTACGCCGCGCGCCTTAGCAGCCTTGCAGGCCTCAACGCACGCCTTGACCATGTTGGGGCCGAGTGCCGGAGTGATGCCGGTGAAGTGGAACCAGTCGGCGCCCTCGAAGATCTTGTCCCAATCGAAGTCGGAGGGATCGGACTCCTGAATTGCGGAATGTGCGCGGTCATAGATGCAGACGCTCGGACGCTGGGAAGCGCCCTTCTCGTTGTAGTAGATACCTACACGGTCGCCGCCGCGGACGATCATGCTGGTGTCTACGCCATAGCGGCGAAGAGAGTTGACAGCAGCCTGGCCGATTGCGTGGGCAGGAAGCTTGGTTACGAATGCAGCGTCAGCGCCGTAGTTTGCGAGGGAAACGGCTACGTTGGCCTCGCCGCCGCCGAACGTGAACTCAAGATGATCGGCCTGAACGAAACGCTCATAGTTGTACGGCTGAAGTCTTACCATCAGTTCGCCAAATGTTACTACTCTCATTTTAATTACCCCCTAATTTCTTTAACAATATCAGAAGCTTCTTTTACGAGCTTCTCGATTTCATCGAACTTGCCGGCCCTGATGAGGTCGCCCTTGACCATCCAGCTTCCGCCGCAGCAGATGATGCGGTCATACTTGAGGTACTCGCGGACGTTCTCGGGAGAGATGCCGCCGGTGGGCATGAAGTTGAGACCGACGTAAGGAGCCGCCATGGCCTTGATCATCTTAAGGCCGCCGGAGGGCTCCGCCGGGAAGAACTTGACAGCGTCAAGACCGAGCTCCATAGCGCCCTCCGCCTCGGAAGGAGTGCAGATGCCGGGAGTCATCGGAACGCCCTTGTCAAGAACGTATTTTGTTACTCTGGGATTGAAGCCGGGGCTTACGATGAACTTGGAGCCGGCGTCGATAGCTCTGTCAGCCTGCTCGGTAGTGAGAACGGTGCCGGCGCCGACGATCATCTCGGGGAACGCCTTTGCCATTCTGCGAATGGACTCCTCAGCGGCGGCGGTGCGGAAGGTCACTTCTGCGCAGGGAAGGCCGCCCTTGATGAGCGCCTCAGCGAGAGGAATAGCATCGTCGGCATTGTCGAGGACTACAACAGGGATAATACCGATCTTTTTGAGTTTGAGCATCATATCAGTCATTGGTAAATCGCCTCCAAATTATATTATTTTTCATACTGATTTAGTGTAACATATACAAAAAAATCTGTAAACCATTAAAACGGATATAAAAATAGCAATCACGGACAGAAATATTTTCTGCCCGTGATATATTGTCGATTTATACTCCGGAATATGCGGAGAAGCCGCCGTCAATTGGGATGGTCACGCCGGTGATGAAGCCCGCCGCCTCGTTGTTGAGGAGGAAGAGAACCGCGCCGTTGAGCTCGGTATCGGAGTTGCCGAAGCGGCCCATCGGGGTCGCGGCAAGTATCTTGCCGGTGCGGGCGGTCGGAGTTCCGTCGGGGTTGAACAGGAGCGCGGCGTTCTGCTTTGTGGAGAAGAAGCCGGGCGCGATGGCGTTTACGCGGATGCCGACCTTGGAGAAGTGGACGGCAAGCCACTGGGTGAAGTTGGAGATAGCCGCCTTCGCTCCGGAGTACGCGGGGATCTTCGTGAGCGGAGTGTAGGCGTTCATGGAGCTGACGTTGAGGATGTTGCAGCCCTCTCTGCCGACCATCTGACGTGCAAATGCCTGAGTCGGGAGAAGCGTTCCGATGAAGTTGAGGTTGAAAACAAATTCAACGCCGGACTTGTCAAGGTCGAAGAAGCTCTTGGTGTCGGCCTCGATGTCGCCGAGCTCAAAATACTCCTTGTCGGTGGTGGCGCGGGGATTGTTTCCGCCGGCGCCGTTGAGAAGAATGTCGCACTTGCCGAGGTCAGCCTCAACAGCGTCGGCTACGGCATAGCAGCTCTCCTTCTCGAGCACGTTGCACTTATACGCCTTGGCGCAGCCGCCCTCGGCTACGATCTCGTCGGCGAACTTCTGAGCGGCCTCCTCGTTGAGGTCGAGAAGAGCGACCTTGGCTCCCGCGCGGGCGAGAACCTTGGCGAACATGGAGCAGAGGACTCCGCCCGCTCCGGTAACTACGGCAACCTTGCCGGTAAGATCGGTGTTAAGAACATTCTTTTCCATTTTATCTGCACTCCTTTTCAGATTCTTTATCCATCATATCCCACGCGCCGAGCATATACATTATGCCGAGCGCTCTGTCATAAAGTCCGTAGCCGGGTCTGACGTTGCCGGGCTTCTCATCCCAGAGGTGTCTGCCGTGGTCGGGGCGGATATATCCCTCGTAGCCGCAGTCGTGATAGGCGCGGAGGATGTCGAGGATGCCGGTATCGCCGTCGCAGTCGCGGTGGCTCGCCTCGGAGAAGTCGCCGTTCGGGAAGTGCTTTACGTTGCGGATATGCGCAAACGCGATTCTGTCGCAGTGCTTGCGGACTATATCTGCAACATTGTTGTTCGGGTCTGCGTTCAGCGAGCCGGAGCAGAGCGTCAGGCAGTTGTAGGGGTCGTCCACCATCTTGAGGAAGCGGTCAATATTCTCAGCATTTGTGAGAAGGCGCGGAAGTCCGAAGATATCCCAGGGGGGATCGTCCATATGCACCGCCATCTTGATGTCGCACTCGCGGCAGGTCGGCATGATCGCCTCAAGGAAGTACTTGAAGTTCGCCCAGAGCTTCTCGTGATCGACGCCCTTGTACTTCTCAAACAGCTCGTCAAGGTGAGCCATTCTCTCAGGCTCCCAGCCGGGGAACGTCATATGATACTTCTCAGTGAAGCTCATGACGTAGTCCGCCATCTCCTTCGGATCGTCCTGGATCATATCCTTCTGATAGTAGAGCGCGGTGGAGCCGTCGCCAACGGGATGGAAGAGGTCGCTTCTCGTCCAGTCGAAGATCGGCATGAAGTTGTAGCAGATGACCTTTACGCCGAAGGGCGCGAGATTGCGGATGGTCTGTTTGTAGTTCTCGATGTACTTGTCGCGCGTCGGAAGTCCGATCTTGATATCATCGTGGACGTTGACGCTCTCGACTACGTCGGCATTGAAGCCGGCGGCGCGGATCTGACTTACCACCTTCCCGATCTCGTCGGGCTGCCATACCTCGCCGGGCATCTTATCGTGAAGCGCCCATACTATGGTGCTGACGCCGGGTATCTGGCGGATGTCGGAAAGGGCGATCTTATCGTTGCCCTCGCCGTACCAGCGGAATCCCATTTGCATAGTTTTTTTCCTCCCGTACTGTATTTTTTATTTGTGATCTCATTATAAGCTCAGGCGGCTGCTTTTTCAATAGTCTAAGTTGTTGCGCATATTGCAAAAGTTGCGGTTATTTCTTCCCGAAGAGCCCGCCGAGCAGGTCTGTGAAGCTCATATTCTTCAGAAGGCTCTGCGCGAGAGAGGCGATGTCGCCGTCCTTCAGCTCAGTGCCGAGGAGATTTGCAACGAGCGGAGCGCAGGCTGAGAGGATATTTTTAGTCTTGCCCTCCTCTACCCCGCTCGCCGCCGCGATCTCGCTGACGGTGGAGGCTTCATTTTTGCCGAGAAGCTCACTGAGGAGCTTTGCGCCGTCCTTGAGGTCGATTTTCTTGGCGATATCTCCGAAGGAGCCGCCGTACTTTTCGATAAGGCCCTTGACTTTGTTAAGGTCGGCGCCGCCGAGAGCGCCCTTCATCATAGGCGAAACGGCGTTTTCGATGACGCTCCTTGCGTCCTTTGCCTCGACCTGCGCCGCGCCGGTAATGCCGGAGAGCGCTTCTGAGGATGTGAGGGATGAAATGATCGAATTGATGTCCATAGTATCTTCCTTTCAGGGCTCGATGATTTCCCAGCCCATTATTTTTGCAAGCTTGCGGTAGACATTGACGTACTCGCCGTAGCACATTACGATGTGGTGGGCAACTCCCGTCTCGGTAACTCTGCCGATGAGGTCGCGCACGGGGTAATTGAAGCGCACCTTCGCGTAGGTTCCGGAGAGGAGCTTATCCATCGGCTCCGCGACGCCCTCGGTGATAAACAGGCGCGTTTTGCCCCTTGCGGAGTCTATTCGCACGAAGCTGACCCTGCCGCTCTTCATAACAAAGCCCGCGGTCACTCCCCTGCCGCCTGCAAAATATGTATCGAGAGTGCAGTCGCAGCAGCCGTCCCACAGGTTCACGGGCGCGACGCCGCAGTGCCACATAAGGGCGTAGTTCTCGTCGAAGTTGACCTGGCTGAGGTCGGCAAGATACGGCGTTTCACACCCCGCCGCCTGACACGCGAGCATCGTTTCCGCGCCCTCGGCGTCGCCCTCGCAGGAGAGTATGCGGCCGTCGGACTGCAAAAGGCTCATCATTGCGCAGGGCGCGATGCCGTAGTTATTCGCGTACTCCGGCCAGCAGCGGATTGCAAGCGCGTCGAGCTTGTTTTTATCGAGGAATTTCTCGGTCGAGGCGCACAGGCGCGCGACCTTTCTCACCTGCTCATCGGTAACGCCGCCGCACCTGAACTTCGCGCGCACCTGCTTTTCGCGCTCGGCAATCTCCTCGTCGGAAACCTCAGATGAGAACATATCGGCAAGCTCATAGTGGTCGAGAAGCACGCCGGTCTTGCGGAAATTGTCAAGCTCGTCAATGTCGAGATTGAAAAAGCCGTCGGCGCGGTAGCCCGCAACGCCGATGTGCGCGTGCTCGATCGCCGCCTTCATGCGTATGGCGTCAACCCATTCGCGGTCTATCGTATCGGAAACGGTGCAGATAAAGTTATCGTTGCCGGATTTATAGAGGTTCGAGGCGTTGAGATTCATGCCGCAGACGGAGTTGAGGCGTATCTTTCCGCCATCGTATGGGAGCTCGTTGAACGCCCAGAGAAGCACGGGCTTACGCACCGCGCGGTCGATTATAAGCGCGAGATGACCGAGATGGAAGGTGCCGGAGATTATGGCAACGGCGTCGACTCCCGCCGCCTTGAGCCTTGCCGCGGCGGACTCCGCGTCCGGCTTTTCGATGACCGGCTCCTCGATTATCTCCCAGTCGATATCCGGAATTGTCCTGAGGTCGGCGACGGCGGTCTTGTATATCTCGCGCGAGGCGGCGACGTCATAGGTGTAGCGCCCGAGGCAGAGAACGCCGATTTTTGCGTTTTGCATCATTCCATCTCCCCCGAAACGATTTTGTAGGTGGCACGGAAGTCCTCCCTGCCTATTCCCGCCTCCATGCCCTCGGAGTAGACGCGCCTGGCGTTCTCCATGCCGGGCATTCTGAAGCCCTTTTCAGCGCTCATACCGGCGGCGATGCCGAGGTCTTTATTCATATTCTCGAGCGAGAACGCGGTTTTCCAGTTGCGGTTTCTGATGTTCTCCGCCTGACCGTCGAGATAGAAGTTCTGTCCGCCGCCGTAGGAGATGGCGGTCTTGAAATCGTCGACGGAAACGCCGTATTTGCGGGCAAGGCAGAGCGTTTCGTTCACGCCGTTCTGAATTTCGGCAACGAGGGTGTTGTGGCATATTTTCATAACAAGTCCCATGCCGTTGCCGCCCATTCTGATGATATTCTCGCCCATGTACGAGAGGACGGGTTTTATAACATCGAAGAGCTCCTCATCGCAGCCGACGTAGATGCCGAGCTTGCCGGCTTCCGCGGCCGGACGCGATTTTACTACGGGCGCGTCGGCAAACTGCGCTCCGGTCGCCTTGACCTTCTCGGACAACTCAACCGAAGCAGACGGGTCGATGGTCGACATATCGATGTAGATTTTGCCTTTTTTCATCGCGGGCAGTACAGCATCGCACACCGCTCTGCTGTGCTCGCTCTTCGGCACCATCGTGATGATTACGTCGCTCCTTTCAGCGACCTCGAGCGCGCTATTGAGTCTCACAGTACCCGGCACGGTCTTTTCCGGCACGACGTCGAAGGTATAGACCTCGCCGTTGTGCTTTTTTGCGATATTCGCGCTCATCGCCTCGCCCATTATGCCGAGGCCGATAAATCCGATTTTCATTTTTTACTCCTTTGCGGTGTTATCCCACGCATTCTGGAAGGTTTCAAGTCCCTGACGGGTGTAGGGGTGCTTGAAGCTCGCCTCATACACCGCAAGTCCGGCGGTGACGATATCCGCGCCGGCGACCGCGCAGTCGACTATCTGCTTTGCGCTTCGCACTGCGGCGCAGATTATCTCGGTTTTGCCGTACCAGCCGTAGTTTTTGTAGATATCGACAATGTTCTTTATGTACTCCTTTGTGTCCTCGCCGTTATCCTCCTTCCAGCCGATGAACGGAGAGACGAATTTAGAGCCGTTCTTCGCGGCGATTATCGCCTGCGAGGCTGAGAATACGAGCGTGAGATTCGTGCGGACTCCCGCCTTCTCAAGCTCCTTCGCCGCCTCGATGCCGGCGGCGGTGCAGGGTATCTTTATGACGAAATTTTCGCTCATCGCGGCGATCTTCCTCGCCTCGGAGATGATCTCGCCGGCATCGTCCAGATGCGGATTGACCTCGACGGATATCGGAAAGCGCTCATAGCCCTCGAGTCCCTCCTCGCGCACCCAGTCCGCCAGCTCGCGGATGACCGTCAGAAAAGGCTTGCCGGATACCATAACGTGGCGCGGATTCGTTGTCACGCCGTCGATGCCGAACGCCTTGTAGGCGTATTTTATTTCGTCGATTTTCGCACTGTCAAGAAAGTATTTCATGGCTTTAGCTCCTTAAACTTTTCAAATAGTTCTCTGTATTCCGAATCCCGTCTGTAAAAGACCGGAGGGAAGCCGAATTCTGATCTTATCTCATGCGTTCCGCGGCGATACTCCTCTCCCGTCCATAGCTCCACCCACTTGTCGTTCGGTAGATAGACCGAGCGGCTCTTCGCTCCTTCGCGTATCACCGGCGCAACGAGCAGGTCGCCGCCGAGCAGGTACTCCGTCGCCTCGGTGTAGGCAAGCTCCTCGTCGTACTGGAAGAAAACTGGCCGCGTTACGGGTATGCCCTTTTCTGCGTTCAGTCTGTCGAGCGCGATGAGATAGGGCTTCAGCATCGCGTGGGCGCGGCTCAGGTGCGCGTGGACTCTCAGCGTTCTGTCGCTCGCGTCAAACTGCGCGTTATCGTCGGGGCGGTTGCCCTCGTGACCGCGCATCAGCGGCGTAAAGGCACACATCTCAGCCCAGCGTATGAACAGTTCCTCACTGCGCTTTAAGGGCGGGAAGGTCGTATAGCCGCCTATATCGCTGTGGACAAGTCCGAAGCCTATCATATTCAGGTTCAGCATTCCGGGAATGACCGAGGCAAGTCCGTAATCGCACGACCAGTCGACGTGCTGATCGCCGTTCCACATCATCGTGGAATATTTCACCGTATCGGTGTGTCCGGCGCGGGTGAAGAAGAAAATCTCGCCCTTTTTGCCCGCCTCCTCGATAGCCTCGCGGTTGAGCTTAGCCCACCGCGCGGGCCAAGTGCAGTGCACAAGCTCCGGATCCTCGCCGCTGTACAGCACGCAGTCGGTGGGCAGATACTCGCCGAAGTCCGCCATCCAGCCGTCAAGCCCGAAGTCTATCATATTCCTTTTGATTATCCCCTTGAGCCACTCGCACGCCTCCGGATTCGTGAGGTCGACCATAGCCGCCGGGAAGGTAGTTATCTTAACGAGATAGTCCTCGCCGTAGGCGTCCTTTACGCAGTAGCCGTGAGCGTGGGCGTATTCGTACATATCCTTTTCGATGGCGAGGAAGGTGTTGATATAGCCGAGAAAGCGCACGCCGCGCTCTTTCAGCTCGCGCATCCTCTCGGGCAGGTCGGGATAAAGCTCCTCATCCCACCGCCAGTTCCACATAAGCTGCTTGCCGAAGGAGGTTATGCGCCGTCCCTCCCAGTCCTGGCACCACAGAGCGGCGGTTTTCGTGCCGTATTCGTCGGCTTTTCTGAGCTTCTCGAGCACCGTATCGGTGCCGCCCTGAATGCCGAGTATCGCGCCGTCGTATGCCCACTCAGGCATCGTCGGCTGGCGGCCGAGAAGGTCTGCTAGCTTCGAGGCGAGAGCGTAAAAGCTGTCGGCAAAGCCGAAGTGCAGGTCGCGTATCTCGCGGAACTCGAAGGCGTGGCGGTTCGGATTTGAGAAGTCGAAGAGGCAGAAGCCCGTCGTGTCCGCGTGCATGAAATAGCGCGAGGACGAGATGAACGTCGGCTGTGAGTAGTAGGTTTCGTACTCCTCGAAATCGTCCTTGAAGTCCGGAGAGTCCAGCCTGATGGTTTTGCGGACGATCTTTTTGAGTATGGACGTGATGTTTATATGCTCCGCGACCCATATCTTGACCTTTTCGCCCCTGAGGTCGAAGCGTGTGAAGCGCTCGCCGCAGCCGTAGACGTGCTCATCGGGCCGCGCTGGAAGGTTGAGCCACAGCCGGTTATACCCGCTTGAGGGCTCGAAATGCACATCGAGGCGGTCGAGGTCGACCCGCAGGACTACCTTGCACCACGTCAGGCAGTTATCCGACATAAAAATCAGCTCAGCGCCGGTCTTATTTATTTTGTACTCGGTCAGCGTGACCTTGATTTTTTCCTTTACGCGCTGTGAGAATCTGAATCTGCCGCGGCTCATCGTGTAGGTGGCCTTGCCGCGCCCGAGCCAGAAATGCGTTCTGCCGACTGTGAAGCGCACGTCTCTCCCGCCGGTGCCGGAGAGCGTGAGCGCGCCGTTTTTTTCTCCGAAGTTCAGCATTTTTCGTCCTCCTCCAGGAGTCTATTTGCGCGCCTTTCGGCTTTTATGAGGTTTTCCGTGTACCGGCTCACAAGCCCCAATAGTCCCGCGCCGAAGGTCACGCTCGAGAGCTTCTGCGGGTCTATCCTGCTGCCGACTGGGGCGTGAAGAGCCACGTTGTCGCCAAAAAATGCCCGTATCCTGCCGCCGCCGAGGATTATCGCGCCGTCTGCTATCGCGGTCGCGCCGGTTTTATCTGCGCTGAAGAGCGCCTGCATCGCCGTTTCCTCCGCGCCGTTATACGCGGGCGCAAGGCTTCGCGCCTGCGGCGCCGCGGCGAGGTACAGCTCCATCGAGCTGCCGTTTCCTCGCGTCGGATAATGGCGCTGGGCGCCGAAATAGGTGCCGAAGGGGTTGAGGCTCAGCTCCCTTCTGTCCCCCTCGGTTACGAGCCGCATCGGGCAGTGCGCCATCGAGCCGAGCACTCCCCTCGCGTGGACAAGAGTCACGGACATATTCCCGTCCTCAATGCCGAGCGTACCGCCCGTGAGCTGATGGTTTATCGAGGCGATATTTTTATTCTCCGGGAAAGCCTCCCAGAAGTCAGAAATACTATATTCCGACTCCCGCCCTGCAAAGCTGCGCTTTATAACGCGGGCGGTATCGCCGACGGGTATCGTCAGCTCAAGAGGCGCGGTCTCGACCCACCTCGGGTCATAGTAGCGCCCGAGCGACGAGGCCTGAGAGTTTATTTCAAAGTTTTCCGCGGTGTAGGGGTACTTAACGCGCGATTTTACAAACACGCAGTCAACGCCCGGAAGCGTGAAAAACGCGAATTCATAGCGCCCGCTCTCAACCTCGCCCTCAAGGTGGATTTCACCCGAGAGCGCCGCGCCGACGCCGTCGCCGGCAAGGGGCAGGTCGGACTTTACTGCGTGCGAGAAATAGCGCCGCTCACCGCCGTAGTTTATCCAGCTGTGCAGCGAAGCGGCCTTTTCGCCGTTTACGAAAACAGACGGATACGGCAATGAATTTAAGTCGACGGCGACGGATTTCGTCTTTATATCTCCGCTCTTTACCTTGCGCGGCTTACCGAGCGTGAAGCGCAGCGGCACCTCCCGCCTGCCCTCTCTTAGCTTGGCGACGAGGTAAAATGACGAAATGCACCCGGAGTCGTACTGACCCATCGGCACAGCAGTCCACGCTTCGAGGTTTTCCGCCTCAAGCCGCAGCTTCGTGATATCGCGGAGATATCCGTCCTCAACGGCAAGCTGCGCGGTGATGAGTCCGCTCTCAGAGGGGTCGATAGCAGTTAGGGTATCGGTCATCGGGAGATTTTCTATTTCGTCCGCGAGCATTTTTTCACTCAGTGAGAGCGCCTTTTCCTCGCGGGTTATGTTCATAACGGGCGAAGCGAGCCCGAAGTGCGTTGTGCTGAGAAGCCGCACGCGCGACTCAAAGTCCGGCGAAAGGCTGTCGCGCTCACAGAGCCGCGCCATACTGCGCGCCCGCTCGAGGCGAGTCCAGACAAGGCGGTTGAAGGGCTTTTCAGACCAGCTCATATAGCCGGAGAGATTGCCGTCCGCAACGTCCTCACCGAAGGTGATCTCGCCGGCAGGCTCGTGCGTTCTGAGGTACTCTCCCGGCGTCGTAAAGCGCACGAAGTCAAGAGAAGCGACCTCGTCGATATACCCGCCTATTCCGCCGAAGCACGGCATTTTCTGCAAAGGCTTCGGCACCGCCATCGGCTCCCATAGGAAGCTGTCGGCGTCGGTGTTCAGAAAGATGAACACATCGCGGTCGATCTCGCCCGTAATTTGCTTGTGGTGAAGCTCGGTGCAGAGCGCTCTGAGCGAGCCCGCGTCCATAATATCGTTCGGAGAGTAGGTCGGAATTACCGTTATGCTCTCGCCGCCGTAGGTGTAGGTCAGCGGATTGAACGCCTGCCCGTCCGGAAGCGGCGGAATTAGCGTTCTGAATGCGTCGAAGGAGATACAGCTGTAATAGAGGCAGACAGCCTTTACGCCGAGGCTGTTGTAGAGCGGCACCTGCGTCGGCGTAAACATTACCTCCTGCGGGCGGATTATCATCTCGCAATCTCCGAAGATGTCCTTCAGCCCGGACTTATACGGATTCGTGACCGCCCATTTTACGCTCGCCTCAAGCTCATCGTCCGTCATGGCGCTCATCGCGCCGTTATTGTAGCCCATGAGGATATTCTCGTCGCAGCGCGCCTTCACGCGCTCTATTATATCAGGCGCGTATTCGGGGAGAATCTTCTCGAGCGAATAGGCGTTTTCAAAATCCCACGTTCCGCGCACGGGAATACCCTTTGCGTTTCTGTCGTCGAGCGTGTCAAGTATATGGCGGATTATGCGGATATCGCCGCCGAAGCCGAGAGCGTCCGGCGTATCGCCGCGGTATGAGTGGTAGCAGTTGACGTGAAAGCCGAACGCTACAAAAACCTTGTTATCTCTCATTTCTCGCCCTTATAAAGTCTGTTCTTCTCCTTCTGAAGCTCCTCCACCTTCGCCTTGGAGAGCGGATACATGAAGCGGAGGATGACCCAGACGAGCAGGAAGAGAACTGCGGGGATTATGACGGAGTAATTGTACATCGTCTGAAGCGCGTCGGCGGTGAGGCCCTCGGTCTTGAGCGCTGAGCCGTTGTAGCCGATCCTGAGAAGCGGTACGTTTATGAGTATCGTCGCAACGGTGGTGCCGAGCTTGCGCATGAAGGAATAGAAGGCATAGCTTGTCGCCTCGTCATTGAGACCGTAGTAGACCTTGTTGTAGTCGATGGCGTCGGTGGCGAGCACCCACACAAGCAGGAATATGAACGCCGTTCCGATGCCGCTCATAAGGCAGGCGGCAAGGTAGAGCCACACGCTCGTGATTCCGAACATTCCGAGGATGAAGAGCGCGATATAGAACACCGCGGCGATGAGCATACCGGCGGAGCAGACCTCGCGGCGCCCGTACTTATTGCCGAGCTTCGTCGCAAACAGCATTATGACCGCGACGGGCAGATACTGGAATACCGTCGGGAGCATGGTAAGACCGGGGGCGTTGAAATAGTGGTGGAAAAGATAGGTATTGTAGCCCTGACCGAACATCTGAGCGGCGAGAAAGAGCATCGAGGCGAGCGAAACCGCCATGAACGGGCGGGATTTAAGGAGCGTTTTGACAACCTGCGCGGTCTGACCCTTCGCTCTCGGCGCGGGGGTGGTCTTTACTCTCTCCTTTGTCCAGGCGTAGCTCACAAAGTAGGCGACGACGCTGAGAGCGGCGATGACGATAACACCGACCAGCACGATAGTCGGGCTCATCTCCTTGCTTCCGTCCGCGAGGGTAGTGTAGCAGATCGAGGCGAGCACCATAGCCGGCATAGCGCCGAAGGTCGAGCCGACGGAGCGGAACACTGAGAGCGACGAGCGTTCCTTATCGTCCGAGGTGATGACCTGCGCGAGCGAGCCGTAGGGTATGTTTATGCAGGTGTAGAGCATTCCGAAAAGGATATAGGTGACGTATATCCACGCAATTCTGAGCCCCATTGAAAAGCCGCGCACGTCGAGGAACATCAGAACGGCGGCAAGCGCCGTCGGAACAGCGAAAACCTTGAGCCAGTGACGGTAGCGGCCGTCCGGATAGACCTTCGCGCCGTCGATTATGCGGCCCCATATCGGGTCGTTTATGCCGTCCCATATGCGGGCGATGATGGTCATTACCATTACGCTCAGAACGCTGATTTCAAGCACGTCGGTGTAAAACTTGTTCATAAGGCTCTGCGTCAGTCCGAAAACGAGGCAGCTCGCAAGGTCGCCGAGAGCGTAGCCAAGCTTGTCCTTCGCCTTGATTCCGCTGGTGCGTGAGATGTAGGTGTTGTCCATGGTCCCCATCCTTTCCGTTTTAATGCACAATTTCCGCGGGCAAAGTTCCCCACCTTTTCGGCATTTTACCTCATTATACACTAAATATAGAATAATGCAAGCGAAAATACACTATTGCAATATTTTGCGAAGGGTGTAAAATTGACCCGGTGATGTAAATGGAGCTCGCGCTTATAGTTCTCCGCCAGACGCTTACGATGGCGGTGTATATGCTCATCGGCTTTGCCCTATACAGGCTGAAGCTCATAACAAAAAAGGGCACAAAGTTCCTCTCGAATGTGCTCGTCTATGCAATTATCCCGGCAATCGTGCTGTCCTCGTTTCTGACTGAGCGCACGCCGGAGAAGGTCGCTCAGCTCGGTATAAGCGCGCTTCTCGCCGTCGGCGCGCTCATAATCGCGGTCATCACCGGCAGGCTGACCTACGGCAAATTCCCGCTCGGGATGTTCGCCGTCACCTTCTGCAACTGCGGCTACTTCGGCGCGCCGCTTGTGAGCGCCTCTTTCGGCGAGGGCGCGCTTTTTCTGACGGTCGCGTTCATCGCTCTGCACAATAATCTCCAATTTATCTACGGCATGAGCATCCTCTCGGGCGAGAAGATGAAATTCAAGCCGAAGGAGCTTATTAAAAACCCGATACTTATCGCAACTGTCGCCGGGCTTGTGATATTCTTCTTCAATCTTTCCCCTTCCCTGCCTCCGATAGTCACCGGCGCGATACGCGGAGTCGCCTCGATAAACTCTCCTCTTGCAATGATGGTGCTCGGCGTGTATCTCGCGCAGACGAAGCTCTCCGAACTTATAACAAAGGCGGAGCTGTATCAGCTCAGCGCAGTCAGGCTTCTGCTTATTCCGGCGCTGACCTTTCTCTTCCTCTGGCCGATGCCCGTTGAAAGCGTTATGAAATACGCCGTGCTTATCGTCGCCTCCGCGCCCATCGGCGTGAACGTCGCGGCGTACTCCGACATCGTCGGCGGCGACTACGCCTACGGCTGTCAGATGGTTGCGCTCTGCACGCTTCTGAGCATCGTCGTCCTGCCGGATATCATCGCGCTCAGCGCCCTTGTTCCTGGGTTTTAGTAATACTTAAACCACGGCATTCTGTACCACGCTGAAAAACCTCTGTCTGCGATTCGGTTGCGCACTACTCCGGTCATCGTGCCGACCGCCTCGATGGAATACCCGCCGCCGGTGTAGACCGCGGTGTGACCCTTTTTCCACAGAATGAGCCCCGGTATTTCCGGAATTGCCGAGGGTTTTCCGTGCTCCGCGCCGAGGGATACGCAGTAGCGGTACATCGCGTCCGCTCCGAGGTCTGGTACGCCGTTAGACTGATAGTCGAACGCGCCGGAGAAGGCATTGTACCACCCGTAGCCCTTCACAAGCCCGATGCAGTCGACCGTGCGGCTGCCGAGATAGCGGGCGCGGATGAAATCCGCGTAGCCGCCCACGCCTGCGGGGTACTGCGCGATTTTGTAGTCTAACAGCTCCGGCGTGAGTATCTCGCCGAACGTGCCCCAGACGTAGCCCCAGCGATTATCAAAAGCCTGCGTGACGTAATTTACAAGGTCGAGATTGTTTTTCACCCACGGGTCGGCAAAGCCCGACGTGTCTATTTCAGTTGAGAAAAGCATATTTTCACCCCGGTGTATTATATGCTGACAGATACAAAAACGGCGGGGGTATACAACCCCCGCCAGGCTTATTTATTCAGTTCAATCGAAAACTCGCCGCCGCAGTCTATGAACGTGAGCCTTTTCGGTTCCTCCGGCGGCGCAAGCTCCGGCTCGGGCAGCTGCTCGGCCGGTTTTTTTCTTATCACGAGAAATGCGAAGAGCGCGGCGCACAGAGCGCACAGCGCGGCAAGCACAAGCCCGTGTATCGCGCGGTACTCCGGAAATATTATCGCCGCAACCGAATCAAGAAGCACACATAGTGCGGCTATAAGCACCGCAAGCCAGAATTTTCGTGAGCGAACTATCGACCCGAGCGACAGTCCGCCGAGAAGCGCGAGAGCGCCGGAGCCGAAGGAGCCGAAGCGCCGCTTCTGCGCGAGCCTCTTTTTCTGCTCGTCCTCATTCTCCCCGCCCTCGTCAACATCGCCCTCCTCGTCGTTTTCGTTGAGCGATGCGGTATCAGCAAGACAGCGCGCGTCGGTCGCAGGGTCAGTAAAGCTCGTCACCGCGACGCCGGTGGCGGCAAACAGCGCGATTATCGCCGCGATCAGGGCGGTTTTCTCCTTCTTCATATCAAAAACCGGCTCGCTCGAATTTTCCGCCCCGCAGTATGAGAGCGGAATCAAAACCGGCCTCCCGCGCTGATTGTACCGCTTTTTCATAGCCAAAGTCAAGAAAATCCTTGTTGTGGCAATCAGATGTTATGATTATCTCAGCGCCTCTCGCCCTGAGCTCTCTCAGTATCCACTGTGCAGGATACGGCGTTTTGCGATAGCCTCTTGCGAGGGCGCCGGTGTTGACTTCAAAAATCGCGCCGGTCTTTGTGAGCGCCTCAACTGCGCCCATCGCGGCGTCAGCGTACCGCCTGCCGGAGAAGATTCTGCCCTCCTCGTCGAACTTCGTGATGAGGTCAAAGTGTCCGATTATATCACAGACCGTCACGTCGAATATCCTGCCGACAAGCGCGTAGTAGTCCTCCGCAAACTCGTCGGCGCACCCGCCGTACTCCTCGCGGATTATGCGCCGAGTCTCCTCCGGCGACCAGTCGACGGCGAGCTTTTTGCCGCCGCGCTCGACGTAATGCACAGAGCCGATGACGTAGTCCCAGCCCTCCGCCCTGCCGGAGAAATAATCCTGCTCTATGCCGCAGTAAATTTCCATTCTCCCGCGCCAGCGCTCCCTTTCGGCTTCAACGGCGGCTCTATACGCATTGTAATCGCGCATACCGCAGGGGTCAAAGCCCGTATCGGAGTGACCGGAGAAGCCGAGCGACACAAATCCGAGCTGAAACGCTCTCTGCGCCATCTCAGCGGGCGCGTCTCGCCCGTCGCAGAATACGGAGTGCGTGTGGACGTTACTTATCACCTGTCATCTTCTCCTGCTTGACCTTGCGGTCTATAACGTGGCGGCTCCGAAGCTCCGCCATAACATCGTCGAGGCTGATGCCCATCTCGATCATCATCACCATAACGTGATATGTGAGATCCGCGATCTCGTAGATGGTCTCCGCGCGGTCGCCCGCCTTTGCGGCGATAATTACCTCGGTGGACTCCTCGCCCACCTTTTTCAGAATCTTGTCGATGCCCTTAGAGAAAAGGTAGCTTGTGTAGCTGCCCTCCTTCATCTCGGTTTTTCTGCCTGCGATCAGCTCCATAAGGCTCTCGAGCGAGAACGCCTGCTCGGTGTCTGAGGCGTAGACCTCGTTAAAAAAGCACGAGTCTGCGCCGGTGTGGCACGCGGGGCCGTCCTTGCGGACGACTACGGTGAGCGCGTCCATATCGCAGTCGGCGGTGATGGAAACAACGTGCTGGTAATTGCCGCTTGTTTCGCCCTTGAGCCACAGCTCACTGCGCGATCTGGACCAGAAGCAGGTCAGACCCTTTTCGATGGTTATCGCCAGACTCTCGCGGTTCATATACGCGAGGGTCAGCACCTTTTTTGTATCAGAATCGACGATAATTGCGGGAATAAGCCCCTTTTCATCGAATTTCAGTTCGTTAATATCAACCATTTTTATCTCCTCACTAATATGCCGTTTTCGGCAAGAAGGTTCTTTAGTTCGGGAATTTTTACCTCTCCGAAGTGGAAAACCGAGGCGGCAAGTCCCGCGTCGACCGACGGAACGGCGCGCCAGAGCTTCAGAAAATCCTCCGCGCAGCCGGCGCCGCCGGAGGCGATCACCGGCACGCTGACAGCCTCGCAGACGAGCGCGAGAAGCTCCGTATCGAAGCCGCCCTTCACGCCGTCCGTGTCGATGGAGTTTACGACAACCTCGCCCGCTCCGAGCGAAACGCCGCGCCGAAGCCACGCTATCGCCTCAAGCCCCGTGTCCTCGCGCCCGCCCTTAGAGAAAACGCGGAATTCGTTTTCGACGCGCTTAATATCCGCGCTCAGCACAACGCACTGGTCGCCGTATTTCTTCGCCGCCTCGCGTATGAGGTCGGGGTTTCGTATCGCTCCGGAGTTCACGCTGACCTTGTCGGCTCCGCATTTGAGAACGCGGTCAAAGTCCTCGACGGAGTTGATTCCGCCGCCGACTGTGAGAGGTATGAAAACGCGCTCGGCAGTTCTCGTCAGTATATCCGTAAAGAGCGCGCGACCCTCATAGGAGGCGGTTATATCGTAGAAAACGAGCTCGTCCGCGCCGGAATCGGAGTAGAATTCAGCGAGGGCGACGGGGTCGTTCACGTCGCTCAGGGACTTGAAGTTCACGCCCTTGACAACTCTTCCGCCGCGCACATCGAGGCAAGGAATTATACGCTTTGTTATCATCTCGCCACCTCGATCGCTTCCGCTAAATCAATATCGCCGGTATAAATCGCCTTGCCGATGATCGCGCCTGCCGCGCCGGCTTCCTTGACGGCGCGCACATCCTCGAGAGTGCTGACGCCGCCGGAGGCGATGATATCCATACTGTATTTCGCGCTGAGAGAGCCGTAGAGCGCGCGATTTGTGCCGCGCATAGCGCCGTCACGGGAAATATCGGTGCAGATGAGGGTCTTAACGCCGATGTCCATAAGCTCAGCGGCGAGAGAATCGCCGGTGGTGGAGGTCGTTTCCATCCAGCCCTTTATGGCGACGAAGCCGTCCCTGAGGTCGGCTCCGACGGCGATTTTTTCTCCGAATTCGCGCACTGCGTCACGGAGAAACGCCTTGTCCGACACCGCCGCAGTGCCGAGTATCACTCTCGCCGCACCGGCATTGAGGTATCGCTCGACAACGCTCATATCGCGCACGCCGCCGCCTATCTCTACCTTGAGGCTCGTCGCATCTATCGCCGCCTTAACGCAGTCGAAGTTCGGCGTGCCGCCGTCGCGCGCGCCCTCGAGGTCGACGCAGTGCAGCCACTGCGCTCCCCTCGCCTCAAAGGATTCCGCCATAGCGGCGGGGTCATCGGAATAGACGGTCATATTCGCGTAGTCGCCCTTGTAGAGCCGCACGCACCTGCCGCCGACAAGGTCTATCGCGGGCAGAATTATCATACCTGCACCTCCGAAAATGCTTTCAGTATTCCGAGCCCCACTCTGCCGCTCTTCTCCGGGTGGAACTGACAGCCCCAGATATTGCCGCGGCGCACAGATGCCGTGAGAGTGCCGCCGTATTCGGCGGTCGAAGAAATAAACTCCGGCTCGGTGTCCGCGAAAAACGAGTGGACAAAGTACACGCAGTCGCCCTCGGAAACGTATTTGAGTATCGGGTCTGCGCGATATATTTCGAGCGCGTTCCAGCCGATGTGGGGAATTTTGAGTCCCGGCTCGATGCGCTCCGAAATTGGTCTGACAGTGCCGGGAATGAGGTCAAGACCTCTGTGCGAGCCGTACTCCAGCCCCTCTGTGAAGAGCAGCTGCATACCGAGGCAGATCCCCATGAGCGGCTTGCCCCTTTCGCACTCTCGGCGCACGATTCCGTCAAGCCCCGTATTGTGAAGAAGCTCCGCCGCGTCACCGAAGGCTCCCACACCGGGCAGAATGAGCCTCTCCGCCGAGGCTATCTCGCGCTCGTCGCTCGTGACGATCGCGCTCTCTCCGATGGCGGCAAAGGAGCTTCTGAGGGAAAAGAGATTTCCCACTCCGTAGTCGATTATCGCAATCATAGCGCGCCCTTCGTGCTGGGTATCTCGCCCATCAGCGCGGGGTCGATCCTGACCGCCTCGCGCATCGCCCGACCGAAGCCCTTGTACGCCGCCTCAAGAATGTGGTGCGAGTTCGACCCCGCCAGCTTGCGGATGTGGAGCGTCAGGCTTGCGTTTCGGACAAAGCCCCAGAAAAACTCCTCGCCGAGCTCGGTATCGAAGTCGCCCACCTTCTGCGTGGGCAGGTCTAGGTCATATACGAGCATCGCGCGGCCGGAGATATCCACCGCGGCGGCGACGAGGGCTTCGTCCATCGGGAGCAGCAGACTTCCGTAGCGGTTTATGCCCGCCTTGTCGCCCAGAGCGGTGCTGAACGCCGCGCCGAGCGCGATTCCGACGTCCTCGACCGTGTGGTGGTAGTCGACAAAGGTATCGCCAGCGCATTTTACTTTGAGGTCGAACCTGCCGTGGCGCGCAAAGAGCGTCAGCATATGGTCGAGAAAGCCGCAGCCGGTGTCGATCTCCGATTTTCCGGCGCCGTCGAGGTCGAGCGAGAGCGAGATGTCGGTCTCGGCGGTCCTGCGGTCTATTTCAGCGTATCTCATTCAAAATATCCTCCGTTTCGGTAAGGAATGCCTCCATCTCGGCTCTCGAGCCGATGGTTACGCGGTTGTAGTCTGCGATTCTCGGCAATGTGAAGTGCCGCACGAGCACACCGCGATCTTTGAGGCGCCGGTAAAGCTCCCCGCCTGCGATTTTATCAGAGCGGACAAATAGGAAATTCGCCTTTGACGGCAGCACCTCAAAGCCCATATTTTTAAGCTTTTCAGCCGTGTACTCGCGGGTCTCGACGATTGCCGCGGCGTTGTTTTTATAGTACTGCGCGTCCGCGAGGGCGGCGGCTCCCGCCTTCAGCGTAAGGCGGTTCACGTTATACGGATTAGTGGAAAATCTGACGGCGTCGAGGTCGGAGATAAGCTCCTGCGCCGCGATTGCGAAGCCGAGCCTGCCGCCCGCGAGAGAGCGCGACTTCGAGAACGTGCCGACGACGATCAGATTCGGGTGCTCTCCGATGAGCTTTACCGCGCTCTCGCCGCCGAAGTCGACGTAGGCCTCGTCGATGACAACTATGCGGTCGGTTTTTGAGCTCACGATGCGCTCGATGTCGGAGAGCGGAAGATTTATGCCGGTCGGCGCGTTCGGATTTGCGATTATGACGTTCTCCGGCGCGCTTACAAAAGCCTCTACATCGACGGAAAAATCGTCCTTCAGCGCGATTTCGCGGTAGTTTACGCGGTTCAGAGTGCAGAAAACGGGGTAAAAGCCGTAGGTAATATCCGGAAATGCAAAGCCCCTGTCGGCATACGCCATCGTGATGAAATTGAGCGCCTCGTCGGAGCCGTTTGTCGCTATGACGTTCCAGGGCTCAACTCCGTAGGTCGCGGCGAGCGCCTCCCGCAGCTCCTTCAGGGTCGGGTCGGAGTAGAGATTGAGGCTCCTTGCCTCGTTTGCTATCGCCTCGACCACCGCCTCCGACGGCGGAAACGGCGACTCGTTAGTGTTGAGCTTTATATATTTTTTCTCGCGCGGCTGTTCGCCCGGAGTGTAGGGCGTGAGCGCGGAAAATCGCTCTGAGAAGAATTTTGACATCACTTATCCCCCTCAAAGCGGCTCTCAACGCTGCGCGCGTGAGCCTCCAGACCCTCTGCGCGGGCAAATTTTGCTACCTTCTCATAGACCTCGGATAGCGACTCTCGCGTGTAATAGGAATACTGTATCTTTTTCACAAAATCGTCGACGGAAAGCGGGCTTGAAAATCTCGCGGTGCCGCCGGTCGGAAGCGTGTGATTCGGGCCTGCAAAGTAGTCGCCCATCGCCTCGGGGCAGTTTCTGCCCATGAAAACGCTTCCGGCATTCTTTACTTTTCCGAGCAGTGCGAACGGGTCGTCAACGCACAGCTCAAGGTGCTCGGGCGCTATCTCGTTTGCGACGTCGACTGCGGTGAGAATATCGCCGCAGACTATTATCTTGCCGCGCTTTTCAATGCTCTCGCGCGCAATATCCTCGCGCGGGAGAGTCTGGAGCTCCTTTTCTATCTCATCCGCCGTCGCCTCGGCAAGCGCGAGGCTGTCGGTGACGAGCACTGCGCTCGCCATTCTGTCGTGCTCAGCCTGGCTGAGAAGATCGGCGGCGAGGTGCCTCGGATCGGAATTGCCGTCCGCGACGACGAGGATTTCGCTCGGCCCCGCTATCATATCGATATTGACCTGCCCGAACACCTGCTTTTTCGCCTCAGCGACGTAGGCGTTGCCGGGTCCGACGATCTTATCAACTCTCGGAACGCTCTCGGTGCCGTAGGCGAGCGCGGCTATCGCCTGCGCGCCTCCGGTGCGGAAAATGCGGTCGACCCCGGCGATCCTCGCGGCGGCGAGAATTACAGGCGGTATCGCGCCGCCCTTTGCGGGCGTGACGATGACGATCTCCCCCGCTCCTGCGATCTTCGCGGGTATGGCGTCCATAAGGACCGTCGAGGGATACGCCGCGGTGCCGCCCGGGACGTACAGCCCCACCTTCTCAATCGGCACTACGCGCTGACCGAGAACTCTGCCGCTCTCCTCGGTGATAATAAAGCTATTTCGCACCTGCCTTGAGTGGAACGCGCGGATATTCTCCGCCGCCGCCTCCATTATCGCGATGAGCTCAGGATCGACGGCGTTATAGCCCGCCTCGATCTCCTCCCTCGTGACCTCCAGCGCCTCCGGCGCACCGCCGTCAAATCGCTCTGCATAATCAAGGAGCGCCCTGTCGCCGCGGGAGCGCACATCTGCGATTATCGCCGCGACCGCCGCCTCAACGTTCGTTCTGACCTCGCCTCTGTCGAAGATCTCGGCGTTGGGAATTGCGCCGTATTTCATAATCTTTATCATGCTTATCCCTCCGAAAGCGCCGCTTCAATGGCATTTTTGAGCTTGAGTACGGCGCTTGTCCTGAATTTATAGCTCGCTCTGTTCGTAATGAGCCGCGCTGAGATATCGGTTATAGTTTCAAACGGTCTGAGGCCGTTCTCGCGCAGGGTACTTCCGGTTTCGACGATGTCGACGATGACGTCGCTGAGTCCGACTATCGGCGCAAGCTCTATGGAGCCGGTGAGGTGGATTATATCTATCTCGCGGCTGAGGTCTGAATAGTAGCGCCGCGCAAGGTTCGGGAATTTCGTCGCCACTCTGAGCGGGCGCGAGGTATCGTCCTCAAAGGCGTCCGGCGCGGCGACGCACATCCGGCATTTTCCTAACCCGAGGTCGAGAAGCTCATAGACGTCCGGGCGGTACTCCTCCAGAATATCGCTGCCCGCAACGCCGATATCAGCCGCGCCGCGCTCGACGTAGATCGGCACGTCCGAGGGCTTCGCCCAGAAGAAGCTGACGCCGCCGCTCTCATTTTCAAATATCAGCTTGCGCGACCTTTCGCGCATCTCGTGGCAGCCGAAGCCGCTCCTTTCAAACAGTTCGTAGACCCTCTCGCCGAGCCTGCCCTTCGGGAGCGCTATTCTGACAGCACCGCTCTGCGCGCTCTCAGACCCGATTGTGTCGAGGTACACCGCAAAGCCGATCGCTCCCGCGCTCTTTCCGAGGGAGCGCACAAGGTTATCGTATCTGCCGCCGGAGAGCACCGGCGCGTGCGAGCCTCTCAGATAGCCCTTGAAAACCACGCCGTTGTAGTACCGAAGGTCTGTGACGATGGAAAAGTCCACGTTCACATCGCCTATATTCTCGCTTATCGCCTTAAGCTCATCGACGGCGCTCGCCATTTTATCGTTCAGCGCGGCATTTTTAAGCGCCGGAAGGACGTCGCGCGCGCTTCCGTAGACCTCGCAGAGCGTTTTCCACGCGCTCGCCGTATTGCCGGAAATTGAGTATTTTTCGCAGACAGCATCGCACAGGCCCGCGTTTTTGCCGTTGACTGCGCGGAGAAGCGCGCTCTTCGCGCTCTCGGGCGCGTCCGTTGCCTCCATAAGCCCGAGTACGAGAGAGGCGGAGCCGACGTCGAGAATGAAATCCTCTCCGAGCTCGGCAAGGCTGAGCTTCGCGAGCCTGAGAACCTCGGCCTCGGCGCCGGAGTCGATGGTTCCGATGCGCTCAATGCCTATCTGCGTTATCTCGCGGAACTCTCCGAGGTCACCCTCGTCGCGGTAGACGGATTCGTTGTACACCGCCCTGACCTCGCCGCCGCGGTAGTTTTTGACTATCGACATCGTCACATCCGGCTTCATCGCCATAAGGCGGCCGTTTGTGTCCGTGAACGTGAGGATATTATCCCCCGAGACGAAGCTGCGGTTCTCAGCGTAAAAATCATAAGGCTCGAAGCGGCTCATCTTATACGGCTTGTAGCCGAACGAGGCGTAGAGCGAGCGAAGCGCGAGGCTTATGCGCTCGGCTCTTGTAAGAAAGCTCATATCCATATCAGTCACCAAGCTTTTCAATTACGGATTTATAGCCTCCGGCACCGTAGCGAATGCACTGATTCACGCGCACAACGGTCGCGCTCGAGGCTCCGGTGGCTTTTTCGATATCGGCGTATTTCTCGCCGGAGAGGAGCATTTTTGCCACAGTAATGCGCTGTGAGATAGAGATTATCTCCTTGTTTGTGAGTATATCCTCCAAAAAGTCGCGCGCCTCGTCCTCAGAGTCGATATGCATTATCGCGCGGATAAGCAGGCTGACGTTTTCATCCTCAAATACAGACATAGTTCCCTCCGTAATGCTAATGTGCTATTATGTTATCACGCTAAAGTGTCGTTGTCAACCGTCAATCTGACATAAGTATTGCCAAAACCGCGGTAAAAGTGGTAAAATGCGATGAACAAAGGAGAATTGCTATGATTTCTAATTACCATTCACACACCTACCGCTGTCACCACGCCACCGGCACAGAGCGGGAGTACGTCGAGCGCGCTATTGAGGCGGGCTATAAGATATGGGGCTTTTCCGACCACACGCCTTTTCCCTATCCCGAGGGCTTAAAGTCGCGCATACGCATGACTATGGACGAGCTTGACGGGTACTGCAAAACAGTTCTCGACTTAAAGCGCGAGTACCGCGGCGATATCGATATACACATCGGCCTCGAGGTGGAGTATTTCCCGCGCTATTTTGAGGAGATGGTCAAGCTCAAGGAGCAGTACCCGATAGAATACTTCCTCCTCGGTCAGCACTTCACAACGACGGAGTTCGAGGGCCCCTACTCCGGCAGACCGACAAGCGACGTCAATATACTGCGCGAATATAAGCGCCTTGTTATAGAGGCGATGGAATCGGGCGAGTTTTTATACCTTGCGCATCCCGACCTTATTAACTACTCCGGCGCGGAGTTTGAGTCTGAGGCGGAGGAGATCTGCAAATGCGCGAAAAGGCTCGGCATTCCGCTCGAGATAAACCTATTGGGCATTTATGAGGATCGCCACTACCCGAACGAGCGCTTCTGGCAGGTCGCAAAGAAGGTCGGAAACGATATAATCCTCGGCGTTGACGCGCACGCGCCCGAGCAGATCGGGTATAAGCCCGCTATTGAGAAGGCAAATGCGATGACAGAGCGGCTCGGACTGCTCGTTATTGAAAAAGCGGACGTATAAAAAAACGCCCCCTGCATATACTCAATGCAGGAGGCGCGATATGAAGGATAACACTAAAAAGCTTATACTGTGCATCGGACTGCCGGTGCTGGGCGGTGCGCTCATCGGCTGGCTCACCGGCACAATGGGCAACTACGACGATTTTGTAAAGCCGCCGCTCAGTCCCCCGGGATGGCTTTTCCCGGTGGTTTGGACGATTCTCTACGCCCTTATGGGCTACGCGCTGTGGCGGGCGCTCATCAGGTGCGGCACAAGCCGCGAGCAAACGTCGGTGCTGACGGTTTTCTCGTTCCAGCTTGCGCTCAATTACCTCTGGCCGGTCATTTTCTTCGTCATCGACGCGTACTGGGCGGCGGTCGCCTGCCTTGTCGCGCTCGTGATTATGATTATCTGGACAATGGCTGAGTTTATGAAGCACGAAAACCTCGCCTCGAAGCTGATGATACCGTATCTTTTATGGTGCGGCTTTGCGCTGTATCTCAACATCGGCGTCGCTGTGCTGAACTGAACAGAAAAGCGTGCCGCAAAGGCACGCTTTTTTTGTGCGGGCGGGCGCAGAGCTGTCAGTTATCGCTCATATTGAAGCCGTTTTTCATATCCTTTGACGACTCTAAAAGCACGGCGTTGAGGCACTTTACTGTTTCGCTCTTTGCCATCTCGCAGAGCTTCTCGTTAGCCTCGACGAGGGTCTTTTCGTCCTTTGTTTCCGCGTATTTTTTATCGTACTCGGCAACTATCCTTCTTCCCTCGGTCATGACGGCGTTCTGATAGCGCTCGATAAAGCGCACGGTATTGCCGTAGGTGTGGTCGGCGAGCGCACCGATAAGGCGGGAGGCCCAGTAATAATTCTCGGTCGAAACGTCGAGCGTGACGTCGGACAGGTACTTCGGAGCCTTCGGCACGGCGGTGTAAACCGGCAGGAACGCGCCGAAGGTGGTCGAGCCGTAGCATATCCACTCAACGCCCTTGACCTTATCCTCAACGCCGCTTCTTATCTGGCATATCGAGGTCACGCCGGTGCGGTTGATGCCGATGGAGCGGTACATTCCGCGCTTTCCGGTGTTTCGGTTTATGTACGGGTCAAAGTCAGTGCCCTGATAGTGGCCGGAGACGAGATAGCGCACGTCCTCAACGGCGACCTTGCGGTCGGGCACGAGGCACCACGGGATATTGTCGCTCTCGGGCGTGAACTCCGCGCCCTCGCCGGTCCACTTGTGGCTGTACGGCGTGAGGTAGCGCCCCATAAACCACGCGCGCGGCGTGTTGTAGATATGGTCGGTGTCGCTGTGCGAGCCGAAAACGTCGCGCGGGTTGAACGCGCCGTTCTGATTGAGGTCGAGGTTATTATCTCGTATAAACTCCCTCAGGTCAGCCGAGCAGAGGTGGTCGCGCCTATCCCCAAAGGCGTCCTCGAGGTCGAAGGAGTCCATCGCAAACTGGTTCGGCGCGATGACAACTGCATCGTCCGGCACGCGCTTTGCCATCCAGTGATGGCCGCCGATGGTCTCGAGCCACCAGACCTCGTTCTCATCGTTGAAGCCGATGCCGTTCGATTCATAGGTGCCGTACTTCTCAAGGAGCGCGCCGAGGCGCTCTACGCCCTCGCGGGCTGAGTGTATATACGGCAGGACGAGCAGGCAGATATCCTCCTCGCCTATTCCTCCGGGGATATCCTTCTCGCCGCGCTTCTCAGCCTTTTTATAGCGGACAAGCGGGTCTGCGGCGAGCACGCGCGGGTTTGAGGTGATGGTCTCGGTCGCGGTCATTCCGACATTAGCGGCGTTTATGCCGGTCGCCGGCCATACTCCGTGCGCCGGGTCGACTGATGGGCACATCGTGTAGCGCATCGGCTCCTCCGGAAGCTCGATCTCGACCTTGGAGATGACCGATTTATACTTACGCTTCTGATCCTTCGGCTCGACTACGATGAGCTTTTTGACGTCGAAAAAGCCGTCGTCGGTGCGGGAGATCATCGTTGAATTGTCATTTGTCGCCTTTTTTCCGACTAAAACTGTTGTGCAGGGCATATTAACTCCTCCTCGCCTCAATGAGAGGCTTATCAAAATAGATTTTTCCGTTCAGGCTCTCAGCGAGAGCGGCAAAGTGGTCAAATTTCTTATCGTCAAGCTCAGCTTCGCGCTTTTTCGAGCGGCGTCCTTTGCCCGAGCAGAGCGTTTCCGCGGCAAAGGCGTCATAGCTTATGCCGAAATCGTCCGGCGCGTCGTGCGGGAAAAAGCTCACAGAGGCCTCGTAGGTTATGCTCCCGGCGTCGCTTTCGGCAGTGAGCTTTACGCAGGCGGCGTGACGCGCCCTGCCGTTATAAACGCAGTCAGCTTCAAAATACTGCTCGAATATATCGACTGTTTTCACTCTCTGTACCCCCTCAGTATCGCCTTATGCTCGTCCGGCACGCGATAGGATTCGCACGCCTTCTGTATCGACTTATTATGCGTCCATCTGTCGAGGCGGCGCTCTTCGATATACGGCACAGCCGCGTCCCACTGCTTTGCGAGCGCGGTGGCAAAGTACCAGGCGCGCATCATGTTGACGTAGTACTCATCGCTATCGACTGCGGCGACCTCAGAAAGATACTCGTGCTTGAAATCACAGTCGAGGTAGTGGTTCATAAGCGTGAGAATGCCGTAGCGCACGCAGTAGGTCCCGCCGGAGTTTATCCATCTGTAAGCGCGGCGGTAGAGGTCATCGCGGTGCTTTTTGAATACGGCGGGGTTTATCATATCCGTCGTCGCCCAGGAGAAAACGCGCGGCAGGAAAAAGTCGAGCGCGGCTATCGCCTCATCGTAGTCGCGCATAAGCGCGATGAGCGCGGCGTGGAGCTGATACTCCTCGAAATATTCGTGCTCCGTGGTGCTGAGAAGCGCCCTCGCCTCATCGGTGCCGCGAAGCTCCTTCGCAAGTGCGCGAAGCTGAGGCGTGCGGACTCCGAGCATGGTACTTTTGTCGACCGTCGGCATAAGCGAGGCGGCAAAGTCGCGGATTTTATCGTCGCGCAGGGCATAAAGCCGAGCCTGAATATCGGTCATGCTATCACCCTCTCGGGGTTATAATAGCAAAATATCAAAAGATTTTCAAGAGGTTCAAAATTTCCATCAATCAGCGCGGCGAATACAGTAGGGGCGGGTCTACGCACCCGCCCGCTTCTCTGTTCATTCTCTCTCTTTTTCGTGAAAAAGAGAGAGAACGGAACCAAGAGAGAGATAAAAGCTCTTGTCGTTGACCATCAGATTTGGTGCCTCATAATGCGCGGTGTCCTTAGTCTGATTGGCGAAGCGTCTTATTCGCTTGGCCGCTTACTGCGTTTGTGACCTTCGGTGTGTACTTCTACTGTACTCACCGCGCTGGCGCCGCAATGTTCGCACTTGTCATTTCAATTTAAAAACAGTATAATAATCCTTAATCTTTTATAGGAGGTACTTTCCTATGGCAGAAAGACCAACCGGCCGCAGGCGCAACGTCAGCGGCGAATCTCAGGATATCCATAAGCACGGCTCGGGACTCGGCACTGGCCCCGTCGGCGACGCGAGCGGCAGACCGCAGAGCGCCAAGAGCTCCTCGACCTCTTCCTCCTCCGGCACGAGAGCCTCGGGCAAGATGAACCCCATCGTCATCGTGCTGCTGCTTCTTATGATGTTTGTCGGCGGCGGAGGCGGTCTCGGAACGATACTCGGCCTGTTCGGCGGCGATACCTCGACCGCGGCTCCGTCAGCTCAGCCCTCCTCCGACTCCGCGATAAGCGACATCGCGGGCGGGCTCATCGAAAACGCCCTCGGCGGAAACGGACTCAGCTCTATTCTCGGCACAAGCCTTGAATCGACGCTTAACTCTCTCGGCGGCGCGAACAACTCCACCGGCTGGAGCCTCACGAAGAACACCGGCTCCCTCGACTCCACCGTTGCCTCCGGCGTGCGCGACCGCTACACCGCGATAAAGGGCGGCGGCAGAGACACCGTCACGATAATGGTCTATATGTGCGGCGCCGACCTTGAGAGCAAGGGCGGAATGGCGACAAACGACATTCAGGAGATGTACGGCGCGACTATCAGCGACAATATAAATCTCCTCGTCTACACCGGCGGCGCGAAGAAGTGGAACAACAGCGTAATTTCCAATCAGACAAACCAGATATGGCAGGTCAAGACCGGCGGCATCATCTGCCTCGAGAAGGACATGGGCGCGAGTGCCATGACGAAGCCCGCGACCCTCACCGGCTTTATCGACTACTGTAAGCGCAACTACCCCGCCGACAGAATGGAGCTTATCTTCTGGAACCACGGCGGCGGAAGCATCTCCGGCTACGGCTACGATGAAAAGTTCCAGTCCGCAGGCTCGATGAGTCTCGCCGGAATCAACGAGGCGCTCAAAAACGCCGGAATAAAGTACGATTTCATCGGCTTCGACACCTGCCTTATGGCTACGGCTGAGAACGCCCTCATGCTCTCGGACTACGCGGATTACCTCATCGCCTCCGAGGAGACAGAGCCGGGCGTGGGCTGGTACTACACCGACTGGCTGAACGCATTTTCAAAGAACACCTCCATACCGACCATTGAGCTCGGCAAGGAGATATGCGACAGCTTCCTGCGTGAGTGCAACCGCTCCTGCGCCGGTCAGAAAACCACACTCTCCGTAGTCGACCTCGCGGAGCTTGAAAAAACGCTCCCCGCAGAGCTTCGCGATTTCGCTCAGAGCACCTCTAAAATGCTCGACAGCAAGAAGTACGACGCGGTTTCAAAGGCGCGCACCGACTCCAGAGAGTTTGCGCAGTCGAGCAGGATAGATCAGGTCGACCTCGTTCACCTCGCCTCCAATATGGGAACGAGCGAGGGCAAGGCGCTCGCGCAGGCTGTTCTCGGCGCCGTCAAGTACAACGTCACAAGCTCGAATATGACGAACGCCTACGGTCTTTCGATATACTTCCCCTATCAGAAGCTCTCCGGCGTCAACAGCGCCGTGAACGCCTACGAGGCTATCGGCATGGACTCCGATTACGCCGACGTTATCCAAAAGTTTGCCTCCGTCGAAACAGGCGGTCAGGCGATCTCGGGCGGTCAGTCAAGCCCCCTCAGCTCCATTCTCTCTAATTACGTTTCCGGCGGCACAGTTGCGGACTCCCCGGATATGATCTCCTCCGTTCTGAACGGACTGCTCGGCGGCGACCTCGGCAACGTGGCGGGGCTGTTTGCCGGCAATTCGGACTTTCTCGGAAAGGGTCTTGACGTTGAAGCGGCGACCGAGTTCCTCAGTGAAAACCGCGTCGATCCCAAGAGCTTTGTATGGGATGAGGACGGCTATATGCTCCTCCCGGAGAGCGAGTGGAGCCTCATAAACGATCTCAAGCTGAACGTCCTCTACGATGACGGCGACGGCTACATCGACCTCGGACTTGACACTGTCTACGAGTTTGACGAGTACGGCCGCCTCTCCGGCGACTATGACGGCTACTGGGTCGGCATAAACGGGCTTGCGGTGCCGTATTACCACGAATCGACAGTCACCGAGGGCGGCGTCACGACGATAACCGGCAGAGTTCCCTGCCGCATAAACGATGAGCGCGCGGAGCTGATAATAGTCTTTGAGAACGACATCGGCAGAGTTGCCGGCGCTAGATACTTCTACGTCGAGGGCGAGACCGAGACAGTTCCGAAAAGCCTCACTGAGCTCTCTATTGGCGACACCATCGTCTACATCTGCGACTACTATCAGTACAACGGCATCTACTCCGACTCCTACCTCTACGGCGAGGCGTTTGAGTACGACGGCACGCTCGACGTCACCGACGTCGCAATCAGAACCGACCACGCGGTCGCGGCCTACCGCTTCCGCGATATCTACGGCCAGAACTACTGGTCAGAGGTTATGGAATAAAAATAGCTATCGCATTTTTATTATATATATGTCCTTTTTCTCGCCACTTTTGTGGCAACCGAAAAAGATGACAAACATAGAGGGTACCGAATAATCGGTACCCTCTATGTTTATTTATACAGCTTAGGATAAGCCTTTTTATCGAGCGCCTTTAGAATTATCGCTATCACTATCGAGAGCGCGGTAATTGTGATTATCAGCGCCCACGCCGCCGTGGGGCTCGCGTAATCGTAGAGATTGCCGACGGCGATATCGATTACGAACATCACAGCCGTGCTGAGAACGCTCATAAAGCCGTTGAGCCTGCCTCTGTGCGAGGCGGGAGTACGGCGCGAGATGTACGGCCCCTCGGAGATGGTCGTGAATATCTCGCCCCAGGTGAAGATAAGCATCGCGATGTAATAGCCCGGTATAAAGCCGAGGATCAGCGCGAAAAGCACGTAGCCCGCCATTATGAGCAATCTGCCCGTTATCATCTTCCCCGTTTCGCGCATTCGCTTGAAAATGCGGGTGATGACCGGCGTGAACAGCACGACGGTTATGCAGTTGAGGCTCGACACAGTGCCGTAGATTATCGCGCCCTCCTCGCCGTGGACAGCGCCCATATCGAGCGGCATTATGTAGCTGTACTGGCTGTATGCCGCGCCGTAGAGCGCTCCGCCGACGATGCAGAGGAGTATAAGCGGATTTTTGCGGAGGATTTTGAATATTCCCTCCCCGCTCTCCGACTTCTGATAGCTCGCCTCCTCGCTCTTATCCTCAACCGGCGTTATATCGCGGATGAGCACCGCGATGAGCAGGGTCGAGAGCGCCACCGAAACGCCGCTTATTATGAAGCTCAGCCACAGATAATCCTTGAAGAGCAGTCCGGCGATGGTCGGAGACAGCACAAGCCCGAGGTTTGCGCCGAGGTAGTCGAGCGAATACGCCCGCTCCCTGTCCTTCGTTGCGGAGAGGTCGGCAAAAAGCGCGTCGTAGGAGGGGTACTCCATGCTCTGAAATGCTCCCGCGACGACGAAAAGCACGACTGTCGCTATGCTCATCGGGATAAACCCGCAGATTATATAGAGCGCAACGCTCACAGCGTCGCAGAATACGATGACCCACTTCTTATTGAAGCGGTCGGCAAGCTTTCCGCCGATGAGATTGGCGGGCAGCATTATGAGTGAGCCCGCGACGAAGTAATATGAGATGACCGAGGCGGAGAGACTCAGCTTCTGGCTCAGTATCATCGTCATCACCGGCCATATCATACTGCCGAGATTCGTGACCATCCGCCCGAAAAAGAGGATATAGACCTCGCGCCGCAGTCCGCGGTATTGATTTATAAGATTCATAGATAGTTAAAACGGGCGGGCAAAAATACCCGCCCTTCAGCTTCAGTTCAGCTCCGCTCTCACGCAGTCGAGGGCGGCGCGGATGACCTTATCCATATCGAAATACCTGTACATTCCGAGCCTGCCGCCGAAAATCACATCCGGTCGGGATTTTGCAAGCTCCTTATAGCGCTCGTAGAGCGCGCCGTTCGGCGCGTCGTTTACCGGATAGTACGGCTCCATGCCGGGCTTCCACTCCGTCGGGTACTCGCGGGAGATGACGGTTTTCGGCTGCGTGCCGTAGACAAAGTGCTTGTGCTCGATGATGCGGGTATAGGGTATCTCGCGCTCTGTGTAGTTCACAACGGCAGAACCCTGATAGTTATCGGTGTCGAGCGTCTCGGTTTCAAAGGAAACAGTGCGGTACTGCAAATGTCCGAGCTGGAAGCCGAAGAACTCGTCGATGGCGCCGGTAAAGACAGTCTTGTCTGCGATGCCCTCGTGACCCTTTATGAACTCGAAATAGTCGCAGTTGAGCAGTACCTCGCTGCCCTCGAGGAGCTTTTCGACGATTTTATCGTAGCCCTCGACGGGTATGCCCTGATGCGGGTCTGAAAAATAGTTGTTATTATAGGTAAAGCGCAGCGGAAGCCTGCGGATTATGAACGCCGGAAGCTCGGTGCAATCTCTGCCCCACTGCTTTTCCGTGTAGCCCTTGACAAGCTTTTCATACACGGTTCTGCCGACGAGCTTCAGCGCCTGCTCTTCAAGATTCTTCGGCTCGTCGATGTTGTACGCCGCCTTCTCCTCCTCGATTTTCGCCTTCGCCTCGGCTGGCGTGCGGATATCCCACAGCTTTGCAAAGGTGTTCATATTGAACGGGAGGTTGTACATCGTGCCCTTGTAGTTGGCTACCGGGGTGTTCACGAAGTTATTGAAGTGCGCGAGCCTTGTGACATATTCCCAGACCTCCTCGTCCGAGGTGTGGAAGATGTGCGCGCCGTAGCGGTGCACCTGTATTCCCTCGACGTCCTCGACGTGGATATTGCCGGCGATGTGGGAGCGCTTGTCGATAACGAGGCAGGCTTTGCCCGCCCTTGTCGCCTCGTGGGCGAATACGGCGCCGAAAAGTCCCGCGCCGACAATGAGATAATCGTATTTTTTCATGCCTGCACCTCAGTTGAAGCTGACGAATTTGTTTGCGACCTTATATCCCCACTTTGCGATATCCCTGCCGGGCTTGCCGGGCAGATTCATCGCAATGCCGTAGAAGCCGTAGCGTATCTTCTTATACTCCCACGGGTGGTTCTCCTTGAGCCACGCCCACAGCTCCGCCTTCTTCGCGAGAAGCTCCTCCGAGCCGTCGATTAGGCAGAGAACGCTCGATACCGTCGTGATTATCTCCTGATAGTCGAGAATGACCTTCTGCTGCTTCGGGTGCTTTATGCTTGCGACGTCGACCTGCTCGAAAAGCTCCTTATTGACTCTCAGCTGCTGGTCGATGCGCTTTATCATAGTCGCCTGCTGGACGGACTGATCGTCGCGGCCGATAAAATAGTGGTAGAAGTTTACGTTCAGATAGTACATCGTTTCGACGTCCTTGAGCGGCACCGTCGCGTAGATGTTGTCGACATAGAAGGTGTGCTTCGGCATTACCATTCCGCTCTTGATGAGCACCTCGCGGCGGTAGATCATAGCGTGCATGAGCATATAGTGGCCGACCTCGAAGTGTCCGAACTCATCCCATGTAAAGACCTTGTTCACCGGAAAAGCGCTGCGGTAGTCGATAGACTGCTTCTTCTCTACTCCGACCTTATCGTAGACAAAGTTCGAGATGAGCAGGTCGACCGGCTTCTCCATTTTTGAGAACTCGCGGAGCTTGCCGAGAATCTGACGGAGAACGTCCTCGTCCACCCAGTCGTCGGAGTCCACTACCTTGAAATACAACCCCGTGGCGTTGGCGAGACCCTTCATGCACGCGCCGCCGTGACCGGCGTTCTCCTGATGCACAGCCTTGACTATCGTCGGGTATCTCTCTGCCCACGAATCGGCTATCTCGGCGGTATTGTCCTTAGTAGAGCCGTCGTTGACTATGATGACCTCCATATCCTCGCCGCCGGATACGAGAGTCGAAATGCAGTGGTCCATATATGCGGCGGAATTAAAGCAGGGTACTGCAACGCTCAGTAATTTCACGTTACTACCTCCAATAGTTTAGTCTTGTCTTTTTATTATACACCACGGTGACGTATTTTCCAAGTCAGTTTTCCACAAATGTGGAAAAATTTTATCCACAATGGGGTTTTGGAAGTGAAAAATGCCGTTGATTTCCTATTTATGTGTATGTGTTTATTTATTTGTGTGTTTTAGTTTATAGTTAGATATCATGTGATGCGCCTCAGAGCGTCGATCCTCTCCCACGATTCCATCGATTTCGGCTCCCTGCCTGCATTTCGCTCGTCGCGGCAGTAGACGGCATAACGGCGCTTTAGGCACGTTTCCTCGTACTTGCGAGCGTCTGTGTCGATTTTTGACCTCAGAAAGCTGAACACAGCGCCGGGTATCCCCACAAGCCTCGGCTCCGTTCCGTTCATGCTGTACTCTATAATCGCGCGGAAGAGCACTCCGCAGTCCTCGTCAGTCATCAGCTCGAGCGAGGGCTTTATATCGTGGTATATCATCACACCGGGTTTCTTTGACATATCCCGCCTCCTTTTTTAATACCAACCCCTAATCAAAATCTTCAATTCGCGCGCTCGGTTAAAGCTTTTAATCAGGGATTAGTATAAGACGAGTATATCATATTGTTGAGATAAGATCAAGGTAAGATAGAAAAATAATCTCACCAGATAAGCGGTATCAATCTCCAGCGCACCCTGGCGCGGTACTCCTCATAGCCGGAAAGCTCGGCAGAGAGCAGCTTCTCCTCTCCGATGATGCGAACAACGATGATGGGGATGTATACGAGCATAATATAAAAGCCGATGAGCGAGCCGAGAATAAGCGGCATGGCGAGGAACATAAGAACGGAAGCGGAGTACATCGGATGGCGCACGATGCCGTAGAGTCCGGTATCGACTACCCTCTGTCCCTCCTGAATCTCAACGGTGCGGGAGATGTATTCGTTCTCGCGCAGGATTTCGGCAAACACGCCGTAGCCGATGAGGAACACGGCGGAGGCTATAAAGACCGCCTCATTCGAGAGCTTCGACCAGCCGAAGCGGTAATCGAGTCCGCTGACAATAAACGCTGCGACGAACATCACGCCCGAGAGCGCGATTACGATGACCTGCACGCCCTCCTCGCGCTCTGTGAGCCGCTTTTTAAGAAGCTCCGGCGCAAGGCGCAGCATTATGAGTCCGCCGATGAGCATCGGAATGAAGAGCAGCGCCATAAATATCCAGCCGCGGGTGAAGCTCATGGAGCCTGCCGGAATAAATACGAGAGCCGCGACGAGAATCACGCCGGAAATGTACTTTACAAGAGCGCTTTTTATGAGTTTTTTATCCATGTTGACCGCCTCTCACCTATTGCATTTGCGCGCGAAATATGATAGTATTGTTTGAATTAAATTATAAAGGAAAGATATGTAATGCGCAAATATTATTTCACATCAGAATCTGTGACCGAGGGCCATCCGGACAAGGTCTGCGACCTCATCTCCGACGCTGTTCTCGACGCTATACTCAAAGAGGATCCGATGGGCCGCGTTGCCTGCGAGACCACCGCCTCCACCGGCCTTATCCACATCATGGGCGAAATAAGCACCACAAGCTACGTTGAGATCGGCAAGATCGCCCGCGAGACGATCCGCGAGATCGGCTACACCGGCGGTGCCGGCGGCTTCGACGCAGACTCCTGCGGCGTTATAGTGAACATCGACGAGCAGAGCCCCGACATAGCGCAGGGCGTAAACAAGGCGCAGGACGGCGACGATAACGGAGCCGGCGATCAGGGCATGATGTTCGGCTACGCAGTAAATGAAACGCCGGAGCTTATGCCGATGGCGCTCAGTCTCTCCCATAAGCTCGCAAAAAGACTCACCGATGTGCGTAAAAGCGGGCTTCTCCCCTATCTCAGACCCGACGGAAAGACGCAGGTAACTGTCGAATACGGCGAGGACGGCAAGATTTTCCGCATCGAGGCTGTCGTGGTATCAACTCAGCACTCGGAGGAGGCTGAGCTCGACGCCATCCGCAGGGATATGATCGAGCACGTTATAAAGCCTGTTATCCCCGCCGGGCTTCTCGATGAGGAAACCAAGATCTTCGTAAACCCCACCGGCCGCTTTGTAATCGGCGGCCCTCAGGGCGACAGCGGTCTGACCGGAAGAAAGATCATAGTCGATACCTACGGCGGCGCCGCTCCCCACGGCGGCGGCTGCTTCTCCGGAAAGGATCCGACGAAGGTCGACCGCAGCGCAGCCTATGCCGCGCGCTGGGCGGCGAAGAACGTCGTTGCCGCCGGACTTGCCGACAAGTGCCAGATCCAGCTTGCCTACGCCATCGGCGTTGCGAAGCCCGTCAGCGTGCTCGTTGAGACCTTCGGCACCGGAAAGTACCCCGACGAGGTCATTGAGAACGCCGTCAGGAAGGTTTTTGATTTCCGCCCGACCGCGATAATCCGCGCGCTCGACCTCCGCAGACCGATCTACAAGCAAATCGCCGCCTACGGTCACATGGGCCGCGAGGATGTGGACGTGCCCTGGGAAAAGACTGACAGAGTGGACGAGCTTTTAGAGGCAGTAAAGCAGTAAAATAATAATGAGGCGCTTCCGTTTTTCGGAGGCGCCTTTTTATTGTATCAGAACAGTCCCGTGATCCTTCCGCTCTCGTCGACGTCGATACGCTCTGCGGCGGGGGATTTTGGAAGTCCGGGCATCGTCATTATCTCGCCCGTGAGCGCGACTATAAAGCCCGCTCCCGCAGAAACCTTGAGATTGCGGACAGTTACCGTGAAGCCCTCCGGCGCACCGAGGAGCGCCGGATCGTCGGAGAACGAATACTGCGTTTTTGCGACGCAGATAGGAAGCTTTCCGAAGCCGAGGGCGGTCAGCTGCTTTGCCTGCTTCTTCGCCGCGGCGGTCAGCTCCGCGCCCGCGCCGCCGTAGATTCTGCGCGCGATGGCGTTCAGCTTATTTTCGATGGTATCCTCGAGGTCGTAGGAGAATTTAAAGTCGCCCTTCTCCTCCTCGCACAGGCGCACGACCTCGCGCGCGAGCGCCTCGCCGCCCTTGCCGCCCTCAGCCCAGACGGTGGAGAGCACGGTATTCACGCCGAGAGCGCGGCACTTTGCGATTATGAAGTCGATTTCCGCGTCCGTATCGGTCGGAAAGCGGTTTACAGCGACCACGCACGGCAGATGATAGACGTTTTTTATATTGGAAACGTGCCGCAGAAGGTTCGGCACTCCCCTCTCCAGCGCCGCGAGATCCTCGGTCTGGAGAGCTTTTTTATCGAGGCCGCCGTGCATTTTGAGGGCGCGGACGGTGGCGACGACCACCACCGCGTCGGGCGTTAGCCCGGCAGTGCGGCACTTTATGTCGAGAAACTTCTCAGCGCCGAGGTCTGCGCCGAAGCCCGCCTCCGTAACGGTGTAGTCGCCCATTTTGAGCGCCATGCGCGTTGCGATAACGCTGTTGCAGCCGTGGGCGATGTTGGCAAACGGGCCGCCGTGGACAAACGCGGGCGTTCCCTCGAGCGTCTGGACGAGATTCGGCTTCAGCGCGTCCTTTAAGAGCGCCGCCATCGCGCCGACTGCCTTCAGGTCGGAGGCGGTAACGGGTCTGTCGTCGTAGGTGTAGCCGACGATTATGCGCCCGAGGCGCTCCTTCAGGTCGGTTATCGAGGTTGCAAGGCAGAACACAGCCATTATTTCGCTCGCAACTGTGATATCAAAGCCGTCCTCGCGCGGCGTGCCGTTCGGCTTTCCGCCGAGACCGTCGACCACGAAGCGAAGCTGGCGGTCGTTCATATCTACGCAGCGCTTCCACGTTATCCTGCGCGGGTCGATGCCGAGGGCGTTGCCCTGCTGAATATGGTTATCGAGCATCGCGGCAAGGAGGTTGTTCGCCGCGCCGATGGCGTGAAAATCGCCGGTGAAGTGGAGATTTATATCCTCCATCGGCACTACCTGCGCGTACCCGCCGCCCGCGGCTCCGCCCTTTACGCCGAACACCGGCCCGAGCGAGGGCTCGCGGAGAGCGACGGTGACGTTCTTGCCGATTCGCTTGAGTCCGTCCGCAAGTCCGACGGTGGTGGTGGTCTTACCCTCTCCCGCCGGCGTCGGTGTTATCGCGGTGACGAGCACCAGCTTGCCGTCCGGGCGGTCGGTTTCCCTTAAGAGGTCGAGCGAGACCTTAGCCTTGTATCTTCCGTACTGCTCTATGTATTTTTCGTCGAGATTTGCGCGCCTTGCTATCTCGGTTATGGGCTGCATCGGGGTTCTCTGTGCTATTTCAATGTCAGATAGATATTCCATTTCGCGCCTCCGTGAAGCATATTTAATACTAATCCCTGATTAAAAGCTTTAACCGAGCGCGCAGAATTTTTTGCGTCATACAAGGCGTCCGGTGCAGACAATACTTTGTGTATTATCAAGCCGGATAACGAAGTATGACGCGAAAAGGGCAAGCGCGAATTTAAGATTTTGATTAGGGGTTAGTATAAGCTATTTTAATCCTGATTTCCGCTTTTGTAAAGCTCAATGATGGAAAAGCCGCATTCCGGTAAACGAGAGCGTCATGCCGTATTTATCGCAGGCGGAGATGACAGCGTCGTCGCGCACAGAGCCGCCCGGCTCTGCGATATACGATACGCCCGATTTTTTCGCGCGCTCGATGTTGTCGGAGAACGGGAAAAATGCGTCAGAGCCGAGGGAAACGCCGGTTATCGTATCGAGATACGCCCTCTGCTCCTCAGCGGTAAACGGCTCGGGCTTCTCTGTGAAATACCGCTCCCAGACGCCGTCCGCGCAGACGTCCTCCTCGTTTTTGTTGATGTAGCCGTCTATCGCGTTGTCGCGGTCGGCTCTGCCGAGGTCGGGTCGGAACGGCAGATTCAGCACCCTGTCGGACTGGCGGAGAAACCACGTATCCGCCTTCGACCCCGCAAGACGCGTGCAGTGGATGCGGCTCTGCTGACCCGCTCCGACGCCGATCGCCGCGCCGTCATAGGCGAAGCAGACGGAGTTCGACTGCGTGTATTTGAGCGTAATGAGCGCGACCAAAAGGTCGCGGCGGGCGCTCTCGGGCAGGTTTTTATTCGCTGAAACGAGGTTATTGAGAGAGTCGGGCGTGATTTTATAATCGTTCCGCCCCTGCTCGAAGGTAACGCCGAAAACCGTCTTGCGCTCCTGCGGCTCTGGAACATAGCTCGGGTCGATTTTCACCACGTTGTAGCCGCCCCTGCGCTTCTTTTTCAGTATTTCGAGCGCCTCCGGCGTGTACGACGGCGCGATGACGCCGTCCGACACCTCGCGCTTTATGAGGCGCGCCGTCACCTCGTCGCACTCGTCGCTGAGCGCTATCCAGTCTCCGAAGGAGCACATTCTGTCGGCGCCGCGCGCTCTCGCGTAGGCGCAGGCTATCGGGGAGGAGTCAAGCCCCGTTATATCGTCGACAAACGAGGCTCTTTTGAGCTTTTCGCTGAGCGGAAGCCCCACCGCCGCGCCAGCCGGCGAGACGTGCTTGAAGGACGCTGCAGAAGGAAGTCCCGTCGCCTCCCTGAGCTCCTTGACGAGCTGCCAGGAGTTGAGCGCGTCGAGGAGGTTTATATAGCCCGGTCTGCCGTTCAGCATCTCAACGGGCAGGTCGGCGCCGGAATCCATAAAGATTTTAGCAGGCTTCTGATTAGGATTGCAGCCGTATTTGAGTTCAAATTCCTTCATTTTCAGTCCCCCAGATTTTTATTGTAAAGCGTGACTTCGCCGTTTATGTTCGCGTAGAGCGCGACCTTGTTATCCTTGTTCAGCGCCTCCCAGACCTCACGAGGCTCGGGCATATCTATCTCCATCGGCTCGCCTCTGAACGAGGGCAGCGGGTCGCCGTCAGATTCATAGGTGCTTATGAAATACCCCTTTCCCTCGCTCACGCCCTCGTAGGCAAAGAACGAGCGCTGACAGCGACCGTCGGCGCGCTTCAGAATGGATATCTCAAAGCTGCCGTCGGGGTTGAGGATCGCCGATATGCGCGGGGTGTAGTTCGGCTCGTCCGGCTCGTACTCGCGGCTCTCGAGCGCTCTGCGGAATTCGCCGAAAGCGACTATCGTATCGGTCTGGTCGCCGTTTGTGACGACGAGGCTTTCCCCCATTCTGCGCACCGGATTGTAGATTATAAGGCTCGGGTCGCGCATTTTCGCCTCGTCGAAGGCTTTTGTGCGGATGCCGTCCGGCGTGCGCTCGAATACGCGGTTGCGGCTATTCTCGCTCCTGCCCATTATAAAATAGTAGACTCTGCCGCGCCCCACGATTATTCCGCGCCCGGGATAGGGGTTGGTTCTCAGAAATTTCAATAAATCTGCCATTTTGTACCTCCTCAGTATAGAAAAAGGGCGCACCTAACGATAAGTCAAGTGCACCCAGACGGACGGCTTTACTTCCCGCGGCTTCTCGGTGGTGCTCCACCCTTACCCGTCAGTCACCGCGGGAATATTTTATTATGTATTATGCGACGAACTGATACGCCGTGAACGCGACGTAGATGTAGAGAAGCGCGATGCCCTGCCAGCGCTTGAGCTTGCCGGTGGCGACTGTCGGGAGTGTCATAATGCCCATAACGAGGAACATCACCGGAATGTCGATAAGCAGGCTGGAGTTTATGCCCATCAGCATCTTCTCCGCCGGTATCTCAAAGGGGTTGATGGTTATCGCTGCGCCGGAGACAAGGACGATATTGAAGATGTTTGCGCCGATGATATTGCCGACAGAGAGCGAGCTGTGACCCTTCACAAGGCTCGTTATCGCGGTGACAAGCTCCGGAAGCGAGGTGCCGAGCGCGACCATCGTGAGTCCGATAACGGAGTCGGGTACGCCGAGCGCCTGAGCGATGAGCGTTCCGTTATCGACGAGAAGTCTCGCGCCGACTGCGATGCACGCCGCGCCGCCGACGAGGAGCACGATCTCGAGCCAGAGCGGCATTTCCTTGGTCTTCTCCTCTTCCTCAGCCTCCTCAACGGGGTTGCGCTTCATCTGGAAGAAGTTTACGACCATATAGATTACGAACATTATAAGGAACAGAACGCCGTTCCAGCGGTAGAACCTGCCGGTAGTATAGGCAAAGCCCGCGTAGATGGCGGCGGCTATGAAGAACACGGCGACCGGGAAAACGATCGTCTTTTTGTTCACCGCAGTGGGCTTCAGCGCGATCGTGATCGCGCTTATCAGCGCGGTGTTGCAGATTATTGAGCCGATGGCGTTGCCGTAGGATATGCCGGCAAGCCCCTCTATCGCCGCCTGCGAGGACACCATGACCTCCGGAAGCGTTGTGCCGATGGATACGACGGTTGCGCCGATGAGCAGCTCAGGAAGCTTGAAGCGGCGCGCGATTCCGGTGGCGCCGTCCACGAACCAGTCTCCGCCCTTGATGAGCAGAACGAGTCCCAATGCGAACAGTAAAACGGGTACTAACATCAAATTTCCTCTCATTTCATATTAAAAGTTAATCTATTTTAATACGAACGCGCGAAGTTGTCAACATTCACTTGAAACGCCCGACGGAGTATGGTACAATATGTGCAAAGCGCTTATATTTCAAGCTTTTCCGCTCTTTTTTGCAAATTTTGCATTTTTCTCAAAAGGGCGGTTTTTGTTTCGATTTTTGCTGATTTCTTGATTTTTTTCGCAGAAAGCGGTGATTATTTGGCGGAATTAAAAAATTTCAGGCTTTTTCTCTTTGACATGGACGGCACCCTCTACCTCGGCGACGAGCTTTTTCCCTTCACAAGGGAGCTTCTGCGGACTATCCGCGACACGGGCCGCAGGTACCTTTTCATGACAAACAACTCCTCCAGGAGCGTTGAGGACTACGTCAAAAAGCTCGCGCGGCTCGGGATAGAGGCCTCCCGCGAGGACTTCATCACCTCCTCGCAGGCGACGGCGTACTATCTCCACCGCAGCCTCGAGGGCAAACGCCTTTACGTCTGCGGCACCGAGAGCCTCAAGGCTGAGCTGCGGCGCGAAGGCTTTGAGATCACCGAGGACACGGAGAAAACCGAGGTCGTAGTGCTCGGCTACGATACGGAGCTGAGCTACAAAAAGCTGTGGGATATATCGTATATTCTCACTCTTCGCCCCGAAACGCCGTATATTGCGACAAATCCCGACCTCGTCTGCCCGACGGAGTTCGGCTACGTTCCGGACTGCGGCAGCGTTATGATAATGCTCAAAAACGCGACGGGGCTTGATCCCATCGTCATCGGAAAGCCCTCGCCTCTTATGCCGCAGCTTGCGATGGATAAGCTCGGCGTGACGAAGGACGAGACCTGCGTTGTCGGCGACCGCATCTACACCGACGTAAAGAGCGGCCTCAATGCCGGAGTGTGCGGCATACTCGTTATGAGCGGCGAAACGACGCCGGAAATACTTGAAAAAAGCGCCGACAAGCCAGATATGGTGCTGTCGAGCGCGGAAGAAATACTGATAGAATTGAGGAGATAAAATGGCTAAGAAAACTAATACAGTCGGCTCTCTGAAGCTCAACTACAAGCGCACTGCGCTCATCGGCTTTGCCTTCTTCGGCATTCTGCTGCTCTGGCAGGTCTACGATTCGTGGTGCCCGACCTTCCTCACAGATATTTTCGCAAAGGCTATGTACTCCATGAACTCCTCTGAGCTGCGCGCCTCCGGCGACTCCTCGAAGATCCTCGAGGTTCAGTGGCTCGTCGGCATCGTTATGGCGTGCGATAACCTTGCGGCGCTGATCCTGCTGCCGATCTTCGGCTCGCTCTCCGACCGCACAGAAACGCCCATCGGAAAGAGAATGCCCTACATCCTCGCCGGCACTCTCGTAGCCGCCGTCGCATTCCCGTTCATCCCGCTCTTCTTCCACTATAATAACATTGCCGGTATGGTAATCATGATGGCAATCGTTCTTATGTTCATGATGATGTACCGCAACCCCGCAGTCGCGCTTATGCCCGACATCACTCCGAAGCCGCTCCGCGCGAAGGCAAACGGCATAATAAACATCATGGGCTACCTCGGCGGCGCGTTTGCCACCGTGCTCGGCATCTTCCTCAAGCTCTCCGATTACATAAACGCCGGCTCCGACGCGCGCAATCTCTGGGTCATTGAGCTGCCGTTCATCATCGCATCAATTCTCATGGTCATCAGCGCGTTCGTGCTGTTTGCGACCATCAAGGAGAACAAGCTCCGCGATGAGCTCAAGGACGAGATGGAGCTCGGTGAGCGCCTCGCCGCCGTTGAGGATAAGATTGAGGACGACGCGCCCATGACGAAGGCAAACAAGCGTATGCTCCTCGCTATCCTCGGCGCTGAATTTCTGTGGTTCATGGCTGACAACGCCATCGGCACCTACATCGGAAACTACGTTATCTACTACCTCGGCTCAGCCTCCAGCGCCACCTCTACCCTCACGATCATCGGCGGTCTTGCCTCCGTTCTCGGCTTTGCCATCGCGGGCGGCATCGCGGATAAGATAGGCAGAAAGTGGACTATTACGACGGGTCTCAGTCTCACCGTTCTCGGCGTGCTTCTTATGTGCTTCATCGCGCCCACCGGCAAGGTCGTCGGCGAGCACGGCGAGTACAGCTTCCCGGCGCTTCTCTACGTCGTATGGGTCATCAAGGGCTTCGGAATGAGCCTCGTTCACAACTGCTCCTTCCCGATGGTGGTCGAGCTCTCCTCCTCCAAGACCATCGGCAAGTTCACCGGCTTCTACTACGCCGCCTCGATGTCGGCGCAGACTGTAACACCGATACTGCTCGGTCTTGTATTCCGCATCTCCTTTGCCTGGCGCGCGCTTCCGATATACGCGACTGTGCTCTATCTTGCAAGCTGTGTGGTATTCACCGCGCTCGTTAAGAACATAAAGGCGAAAAAGGTCGAGAACGCGAAGGGTCTTGAAGCTCTGGGAGGCGACGATTGATGGACGCAAGGAAAGCCGTTAAAACAGCGGTCAAGGTCTATAACACCGCGGAAAAGCTCTCAAAAAAGGCAAAAATTGCAAAAAGGCGCACAAAAAAGCTCGCGTTTATCTCCGGCGCGCTTCTCGGCATCGGCGCCGCCGCAGGCGCCTGCGCGGCTCTTGTAGCTCCCGGAAGGGCGACTGAGGAGCAGAAGGCACCCTTTATGGGTCAGAACATCGCCCACCGCGGTCTGCACACCGAGGATAAAACGATACCCGAAAACTCCCTTGCCGCGTTCCGCCGCGCCGTCGAGCGCGGCTACGGCGTTGAGCTGGACGTTCAGTTGAGTAAAGACGGCAGGGTCGTCGTTTTCCACGACGATACTCTGAACCGCGTGTGCGGCGTGGACGGGCGCGTGGATGAGTTTACCTACGCTGAGCTATCTGAAATGCGCCTCTGCGGCACCGAAGAGCACATTCCGCTTTTTTCCGACGTGCTCGTGACGATAAACGGCAAAACGCCGATAATCTGTGAGCTGAAAACCGGACGGCACAACAACGAGCTGTGCGAAAAAACGCTGAAGCTCATCTCGTCCTACTCCGGTGACCTCTGCATCGAGTCCTTCGACCCGACTATCGTCGCGTGGTTCAGAGTCCACGCGCCGGAAATTCTGCGCGGTCAGCTTGCGACGACCTCCGAGGATTACATTAAAGGCGGCATGAATCCCGCTCTCGCCGCCGCGCTTGAGAATGCGCTTCTGAACGTAATCTCCCGCCCGCACTTCATCGCCTACAGGATCGGCGCGAAGCCGCTCACAGTGAAGCTATCCGAGGCGCTCGGCGCAATGAAGGTCGGCTGGACGAGCCACAACAAGGCAAATGAGCAGGGGCGCGACACCGTTATTTTTGAATTTTACGAGCCGGAAGTGCGTTTTAAATGAACCCTCGCATATCTAAAGCAAAATACTACGCCCTCAGCTTCACCTGGGGGCTTCTTACCACCACGGCAGGGCTGTTCGTTGCCCTCATTATGCTCATTACGGGGCATAAGCCGCACCGCTGGGGCTACGCTTGGTACTTCGAGGTCGGGCGCCGCTGGGGCGGCGCGAGCCTCGGCCCCGTGTTCATCAAAGACCGCACAGACTCCGAGCACATCAAAAATCACGAGTTCGGGCACAGCATACAGAACTGCTACTTTGGCCTTTTTATGCCGCTTCTCGTATCCATCCCCTCATCCCTGCGCTTTCACGCGCGCAATGTGATGCGGCTGTTCGGAAAGAGGCCGAAAACAGCGTATGACAGCGTCTGGTTTGAGAGGCAGGCGACAGAGCTCGGAACTGAATTTATCACTTGGCAGAGAGGTCAGAAAAATGGCGAATAACACCGATATCGAGCTCCAGAGGGCGGTAATCTACTCCGTCTATGTACGCAACCACACACCCGAGGGCACATTCCGCGCCGTTATTCCCGATTTAGGGCGCATTAAGGCGCTCGGCACCGATATAGTATGGCTAATGCCTATCCACCCCATCGGCATTGCCGCCCGCAAGGGCACGCTCGGCAGTCCCTACGCGAATATGGACTACCGCGCCGTAAACCCCGAGTACGGCACGCTTGAGGACTTCAAGGTGCTCTGCGATGCGGTACACAAAGCAGGCATGAAAATCATCATCGACGTTGTGTACAACCACACCTCGCCTGACTCCGTTCTGTGGAAAACGCATCCGGAGTTCTTCTACAAACGCCCGGACGGCCGACCCGGCAACCACGTCGGCGACTGGACCGACATCATCGACTTAGACTACTCTAACCGCGGGCTTTGGGAGTATCAGGCGGAGTCGCTCTGCTATTGGGCGCAGTTTGTCGACGGCTTCCGCTGCGACGTTGCCTCGTTCGTGCCGGTCGAGTTCTGGAAAATGGCGCGTGAGAGGGTCGAAAGGGTGCGGCCGGGCTGTATATGGCTTGCAGAGAGTGTTCACCGCTCCTTCGGCGACTACTGCCGCTCTGTCGGAATGTACAGCGCGAAGGACTCCGAGCTATTCGAGGCGTTCGATATCGAGTATGAGTACGACGTGCGCGAGGCGTTCGACGCCTACTTTGACGGTTCGGCGCCGCTCTCGACTTATATGGAGCTAATAAGCTTTCAGGACTTTGCCTATCCCGCGCGCTACAACAAGCTCCGCTTTCTTGAAAACCACGACCAGCCGAGGATAGCCTCCCGCGTGCGCGAAAAAGACCACCTCGAGGCGTTCACCGCGATGCTGTACTTCATCAAGGGCGCGACGCTTCTTTACGCCGGTCAGGAGAATGCCGTCGACCACCTTCCGGCGCTCTTTGACAAGGATACGGTAGACTTTGACACCGGCGCCGACCTCTCCCCGCTTATGCGCCGCCTTTACGAGATAAAAAAGACCGCGCTCGAGCCATCCGACAGCTTCACCGCCTCAGCAATCGGAGATACGGCGGTTATGTACCGCAGAGGCGAGAGCGTAAAGCTCGGAGTCTTCCCGCTCAGATGCGAAAAGGGCGAAATACCGGTATCCGTACCGGACGGAGAGTATGAAAATCTCATCTCCGGCGAGACGGTCAGAGTACATTCCGGAAAGCTGAACTCCGAAGGTAAACCGATAATATTAAAGCTCTGAGGACTAATCCTCAGAGCTTTTATACTAATCCCTGATTAAAAGCTTTAACCGAGCGCGCAGTATTTTTTGCGTCATACAAGGCGTCCGGTACAGACAATACTTTGTGTATTATCAAGCCGGATAACGAAGTATGACGCGAAAAGGGCAAGCGCGAATTGAAGTTTTTGATTAGGGGTTAGTATTATTCATCGACATCGCTAAAAGCGCTATGAAAACGGGCGTTATTATATACATTGAAATGCCGAAAAGGGCGCTTATCATATAGCTCACAGCCCCCGCGAGGGCGATTTTGCCGCCGTTTTTCAATGACCTCCGCAAGGAGTACGCAGCAGTGCCGATGGCGCAGAGGAAGGCGATGATCCCCTCCTGCGCGAGAATGTTCAGATACTCATTGTGCGCGCAGTCGATATAGCGGTAGATGGTTTTGCCGCCGACAACGCGCGAAAACGGCTCGATGTCCCACTCTATCATAGAGTCCGGGCCGCCGCCGAACAGCGGGTGCTTCGGAATCTCACCGAGAACGGCGCGCCAGATACCTATCCTGCCGGAGCCGAAGGTGTCCTCCACCGTGCCGTGGAGCATCGCGTGAAGCTCCCCGAGCGTGCCGCCGAGGTCGATAAAATACACCGCGGCCAAGCCGGCAGTTACGAGCGCAAGCTCAAGGAAAGCAAGCCATTTACCGCGCTTTCCGAGCGAGAGCGGCGCCATTACAGCGACGGCTCCGAAAAAGCCGACTATACCCTCAGCTACCCTCGCCCACGCGAGGCACAGTATTGACAGCGCAAGCGGGATAATGAGCAGAAGCTTTTTCTTCCGCACTATTGCCGCGAGAAAAACCGCCGCGCTCACGCTGAGCAGCACCGACGAGAAATCCGCGTTGCCGAGCGTGCCGAAGTACTCTCCGGAGTAGCGCACGTTGCCGTCGAGGTACGTCATGCCCTCCGGGTACAGCCGGAGGATATCGAGCCCGAGAAGCTGCGTTATCGAGAGCGCGCAGAAGGCGGTCATCGCCGCGCCGAGGATATAGATGTGCCTGTCCTTAAGGTCTCCGAACGCTGCGACGGAGAGAAACGTCAGGCAGTAAATGAGCTGCGTCAGCACTCCGTCATAGCGGCTTGCTCCGATGATGGCGTTATAGTCGTAGGGCGAGAGGAGCGCTGAGATAACAGTCGAGAGAAAATACCCAGCAACGAGTAAAACGAGCGGCTTCGGCGCCGGAAAGCTGCGCTCCCGCACGCTCAGCACCGCGATTCCGATCAGATACGCGCCGCTGAGGATCAGAAATGCGGCAAATTTCAGCTCCGCTATCATCGTGTACGGCGCAAAAACGAGGATATACGCCGAAAAAAGTATGGATATGTAGATATCCGTCAAGCCCTCTCGCGTCTTCATTTTATCAGCTCTTCAAGTGTAGAGTAGATCTTATCCGGCTCGATGGGCTTTGAGAGGTGCGCGTTCATGCCCGCCTGAAGTGAGAGCTGAACGTCCTCGTCAAAGGCGTTTGCTGTCATCGCGATTATAGGCACTGTTTTTGCGTCCTTGCGCGGCAGAGCGCGTATCGCCGCAGTCGCCTCAAGTCCGTCCATCTCCGGCATACGGATATCCATCAGCACCGCGTCATACGTCCCCTCGGCGCTGTCTCGGAACATTTCAAAGGCAATTCTGCCGTTTTCCGCGTGGTCTACGGTTATTTCGCGTATTTCAAGCAGCTCTGTAAGTATCTCGGCGTTTATCAGGATATCCTCGGCAATAAGGATATGCCTGCCCGTGAGGTCGGCAAGGTGCTTCTCCTTCAGGACTCCCATGCCGTTGCGCCGCGCGATGCGCTCAAACTCATCGAGAATGCTCTTTGTAAAGAGCGGCTTTGAGAGGAAGCCGTCGGCTCCGGCGCTGCCGCCCTCCTCTATGATGTCGTCATAGTTGAAGCTCACGAGAACGAGGGCTATCTCCTCCTTCGGGTACTTCTCGCGTATGCGCTTCACAAGCTCAACGCCGTTCATCTCCGGCATCTTCCAATCGATTATGACAAGATTGTAGCCCTCGTGCTTCGCGCCTCTGACGCCGATCATGCTGAGCGCGTCACCGCCCTTTCCGCAGGCGTCGGCGTGTATGCCGACCTCGTCGAGAATGAGCCGGGCGTGCTCGGCGGCTATCGGATCGTCGTCCACTATAAGAACGCGGATATCCGCGGGGTCGATGACCGATTCGTGGTAGATCTCGTGGTCGCAGTTTTTGAGCGTTACGAAAACCGTAAACTCCGAGCCGACGCCCTTTTCCGATTCGACGGTGATAGAGCCGTTCATCATCTCGACGATGCTCTTTGTAATCGCCATACCGAGGCCGGTGGAGCCGTATTTATTGCTTCTTCGGCTGTCCTCCTGCGAGAAGGAGTCGAATATTTTGGGAATAAACGACTTGTCCATACCGATTCCCGTGTCCTTGACCGAGAAGCGCAGGGTCGACTGATCGCCGAAGGCTGCTGTTTTTTCGACAGTCATCGTGACTGAGCCGGGGGCGTTTGTGAACTTTACGGCGTTCGAGAGGATATTTATGAGCACCTGCTTGAGCTTCATATCGTCGCCGATGTAGTAGTCGTCGACGTGTCCCTTGACGCGGCACTCGAAGCTGAGGCCCTTGTCGCGGCACTGGCTCATAACCATGGTGTTCAGCTCCTCCATCATGCCGCTGAACGAAAACTCCTCCTTGCGCAGCGTGAGGCGGCCGGATTCTATGCGGCTCATATCGAGGATATCGTTTATCAGGCTCAGAAGATGGTGCGCGCTGCCGCCGATCTTTTCGAGGTACTCTCTGGTTTCGGGGCGCAGAGTGTCATCCTTCAGCGCGAGATTGTTGAGTCCGATAATGGCGTTCATAGGCGTGCGTATCTCGTGGCTCATGCTCGAGAGGAACGCCGTCTTTGCGGCGTTCGCCTCCTCCGCAACAGCGAGAGCGTCCATTATCGCGCGGTTTTTCGCCATCGTGTCGCGCATTTCGGAGTCGATAACGGTAAAACCGAGACCTATGGCGTGGACGATATGATCGTCTCTGTCCTCGGCGTGGCGCACGCCGGCCATACGCAGCATTTCATAATACTCCCGGTCATCGCGGCGCGCGAGATAGCGATATGCGATTATCGCCTCGGTCGAGAGTGCATCGCGTATCGAATCCGGCTCTATGAATTTAAGAAAGCCCTCGCGGTACTTATCATCGACAAAGTTTTCGGCGTAATACTGAAAGCGCTCGGAAAAACAGAAATGCACGCCCTCCGGCGTCTGATACGGGTCGCTCTGGTCGGCGCGGTAGCACACTCCGTCGTCGCGGTCGAGGTCGACGTGATAGACAGCGCGGTAATCTGACGCCATCGCGGTTATCATCTTGTCCTGCTCCTCGCGGTGGCGCTGCTCGCGGAGAAGCTCCTCCTCCATAATGCGCTCGGCATTCTGCTTTGCCAGGTGCTTTTCCGTGACGTCAGTCACAAAGACATAGAACACGCCGCCGTAGTTATCCGTTTCCGTGTAGTGTCCGAAGTCCTCGACCCAGCGCACCTGCGCATCGCGCCTGATGATTCTGTACTCAACGTAATCGAGGTCGTTTTCGCTCTCCTTGAGGCACTTTACAATGTCCGCGTCAACTCGCTCGTAGTCCTCGGGATGCACCATTCCTCGGAAGGAGCCGCCGGTGAGAGCGCGAAACTCTCCGATATCTGCGCAGCCGTAGATATCGAACACGGCCTTGTTCGCATAGATAATCTCCTCACTGCCGCCTGCCTTGTATATAAAGAAACCGCCGGGCATATGGTTTCCAAGCTCCTCAATTACAGACAGCGTGGAATCGTTTATCTCGAAACGCTCACCGAACACAGCGTTTTCCCCCTCGCAAAAATACTTATACATATAATAGCAGATTTCTTTGAAAAGCGCAACTGCACGCCGAAAACTTTAGTGATTTAAATCCTTGACAAGCGAACGGTAATAGTGTACTATTATAAGGTCATATGAAGCCCGCAGGAAATACCGGTCAGCGGTGACCGAAGGAGCAAAACTCTCAGGTAAAAGGGACTGCCGGCGGATGACACTCTGGAGAAGCCCGCTCTTCGCGGGTGCCGAAGGTGCAAGGCGGCGGAGCCGCTAATCTCTCAGGCAAAAGGACAGAGCCGGTTTTCCTTTCTATCGGTCTATATTCGTCTTTTTGGGGAGCTGTGCCTTTGGCGGCTCCCATTTTTATACAAAGGGATGGTAAGTATGACCGACTTTGCAAAAATTATAGCCGATATCAATAACGCGGTAAACTCCTTCGTATGGGGCGTTCCGGCGCTCGTTCTGCTCATCGGCACCGGCGTTCTGATGACGGTGCTGACGAAATTTTTTCAGTTTACGCGCTTCGGACATATGTGGAAAACCACCATCGGCGCGCTATTTAAGAATAAGCACATCACAAAGAGCACCGACAAGCAGAGCATTTCGCAGTTTCAGGCGCTCTGTACCGCCCTCTCCGCGACCATCGGCACAGGCAACATCGCCGGCGTTGCCTACGCGATAACTATGGGCGGTCCCGGCTCTATCTTCTGGATGTGGATAGCCGCAATCGTGGGAATGATGACCAACTACTCCGAGAACGTACTCGGTATATACTTCCGCAGGCGCAACGAAAAGGGCGAATGGTCAGGCGGCGCGATGTACTACCTGCGCGACGGCGTCGGCAGTATGAAATACGGCAAGGCCGCAGGTCCCGTCCTTGCGGTGCTGTTTTCCGTATTTGCGACGTTTGCCTCCTTCGGCATCGGCAATATGGGTCAGTTCGTCTCCATCTCCGAGAGCATTACTACCCTCGTCCCCTCCGTTCCCTCCGGAACTCTCGCGCTTATAGTCGGCGCGGTCGTGCTCGTCTTTGCCGCGCTCGTCATTATCGGCGGACTTAAGCGCATTGCGACCACGAACGAGCGCATCGTACCGTTCATGGCGCTCTTTTACATTCTCGGCTCCATAATTATCATCATTATGAACTACAGGAACATACTTCCCGCCTTCGGCGCAATCTTCGCCGGAGCGTTCAACTTCAAGGCGGCGGCAGGCGGAGTCGGCGGCGCTGTTATCGCGCAGGCGATGACCTGGGGCTTCAAGCGCGGCGTATTCTCCAACGAGGCCGGTCTCGGCTCCTCTGTTATGGTGCACTCCGCGTCAAACGTCAAGGAGCCGGTGGTGCAGGGTCTGTGGGGCATTTTCGAGGTATTTGCCGATACCATTCTCGTCTGCACCTGCACGGCGCTCGTAATTCTCACCAGCGGCGTTGTGGATATGACGTCCGGCGCTTCCGTTTCCGGAGTTACGAAGCTCGGACTTGCGACCGAGGCGTTTACCAAGGCCTTCGGCCCCTTCGGCGGCATTTTCATCGCCGTAGCCGTATGCCTCTTCGCATTCACCACTATCCTCGGCTGGAGCTACTACGGCACGAAGTCCTGGGAATATCTCTTCGGCACGAAGTCGACAATAATTTACAAGGTGCTCTTCCTCGCGATGATAATGGTTTCCGCCACCATCGACGCCTCGCTCGCCATCGACATCTCCGACACGATGAACGGACTTATGGCGATACCGAACCTTATAGGCGTTATAAGCCTCTCGTGGCTCGTTGTGAAGATAACGAAAAACTACACAGACCGCAAAATTACAGGCAAAAACCCGCACATTACACCGATGTACTCGCATTTTGACGACATTCAGAAGGAAATGGAAAAGCGAAAGGATCAGTAATTTATGAATAACTTTAATTACTATGTTCCCACGAAAATCTGGTTCGGCAAGGGTCAGATAAGCCACCTCACGGAGCTTTCTGAGAGTGGAAAGCGCGTGCTTCTCGTCTACGGCGGCGGCAGCATCAAAAAGCTCGGAATTTACGATGAGGCGACGGCTATCCTGAAGGGCGCGGGGCTCGAGGTTTTTGAGCTTTGCGGCGTTGAGCCGAACCCGCGCGTGGAGAAGGCGCGCGAGGGCATTGAGATCTGCCGCGCGAACGATATTGATATGCTCCTCACCATCGGCGGAGGCAGCGTTATTGACACCGCAAAGTCAATCGCCGCCGGCGTGTGCTATGACGGCGACGTGTGGGACCTGATTGAGGATTCATCGAAAATCAAGGCGGCAAAGCCCGTCTACACCGTACTTACTCTCTCAGCTACCGGCTCTGAGATGAACAAAAACGCGGTTCTCAGTGATTTGAGCCGCGGCAAAAAGGCTTCGATGTCCTCCGATCTTCTCAAGCCGCGTATGTCCATCTGCGACCCGACGTACACGTTTACTGTATCGCGCCGTCAGACGGCGGCCGGTACGGCGGATATGATCAGCCACACCTTTGAAAACTACTTCTCCCCCATCCGCGACAGCTACCTATCCTCCCGTTTCTCCGAGGCATTGCTCAGAACCTGCATCAAATACGGTCCGATCGCCCTCGCTGAGCCCGACAATTACGAGGCTCGCGCAAATCTTATGTGGGCTTCGACCAATGCTATAAACGGCATCGCAAAGGTGGGCGCCGAGGTCGGCTGGTGCTGTCATCCTATTGAGCACGAGCTCAGCGCCTACTACGACGTTACGCACGGCGAGGGACTTGCTATAATAATCCCGCGCTGGATGCGGCACATTCTCTCCGAGGCGACCGCTTGGAAGTTTGCCGAGTACGGCAGAAACGTCTGGGAGCTGGAGGGCGGCGATATGGAGGTCGCTGAGGCGGCGATAGCAAAGACCGAGGAGTTTTTCTTCGATGTTCTTGGTCTGCCCCGCACGTTAGGCGAGGTCGGTATAGATGATAAAAAAATCGACCTTATGGCGTCAAATGCCGCACCTTCGCTCAAAAACGCCTTTGTTCCGCTCGACAAGGACGATGTTGCGGCGATTCTGCGAGCTTGTCTGTAATTGCAGTGACAAAGCGTTTGAGCGGCTGCGAAGAGCTATGGCACTTATCTTCACAGATGAGGAAATACTCGCAGAAACCCTTTTATATGCGGACGAAATCAAGGATGCGCCAAAGGAGCCGGCTCATCCGAAGGTCACAGGCGCTGAGCTGAAAATGGCAAAAACGCTTATTGATGCAATGGTGCAGGACTTCAAGCCGGAGGATTACAAGGATGAGTACCCCAAGCGCCTTTGGGATATCATTAACGCCAAAATCCAGGGTAAGGAAATGACCGTTCCTCAGGAGAGCGAGGTTACGGTAATTGACGGCGAGCCTGCACCGTTCAATATATGATGAAAACTGATAAAGGCGGCATGCGCCAACCAGTTTTTAAAGGACTGAGAAATGATAAATAGCAGGCGACATTCATATTAAAACTGCCGCCTGCTATATATAGGTTCTTAAAAATTAATTCGTTTCTCCTCGATAACAAGAGGTCGCTTCATAACTCTTGTATTAATGCTCATTATATATTCTCCGAGAAATCCAAGCATCGCAAGCTGTACGCCGCCCATAAAGAAAATTGCTATCATCATAGGCGCATAGCCCGCAGTAAAACTATCCCAGAGAACGAGCTTAGCAGCGAGGTAGATAATTCCGACAACAAATGCAAGCAATGCTATTCCAAATCCCGCAAAGGTAGCAATTCTCATACCGGCCTTTGTGTAGCTTGTGAAGCTAAGCATCGCGGCATCATATAACGTATAGAAGTTGTTATGGGTTTTCCCTGCTCTGCGCTTTGGCTGCTCATACTCGATTTCACAGCGCTCGGGGCCAAGCTCTGCAACAATGCCGCGGATAAAGGGCGTCGGATCATCGAGTTCGCGGAGTACATCAATAAAGCTTCTATCGTAAAGGCCAAATCCCGTGAACTGTTCTATCATCTCAACGCTGCTCATTTTCCTGATGAGCTTATAGTAGCAGCCACGGAGAAAATACATAATCGGATTTTCTCTGCTTCTGGTCTTTTTGCCGATAACAATCTTATAGCCCTTTTCCCACGCTTCGATAAATTTCGGAATCAGCTCCACCGGATCCTGAAAGTCTGCACAGATAGTTATGGTGCAATCACCGGAGGTGTGTATCATACCGTAGTACGGGCTATTAAACTGCCCGAAATTTTTGCTGTTGAAGATTGCCTTTACATTTTTATCCTCAGAGCATATCTCTTCAATGATCTCGCGTGTTCTGTCCTGGCTCTTATTGTCTATAAAAAGAATTTCATAGTCATAGCTCGGGCAGCTTTTTTTCAGCTCGTCCCTTACGGCCTCATATATCGGTCTTGCATTCTCCTCCTCATTGTAGCAGGGAATCATGACCGATATTGTTTTCTTCTGAGTTTCGCTCACTTTACTTCATTCCTAACCCATTCGATAGTTTTTTTGATACCGTCGCAAAATTGCGTTTCCGGCTTGAAACCGGTATCTTCATATAATTGCGATATATCCGCTTCAAGATGCATGACCTGGTTTGGCGCATATTCTATTTTACCGAAGCCAAGCTTCAGCGCCGGATCGATCGTATCTCTCAGTATCTCGATATACTCTCTCAGCGGAAGCGCTCTGCCCGAGCCGAGAGGATAGACAGAACCGCACTTTCCTCTCCTTGCCGCAAGCAAAAGCGCCTTTGCCGCATCTTCGGAATACAGATAGTCCCATTTTTGCTCTCCGGGAGTAAGCTTCGGCACTTCACCGCTCAAGAGCTTTCTTATTGTGCCGCTTATCATAGTCATCGGCCCGTCATGCGGGCCGTAGACAGAAAGAATTCTTACCCAGATATGATCTACTCCATTTTTTCCGCACTCAATCCGTGTCATAGAACCGGCGCAAAGCTTTGCGATACCGTAGCCGTTTTCCGGAAAGCAGGGCGTATCGGATTTAAGTTTTCCTTCTACTCTTCCGTACTCTGCCTGACTGCCCGCTCCTATAAATACCTTGCACCCGAGCTTTGCCGCCGCTTTAGCCGCCTCTACCGAGGCCCTGATATTCTCAGTCTGGCTCAGCATATCGTTCCTGCCATCGCCTATTGTATTTGCCCAGGCGAGGTGGAAAAAGGCGTCCGCCGAGGGTATCTTATCAGGCAAGGAAGAAATATTCTCCAAGTCACAGGATACTATGTTCAGCATTTCACTTTCCGGAATTGCGGTAATTCTTGAGCTGTTCCGCCTTACAACAGCATAGACCTTTATTCCCTCGCTTATAAGAAGCCTGCATAGCGCAGTACCTATTGCGCCGGTCGGGCCTGTTATAACAGCAGATTTTATCTCTCTCATCTATTCATCAACCGGCTTTATATAGAGGTTTTTGAGCACTTCCTCCCTCGGAAGGAACGGCGCAAGATCCTCAAGCGGAGGACTTACTATCGTCCCATCCGGCAGGCGCTTTGCGCTGCTCTTCGGCTCCCATACCTGAACAGTATCTGTGAATATCTCGCAGAAAACAAATCCCGGCTGTCTGAGCACCTCATCAACAACGCGCTTCATATCCTCATTGCTGCTGGCACAGTAGTAAGGGAATCCAAAGGCGTCGGCTATTTTTTTATACTCCGGGAAGCTCAGATCCCCGGATTCCGGGCCGATACCGACCTTGCAATGGTTAGAGAAAAGATTTGTCTGAGTTATGCGGATGGAATGATAGCCGTTATTATTTATGAGGAAAAGCTTTATCGGAAGCTTGTTCGCAACTATTGTCTGCAATTCCTGAAGATTCATCATTATTGATCCGTCGCCCTCGAGGCATACGGTGTCTTTTCTGCCGCCGGCTATGCAAAGACCGATTGCCGCCGGCAGACCATAGCCCATGCTGGCGATAGCGCTGTTGATAATAAATCTTGTGCCCTTTTTTATAGTGTAGTTCTGATGACCTACAACACAGCAGGCTCCGTTTGATACGGCTGTCAGGCTGTTCTCCGGCAGACGGTCGCTTAGGTACTTTATAAAGGCATAGACATTCGCCGTTGAGCCGTTTTCCTTCCACTGATCCGGACGGGTGGTGGGATAATCACGCTTCCAGGCTGAACAGATTTTTAGCCATTCCTCGCCTCTGAAGAGTTTTTCATCCTCCTCCGTGAGCTTGTTTACAGTAGTAAGAAAATCCTTCGCATCAGCCCATACCGGCATATCCACATGTATCGTTGGCTTTTTCAGCTCTGCCCTGTCTATATCCACCATTATGACCTCGGCCTCTCTCGCCCAGGTCTGGTAGTTGTAGCCTACCTGACGAATCGAAATGCGCGTTCCTATGGTCAGGAGCACATCTGAATTCTGAACAGCAAAGTTACCGGCTCTGTCACCCATATTTCCGCCGCGGCCGACATACAGCGGATGATCGTTTTCAATGAGGTCTACGCTGTTCCAATAGGTTACTACCGGAACATTCAGCCTCTCGATCGCCTTGCGGAATTCCTCATATCCCCCGGAGAGCCTGATGCCGCCGCCGGCGTAAATCACGGGACGCTTGGCATTTTTGAGCTTATTGAGGATAAGGTTTACCGTTTCCTCGCTGACTTTCGGCGGTAGCTTACTGTCATCCTCTTCGGGGTCATAGCATCTCAGGTCGTCCGTTTCGATTGTCATACCCTGATAATTGACGGGAATATCTATCCAGATAGGACCGGGTCTGCCGGTGGTCGCAAGATGCCAGCCCTTTTCAAGCGCATAGCGGATATCAAGGGGATCCTCTATCATTACGGCATATTTTGTCATTGGCTCAACTGACTTTACAATATCGTATTCCTGATCGCCAACGGCTCTGAGCGGAAGACCGTCCGTAAATCTCTCTGCGTATCTCGCTGTTGTGTCATATCGAACCTGACCGGAAATAACGAACATCGGGATAGAATCAAGCCAGCCTCCGACAACTCCGGTTATCGCGTTAGTACCGCCGGGGCCGGTTGTGACGCATACAGCCGCTATTTTATTCTCGAGTCGAGCATACGCCTCGGCTGCGATGGCGCACGCCTGCTCGTGATGATTATATGTCACCTTCAGTCCTGCATTATGACCAAGCGCATCGTTAAGATGCATTGCTCCTCCGCCGACGACGGAGAATACATCGGTAACACCATGTGAAACAAGGAAGTCCGCAACATAATCCGCAAGTCTCAATTTCATTTTGAATCCCTCACTTTTTAAGCATACTATAGATTAGTTTCTAATTAACTGGCTTTTTTTGGCAAATTATGATTATTCACAAAAAACAGCAGATGGTAAAACAGTTTTTCAGTAAGCACTTTATAAAGAAGCTTGTCAATTTTGAAAATCAATTAAGAATTGCATTCGGGCCCTATATGATCTTTCCACAGCGATCTATTCTTCCACTCATCATAGAGCAAGCGAGCCATTCCATCCCTTGCAGCGATATGCCTTTATTTCTTATATCGCTTTTTCTGTGTCAAGAAAAACTATGTTTCTCCCGTATTGCTCAGCGAGAGCTTTCATCTTTGAGATATTGTTCTCAGATACCTGCATTCCTGCACAATATACCGTGATAACGTCCTGTGCTTTGTTGTTTTCAAAAAGCGAGGTCATAGAAATTCCGGTGTATGGAGCATAGTTATCATCGCAAGCATATAGAATGTTAAGCATTACAATCATCTCTCTTCTGAGCTTTTGTGGCTGAGAGCGACTTTATAGCAAAGAGCAAAAACACCAATGAACCTGATACCATTTGTAATAAGAATACCAATCGCAAAGCCGGCAACACCTTGCAGTATCGTCAGAGGAATACACAGAGCGCAGAACAAAACTGCATAGATTACATTGATTGTAAACTGATACCGCATATTCGCATATCTTAAAAGCACCGAGCTCAGTATCAGACTGCCGATAAAGAACAAAATCAGAGCCATATTACCTATAACGAAGTAAGTGCTTGCGGCCGCAAAATCATCGGGATAAAGAAACGGAAGTATTATGTGCGACGCCAGAGTACACGCCGCCGTCGCCAACGCGACGAATACTACGGATATTGCAGTCACAATATTTGTAACCTTCAGCGAAAGCTCACCTTTATATTTGACAAGGTACCCGATAATTACCCCGCTCAGCGGTACCGTTATAAATGACATTGTTTTTCCAAAAAGCGACGCTATATAGAACGTTGTGACAGCCTCGCCGTTAATCAGAAGCTTGAGTAAAAATCTGTCGCCGTTGAATATCAGCTGAGATAATAGATTGCCTCCCGATAACGCCAGCACATAGCGAAGCGCTGTCCTAAACTCGCCGGATACAGGCTCTTTATCCTTCCGCAGCAGAATTCCGCTGTATAAAATCGGAATAAAGCACGCCGCCTCGCCTATTAGTAGAGCAAAAGCCCACTGTCCCGTTGCGCGCAGAAGCGGAATTCCGATAAGATAGCCAACGCTGATAAAAAGATAGAAGATAAATCCGCTCTTGAAATCAAGTCGCAGCTTATGATCAGCGTCAAGATAATATCTCCAGGTAGTAGCTACCGAGAGCAGCAGCACAAGAGAGAGCTCTGCAGCTTCTAACAATGTAATACCAAGCAGATTGAAAAAAAGTATTACCACACATATAAGCACCGAGCCTGCCAGCATGATTATGTTATATGGGCGATTGTTAGTTCTCCCCTCTGCGCTGTCACGAAATCTTGCCCCGTTGCAGCTCGATCCTATCGCCGTTGCCGCAGTATTGATTATCGACATTATGAAGAGCATTTCACCGTATTTTTCGCTTCCGAGCTGTGCATTTACGGCAGGATATATGAGCAGTTGCGTAACACCGTTCATAATTACGAGGCCGAGTGCACTAAGTATCGTATCGGTAAAAAAGCTTTTGACTTTCGTTGGTATTTGCAGTTTAATTCACCTCTATTCGACTCTCAAGAATTAAACTCAGCGATTTAAAAACTCAATAATGCAGCTTGCCATATAATCTATCATTTCGTCCGTCATTCCCGGATATACGCCTATCCAGAAGGAGTTATTCATAATAAAATCAGTCTTTTCAAGGCTTCCTGCAACCCTGTATGCGTCAGTTCCGCGAATATCGTCAAAGCACGGGTGCTTTATGAGGTTTCCGCTGAAAAGAAGGCGCGTCTGGATATTATGCTCCTCAAGATAGCGGGTAAGACTGTTTCTGTCAACACCGCTGTCAGGCTTTACCGACAGCATAAAGCCGAACCACGAAGGCTCAGAATTCTCTGCCGGCTCCGGAAGGATGAGCTTATCGTTTACGCTCTCGAGCGCCTTGCGCAGTCTCGCCCAATTATGGCGTCTGCGCTCTATGAAGCCTTGAAACTTCTTGAGCTGTTCGCATCCTATTGCCGCCTGCATATCCGTAACCTTCAGGTTATAGCCAAAGTGACTATATACATACTTGTGATCATAGCCCTGCGGAAGCTCACCGTACTGTCCGTCAAAACGGTGTCCGCAGAAGTTATCTCTGCCGGACGGGCAAATGCAGTCGCGGCCCCAATCGCGGTATGAGAGGATCAGTCTGTGAAGAAGCGGGTCATTCGTATATACGCATCCACCCTCACCCATAGTCATATGGTGCGGAGGATAGAAGCTTGAAGTACCTATATCTCCCCAGGTTCCGGTAAATCTCGTTTCGCCGTCAATCGTGTACCTGCTTCCGAGCGCGTCGCAGTTATCCTCAACAAGCCAGAGTCTGTGTTTATCGCAAAAAGCCTTGACAGATTTCAGATCAAACGGGTTGCCGAGAGTGTGTGCAATCATAACAGCCTTTGTTTTGCTGCTGAGTGCCGCTTCGAGCTGAGAAACATCTATATTATACTGCGGAACGGTAACATCCACAAATACCGGCACCGCCCCATACTGTATCATAGGCGTAACCGTCGTAGGAAAACCGGCGGCAACAGTAATTACTTCATCGCCTCGATTTATCCTTCGATCTCCAAGCTCTGGGGCGGTAAGAACAGAAAAAGCGATAAGATTTGCAGATGAACCGCTGTTTACAAGGTGCGCAAATCGCACACCGATCCATTTCGCAAAACTCTTTTCAAATTCATCGGCATATCTTCCGGTCGTCAGCCAGAAGTCCAATGCGGAATCAACAAGGCTCTGCATTTCCTTTTCATCAAAAACTCTTGAAGCATAGTTTATTCTGTCGCCGGGCTTGAATTCGCTCTTTTTTTCCTTAAACTCTCGATAGTATTCGGCAACAGACGCAAGGATTTCCTCCCTCGCCTGCTGCTCGCTGTTCCACTTAGCCATTGAAGTCCTCCAAAAACAATTTGATCTCTCTATCCATTTCCACAGAAATATCGCCACCGGACAGCCATACCTTTGTCCAGTCGCAGATCATCTGCATAGTTTTATCGATATGCCAATTCGGCGCCCATTCAAAAATCGCTTTCAACTTTGAGCAATCAAGCTTCAGAAAATTTGCCTCATGAGGAGCGTTTTCCTCAGCTCGATTTTCCCATTTTGCGCCCTCGCCCCACTTTTTGCAGAACAAGTCTACAAGCTCGCCTGTTGTAACGCAGTCGCAGTCGTCCGGCCCGACATTATAATAGCCGGCATAGCTCATTTCCTCAAACTGTCGCTCCGCGATCATCATATATGCGAAAAGCGGCTCTAAAACATGCTGATACGGGCGAGTTGAATATGGATTTCTGACGCCTATTACCCTGCCATCCTTTACCGCACGAACGCAGTCCGGAATTATTCTGTCATTGGAGAAGTCACCTCCGCCAATGACGTTTCCCGCTCTAGCGGTGGAAACGGCGATTTTCCCGTCAAAAAAGCTGCGCTTATAGCTGTGTGTGACAAGCTCCGAGCAGCTCTTGCTGTTTGAGTATGGGTCATAACCGTCAAGCGGCTCATTTTCTCTATATCCCCAAGCCCATTCATTATTCAGATAAACCTTGTCCGTTGTTACATTCAGAACACTTTTCACCGTATCGCTTATACGGCAGCATTCCAGAACATTCACAGTGCCCATCACGTTCGTTTCATAGGTGTATCTCGGCATTTTATAGCTATCGCGCACTATGGGCTGAGCCGCAAGGTGAAAAACTATTTCAGGCTGTGCTTCATTAAATGCATCAAGCAGCTTGTCCATATCGCGTATATCGCCGATTATGCTCGTCATCCTGCCTTCTAAACCGGCAAGACTGAATAAATTTGGCTCAGTCGGCGGCTCAAGACTGTATCCCGTAACGATTGCGCCCGCGTTAACAAGAATTCTGCAAAGCCACGAGCCCTTAAAGCCGGTGTGTCCGGTAACAAAAACCCTTTTTCCACGATAAAAATCTAAACTGAACATTATTTATCCCAAACCTTCCACGGAGCTTTTCCGCTGTCCCACAATCTCTCAAGCAGCTCCATCTCGCGTTTATTATCCATACACTGCCAAAATCCTCTGTGGAGATAGCTCATAAGCTGCCCCTCAGACGCAAGCTTTTCAAGCGGTTCGCGCTCAAATACGCAATTATCCCCGTCAAGATACTCAAATATCTCGGGGTTAAGAACCATGTACCCCGCATTTATCGGCGCGCTGTCTGAAATATTCTTCTCGCGGAAGGATTTTACTGCGTTATCTCCGCCTATGTTTAGCACACCCTTCTGCTGTTCCATCAGGACGGCGGTAAGCGTCGCTATTTTTCCATGCGCTTTATGAAATACTATAAGGTCATTGATATTCACATCGCAAACACCGTCGCCGTAGGTCATAAGAAACGGCTCATCTCCGACGTATTTCTGAACTCGCTTTATGCGGCCGCCGGTCATAGTTCCGTAACCCGTGTCGGCTATTGTAACCTTCCACGGCTCGCAGTTGTTGGAGTGATAGATAATACCGCTTTCTTTTCCGCTGTAATCAAAGGTCACATCGTTTCTCATCAGGAAGTAATCCGCAAACCACTCTTTGATGATATGCTGCTTATATCCGGCGCAGATAATAAAATCATTGTAGCCATACGCGGAATATTCCTTCATTATGTGCCATAATATTGGCCTACCGCCGATCTCTATCATAGGCTTCGGCTTATACTGCGATTCCTCGGATATTCTTGTCCCAAGTCCTCCTGCTAAGAGTACAACTTTCATATTACACCTCAGATGCCATTTTATTATGTTTATTCTTATTCCTCATTATTACAAAAATGGACAGAATGACAAACGCCATCATACCGACAGAGGTCATTACAATTCCCTCTGTGACAAAAGGAATATTATATTCCATAGCTATAATGCTGTTGCCCTCTTGTACCGGAATAGCCATGAAACCGTAATCCGCCCTGAGTATATCCGCCTTTTCGCTATTTACTGACGCCGTCCAGCCATTTTGATAAGGTATAGGCAGGAAAACGAATCCATCTCCTGTTGCGTTTACAGAAACGGTCAGACGGTCATCACGATGTGGAACCTGCATTGTTACCGTTCCGGTCGCTCCCGAATCAGCAGAGCTGTGCTCCAGTACAACCTGCTCACTGAGGATGTTCTGTCGCTCCTCCTCTGTCATATTCCCCAGCTGATCATACGACACTGCTGCTGAATAGAATCGCCCGAATCCGCTGCAAAGAGTATTGCGATATACATATCTGCCGGAAATAACTCCGACGAGCTCGTAATCGCCCGGGTTCTCTATCTCAGATAAAGAAACAAGATATTTTACGCCTAAAAGCGCTCCCATTTTCGTATTCATATAGTCCTGAGCAAAGGAAATATAGCCGTAAGTCTTGATTGGCCACGCAACAGCGTCCCAACAGCTGCGATAGAAGCTTTTTACGTTTCCATTATGTGTTGCATTATAAGTATTAATTCCGCTGTATTCTTCAACAACAGAGTCATTCAGCCAAGTGTAATCGGTGTAGCTTTTCTCCATTCTGAAAAATCCGCCGTCACTGTTCTGCAATTCAGATTTGATCTGCTTTACAATCGCTGTGGAGTTTTCCATATCTGCATAGCTATACAAATCCGTGAGGCTTGTGCGGTGATTGGCACTGATCCAGGTTTCGCCCGCGATATTAGCCATAAGGACACATACAGTTCCAATAATCGCAATGCCCTTTCTGTTTTTATCGCCGTACCGGCTTATGCTGATCAGGAAAGCCAAAAGTTCAACTACAATGATGACAAAATATACTCTCAGTCTGTTGTCTATTGGAATAAACGCCATTACAGAACAGTATATCGCCGCAATAACCGTTATAACCGCCGGAGATATGCCATTTTCAGAAATATCCTCCAGAGCTTCGCACGTCACATAGGCGTAGAATAACATTATCGTGAATGTATATCTTCCCATCGGATAGACAAAGCTGTTAAAAACCAGACCGGTATATGGAGCGAACGGAAGGACAACCAGTGCGATTGAAAGCGCGAGCCTTCGCGCAAATTCTTTGCTTCCCTTCTTTGCTCCTAAAGCGATATATATAATAACAATGGCCGGGAAAAAGCTTGAGAAAAATAATTGCTCAGCTTCGTAATAATTGGTACCGACAGCGCCGCTGAAGTTGTTTATCCCCTGCAGATTATTTGAGAAAAAACGCAGCAGAATAGTGGCCGCCCTGTCGGCGCCATAAAACAGAGGATATTGCACCGAGCCGCTGCCTCCGGTTATTCTGTCGCTTACAGACAGGACATAGGCTGCTTGAGGCAGGAACCACGCTCCGGATAAGACGAGTCCCAGAATCACGCTGGAAAGAAGCATAATTCCGGATTTCATCCAGCTGCCTATTGCTTTGAATCCGAAATGAGATATAAGCCTTATTATCGTATATACAGCGCCTAACACCAACGTCATATATGTAAAATAATAATAGCATATAGCCAAATATGCGGTCGCCAAAATCAGTAAAAGATGATTTTTTGACAGAGAAGTACATTTCACAGACTTTTCTATCAGCAGAATTACAGCGGTAGCCATAACGAAAGCAGAAGCGAATGAATAATGCTGCCCCCACAATACTAAATAGCCGCAAAAGCTGAAAATATAAGACGCAATAATCTTATTCAGTTTTTTGAAATGAAATTCACTCAGGTAACAATAGCATAAAAGCGAAGCGCAAATTGTTCTTAACAGCTGCGTCCAAGGCAGTGAGATCGTGATACCGCGAAGTCCGAAAAGAATCCCCGCTATGTAGGTTGGCCACATGAAAATATCCAGAGAGGGTCCGAAGTCCGCTTCTCCCACCCCGTAGATAAAGCTCCAGGCGGCGGTGTCTCCGTTTCTAAGATCGTTTACTACATTCTGAAAACCACGGAGATTATTAAAGACAGTGTCGCTTCCGATGTCAAGATATGCCATCGCCCTCGCGCCAAAAAGGAAATCGAAATAACTTGCAATAAATGTTGCAATCACAATTGTCATCAGGGCAATCAGCGGGTGTTTTTCCACCTGATTAACGACGTTCTTGATTGAGAATCGGATAGCGTCCGCTTTTTTATCCAATAGCAAAGAGATGAAAAATGCCGCGATCACAGCTGCTATAAAGGCCGTAAACAGCAGTGCGATACTTGCAGGAGATAGGCTGTCCAGAAGGGTCAGGAGGCTGACCCGAGAGAGCTTAATGGCAACATCCTTTTGGTTGGTCAGATCAAGCCTCAATCCGTCCAACTCCTCACTCGGCAGCTTGAATCTGTTCTCTCCTTCCTGCAATATAGCTCGAAAAGAGCGCTCCTCAGAATATCCCTCGGTGGTATAGGTATCGTAAAAAATCTGAATATCTGAGCGCTCTGTACTGATATAATCAACATCAATTATAAGCTCGTCATACCGACCGGCTATTCCGTTCGTAATATTGATCCACGGATCAATTGATTCTGAAATAATGCATGTGTCATCCGTTCTGAAATCCTTTAGGCCTTCGTTAAGTGCATTGTTATCTATCACCAGCTCATCACGGTCACGCCATTGAGAAGGCACTCCGTCTGCCATCATTGTACAAAATAACGCAGCGAATACTGAAATCATCAAAATATATATTGTAATATGTCTTGCTGAATTGAATATTTTTTCAAGCCTCATAATATACCTCTTTATGATAATTGTATCCGTTTGCGTTATGAATGATAACGTATATAGCGGATATGTGTTATTTATCAGAAAATACAGGAATCATTCTCCCTTACCTTGATTAATCTCTCAAAATATGGTATAATCACCCTATAAGAGCCTTGAGTCTTTTTCTCAGGGCTCTTATTATAATAATTGAAAAGGAGAAATGTATTTGAAGTTATTAGCAGAAGGCAACAAGCTCTACATTGACAAATCAGAACTTCTCACACAAGGCACAATCGGGCAAAGCCTGCAAGTCTCGCTGGACGAAAAATGGAATGCCTTGTCGGTCACCGCTGTATTCTCAGCCGGTCTGACTGTGCTCGACGTAGTACTGCAGGGTAACGTAGTAACGATTCCGTGGCAGTTACTAAGAGAAAAAGGCAAAAAGGTATTTGTAAACCTGTATGGTACGGCAAATGACGGCACCACTGTTCTGACAACAAACATTATATCACTTGGAATAGTTCTTCCGTCTGTTCCACCGTCTGAGATCACGCCCGCCGAATTCACTCCTCCCAGAATTGATCAGATACAGGAAATTGCACTCCGCGCGCAGAGAATGGCGGCAACAGCTATGGGCTATGCGCCAAAAACTCCCGAGGTCGTTGATGAGTCCCCTATCAGCAATAGCGAAAATCTCATTGCCTCCGGAGGCGTTCAAAAGGCACTTAGTCGTCGCAATCTCCTCGATAACTGGTACTTCGGAAATCCCGTAAATCAGAGAGGCGCAAAGCCTCACGTCATAACCGAGAATGCAACGCTTTATAGGGATATCGCATTGTCTCAAGCTGCTTCAAGCACTGTTTCTGCTGGCACTGCCGCAACTTATGTGCAGGATGGAGTCTATTCCGTTCAAATTAGTGAATCGGTATTAAGATACATCGCGGCAAAAGATGTTGCGAATTACAACAGTACCGGATATTCGATTGATAGATGGTATTTGGGTCATCGGCAATCTTATGGCGAACTATCCTTAGAAGCAAATGGCGTGCGTTTTTCACATTTCGGGTCTACAGGGTACACAGATTTACATCAACCCCTAGAGGATAAGTTGATGACTGCCTTGACGGGCAAAACTATAACAGTTTCGGCTGTCATCGACGGTGAGCTCTATTCAGATACCTATGTATTCGGAGAAACAGGTATGGTATATTTTGGATCTTTACAGTTTTTCCGTCAAAGCTCAAACAACAGGGCTTTTTTATTCAGAGCCACGGCCGGTGTGTCAGCCTTGATTACAGCCGTAAAGCTTGAATTAGGCGATACTCAGACTCTCGCGCATCAGGAAGCCGGCGTGTGGGTGCTGAACGAGATACCAGACTACGGCGAGGAGCTTTTGAAGTGTCAGCGGTATTATTGGAAATCCGAAACTGCCGGAGGAACAAGCGCATATTATCCATCCTTGTTTTTGTATAGAGAAGGTAGAAACAGCGGCTCAGCAAGACTTGAATGTAGAATTCCTTATTCAGTTGAAATGCGCACTATACCGGCAGTTAAAGTTAATAATGTTGCCACTGGCGGAAATGTAAGGTTACGGGCACAAGAGACTGGTCAATATCTTGAGGGTATTCTTGGCATTTCATCTTGGGATAATAACCAAAGGAATAAACTGTTAGCAATCGCTTTAGAAAATGCTACCTATGGTGGTGTGGCTATTACGAGTTCGACAACTATTCCAGGTGGTATGCTTGAAGCTTACATTGAAGCAAGTGCTGACCTTTAAGGTGGTGAGAAAATGGAAACTATTAATATAAAATCCAAAGTTTACATCAAGACCGACGAAAACGGCAATATCATAGCCTGCGACGGAGGCTATACCACTCCGACAGATCTCACAGACTGGATAGAAATCGACGAGGGCAAGGGCGACAGATACAACCTCTGCCAAACGCACTACTTTGAGAGCGGTCTCTTCTCTGCTGGAGGTGTGCCGCTCTATGAGTACAAGGACGGCGAGGTCAGGCCTCGTGACGAGACGGTAATTAACACCGAGCGCGAAGCGATCGAGGCTGAGATAGTACGGCAGAGCCGTATAGCAGAGCTTAAAGCGCTCCTTGAAGAAACGGATTACATCGCCTGCAAGCTTGCTGAGGGCGCCGCTACTCGTGAGGAGTACGCCGATATGATAGCCGAGCGGCAGGCTTGGAGAAATGAAATCAACTCTCTGTAATAGTACAGAATAGAGCAAAGCTTCTCAAAAAGCAGGCGCTTATTCACCGCAGATTTTGGATAGCAGCTATTACACTTCCAAAATCTGCGGTATCATTTTTTATGCAGCATATCCAACGACTGCGCTGCTTCCACGGATAATTTGCAGTTTGCCATTATATCCGTAGGCATGGACATAATAAGTGCCCACAGAATTATGCTTTGTCAAGTCTACGGAATAAGTCCAGCTTCCGTCAGGCTGCTTATCTGCGGAATACCAGACTATATCATCCTGCCCATTCTCTGCGCTCCAGGTCGGGAAATAGACGGAATTATAGTTCTCATAGCCGATAAGCGATATTATCAAGGTTTTATTATTTTCATTAACAGTCAAGTTCAATCTTTGCGGCTTAACAGCAACGCTTGCATACGCATCCGTATTATCTACAAGCTTCATTGTTCCGTCCTTAACTGCATAAGCATGAATATAATATTTTCCGGCACTATTATGTGTCGACATATCAACAGTGCATATCCATTTGTCATTCTTCTGCTTCACTGCGCTGTACCAGATGATATCATCCTGTCCATTCACTTTGCTCCACGTCGGAAAATATACCTTATCGTACCCATTATCAAGAAGAGAAATAGTCATTTCAGCGCAATCGGAGGAAATATGCGCCATAAGTGAATCATAACCTACTGCACGCTCAACATTTGCTATAGTATTTCCAACTAAAGATTTCTTTCCGTTCTTCAAAGCATAAACATGAATGGCATACGCTCCTGCTGAATTATGGTTTCTCAGGTCAACAGTGTACACCCATTTACCTTCGCCGTTTTTCCCGGCACTATACCATCTGATATCATCCTGACCTTCTACGATGCTCCACGTCGGGAATTGCACCGAATCATATCCGTTATCTTCTATGGTAATGCTGAGTGTTTTGCAGTCCGCCGAGACCTCGGCATAAACCGTTGGTGTAAAGATTTTCTGTACAACAGCTGTTGTATTGGCAATAATTGTTTCCGGGTTTGTTGTTCCGCCGTAAACGTGGATAATATATTTGCCGGCGGTGTTATGCTTTGTAAGATCAACTGATGCAGTCCAGCTTCCGTCAGCCTGCTTTGCTGCCTTATACCAGACTATATCATCCTGACCGTTCTCTTCGCTCCAGGTCGGAAACCAAACAGAACTGTAATCAGCGTATCCGGTCAAGCAGATATCTATTTTTCTATAGTCGGATGACACTTTTGTAAACAGATGCGCCTGAAATACCTCATATGATGTTTTGCGCTCATTCAGCCATGAGGAAAGAGCAGAGATAGCTTCGCTATATGTATCGTGATAAAAACCTTTTACATGTTTTGTTCCAAGATAATCCCATCGAATATAGTTCATCTCTGCGCTTTTTGTCAGAGAATTGCCAAGCTCATTGCATTTTTCCGACAGCATATCAAAACTGGCAAGCTTATTCTGATACAGCTGATTTACATACTCGTTAAATGACCTGCAGTTAAGCATTTCACTAAAAATATAACGCTTATGTACAAATCCTCCGACTGCCTCTGTATTTGCGGCAGAATCAAAATCCCATACCGGTCCTAAATGAATTACATCTTTCTCGCCATCAACGTACCAGTAAAAGCTTGTAACTATTGATTCATCGTTACGGAGATAATCATTTATCAGATAGTAGTCTGCGGCTGATTCTACATCTATCCATTCGCCGAGTTCTTCCAACGTAATATCCATCTTGCCGATTGTATTGATGGAATTAAAAAGCCCATCCAGCTTATCATTAAATATCTGAATATCCTTATTAATTGTTTCTGAATCTTCTTTAACAGATTCTTTTACTGTAAAATGACCCATTTGCGGATTGGTAAACCAATATTCTTCTTGGTTATAGAACGCATCGTCAAACTCAAAAAGCGCGCCATAATCATCTTTCAAATTTACTCTGTTTGCGTCAATTTCCACTTTTTCTGATATCAGGTATGTCCCGCGATAATCCCCGTTAATCCACAAATCACAATATTGGCACTCCGGATACAATATCGCGCTCATCTGCTCAGCCAAGTCAAATGCCAGATAGTTTTTGATCATGCTGTCGTCACAGGCGTTTGCAAGAAGAACCCATTTCTTGCCTTTCGGCATTCCGAGAACAGATGTCTTTTTATCGAATTTTATCTGATAGCCCTTTTTCTCATAATGAAACCACGAGCTGTTTCCCCTGCCCTTAAACTGCGCATTATTAACGCTGATTTTTTCATAGGCTCCACTCGGGTCTGTAAGCTTTACGCTTGTATCGCTGTACTTGACATTCTTATCAGCGTGAACATCGCTGAGCGCTGTTCCGTCAGGCAGAGTGACGCGAAGGCTTGGCAGGGACGACTGCATTACGGTAAGCGTCACTGTATTGCTCTGCGTATCAGTCAATGTTACAGAGTCCCCGCTATTTTCATACGCGCCGGTGAGCGTATGCTCAGTAGCATCGACAGTACCGGCAGACGCAGAAACAATCGAGTCATCAAGATGCACAGTGATATTGCCGATAGCTTCACCTGATGTCAAAAACAGATAATATTCATCCTTCTGCGAGGCATAGAAGGCATCTATTCTATAACCCTCGGAATCGACAACATAGCATTCGATGCCTGAATCAGCTAATCCATTTACAGAAAATAGAATAGCTAAAACAAATATTACAAACGAAATAGCTAAAAGCTTCTTATGTTTTCTCATGTCTTCTCCTCGTATTTTTATCTCAGTGAAAAATCCTCTCGGTCTAAAGTGAAATTCGGATTATAATATGGGTCGCCCTTCTGCAGCTCTTTACTCCAGCGCTTCTGGAAACGGATTACCTCTCCGCTGAAGCGTTTTTGCTTTTCAGGAGTATCCTCGATTCCACGGCTTTTGGACTCATAATGATAGAGCTCTGCAAAAGGAGTCCAGACAACAAGGTAACCAGCCTTGCGGATTCTCATGCAGAGGTCAACGTCATTGAATGCGACCTCGAACGATTCGTCAAGACCGTTTACCGCTTCCCAGACATCTTTTCGTATCATCACGCAGGCCGCCGTGACGCACGAAAGATTCTGAGCATAGCAGAGTCTGCTCATATATCCGTAATCTCCACGCTTAAAATATTTATGGCTATGCCCTGCAACGCCGCCTATTCCCAATATCACGCCTGCGTGCTGAATTGTATCGTCCGGGTAATAGAGCATAGCACCGACGGCTCCGACATCAGAGCGCTGTGAGAACATAAGCATTTCCTGAATCCAGTCGGGAGAAATGACCTCAATATCGTTATTAAGAAGCAGCAGGTGCTCACCATTAGCATATTTTGCGCCGAAATTATTTATAGCTGAGTAGTTGAAGTGTTTTTCCCACTTAACTACACGCAAATTTTTCCACTTTCTCTGAATCTCCTTATAATACGAAAAGATTTCTTTAGATTTAGAGTTATTCTCGATGACAATAACCTCAAAATTCGGATAAGTTGTCTTTTCGTAAATGGAGTTCAGGCAGGTTTCAAGAACAGATTTATACTCATAGTTAGGTATCAGTATAGAAACCAAGGGAGTCCCTTTTATTTTGTAGTTGATTTTATAGACAGTCGGAACTCTTGTGTCTTCAACCTCGCCTTCAAGTCCGACACGCTTCAAATGATCGCTCAGCGCTTTATGTGCGGCCTCTATAACATAGGGCTTTGCACCGACTGATTCCGCGACAGAGTTGGGGTGTGCGCGCCAGTAGTATAGTATCTTCGGTATATGAACAATATGCTTTGCCTGTTCAGTGAGCCGCAGAACCATATCATAATCCTGACTTCCGTCGCACTCAGGGCGGAACCTTCCGGCCTTTTCAAGCAGCGAAGCTTTGAAAACAGTCAGATGACAGATATAGTTTAATCCGCGAAGAGAATCCGGCGCGAAATCCGGCTTGAAATGTGGGCAAAACGCATCCTCCGGTGTGTGGTGGAAAGTGTTTTCATCAGTATATATAAAGTCTGCGTCTTTATCGCATATCACCTGCATAACGTCATGCAGCGCCGCAGGATGAAGAAGATCGTCATGGTCAAATAGAGCTATATAATCTCCGGTTGCCATATCAAGGCAGGCGTTTGTATTGCCCGAAATGCCGAGGTTTTTTTTCAGCTTTTTGTACTTTATGCGACTGTCATTCTTAGCGTACGACTTACAAATTCTGCCAACATCCTTATGCTCGTTATCGCTGCCGTCAGCCATGCAAAGCTCCCAGTCTGCATAGGTCTGATCCTGCACAGACTGTATCATCTCTCTGAGAAACTTTTCAGGAGTATTGTAAAGCGGCACAACTATGCTGAATTTAACTTTCTTATTAAATACCTCGCTGCGCTGCTTTTCAAGTTCTTCTTTAGAATAAAGCGGCATTGCCGCAAGCGAGACATACTCGTTGCGGTGTTTGAGCTTATATTTGATCTTTCTCCAGGTGTAGCTCCAACCGTTATCCTTTAAGCATTTCAAGCCTTTGACCATCAGGGCGAAAAGCGGAATCCGCTTTAAGAGGTCAAGCAGGGCCCTTATCGGCTTCGTCATCTTCCAGCTTGCAGCATTTGAGATCACTGCATAAGCATTCTGTGCCTCTGCAAGCTGACGTCCAAGAGAAGCATTCTGACGCTTTAATTCCTCTCTCTGATTGATCGCAGCGGTATAGTGCTCTTTATAATGTGAAAGCTCCTGCTCAGTTGCCGCCTTCTCCTCCGAGAGCGCTTTCAGTTCATTATTTAAGCCGTCGATGCTCTGGTCTTTTTCTGCAATAGTTTTCTCCAACTTCATAGCTTTATTGTTTGCATCACCAAGCATAATACCCTGTTTTTCAATCTGATGCTTTTTTATATCTATGACTTTTCCAAGCTCAACAAACTGCTCCTTAGCTTCATCAAGGACTTTATTCTGCGACTGCAGCAGCTGCATCTGTTCTTTTACTGTCTTTTCAAGTTCTAAAGTATGCATTGCAGCCTTTTCGAGAGAAACACTTTTAGCATCAAGCTCTTGGTTTTTTTCTTTTACTTCATCATCGAGCTTTGATATATTCTTCTTTATATCTTCAAGCATACTGCTCAGATTTTGGATATGAACCTCTTTATCGTCGATCGCTTTTCTGAATTCTTCCGCTTCGCGCAAGCTTTTTGCCTCAGAAATGCGGATATTCCGCTCGTAATCCTCGATCTGCCGAACAATATTATCTCCGCGCTTGAATAACGTAGCATAGAAAGTTAAGTAAGTAGGTCGATAATTAATGTCATCATAGAAGCCATTTTCGGCAAAAAGTCTCGCCCAATACTCGCGCTGCTGCACATTCACATGAGTTGGATCGCTGAAATCATCCGGAGTTGAGGAAAAAAGTATAGTATCTGAGCGCTTGCAAAGCTGCTCGATTGCCTTTTTTCCTTCATCCGAATACAGGTGCTCAAGCACCTCAATCGTTACAACAAGGTCGAATTTTTCAGGAAAGCTTTCGGGGTATTGGCCTGTGAGAGAGCAAACGGCACAATATGGTCTTATATCCTCTCTGACCATTGAAATAGCATACTCTGAAATGTCAATTCCATAAGCTTCTACACCATTGTCACGAAGCGCAGCGACGAGGTGACCCATGGCGCAGCCGGCGTCCAGAACCGTTTTTGGATGCAGGTCATCCGCTATTCTTTTCGCAAGCTGAGTAAGAAAGCCTTTTGTGTATTGTGAATCAAGATAATTAACCGAGCCAATGCCGACGTCGTAGTTATCGTAATATGATTTTCCGTAAATCTCGCTCATAAGCTATTCCTTTATCTCATATTCATTGCAGACAGTCTCAGTATCGCCTATCATTTTCATCTCTCCGTGGTCAAGCCAGAGCACTCTGTCGCACATCTCCCTTATCTGAGGCAGACTGTGAGAAACAAAAAGCACCGTCGTTCCTCCGCTCATAAGCTCCATCATCCGGGCTTTGCTCTTTGCCTGGAAGTCTGCATCGCCAACCGCAAGTATTTCGTCAACGATCAGAATATCCGGCTCGACAACAGTCGCAATCGAAAAAGCCAGCCGCATAACCATTCCGGAGGAATAATTCCTGAGCGGAACATCTATAAAGCTCCCGAGCTCAGAGAATTCAACTATCTCGTCATACTTTTCATTCAGAAACTGCTCAGAATACCCAAGTATGGCGCCATTCAGAAAGATATTCTCTCTGCCTGTGAGGTCAAAATCAAAGCCGCTGCCAAGCTCAAGCATAGGAACAACAACGCCGTTTACCTTAACCGAGCCCGAGGTGGGCTTCAAAATTCCGGAAATAACCTTCAAAAGCGTTGATTTTCCTGCTCCGTTATGACCGATAATGCCGAGAACCTCTCCCTTATTCACGCAGAAGGAAATGTTATTCAGCGCCCGGAATTCTTCATATTTTATTTTGCCCTTAAGCAATTGAACAAGATATTCCTTCAGACTTTGTACTCTGTCAAAAGTCATCTTGTAGCACATCGTAACTTTATCGACTTCAATAATCATAAAACACCAACTTAAATATTCAGCACAAACTTATCCTGCGTCTTTTTAAATACGAACAGTCCGATAAAAAGCGGAATGACCGTAGAAAGAAGCATAAGTCCGTATGCCTTAGGCTCCGGCGAAACTCCCTGAATAATGGCTATCCTCATAAATCTTATGATGTGATAAAGAGGGTTGCATTTAAAGAGCGGCATAATCGATGCCGGAATGATCGTTTCCGGATAAAAAATCGGCGTGGCATACATCCACAGCATACTGAGAACGCCCCAAAGGAACTGCGTATCTCTGAAAAACACCATTGATGAGGAGAGCAGCAGCCCTATTCCAAGGCAAACGAGAAACAGACATATTATCGGGAGAGGCAACAATAAAAACGAGGCTCTGAACGGCGTTTGAGTTATGATAACAACTGTAAAAAGAGGAATCAGCGCAAGGAGGAAATTAATAGCCGAGCTCATAACTCTTGTAAGCGGATAAATATACTTCGGAACATAAACCTTTGTAATGAGCGCAGCATTTCCGATAATTGAACTGAGCGCCATAGTCGTAGCTTCGCTGAAAAAGTTAAAGCACACAACGCCGATAAGGAGATACACAACGAAATTCGGTATATCGGTTTTGAAGAGCGTAGAGAATATAACGTACTGAACGCTCATAGTGAGGAGCGGATTCAAAAAGCTCCAAAGCACTCCGAGCACTGATCTCTTATATTTTGTCTTAAAGTCACGATTAACAAGCTGCTTAATCAGATATTTGTACTTATAAAATGCCGCAATTAGATTTACAACTGCTGTTGCCTTTCCGGCAGCATTACATTTTACTATATATGCACCGCATCCTATAAGCGCCAAAAACACTACCGCTACAATGAGCCAGTAGTATTTGCCGGTGAAAAGAAAATTTCTCGTATATAGTCTTAGGCAAAGCTCACCGTCAAGCTCTTCGCCGTTTATGAGCGCAAAATTGCTTTCATCCAGATCAGGGTTAGTGATCTTATTGCCGTAGTAGAGCGTGATCGCGTTTCCGGGCTCACTTTCAGGCGCCGTAATTCGAACGATGATTTTGTCTTTTCCGGAAATGCTTGCATTTATCGGCAAATAAAATTCACTGTTGTCGAGCATACCGGAGATTTCGACCTTTGACTCAGCTATAACTATTCCATCAGAAACAAGCTCAACATTCAGCAATCCACTGTTTTCTCTTGCGTAAGTAGCAGCGTAAATGCCAAGCCCGGTTATCTCATCCGCATTTACCTTTACCGGTTGTTCAAGCACTTGACTTGAGAGTATTTCACCAACAACATTGGAAGCATTGACCATTGCGGACTCATTAAAGCTGTATCGAAGCTGATCGCCGGAGATAAAATAAAATGATACGGCAACGATAACATATAGTGCAATAGCAAGCGCGCAGATTTTAATAAGCTTACTGTTACTCATTATAAGCTTTTATCTCCTTAAGGTATCTTTTGAGCGCATCCTGCCATGTCGGCAGGCGGTTGAAGCCCATCTGTGTAAGCTTGTCCTTGCTCATTCTGCTATTGAGAGGACGCACTGCGCGAGTGGGATAAGCGCTTGTCGGTATTTTATTGACCTTAACGTTCTTGCCGGCAAGTCTGAATATCTCCTCGGAAAAATCTGCCCAGGAGCATACACCCTCATTTGTTGCGTGGTATGTGCCGTATTTCTCGGTAACGATCATATCGCAGAGCAGCGGTGCAAGATCAGCGGTATATGTCGGGCTGCCGATCTGGTCGCAAACCACATTGAGTTCAGTTCTTGTTTCAGCAAGTCTAAGCATCGTTTTGACAAAATTATTTCCGTTTTTACCAAAAACCCAGGAAATACGGACAATAAAGTACCTATCAAGTATTTCCTTGACAGCAATCTCTCCGCCGAGCTTTGTCTCGCCGTAAGCACCGAGCGGGCCGGTTGGGTCACCAGGCTCATAATACCGCTCACCTTCGCCGGGGAAAACATAGTCCGTTGAAATGTAGAGCATCTTGGCGCCTGTCTCACGGCAAGCCCTTGCGATATTTCTCGGTCCCTCAGTGTTGACAAGGCGCACCTTTTCGATCTCATCCTCCGCCTTGTCCACAGCTGTCCATGCAGAGCAGTGAATAACTGCGTCGGGCTTGTACGAACAGATATATTCTCTCGTTTTGTCAGCGTCTGTTATATCAAAATCAGCGATATCTACGCCTCTGTTCTCAATCCCGCGTCTGTCAAGCTCTTTGCAGACATCGTATCCAAGCTGTCCGCCTACTCCGGTTACAAGTATCTTCATAGTCATATCCTTCCTGACTGTACAAATCGCACAGCCAATCTAAATAGAGGCTCAGGCAATCTGAGCGCTATGAGTTCGAATAATGTCGTACTTTTATTGATATTTCTCAGCTTCCATAGCTCTCTTATGCAGCCGGCCTCATGCCTTGCATTTTTGAGCCTCGCGTCAAGCCAGCTTTTTGCTTCTTTCGTATCCTCATAATCGAGCAATTTCTCACATACCTCAAGCCGCTCGGCAAAAGGCATCAAATGCTTTTCTATATAATCTCGCTTTGAATTAATATTTACCAGAACGCCGGTCTGATTGTTTTTGTGCTGTCTGTATCTCACAAGCGGACGATTAACTACGGCTATGCTGTTATCGATTGCAGTAAAAAAAGCAAGATAATGGTCGTGCACCAAAGACTTCGGAAACGGAACAGCTTTTTTTGCAATATCCGATTTAATAAGCATTGTGCAGCCAATCACAAAGTTTCTATATATAAACTCTTTCGCAAGTCCGTCGCCCTCTTTGAAAATATGTCGTGGGCGAATAGCCGTAATGCTGTCAGCGATTATTTCCCCGTTCTCATCTATCGGCATTACATCGCTGCAGCATAGTCCGGCATTGAGCTTATATAATCTCTCATAACAGCTCTCAACCCTGTCCTCAAGCCAAATATCATCCTGGTCGCAGAAGGCAAAGAAGCTTCCCTCTGCCTCATTCGTCAAAAGCTCAAAGGTGCCGTTGGAGCCGAGATTATTCTCATTCCTCACGATAGTGAACGGAATCGCGGTAATGCGTTCACTCACCATCGCCGCAATAACCTCATACGGAACAGTCCGAGAACAATCGTCGCGGATATATAGCCGCAAATTCGGATATGTCTGTCTGTTCAGGCTGTCAAGCTGTTCTCTCAGCCAGTCCATTCTCGGCTCATAGACCGCCATAAGAATGGAAATAAGCGGCTTATCGGTTTCCATACATCTTCTCGTAATAGTTTTGATATTCTCCGCTGATGATATTCTCCCACCAATCGCGGTTTTCAAGATACCATTTTATCGTCTTTTTGATGCCGTCCTCAAACCTCGTTTCAGGCAGCCAGCCAAGCTCGTTGTGGATTTTGGTCGGGTCAATGGCGTAGCGCATATCGTGACCCTTGCGGTCGGTGACATGAGTTATAAGACTCTCGGGCTTGCCAAGCTCCTTGCAGATAAGCTTAACGATGTCGATATTGCGCATCTCATTATGCCCGCCGACGTTATATACCTCGCCCACTCTGCCATTGTGAATTATAAGGTCGATGGCGCGGCAGTGGTCTTCAACATAGAGCCAGTCGCGGACATTCAGTCCCTCGCCATAGACAGGCAGCGGCTTGTCGTTAAGGCAGTTTGCGATCATGAGCGGGATAAGCTTCTCCGGGAAGTGATACGGCCCGTAGTTATTGGAGCAGCGGCTGATGGTTACGGGCAGCCCGTAGGTGCGGTTATACGCCATAACAAGCAGGTCTGCGGACGCCTTGGAGCTCGAATAAGGTGAGGAGGTGTGTATCGGCGTTTCCTCGGTAAAGAAAAGATCCGGTCTGTCGAGCGGGAGATCGCCGTAGACCTCGTCGGTAGATACCTGATGATAGCGCTTTATACCGTATTTGCGGCAGGCGTCCATAAGAACGCTTGTGCCGATTATATTCGTCTGGAGGAAGATTCCCGGGTCCTCAATAGAGCGGTCAACGTGGCTTTCAGCGGCGAAGTTCACGATAATATCCGGCTTCTCCTCCTCAAAGAGCCTGTACACCGCCTCTCTGTCGCAGATATCCGCTTTTACAAAGCGGAAATTCTGGTTATCCATCACGCTCTCAAGGGTTGAGAGATTACCTGCGTATGTCAGCTTGTCAAGGCAGACTATGCGATAATCCGGATGCTCGCGGAGCATATGGAAAATAAAATTAGAGCCGATAAAACCGGCTCCGCCGGTCACGATTATTGTCATTTTACTTTACCTCAAATTCTATCTTGCACTCAGAAAGCTTTGGATTCTTAGTATCCTTCTCCGAGAGTATAACCTCGCCTACTTCAGGCCATTCTATACCAACATCAGGGTCATTCCATGCGATTCCGCCCTCATCCTCAGGATGATAGAGATCATCGCACTTGTAGGCAAACTCAGCGCTTTCACTGACTACAACAAATCCGTGTGCAAAACCGCGAGGTATCATGAACTGGCGGTGATTCTCCTCGCTGAGAAGAACTCCTACCCATTTACCATAGGTCTCGCTTCCCTTACGGAGATCAACCGCTACGTCAAACACCTCGCCCTTCAGCACACGGACAAGTTTTGCCTGAGGATATGTTTTCTGAAAATGCAGTCCTCTGAGTACTCCCTTGCGGGAGCTCGACTGATTATCTTGCACAAAATCATAATGAAGCCCGGCTTTTTCAAAGTCAGACTTCTTATACGTTTCCATAAAATATCCGCGCTTATCGCCGTAGGTCTTAACGTCGATTATATATACGTCCTTGATTTCCGTTTCTGAAAAAGTGAAATTTCCGACAGTCATTAGTACTTTATCCTTCCTTCTGCTACGTTTTTAAGATGCTGTCCGTAAGGAGATTTGCCATATCGTTCAGCCGATCTAAGCAGAGTTTCCTTATCTATCCAGCCCTTCGTATAAGCAATTTCCTCGAGAGCGGCGATCTGCGCGCTCTGACGGGTTTCAATAGTTCTTACAAAATCTGCCGCATCAACCAGAGAATCCATAGTTCCTGTATCGAGCCAGGCATATCCGCGGCTCATTAACTGAACATCGAGCTTGCCTTCATTCAGGTACAGCTCATTGAGAGTTGTAATCTCAAGCTCGCCGCGAGCTGAAGGCTTGATAGTATTTGCCATTGCGCTGACGCCCTTCGGGTAAAAGTAAAGCCCGGTAATGCAGTAGTTGGACTTCGGATGCTCCGGCTTCTCTTCGACAGAAATTACCCTGCCGTTCTCGTCAAACTCAACTATTCCAAAACGTTCCGGGTCGTTTACATAATATCCGAAGATAGTCGCTCTGCCGTTCTCTGCGTTCTGAACTGCGCCTCGCACCATTTTGCCAAGCCCGTTGCCGTAAAAGATATTGTCTCCGAGCACCATAGCGCAGGCGTCATCGCCAATAAACTCCTCACCGAGAATAAATGCCTGTGCGAGCCCGTCCGGTGAAGGCTGGACCTTATAGCTGAGATTCAGACCATACTGACTTCCATCGCCTAAAAGCCTTTCAAAATTTGGAGTATCCTGCGGAGTAGAAATAATAAGAATATCTTTGATCCCTGCGAGCATAAGAACTGAAATCGGATAATAAACCATCGGCTTATCATAAACCGGCAAAAGCTGCTTGGATGTTACCATCGTAAGCGGATAAAGCCGCGTTCCTGAACCGCCTGCAAGTACTATTCCTTTCATCGCACACTCTCCCCAATTCTTTTTCCTAATTGTATTTATAAATTAATCAATTTATTATATCACTTATTATCTAAAAAGCAACAAAAACTATTGTTGTTTTACTATTTCCAACTTTTATTATTTGTATAATACTAAACCTTAATAGAAACCTGACAGTCCTTCTGGCAGAAATTGCGCCATACTGCGTTAGCCCCCTTGACCATATATATCCATTATGCTCTGCGGGGTCTGCCTTGTCTGGCACAATTTCTGCTCAGAATTACAAG
>JAFVCD010000020.1 GCA_017479425.1 Oscillospiraceae bacterium
AGAGCGAAGAGCGAGGTATTTTTTGTCGCAATGACGGCAAAAAATTGAAGGAATACTTTGTGTATTTCAAGATTTTTTGACTAAATTGCGGCGGAAAAGAGCCGCTATGCGCCGAAGCCGCATTTAGTCAGCGTTTCCTTAGTAAGTTTACATAATTGAAAGGATGTTATTTTAACTTGGCAGAAAAACTGAAAATAATCGCTCTTGGCGGTCTTAACGAGATCGGCAAGAATATGTACGTCTACGAGTACGGCGAGGAGATGATAGTCGTCGACTGCGGAATCGGCTTTCCGGACGATGATATGTACGGAATTGACGCCGTTATTCCCGACATCACCTACCTCGTTCGCAACAAGCAGAGGGTAAAGGGCATAGTCATCACCCACGGCCACGAGGACCACATCGGCGCGATGCCCTACGTTATGGATGAGCTCAACTGCCCCGTGTACTGCACTCCGCTCACCGCCGCGCTCGTGAACATCAAGCTCACAGAGCACGGAACCGCCTCGAGAGTCAAGCTCGTCGAGGTCAAGGCGGGCGAGACGGTCAAGATCGGCTCGGGCTTCAAGGTGGAGTTCATCCACGTCAACCACTCCATTCCCGACTCCGTCGCGCTTGCGATACGCACCGGAGCCGGCATAGCCATTCACACCGGCGACTATAAGATCGACACAACGCCCATCGACGGCGGCATGATCGACCTTGCGCGCTTCGGAGAGCTCGGCAAAAAGGGCGTTCTGGCGCTCGTTTCCGACTCCACAAACGTAGAAAACCCCGGCTATTCGCTCTCTGAGAGCGTTGTCGCGGCAAACTTCGAGCGCGAGTTCGAGGGCTGGCAGGGTAGGATAATCGTCACCACCTTCGCCTCCAACGTCCACCGCCTCCAGCAGGTCATAAACTGCGCGAAGAAGTACGGCAGAAAGGTCGCCGTCACCGGCAGAAGCATGGAAAACGTCCTGCGCGTTGCGACAGAGCTCGGCTATATGGACGTGCCGCAGGGAACTGTGGTTGACATAAATCATATCAAGGGACTTCCGAAGGATAAGCTCGTCATCATCACCACCGGAAGTCAGGGCGAGACGATGTCCGCTCTGCACAGAATGGCGTTCTCCGAGCACCGTCAGGTAGAGATCACCGCGGGCGACAAGATAATCATCTCCGCCTCGGCGATACCGGGCAACGAGAACTCCATAAGCCGCGTAATAGACGAGCTTTTCCGCAAGGGCGCGACGGTGGTTTACGAAAAGAGCAAGCTTCTGCACGCCTCCGGCCACGCCTGCCGCGAGGAGCTGAAGCTCATGCTGGCGCTCATCAAGCCCAAATTCTTCGTTCCCGTCCACGGAGAATACCGCCACCTCAAGCTCCACGCTGAGCTGGCAAAGCAGATGGGCGTGAAGCCGCAGAACGTCGTGATCAGCGATATCGGCAAGGTCGTGGAGATCTCCGGCCGCTCGATAAAGCTCACGAGCACTGTGCCGTCCGGCAAGGTGTTTGTTGACGGCACCGGCGTCGGCGACGTCGGGAGCGTGGTCCTGCGCGACAGAAAGCACCTTGCGCAGGACGGAATGGTCGTCTGCGTGGTGTCGCTCTCGAGCGAGGACGGCTCGCTCGTCTCGGGTCCTGATATAATCACAAGGGGCTTTGTCTACGTCAAGGAAAACGAGGACATCATAAACGACTTAAAGCAGGTCACAGCGCAGGTCTGCGCCGACGCGAGCCACAAGCGCATGATGGACTACTCGACCATCAAGGCGATGATAAAGAGCCGCGTATCCGACTACCTCTACAAGAAAACGAAGCGCAGTCCGATGGTGCTTCCCGTGATAATGGATATATGAATATACAGATTTTCGGAAAATCCAAATCCTTCGATACGAAGAAGGCTGAGCGCTGGTTCAAGGAGCGCAGGATAAAATTCCAGTCCGTAGACCTCATAAAGTACGGCATGAGCCGCGGAGAATTTGACTCCGTGCGCCGCGCCGTCGGGCTTGACGCGCTCATCGACGAGAAGGCGAAGGGCGTTGAGAATATCCGCTACCTCGCCTATGAGGAGGATAAGATACAGCGCCTTCTCGAGGATCAGTCGCTCATCGCCGCGCCCGTCGTGCGAAACGGGAAGCAGGCGACAGTCGGGTATAAGCCCGAGATCTGGGAGAAATGGGAATAAGAAAGCTGAGAGGGTTTTCCTCTCAGCTCTTTTCATATGTTTCCGTTATCTCCTCGTCCGTGAGCCACGGCACCTCAAGGCGCACGCCGTCGGAGGTGTAGACTATGTACTTCTTGAAGCCGAAGAACAGGCTGAGCGCGACGGTCACGATAAGCGCGATGACGATGAGAAGCACCAGAAGAACGGCTTTCCAGCGCACTCCGGTGCGGTAGATGCGCCTGTCCTTAGCCATTGCGCTCACACTCGTGTATCATATCGACTCTCGTCTGATGCCTGCCGCCCTCAAAGGCGGTGGCGAGGAAGGTGTCGACTATCTTCAGCGCAACGCCCCTGCCGATGACTGAGGCGCCGAGAGCGAGCATATTCGCGTCGTTGTGGCGGCGGGTCATCTCAGCGCTCCACGGGTCGGAGCAGAGGGCGCAGCGTATGCCGCGAACCTTGTTTGCGGTGATGGAAATGCCGATGCCGGTGGTGCAGATAACTATTCCGCGGTCGCATAGGCCGTCCGCGACTGCCTTCGCCGCCTTGAAGCCGAACTCGGGATAGTGGCAGGAGGCGGCGGAATATGTGCCGAAGTCCTCAAATTCAATATTTCTCTCTTTAAGATGCGCCTTGACGAGCTGCATAAGCTCAAATCCGCCGTGGTCGCAGCCGAGTGCAATTTTCATTGGTATCAACTCCTTTCCGACATTGTACTACATCGCCCGGCTAATTGCAATCTTGACTTTTCCCGCGGCGTAATCTATAATGAAAAAGCTGATACGAAGTCAGCGCCGAGGGCTGAAGCCTATCTTATTTACTGCGCGCAAAAGTGTGATACTCGAAGTATCAGCGTTCCTACAAGGGAATGCCGGTACTTTTTTTGCGCTTTTCGGGAGGGAAAGGGTATGAAAATCGTAATAATCGACGGTCAGGGCGGCAAGCTCGGAGCAAAGCTCACGGAGCTGGTCAACACCGCAGTACCCGATGCCGAGATAGTCGCCGTCGGCACGAATACCACCGCCACCGAGCGTATGCTCAAGGCGGGCGCGGAGAAGGCCGCCACCGGCGAGAACGCCGTCAAGGTCGCCTGCCGCACGGCGGATATCATCATGGGTCCCATCGGCATCGTCATCGCCGACGCGCTTATGGGCGAGATAACCCCGAAAATGGCGCAATACGTGGGCGAGAGCGCGGCACAGCGCGTGCTTGTGCCGATGAACCTCTGCGATACCTACGTTGCCGGAACTCTCAGAAGCTCCGCTGAGATAGTTCAGGACGCCGTAAATCACGTCCGCGCGCTCTGCGAAAGGAATAAAAATGAATAAAACTCTCAAAAAGCTCGTCTATTCGGCGCTCTGCGTGGCGCTGGCGCTCGTTCTGCCGCTCCTCACGGGTCAGATACCGCAGGTCGGCAGTATGCTCAGCCCGATGCACATCCCCGTTCTGCTCTGCGGCTTCATCTGCGGCCCCGTGTGGGGACTTGCCGTCGGCGCGATAAGCCCGCTTCTCCGCTCGCTTATGTTCGGTATGCCGCCGCTCTTCCCGACCGCCACTGCGATGGCGTTCGAGCTTGCCGCCTACGGCTGCGCCGCGGGAGTGCTCTATAAGCTCTTTCCGAAAAAGGCGTGGGGCGTGTACGCCGCGCTCGTCTGCGCTATGCTCATCGGCAGGGCGGTGTGGGGAGTCGCGATGCTCTCCATCATGACTGCCACCGGCAAGGGCTGGGGGATAGACGCCTTCCTTGCGGGAGCGTTCATCAACGCCTGGCCGGGGATAATACTGCACATCGCCATCATCCCGCCCATCGTGCTGGCGCTCAGAAAAGCAAAAATCATAGAGGACTGATGTATTTTGAAAACTCTCTGGCTAAGTAAAAGCGACCCTGCGCTCCTTGCGGAAATAGGAGAGAGCGGCGCAGACAGAATCGTAATCGGCGGCTTCCTTCCCGAAATGCGCCCTCTGCGCTTCTGGAGCGCGGGCGGTGCGCTCGCCATCCTCGGCGAGGAGGCGGAGTATGTATCCGAGATAACGACGAACGTCGACGATATGACGGGCGAGGATATCGCGTACCTCTGTGAGAAGCTCCGGGAGAAGGGCGCCTTCGACGTCTGCACTTATGCGGTCACGATGAAAAAGGGCCGCCCCGGAACGCTCATAAGAGCGGTCTGCGCGCCGGAAAAGGCGGAGGAGCTTGCCTCAGTGTTCTTCAAGCACTCGTCGACCCTCGGCGTGCGCGAGACGAAAACGAGGGCGTACCGCCTTGACCGCACCGTGGAGGAGCGGGAAACTCCGCTCGGTAGAGTGCGCTTCAAGCGTACGGATGGGCGCGAGAAGCCGGAGCTTGAGGATATTAAGAGAATCGCGGAGGAGACCGGCATGAGCCTCGGCGAGGTCAGGGAGAGGATAAAATAAGGGGAGAGGCAAAAGCCTCTCCTTTTTTATCTCGGCAGATAATCCATCGGGTCGACGGGCTTGCCGTCCTTGAGCATCGCAAAGTGCAGGTGCTGTACCTCGCCCGTCTCGCACAGCGCGGTGTTGCCGACAGAGCCGATGACGCTCGAAACCGTTACTGCGTCGCCGGGCTTTACAGTCGGCGTGGCGGCGAGATTCGCGTAGAGGCTCACAAGCCCCTCTCCGTGGTCGATGGTGACAACAGTGCCGTAGAGGTCGTCGGCATAGACGTCCGTGACGGTGCCGTTCGCGCAGGCGAGCACCTTCGTGCCGATGTCAGCCTCGATATCAATGCCGCTGTGAACTCTCCAGTCGCCCATCGTGCGGTTGTAGATGAGCGCGTCGGGGGAGTATTCGACGGCGATACTGCCGCTCACGGGTCTTATAAAGACGAGCGGCTCGGGGGTCTTTTCCTCCGCCTTATGCGTAGCCTCCTTAGGCGCCTCGGCGACCGGCTCGGGCTTCTGGGCGGGGGTCGGCTTTACGGGCTTTACCGGCTCGGGGAGCGCTTCCGGCTCCTCCGGCACCTCGATAGGGTTCATTACCGGCGTATCCTCCGGCTCCGGCACGGATGACACCGGCGCGTCGGGCATCACAGCTCCCGCGGGCCAGTCCTCAAACTGAACATAGTCCTCCTCGCCCTCGCCGGTGTAGAATATCACTCCGGCGGAAACGCCTATTACGGTGAGGCAGGCGAAAAGGACTATGTAAAAGCCCTTGCCGCCGATAAAATTCACAAAGCGCTGTGAAAGGTTCTCGTTTTCCTTCATTTCAAGCCTCCTGATTGGTTTATACTAAACCTTAATATAAACCTGACAGTCCTTCTGGCAGAAATTGCGCCATACTGCGTTAGCCCCCTTGACCATATATATCCATTATGCTCTGCGGGGTCTGCCTTGTCTGGCACAATTTCTGCTCAGAATTACAAGTCAGTTTTATATCAAGGATTAGTAT
>JAFVCD010000003.1 GCA_017479425.1 Oscillospiraceae bacterium
AAGGATCCGTTGACTGAAGTCTCCTTCGCCAGTGCTTCGTTCGACATGCATGTGTTAGGCACGCAGCCAGCGTACATCCTGAGCCAGGATCAAACTCTCTGTAAATTGTATCTTAAAGCCTTTCGGCCTTAAAATCTAATCTACTAAGTTAAATACTTAGCTCTCAAAAGAATTAATTTTTGACTCTTCGTTCAAAGAGTCGCCCATTTTTTCTGGTGCTTTTCTTTGTCTACATTGTTTAATTCGCAAGGTGCATTCCGCATTCAATCTCTTTCGTGCGGGTTCCTCTATCTTAGCACTTTCATAACCGTTTGTCAAGAACTTTTTTCGTTTCTTTCAAACTTTTTTTCAAGCCGCTCTTTTCGAGGAGCGCCTCTCTCGAAGCGCTTGGCTATATTACCACCGCAATATCTAAATGTCAAGCACTTTTTTCAATTTTTTTGAAGTTTTTTGTAATTTCTTTTTTACCCACTATATATTGTATTTTGCTTCTTTCATAAACCACAATTTACAAAATATTGGGGGTCGGAAGACAAGCTCCCGACCCCGAAATTTATTTAGTTTTTTCTTTTCAGCAGCCGCAGCCGCAGTTATTGTCGCAGCCGCAGCCGCAGTTGTTGCCCCAGCCGCCGCAGCCGAAAAGGATGAGGATGACGACGAGGATAATGAGATAATTGTTGTTATTGTAGCACATAGTATAACCTCCGGATGAAGATACGGCTTTGCGCCGTTCGGTATTATACTATGCGCCGGGCGCGGAACGGTTACTGCGCGAACAGTCTTTTCAAGAGCGCGGCGACCTGACTGCGTGTCGTGGTGCCGAGCGCTCCGAGCTTATTTTCTCCGATTCCGTTGATAAGACCCTCTGCGTTAGCCCACGCGACGTACTCGCGCGCCCAGTCCGAAACCTCGCCGTAGTCTGCAAACTGCGAAATATCCGCTCTTCTCTCCGTATTTCTGCCGAGATAATTCGCGTAGCGCATGAACACGGCGGCGATCTGCTCACGGATGATATTGTCGCCCGCGCCGAACTGCCCGTCGCCGTAGCCGTTGACTATTCCGCTCTCCTGCGCCCAGGTTATCGCCTTCTCGCTCCACGAGCCGGAGGCGATGTCGGTAAATACGGAGTGCTCCAGAGGCTCCGGCGAGCCGGCGGCGACCCACAGGGCGTAGACCACGTCAGCGCGGGTCGCGTCGGAATGCGGGTAGAAGAGGTCTGCCTCGCGGTTGTGGAAGAGGCGGTTGTCGTATGCCCAGTACACGTCGGAGTAATACCACGCGGCTGGGTCTGCGACGTCATTGTAGATATGTGCGTCGGAAACGCCGCTTATCGGGCGGTACTGCCCGCATACATATATAATAGTATCGCCCTCGGCGGTGACTGTCGCGCGGGTATCCTCGGCGGCAAAATATTTTATGCCGTGGACTAAGCTCTCGGTGCCGGTTATCTCACGGCCCGCGCCGAGATCTATTACAGTTCCGTTTGCCGTTACCGAAGCGGCGCCCGAGGCGAGCGAGAACTCGCAACCGGTGCGCATTTCGACGCTTCCGCCCGCGGACAGCACCACTCGGCGCCATGAGAGCGCGGTGATCACACCGCCGACGCCGTCGATGTTCGCGTCAGCGAGGTGCTGAGAAACCGCATTTTCGAGCGCATTTTCAATAGCATCGCCCGCGGAGCCGGTTATATTGCGGTAAACCTCACCGTCCGCATAGGTCTGACTGACGAGCGGATCCGCGCCGGTGCCGGCAGTCGTGTCTGCGGAGGCTGTTGCGAGGCACGCGAGCGCCGCGACCGCCAGAAGCGCCGAAATGATTTTCTTCATGTTACTCCTTATCGCCGCTCCTCAGGTAGTAACCGAGGGTCAGCATGCTGTCAGAGAGGTGTACGTTCTCCACTGTGACGTCGGCGGAGGCAACGTCGAGGTCGATGCCGGTGAAATTCCATATACCGCGCACGCCGAGCTTAACGAGCGCCTCGGCGATTGCGTCCGCCTCGCTCTGCGGAAGGGTCAGAACGGCGACGTCGACGCGGTTGAGCTTCACGAAGCTCTCTATATCGTTCGCGTGGCGCACGAGGGTACCGTTAATCGCCTTGCCGACGAGGTCGGGCGATACGTCAAAGGCGCTGAGCAGCGTAACGCCGCAGTCCTCGAAGCGGAAGTTCGAGATAAGCGCGCGGCCGAGGTTGCCGGCGCCGATAACTATCGCACCGAGCTTTTCATCCATGCCGAGCGCCTGAGCGATGCCGTCGCGCAGCTGGCGGACGTTGTAGCCGTAGCCCTGCTGACCGAAGCCGCCGAAGCAGTTGAGATCCTGACGGATCTGACTGGCAGTGAGGCTCATCTGAGCGCCGAGCTCGCCGGACGAAACCTTTTCAACGCCGGAGGCGGCGAGCAGGTCGAGCTGGCGGATGTAGCGCGGAAGCCTTCTTATTACGTTGCCGGAAATTCTGTATTTCATACCTTTATCACCATTTAAGATAGTATTTGTCCATTTTTGCATTTATATACTATCACAGTTTTTTGTTTTTAGCAAGCCTTCTTACAAGGCGCAAAAAAAACGCCCACGGCCGTTGTGACCGTGGGCGGTGAAAAATTATTTAATAGGTGCCGTTCTGGCTTCTCGAGCCGAAGAAATCGCTCCAGGGGAAGGTGCCGTACCAGCTCGGGTACTGTTCATAGGAGCCGTCCTGCTGCTGATCGTTCTGCTGGCTGTCGGAGTACTGATTTACGTCGCGCTCGCTGACGTCGCTCTTAAGCTCCTCGAACGTGATCTTGACGGTAATATATTCCTTGTTGCGATAGACCGTGAGCTCGCCCTCATCGCCCGGCGCGAGGCGGCGAAGCTGAAGCTTCAGCTCGTTCAGGCTTGTGATAGTCGTGCCGTTGATGGCGGTGATAATATCCTCGGGCAGAAGTCCCGCCTTTTCGGCGGCGCCGCCCTCGTTTACGCTCGCGACGATAACGCCCTGCGGGATATTAAACTGGGTGATGGCGTTCGCCTGATAGTAATCCGTTACGTTATAGCATCTGATGCCGAGACCGGCGGAGGCAACGTAGCCCTTCTCGATGACCTGCTTTGCGATCGCAATCGCGTCATTTATCGGGATCGCGAAGCCGAGAGCCTCGGCGCCGTCGTCCTGATACTTTGCGGCGACGATTCCGATCACCTCGCCCTTGGAGTTGTAGACGGGGCCGCCGGAATTTCCGTGGTTGACTCCGGCTGAAATCTGGAACATATTTATCGCCTTGGTGGCGCCGGTGTCGTCCTTGATGGTGATTACGCGGTCAAGGGCGGAAACGATGCCCGGGGTCATGCTGTAGGTCAGCTCGCCGAGCGGATTGCCGACGGCGTAGACCTCTTCGCCGACGATAAGATTATCGCTGTCGCCGAAGACTACGGGGTTCAGGGTAAGGCCCTCGGCGTCGATCTTGATGACCGCGACGTCGTTATCGGCAGAGTAGCCGATGATGCCGTCCGCGCCGACTGTGCGGGTTGTGCCGTCCTCAAACATAACGGTGACCTCGCCGCCGTAGAGAACGGCGTAGGAGATGACGTGGTAGTTTGTCATGATATAGCCGTCAGAGCTGATGACGAAGCCCGTTCCGGCTACGGCGCTCTTGGAGCGCTGACCCCAGATGTTCGTGGTTGTCGCGCTCGTGGTGATGCCGACGACCTGGAAGTTCACCGCGTTCTGATAGATAGCGTTGGCGCTCATCGCATCGTCGGACACTACGCTGACCGCCGGTGAGCCGGATTCGCTCTTCGCGGCGCCGAGGATCACCTCGTTCGTGCCGGTAACGTTGCGGGAGTCGAGCACAGCGCTCACGGTGAAGAAGCTCGCCGCGCTCGAGACTATCGCCGCCGCCAGAACCACCGCGACGCCGCGGAGGAAGGGGTGGGATTTTTTCTCCTTCTTCGGCTTCTCAACGGGCTGCTGCCAGCCCGGCTGCGGTGCGGAGTAGCCCGGGGTGTAGTAGCTCGCCTGCGGGCGCTGAGGCTCGACTCTCGGCTCGCTCCACGGGCTCTCGGGGCGCTTCGGCTCATAGGAATAGGTCGGGTTATGGCCGTTTTCGCCGGAGTAGAGGACGGCGTTGTCATCGTCAAAGCTCTGCGGCTCGCTCGCGGGCTTATCCTCGGGGGTGTAGACCGGAGTAGGCTCTGTGCTTTCGTTCAGTTCGTTATTATCGTCATAGAATGTCATTTTTTTGACCTCCTTAGCTTTCCTTTCGTTTTGTGAGCCTATCTTAACAGCCATTTATTGCGATTTTATGAATAAAGTTAGATGATTTTTTGAACTTTTGATGCAGAGGCGGTGAGCGCGCCCGCTCATACCGTCAAAATGCGGGCCGGTCGTCTGACCCGCCCGCATCATTTACCTTTGCTCCGTGTGCTTATCAAAATACTTTTTTAATTCCGCGCCGGTTTTGCTCTCGGCGCAGTTCATGCACGCCTCCGGCGTGCCCTCGAAAACTATCGTGCCGCCGCCGTCGCCGCCGTCGGGGCCGAGGTCTATGATGTGGTCGGCGCACTTTATAACGTCGAGGTTGTGCTCGATGACAACAACGGTGTTGCCCGCCTCGACAAGCCGGTTCAGAACGTCGAGCAGGCGCGCAACGTCGTCGGTATGCAGTCCGGTGGTAGGCTCGTCGAGGACGTAGAACGTCCTGCCGGTCGCAGGCCTGAGCAGCTCCGTCGCAAGCTTTACTCTCTGCGCCTCGCCGCCGGAGAGCGTGGTCGAGGGCTGACCGAGCTTGAGGTAGCCGAGGCCGACCTCCTTGAGAGTTTTCACCTTCCCGTAGATTTTCGGCATATTCTCAAAAAACGTCACCGCCTCGTCGACTGTCATCTCGAGAACGTCGTAAATGCTCTTGTCCTTGAACTTCACGTCGAGCGTTTCGCGGTTGTAGCGCTTGCCCTTGCAGACCTCGCAGGGGACGTAGATATCCGGCAGGAAGTGCATCTCTATTTTAATAAGTCCGTCGCCGGAGCACGCCTCGCACCGCCCGCCCTTCGTGTTGAAGGAGAAGCGCCCGGAGTTGTAGCCGCGCGCCTTGGCCTCCGGCGTGGAGGCGAAGAGGTCGCGGATATCGTTGAAAACGCCGGTGTAGGTCGCGGGATTGGAGCGCGGAGTGCGCCCGATGGGGCTCTGGTCGATGGCGATGACCTTGTCAAGCTCCTCAAGCCCGAGCATTTCGCGGTGGCGGCCGGGTCGGACGTGACTGCGGTTGAGCTCACTTGCGAGAGTCTTGTACAAAACCTCGTTGACAAGGCTCGATTTGCCGCTTCCGGAAACGCCGGTGACGGCGGTCATAACGCCGAGCGGAATGTCCACATCGACGTTTTTGAGGTTATTTTCCGACGCGCCGAGGATCCTGAGCGCCTTTCCGTTACCCGCTCTGCGGCTCTTCGGAACGGGGATGAAGCGCTTGCCGGAGAGGTACTGCCCAGTTATGGACTGCGGGCATTTCATAATTTCCTCCGGCGTGCCGGAGAAGATGAGCTCTCCGCCGTGAACTCCCGCGGCCGGGCCGATGTCAATGATGTGGTCGGCGGCGAGCATCGTATCCTCGTCGTGCTCGACTACGATGAGCGTGTTGCCGAGGTCGCGCAGCTCCAAAAGTGCCTTTAAGAGCTTCGCGTTGTCAGACTGGTGCAGTCCGATAGAGGGCTCGTCGAGGATATAGAGAACGCCGACGAGGGAGGAGCCGATCTGCGTTGCAAGCCTTATTCGCTGGCTCTCGCCGCCGGAGAGCGACCCAGCCGCGCGCGAGAGCGTGAGATAGCTCAGTCCCACGCTTTTGAGGAAGCCGAGGCGGGACTTTATCTCCTTTATAATATTCTCCGCTATCATCGCATTTTGTTCAGAAAATTCGAGATTATCTATAAAATCGAGGGCGTTCGTTACTGAAAAGTCGCAGAAATCCGAAATATTCTTCCCGCCGACGGTTACGGCTAAAATCTCGGGTCTGAGCCTTCTGCCGCGGCACTCGGGGCAGGGGCACTCGGACATATACTGCTCAAGCTCGGCGCGCATACTCTGGCTGTTGGTTTCGCGGTAGCGGCGCTCGAGGTTTGTGATGACGCCCTCAAACGCCTGGCTGAACTGTCCCGTTCCGCGCGCTGTGTCGTATTTCAGGCTGAGCTTTTCTCCCTTCGTGCCGTGGAGAATGACGTCCATCTGCTCGTCCGTCAGCTCTCTTACGGGGGTGGTGAGCTTGAAGCCGTATTTTTTGCTGAGCGCGTCGAAGTACATGAGGGCGATGGAGTCATTTTTGACCCTGCCCCAGCCGGAGGCCTGAATCGCGCCGTCCATAATGGAGAGCGACTTGTTCGGAATGATGATATCCTCGTCGACCATGAGCTGAGTGCCGAGGCCGCCGCAGGTCGGGCACGCGCCGCGGGGGTTGTTGAACGAGAACGAGCGCGGCGCAAGCTCCTCGATGGAGATGCCGCAGTCCTCGCAGGCATAATTCTGGCTGAACATCATATCGCGCTTTTCGTCGACAAGGTCTATGCGAACGACCCCGCCTGTCTGCGCGACGGCGGTTTCTATGGAGTCGACAAGGCGCTTTTCGATGCCCTCCTTTATAACAAGGCGGTCGATAACGATGTCGATATCGTGCTTTTTGTTCTTATCGAGGCGAATTTCCTCGCCGAGATCGTAGAGTATGCCGTCGACCCGCGCGCGCACGAAGCCGGACTTCTTCGCGTCCTCAAAAATCTTGACGTGCTCGCCCTTGCGGCCGCGGATGACCGGCGCGAGCACCTGAATGCGCGTCGAAACCGGCAGAGCCATGACCTGATCCGCCATCTGATCGACAGTCTGCTGGCGTATCTCCTTGCCGCACTTCGGGCAGTGCGGTACGCCGACCCTCGCCCACAGCAGGCGCAGGTAATCGTAGATCTCCGTGACCGTTCCGACCGTGGAGCGCGGGTTTGCGTTCGTTGTCTTCTGGTCAATGGAAATTGCGGGCGAGAGACCCTCGATGTAGTCCACGTCGGGCTTCTCCATCTGCCCGAGAAAGAGCCTCGCATAGCTCGAGAGCGACTCTACATAGCGGCGCTGACCCTCGGCGTAGATCGTTTCAAACGCGAGCGAGGATTTGCCGGAGCCGGAAACTCCGGTGAACACCGTGAAGGAATCACGGGGTATCTCAACGTCGATATTCTTGAGGTTGTTTTCCCTTGCGCCCTTGATGAAAATTCCCTTTGCCATTGGCTCTGCTCCTTTGAATAGGTTAGAAAGGTAAGGTATTATACCATAACTGCGGAGCGGTTATGGTATAATTTGTCATCTTTTTCGGTTGCCGCGCAAGCGGCGAGAAAAAGGACTTGGATTAGGTATAATAATCGCATAGGCGATTATTATACCACATTTATCAGTTTTATGCAACCGGAAATACTGCCCGCAATATTGACTTCCGGGGCGGATTATACTATAATATTTGCGCTGAAAAAATATATAACGAGGTGCAGCTATGACTTATAAAATGAATATTGCGGGGCTCGACCGCGAGCTTCCTCTCTGCAAGCTGAACGATGATCTCCAGATCGCCGCGTTCATCATGTTCGGCGACGCGGAGATGACCGTCGCCGCCGCGAGCGAGCTTCTCAAAAAGGCTGAGAGCCTGGATTACGATTACCTCCTCACCGCCGAGGCAAAATCCATCCCCCTCATCCACGAGATGGCGCGTCAGTCCGGCGCGAAGAAGTATTTTATCGCGCGCAAGGGTCAGAAGGTCTATATGCCCGACCCCATCAGCGTGGACGACAAGTCGATAACGACGCTCTCCATGCAGAAGCTCTATCTCGGCGCTGACGACGCCGCGCTCATCCGCCACAAGAAGATCCTCATCGTTGACGACGTTATCTCCACCGGTGGCTCACTGCTCGCTATGGAGGCGCTCGTTGAGAAGGCAGGCGGCGAGGTTGTCGGAAAGATGGCGGTTCTCGCCGAGGCGGACGCCGCAAACCGCACTGACATCATCTTCCTCGAGAAGCTCCCCATGTTCAACGGCAAGGGCGAGCCGATAGCGTAAGTAAAAAATCAGGGGCGGGTCTCTGCACCCGCCATTTAGGGAACCTCTGAATAAATCGAAGTGCGCAGATAGGCGAGCAGATTTTTTGCCTGATGAAGGCGAAAAAACGCAGGAATACTTTGTGTATTTCAAGTTTTTGAGACAAAATCAGGCGAAAAATATGCCGTCAAAATGTGTACGGCGATTTGTTCGGAGGTTCCTTATTATCTTATCCCCTTGAAAAACCCGCTGAGAAGTTTTTTGCACTCCTCCTCGCAGACCCCGCCTGTTATCTCCGCTCTCGCGCCGTAGCGCTCCATGTAGAGGTTTATGACTGAGCCTAATGACCCCGCTCTCGCGTCCTTAGCGCCGTAGACTATGCGCGAAACGCGGGAGTTCATGCACCCTCCGGCGCACATCGGACACGGCTCCATAGTAACGTAGAGCGTACAGCCCGTGAGCCGGAAATCGCCGCGAGCCTTTGATGCTTCGCGTATAGCCTCAAGCTCTGCGTGGCAGGTCGCGTCGCGCTCCTCTGTGCGGTTGCGCCCGCGCCCGATTATTGCGCCCGATTCGTCGACGATAACAGCGCCGACCGGCGTTTCGCCGCACTCGGCGGCTTCCTGGGCTAATTTCAGCGCCTCGAGCATATAATCCTCGTGGGACATCGGTTTTCTTCCTTTCAGGATTTTTCGGCGGCAAACCCGCCTTTCTATGTTCATTCTCTCTCTTTCTCGCGGAGAAAGAGAGAGAACGGAACCAAGAGAGAGATAAGAGTCTTTTGTCGGTGACCGTCACATTGAGGAGCCTCTTAATGCGCGGTGTCCGTAGTCTGATACGCGAAGCGGCGAGCGTCGCTTGGCCGCTTACTGCGTGTGTGACCTTCGGTGCATACGTCTACGTTCTTCACCGCGCTTTGCGGTGGGAATGACAAGCATTTCTCTCTTTCTCGCGGAGAAAGAGAGAATGAACATATCCGCACGGTGGGTCAACCACCGCATTACATCTCAAACGGTGATAAAAATTATGCTTTACATATTCCTTATCGCAATATCCCTTGCGCTCGACGCCTTTGCCGTCAGCGTTTCCGCCGGACTTTCGGTGCGCGGCTTCCGCCTGCGCGACGGGGTCAAAATGGGCGTGTGGTTCGGCGCGTTTCAGTTCATTATGCCGCTCCTCGGCTGGCTTCTCGGCTCTTCCGTTGCGGAGCTCGTGCAGAGATATGCGCCGCTTATTGCCTTCGCGCTCCTCGCCTTTATCGGCGGCAGGATGGTCTGGGAGGCACTTTTCCCCGGCGACGAGCCGGCGATAAGCTCGCTCGACCCGAAAACTCTCTTCATGCTCGCCGTTGCGACGAGCATCGACGCTCTCGCCGTCGGAGTGACCTTCGCTTTCATGGAGGTCAACGTGCTTTTATCCTGCCTCGTCATCGGGCTTGTCGCCTTCGCGCTCAGCATAGTGGGCGGCTCGGTGGGCGGAAGGCTCGGCGACCGCTTTGCCGACCGCGCCGGGCTCTTCGGAGGAATAGTTCTCATCGCCATCGGCGCAAAGATACTCATCGAGAGCTTTTTATAAGCTGATATGCCCCCGCCGGAATCGCAAGAGCCGCCATTCCCGCGAAAAAGCCAAGCACCGGCGGCAGTCCGAGCGCCGGCACAAGGTGTGAGAACACGAACATATGAAGTCCGTAAAAAACTACCGAATTTCGCCCGATAAACCCTAAAACCGGGCTGTCAAGGCGCTCTGAAATGCTCATAACTCCGAAAATCGAGCAAGCCGCCGCGAGGTAATAGAGCGGGCTCACAACATGGGCGACGTGCGCCCAGCCGACAAAATATGAGATCGCATACCCCGCGACCAACGCAGGCAGCGCAAGATACGGCGCTGCTTTTTTTATGCTCTCCGGCTCATGCTTTTTCCACAAATGACCAATCAGCATAAAGGTCACGGACGCGGGCAGCGCGTTAATGTGAAGCGCAGGCCGCCCGGGTACAAGCTCCTGCGCCGGCACAGATAATGCAATAAGGATCGCCGCTGACAGAGCGGAAATCATATCCCGCCCGCGCGAGAGCTTCACGATGCCGAAGAACACCGCCGAGGCGGCAAAATAGTGCGGCAGATACCAGAGCGGAAAATTATTGAGCGGGATATCGTTGAGATACCCGCCGGAGAGCGCGAACGCCCGCAGGGTCAAAAGTGGGTCGATGGCGTTTTTCAGATAGAAAAAGCGCACGTTTTCAAGCGCGAGCGAGATTATAAAAAGCGCGGCGTAGGGTATGAGCGAGCCCTTCGCCCGCCTTCCGAGAAGTCGGAGATACGGCGCTTCCGCGTCAGTCAGATAGCCGGAGAGGAAGAAAAAGAGGGGCATATGAAAGGAAAAGATGTAATTTACCCAATCGCCGGCATAAAAATGCCCGATTACGACGAGTATTATTCCGATGCCTCGCGCGATATCGGCGGCTGAATTGCGCTTCACGGCCTTTCTCCCTTCTCACAAGTTTTTTTCATCTTAACACACAAAGTTCTTATTTACAACAGAGCAATTTTTTAATATAATACAATCTGTAAAGAAAGGTGGTGTCGCTATGGGCTTTTCAGACCGGCTTGCGCTTTTGCGGCGCGAAAAACGCTATTCTCAGCGGGAGGCGGCCGCCGAGCTCGGCATAAGCCAGGCGCTTCTGAGCCACTATGAAAAGGGGCTGAGGGAGCCTCGGCTCGAATTTGTCGTCAAGTGCTGCGATTACTATGGCGTGACTGCCGACTTTATCCTCGGCCGCACCGATAAGCGCGGCGGCGACGAGACCCTACGGGAGCTCTGCGGCAAGATCCGCGAGCTGAACGCATTTTCAGAAGAATTACTCAGGAGTAAAGAATGACTGACAAATCTAAAATCCGAAATTTTTCCATAATCGCCCACATTGACCACGGAAAAAGCACGCTTTCCGACCGCCTCATTGAAAAATGCGGCGCAGTCAGCGCCCGTGAGATGGAAAATCAGCTCCTTGACAACATGGACCTTGAAAAGGAGCACGGCATTACCATAAAGGCGCGCGCCATCCGCCTCGACTACGCGGCGGAGGACGGTGAAAAGTATATTCTGAACCTCATCGACACGCCGGGTCACGTCGACTTCGGCTATGAGGTTTCCCGCTCCCTTGCGGCGTGCGAGGGCGCGGTGCTTGTTGTCGACGCGGCGCAGGGCGTTGAGGCGCAGACTCTGGCGAACACCTACCTTGCCGCAGACGCAGACCTTGAGATAGTGCCGGTCATCAACAAAATCGACCTGCCCGCCGCCGACCCTAAGAGGGTCAAGGACGAAATCGAGAACATCATCGGCATCGAGGCTCAGGATGCGCCGGAGATAAGCGCGAAGGCGGGCATCAACATCGACGCGGTGCTTGACGCTATCGTCAAGCGTGTGCCGCCTCCCGGCGGCGACGAGAATGCGCCCCTCAGAGCGCTGATTTTCGACTCTCAGTACGACGCCTATCGCGGCGTTGTCGTATATCTTCGCGTGGTGGACGGCTCGCTCAAGGCGGGCGACACAGTTAAGATGATGGCAACCGGCGCAGAGTATCAGATACTTGAGTGCGGTCACCTTCTGCCTCTCGGCTATTCTCCCTGTGACGCCCTCTACACCGGCGAGGTCGGCTACTTCACCGCCTCCATTAAAAACGTGCGCGACACCCAGGTGGGCGACACGGTAACGCTTAAAGATAACCCAGCCTCTGAGCCGCTTCCCGGCTACCGCCCTGCTCGGCAGATGGTCTACTGCGGCATTTACACCGAGGACGGCTCAAAATTCCCCGACCTCAGAGACGCCCTCGAAAAGCTGCAGCTGAACGACGCCTCTCTCTCCTTTGAGCCGGAAACCTCGGCGGCGCTGGGCTTCGGCTTCCGCTGCGGCTTTCTCGGAATGCTCCACATGGAGATTATTCAGGAGCGCATCGAGCGAGAGTTCAATCTCGACCTTATCACAACGCTCCCGAGCGTTATCTACGAGGTCACAAAGACCGACGGCACTGTCGTCCGTGTGGATAACCCCCACAATTACCCCGACCCCGCCTCAATTCTGGAGGTCAGGGAGCCGTATGTCGCGGCGAGCATCATAACGCCGCCGGAGTTTGTGGGCAACATCATGCCGATGTGTCAGGACAGGCGCGGCGAGTACAAGGATATGCAGTATCTCGACCAGAACCTTGTGGAGCTTCGCTACAATATGCCCCTCGGCGAGATAATCTACGATTTCTTCGATTCTCTCAAGGCGAAGACCCGCGGCTATGCAAGCCTTGACTATGAGTTCAGTGAGTACCGCCCCAGCGAGATGGTGAAGGTGGATATGCTTCTGAACGGCGACCAGGTGGACGCTCTCAGCTTCATAGCGCACCGTGAAAAGGCGTACCCGAGGGCGAGGAAGCTCTGCGAAAAGCTCAAGGAGAACATACCCCGTCAGCTCTTCGAGGTGCCGGTGCAGGCGGCAATCGGCGGCAAGGTCATCGCCCGTGAGACAGTCAAGGCGATGCGCAAGGACGTGCTTGCCAAGTGCTACGGCGGCGATATCACCCGCAAGAAGAAGCTGCTCGAGAAGCAGAAAGAGGGCAAGAAGAAGATGCGCTCCCTCGGCACAGTCCAGATACCGACCGAGGCGTTTATGGCTGTATTGAAATTGGACGGAGAGGATTGATACGCATCTTCTTCGCAGACCTCTTTCGGGGTCCCCGCTGCAAGCGGGGCGGCGCTGTGCGCCGTTTATATTTAATAAACTCATTTCTGCGCGAAGCGCTGAAATGGGCAAGAAGAAGATGCGCTCCCTCGGCACAGTCCAGATACTGACAGAGGCGTTTATGGCTGTATTGAAATTGGACGGAGAGGATTGAATCGGCTTCCCTCCTCGCGGCATAGCCGCTGCGGCCTACGCTAAAAATGTGCCGCCGGCACATTTTCTTAACGCTGCGGTGGCTGTATTGAAGCTCGACGGCGAAGATTAAAGTCTCTGCCGCACAGCGCGGTGAAGAATGTAGAAGCAGGCAGTAAAACTAAGTACGCAGTAAGCGGCTAAGCGAATTCGGCGCTTCGCGTATCAAGGGGTCCCCAAAAATGTCTTACATTTTTGGGGAGAGGAGGCACAGCGGAATGAATGAGCTTTGCCGCGCCCCTCAACGGCAAAGCGAACGATATGAAGCTTGTGCCGACGAGACGCCGCGCAAATCAGCGCACCCATGTCCCACGGTCACAGCCATAAGCCTCTTATCTCTCTTTTGGTTCCTTTTTCTCTCTTTCTTGCGAGAAAGAGAGAAAATGAACATAAAATAAATAATAATATTCATAGGAGGAAAACACCAATGGATCTTTTTGAAAATCTGAAGGCCCAGCTCGAGGGCAAGCATAAGCGCATCGTATTCACCGAGGGTCACGATCCCCGTATCATGGAGGCTACCGGAAAGCTTCTCGCCGACGGTCTTCTCACCCCCGTGCTCATCGGCAATGTTGACGTTGTCCGTGAGAATGCCAAAAACTGCGGCGTAGACCTCGGCGACACCGAGGTCCTCGATCCCGCCACCTATCCCGAGATGGACGCTCTCGTCCAGAAGATGGTAGAGCTCCGCAAGGGCAAGATGACCGAGGAGGAGTGCCGCGCTCTTCTCCAGAAGGGCAACTACTTCGGCACCATGCTCGTAAAGATGGGCAAGGCTGACTGCCTGCTCGGCGGCGCAACCTATTCCACCGCTGACACCGTTCGTCCGGCTCTCCAGCTTATAAAGACCCGTCCGGGCGCACACCTCGTTTCCTCCGCCTTCATTCTCAGCCGCGACTTCGGCGATGAGAATCTCCGCACCATCTGCATGGGCGACTGCGCCATCAACCTCAGCTATGAGGACACCCTCGACAAGGACGGCAACGTTGCCTTCTCCGCCGCTCAGAAGCTCGCCGAGGTGGCTGTTGAGTCTGCGCGCACTGCAAAGATCTTCGGCATTGACCCGAAGGTAGCGCTCCTTTCTTTCTCCACGAAGGGCTCTGGCAAGGGCGGCACCGTCGCTCTCTCCGCTGAGGCGACCAAGGTCGCTAAGGAGCTTGCTCCCGACCTCGCAATCGACGGCGAGATGCAGTTTGACGCCGCAGTTTCTCCCACTGTCGGCCAGCTCAAGTTCCCCGGCTCGAAGGTTGCCGGCTACGCCAACACCTTCATCTTCCCGCTCATCGAGGCAGGCAACATCGGCTACAAGATCGCTCAGCGTCTCGGCGGCTATGAGGCTTACGGCCCCATTCTCCAGGGTCTGAACGCTCCGATAAACGACCTCAGCCGCGGCTGCAACGCCGAGGAGGTCTACAAGATGGCGATCATCACCGCCGCTCTCGGCTAAGATAAAAAGTTTTCCCCAAGGCCTTGAAGTGAACCCCAAAAGTTAGACATTTTAAAATTAGGCGACCTGAAGGGTCTGGTATCTGTGCTGAGCAGGTGTCAGGCCCTTTAGTTTTAGCTTGATCCTGCGATTATTGTAGTAGTCGAGGTAGTCAACGAGCTCAGACTTGAAATGCTCCAGGGAGTCAAATTTCTGGAGATAGAGCAGCTCTGACTTGAGCAGACCGAAG
>JAFVCD010000021.1 GCA_017479425.1 Oscillospiraceae bacterium
ATTTTCCAGCTATCTGGTCTCGGATAATCTTGACCTTTTCCCGTACTTCAAGCTTTTGTCTTTGTCCCATAAAAATACTCCCCCTATGTTTGACAGTGATTTTATTCTTTCACTGTCTCTCATAGAGGGAGCATATCACTTGGCAGATAGGGCAAGCTTCACTTTTTTCTCTTATTTCGCTGCCACTGAGGCACCTCATTGAGCTTATCGTAGAGGCGGACATAGCTCTCGTGGCGGCTTTTTTCGATTTTACCGGCTCTGACGGCGTCGATAACGGCACACCCGGACTCCTTAGTATGCGCGCAGCCGATAAAACGGCACTTCTCGATATATGGCTCAAAGTCGCGGAACGCCTTTTCAAGCGCCGCCGGATCGTCAAGCTCGCCGGACTCGGTTTCAAAGCTCGAAAATCCCGGAGTGTCCGCAATCACCGCGCCGAAATCGGTATCGAACAGCTCAACGTGGCGCGTTGTGTGCCTGCCGCGCCCGAGCTTCTCGCTCACCTCGCCCGTTTCAATGGCAAAGCGCTTGTCAAGGGCGTTCAGAAGGCTCGATTTGCCGACTCCGGAGTTTCCCGTAAAGGCGGCGACCTTGCCGCGCAGCAGCTCCTTCAGCCCATCGATCCCCTCGCCGGTTTCACAGCTTGTGAGGCAGGTGCAAAAGCCCGCTCTGTCATAGACCGCCTTCAGCTCGGACGGATTTTCGAGATCGGTTTTGTTGAAAACGATCACCGGCTCAACGCCGTTGTGCTCAGCTATCGCCGTCATCTTGTCAATGAGGAACGGATCTGTCACCGGGATAGCTCTCGACGCGACGATAACGATAATATCAAGATTTGCCACCGGAGGGCGCATAAAGGCGTTTTTTCGCTCCATGATCTCCACAACCATCTTGCCGCTCGGGTCAAATTCAACTCTGTCCCCCACAAGAGGTGTCTGCCCCTCGTGGCGGAATTTGCCCCTTGCTCGGCACTCCGTGGTGCTGTCGCCGCTTTTGACGTAGTAAAATCCGCTCAGCGCCTTATAGATTATCCCCTCTGCCATTTATCCGTTTGTCACAAGGTTGCCGGAGGATGCGCTCGTCTTGTCGGTATCGGTATCGGTATTGGTATTGGTATCATTCTCGCCCGTAGTTGTGCCGGAATCCGGCTGCGGGGTCGGAGTCGGCGTCGGCGTCGGTGTGGGAGTCGGCTCAGGCTCCTTGCCCATGGACACCTGATAGGTTATTCTCGTGTGGATCGGCACGCTCTCGCCCGCGGGCAGCGACTGATATATAACGTAGCCGACGTCATACTCGTCGGAGTAGACATACTCGGGGTTCGGCGTAAGGTCATAGCTTTCAAGCGTGGTCTGAGCCTGCCTCTCCGGGGCGTTTACGATATCCGGCACCTCGACATAGCTTATCGCCGGGCCGGAAGAATAGGTGATATAAACTGTATAGTTTCGTGTGAGCTGAGTGCCCTCAGCCGGGAACTGCTCCATAACGTAGCCGACGGTGATCGACTCGTCAGGCTCCTCCTGCAGGACGATATCGAGATCCATCTGGAGGTTTTCAAGGATATTTCTCGCTTCGCGGTAGTCCTTGTTGATGATATCCGGCATAGTCACAACTCTCGGGCCGGTGGAAACAGTCAGAACAACGCTGACTCCATCCTCTGAGGGCGTGACCGCTCTGTCCGCCTTAGGATCCTGACTGATTATGACGCCGGCGGGAACAGTCTCGCTCTCCGTTTCGCGGATGGTGAAGGTGAAGGCGCTGTTGCCGGGGTTGTTCACAACGTCGTCGACAACGGAATCGACAAAGTTCGGCACCTGAATTCTCTCCTCGGAGGGATTGAAAATATCCTTTCCAAAGCTGCGCCAGACGTAAACGCCTATGCCTATCACGAGAACGAGCACGAGGAAAAGACCCACGAGCATAGCGGTAGTACCGGATTTTCTGCGGTTTTTGCGGTAATCATCCTTTGAGGTATGGTCGCGCGTGATCGCGTTGCCGGTGCCGCGCTTGACATTTGAGGCGTTCTTTGTGCCGGGCACGATATGGCTTCCGTCTACGTCGGTATCCTCGCCGGGAACGTTTGAATAGGTGAACTCGACAGACGGGTTCTTTCTGAACTCCTCGAGGTCACGCAGCAGCTCGTCGGCAGTCTTGTATCTGAGATCGAGATTCGGCTCCATGGCGTGCATAGTGATCTGCGCGAGCCCCTTCGGAATGTCGGGGTTTATCTCACGCGGCTGCAGCGGAACCGATGAAATATGCTGAATGGCTATTGCAACGGCGCTTTCGCCCTCGAAGGGCAGGCGGCTCGTCAGCATTTCGTACATAACTACGCCGAGAGAATATATATCGCTTCGCGCGTCGACCTGCTGCCCCTTCGCCTGCTCCGGCGAGATATAGTGTACAGAGCCGAGCGCCTCCTGCGTGAGGGTGTTCTGCGTTGCGAGCAGGCGCGCTATGCCGAAGTCAGCAACCTTGACGGAGCCGTCCTTCAGAACCATGATGTTCTGCGGCTTTATATCTCTGTGAACTATTCCTCTGGAGTGGGCGTGACCCAGCGCCTTTGCTATCTGCGATGAGAAGTGCAGCGCCTCCTTCCAGTTGAGGATCCCCTTGCGGTTTATGTACTGCTTCAGGGTGATGCCCTCTATGAGCTCCATGACGATATAGTCGAGGTTTTCCTTGCGGTTTACGTCGTAAACTGCGACGATGTTCGGGTGCGAGAGCATAGCTACCGCCTGCCCTTCCGCATGGAAGCGCCTTCTGAGCTCGTCATTCTGTGCGAGATCTGCCTTGAGTATCTTTATCGCGACAAGGCGGTTGAGGCGATGGTCGAGTCCCTTGTAAACGACCGCCATTCCGCCCGTTCCGATGCGCTCAAGTATCTCATAGCGCTGATCTAAAAATTTTCCAACATAATTGTCATCCATTGATTATTCTCCCAGTGACCGTTATTTGCGAAGGATAACTACCGTGACATTGTCCGGCGCGCCTCTGTCAAGCGCAAGCTTAAGGAGGTCGTTAGCCGCCTTTTCCGGCCCGGCTGACGCCATCTCGAGCATCTCATGCTCCGTCACAATGTTTGAAAGCCCATCTGAGCAAAGAAGAAGCGCGTCGCCGGAGGTCAGCTTCTCCGTAAAAATGTCGCTCTCTACCTCAGCCATCGTGCCTACAGCCCTCGTTATGAGGTTTCTGTTCGGGTGACTGTAGCTCTCGGCGCGGGTGATCTCGCCGCGGTCGATCATATTTTCAACAAGTGAGTGATCCTTGGTGACCTGCCGTATGCCGCCGTTGTGAAGCTTATAGCACCGGCTGTCGCCCACGTTGATTACAACCGCGCTCTCGCCGCACACAACCGCTCCGACAAGCGTAGTTCCCATGCCGCTCAGGTGCTCGTCGGCAAGGCTCAGCTCGTAAACGGCGATGTTCGCCATTCTCGCGGCGCCGCGCAGAACTTCGGCAGCCTCGTTCGTCTGCATATCTGCGCTAAGCTTATCGCTTATCGCTGTTCGGAAGGTCTTTATTGCGAGATCTGAGGCTACGGCGCCGCCCTTGGCTCCTCCCATTCCGTCGCAGACGAGGAGTACCCTCGGCTCGGACTCAGATATATAATATGCGTCCTGATTGTCGCGTCTTACCTTTCCTCTGTCGGTTATACCCCAAAACTCCATTGTGTCACCTTGCTTCCTTTATTGTCTTTCGTCTGAGCTGTCCGCAGGAGGCGTTTATGTCCGGCCCAAGCTTTCTTCTGACCGTTACGTTCACCCCGCGCGACTCAAGTATCGAAATAAACTCTTTAAGATGCTCCTTTGTCGATGGGTGGAGCTTCGATTCCTCCACCTCGTTGAGCGGAATAAGATTGACGTGCGCGCCCATACCGGCAATCAGCGAGGCAAGCCTCTCCGCGTGCTCGCGCGTATCGTTCACGCCGTCGATCATCGCGTACTCAAAGCTTATTCTGCGCCCGGTCTTATCGTAATATCGGCGCACCGAGTCCATGAGCTTTTCAACTCCGTAGGCGCGGTTTACCGGCATGATCTTGTTTCTTGTTTCATCGTCCGGCGCGTGGAGCGAAACGGACAGCGTAAGCTGTAAATCCTCACCGGCAAGGCGGTCTATCCCCTCGGTTCTGCCGCAGGTCGAGAGCGAAATGTGCCGCATCCCGATATTGAGGCACTCCGGGTCGTTAACGAGCCTGAGAAAGCGCATCACATTGTCGTAGTTGTCGAGCGGCTCGCCGATGCCCATCATAACGATGTTCGAGATTTTCAGCCCCGAATCCTTTTCGGAGAACATCACCTGATCGAGTATCTCTCCGGCGCTGAGGTCGCGCACCTTGCCGCCTATCGTCGAGGCGCAGAAGGCGCAACCCATGCGGCAGCCGACCTGACTTGATACGCACACGGTGTTTCCGTGATTGTAGCGCATGACGACAGTTTCTACCGCGTTGCCGTCCCTGAGCTCCCAGAGGTACTTCACAGTTCCGTCAAGCGCGCTCTCCTGCTTGCGGAGAACTCTCGGATATGAGATGTAAAACCTCTCTCCGAGCTTTTCTCTGAGCGCCTTCGGTATGTTCAGCATCTCGTCGAAGCTCTCTATCCCCGTCCAGAGCCATTTATAGACCTGCTTTGCACGAAAGCCCGGCTCCCCCATCTCCTTGAGATACGCCGAAAGCTCATCGAGCGCAAGGCTCTTTATGTCGATTTTTTCCTCATTCTGCATATATAAAACCCATCGCAATTTTCGCTTGGAAGTATGGTTTTCTCTGTAATTTTCTCAAATTCCCCGTGGTTTACGAGAAATTTATTTACTACCTCGCCGTTTTCCCTTGAGAGTATCGTGCAGGTGGAGTAGACGAGCACTCCTCCGTTTCTTACCGCCTCAGACTGCGCCGAAAGTATCCTTAATTGCACCTCCGGCAGTCTCACAAGCTCGCTCTCGGGCTTGTAGCGAATCTCAGGCTTTTTGGCTATCACGCCCATTCCGGAGCACGGCACGTCGCAGATTACGACGTCGCATTTCTCTCTGAGCCTCTCGTCCGGCTTCGAGGCGTCAAAGGCTTCGGTCTCGATAATTCCAATCCCGAGCCGCTCTGCGCCGCTCTTAATAAGACGAAGCTTCTTTTCGTGAATGTCGCGGGAGTATATTTTGCCCGCATTTTTCATAAGTCCCGCGCAGGCGAAGCTTTTTCCTCCCGGCGCGGCGCAAGCGTCAAGCACCGTGTCACCGGGCTTTGGGTCTGCCTCCGCCGCCGCGAGGTACGCGCTCATATCCTGCGCATAAACCGCGCCCAGTCTGAACGCCTCAAGGCTCTCAACAGAGCCGGAATATAGGTAGGCATTACTGAGCTCCGGATGGCGCTCCAGCGCGGAAAGATCGGCGCTTCTCAGCGGGTTTGCGATCAGCGTTGTTTTCCTCGGCTGGTTGTCATAATACAGTATTCTTTCCGCTTTTTCCTCGCCGTATTCGCGAGTGAGTTCATCGACGAGCCAGCGCGGATGACTGTATTTTATGCTCAGATCGTCGGTTTTCTCGGCTTTTAAATTTCTTAAAACCGCGTTTACAAGTCCCGACGCATTTTTCGAGTGCTGTTTACATAATTTTACGCTCTCATCCACCGCCGCGCTCTTCGGAACGCGCGTGGGAAAGAGTATCTGATATGCTCCGACGCGCAGGATTTCCGCCACGCTCGGCTCAAGGCGGCTAATTTTGCGGCCTGCCGCCGCCTCAATGCAGTAATCGAGGTAATACTCATTCTGCAAAACGCCGAGGACGATATTCGTCGCGAGCGCTAAATCCTTCTCAGAGGTGTCGGCGCCGGAGACTACCATCTCCGGCCTTGCGCCGCGCCTGCGGTAGGCTAAAAGCGCCTCGAGCGCCGCCTCTCTCGCGTTCAGCATAGCGGGTGACCTCTGAAATAGTCGGCGGCTCTCATTCTCTTGCCGCCCGGCGCCTGTATCTCGGTGAACAGCACTGTTCCGTCGCCTGCCGGCATCAGAAGTCCCTTTTTTGTCACTGTCGGCTCCTTCGCGCTCTCAGCCGAAACCTCGGCGCGGTAAGCCTTAATTCTCTGACCGTTCAGGTCAAACTCCGCAACCGGCCACGGGTTCAGACCGAGCACCTTTGAAACGACGCTCTGCGCCGGGTCGGAGAAATCTATCTTCGCCTGCTCCTTCGTAAGCGGAGTGGCAAAGGTCGCTTTTTTGTGATCCTGCGGCACTCTCAGCGCCGTTCCGGCGGCAAGAGAATGGATCGTTTCCGTAAGAAGCTCGGCCCCGATCGGCGCGAGGCGCTCAAAAAGCTCGCCCGCTGTTTCATACGGGAGAATCTCAGTCCTCTTCTCAGAGATCACATCTCCGGCATCAAGCTCGGACGCCATAAACATCGCCGTCACGCCCGTTTCGCGCTCGCCGTTTATGACAGCCCACTGGATGGGTGCGGCGCCGCGGTACTTTGGAAGCAGTGAGCCGTGGATATTGATCGAGCCGAGGCGCGGGTAGGCGAGAATATCGTCCGGCAGTATGCGCCCGTAGGCGACGACTGCGATGAGATCCGGCGCGCACTCCTTTATAATGTCGAGCGCGGTGCCGTCGCGCAGCTTTCTCGGCTGCCATACGGGTATATTATGCTCAAGGCAGAGCTTTTTTACCGGCGGCGCCTCGAGGATCTGCTTTCTTCCGACGGGCTTATCCGGCTGCGTGAACGCTCCGACTACCTCGATTCCGCTATCCTCTACAAGCGCCTTGAGGGATGCCGCCGCGAAGTCCGGCGTTCCCATGAAAAATACCTTAGTCTTCATCTTTGCTTCCGTAATATTCTTCAAGCTCCTCATCGGAGAGTATCTTCTCGCTTCTCTCGGTGAAGAGATGACCGTCAAGGTGGTCGATCTCATGGCAGAAACAGCGGGCGGTGAGCCCGGTTCCCTCCGCCTCGAACCAGTTGCCGAAGCGATCCTGCGCCCTGACCCTGACGTGATTCGGGCGCTCCACAAGTCCGTACACGCCGGGTACGGAGAGGCAGCCCTCCGGTCCCTTCTGCTCGCCGTCAAATTCGACGATCTCGGGGTTTATGAGCTCGATTATCTGCTCCTCGGGAGACTTATCCTCAAGCGAGGTGTCCATTACGATAACGGCGCGGCGCAGAACGCCGACCTGCGGCGCGGCGAGACCGACCCCGTCCGCCTGAAGCAGCGTTTCGCGCATATCGTCCAGCAGAGTATGGAGCCTGTCGTTGAAATCTGTCACCGGACGGCTCTTTTTGAGGAGGAGAGCGTCGCCCTCCTCGCGGATCTTGCGAATTGCCATATCTTACTCCTTATTGCATCGGGTCAGAGTCCGCAAACGCGGTCAGACCCCTGTATTTTTTATCCTGAGAAAATTCCCGCAGAACATGTCCGACAGCGTCGCGGGTCTTTCTGTTGTTCTCACCCGCAACCAGAAGTCGGTAGCGGTAGCGGTTATTAACCTTTACTATCCCCGCAGGGCTCGGGCCGAGAATATCGTAGCCCTCGCCGAGGTAGTGGCGCAGAGCTTCGAGAATATTGAGAATGCCCGAGAGCACCTCGTTCTCCTTTATTCCCGAGACTGTAACGCTTATAAGCTCCCTTATGGGCGGCGAAAGCGCGAGCCTTCTGAGCTCTATCTCTCGCTCGTAAAAGCCGATATAATCCTGCTTTGCGGCGAGAGTTATCGTCTCATTTTCAGGCGTGAAAGTCTGAATTACGGCCCTTCCGACCTTTCTTCCCCTGCCGGAGCGGCCGACGACCTGGGTCATCAGTGAAAACGCTCTCTCCCGCGCGCGGTAGTCCGGCGCGTATAGGCTCTGATCGGCGCTCAGCACGCCAACGAGCGTGACGTTTTCAAAGTCAAGTCCCTTCGTGACCATCTGCGTGCCGATCAGAAACGGCACTCTGTCGCGGCGGAACTCCTCAAGTATCCTTTCGTGACTGCCGGCGCGCATTACGCTGTCGGCGTCCATGCGGAGTATCTTCGCCTCGGGGAAAATACCGAGAAGCTCCTCCTCCGCCCTCTGTGTTCCGGCGCCGACGAATTTCAGCATACCGCCGCACTCGGGGCAGACGTTTGTAAATGGCTCAGTATGTCCGCAGTAGTGGCACATGAGCCGCTTTTCAACGCTGTGGTACGTCATAGTGACCGAGCAGTTCGGGCACTCAAAGCTATATCCGCACTCGCCGCAGATTACTGCTCCTGACGCGCCGCGGCGGTTTATGAACAGTATCGTCTGTTCTCCGCACGCGAGGTTTTTCTCCATCTCCTCTCGGAGAACGCTGCTGAATATTCCGCCGTTGCCGGCTCTGAGCTCCCTTCGCATATTCGCAACGAGAACTCTCGGCATCGGCTGCTCGTTATAGCGGTTTTTTAGCTCAAAAAGCGCATATTTGCCGCACTTTGCCGCGTACATACTCTCGACTGCCGGCGTAGCCGAGCCGAGAAGCAGCAGCGCGCCGTTCCTGACGCAGCGGTATTTCGCCACGTCGCGCGCGGAATACCGCGGGTTCTGCTCGGATTTGTAGGTGTGCTCCTGCTCCTCGTCGATGACGATGAGTCCGATGTTATCCACCGGAGACAGCACCGCCGTGCGCGTTCCGATGACAACGTCAACCTCGCCTGAGCGTATCCGCTTCCACTCGTCATAGCGCTCGCCCATTGAGAGCGAGGAGTGCAGAACAGCGACTCTTTCGCCGAAATGTGAGGAGAAAATCGCCACAAACTGCGGCGTAAGCGCAATTTCCGGCACGAGGACTATTGCCCGCCTGCCCTTTGAAATCGCGTCCTTAACTAAGCTTATGTAAACCGATGTTTTCCCTGAGCCGGTAACTCCGTAGAGAAGAGCGGCCTCTGGCTTTCCTGTACCGATGAGCTTAGAAAGAGAGTCAAAAGCCTCTTTTTGCTCAGGATTCAGAACTATCGGCTCTGCGTCAGCTGCGCACTTTTCAATCGGTCTGCGGAATACCTCGCGGTATTCGATATCGACAAGTCCTGCTTTATGTAAACTATTTACTGATTGCGCTCCGGCGCCGGTGTACGCCAGCACCTCCGGCACTGGAGCCTCTCCGATAAGCGCAAGCAGGCTCAGTATCTCCGCCTGCTGTGTGGCGCGCGAGCGCCTTTTCTGCTCGGCAAGGCCTCTCGCATCCTCTGCGTCGATTGCAAGAGCGACATACTTGACGGTCTTGTCGCGCACTCCGCGCTTGCCGTCCTTGAGCCACATTCCGGTCGGGAGCATCGCCCGCGCCGCCTCGTAGAGCGTGCAGAAAAATCTGTCGCGCATAAAAAGTGCAAGCTGCAGCTGCTCCGCGCTAAGCACCGGTTCCGGGTCGAGCTGCGCTTCTATCGCCTTCAGCTCCGCTTCCGGCTCCTCGGTGCCGACCGAGAGGACGATTCCCTCCGAGCGCTTGTTCCCCCTGCCGAACGGCACAAGAACTCTTACGCCCGGTAAGACCGTCTTATTAAGCTCCTCCGGCACGATATAGCTGTACGGCCGGTCGATCGTGTAGATCGCCGCGCTGACAGCGACGCGCGCTACGGTGCGCTTCATTACTTATTGACGTGAGCCGTTACCTTTCCGGCGGCGATTTCGCGGCAAGCGAGAGTCACGGGCTTTTCGTCAAGGATGATGCCGTGATCCTCTGCGTCCTGAGCGATCTCACGGGCGCGCTTTGCGATTACGTTGACAAGAAGATAGCGGGAATCAACATTCTTAAGAAGCTGGGGTACGGTGGGATAGAGTAACATATCATTTATTTCCTTTCGGTGATTATTTCCATAATTGACTGCAAAACTGCGGCGGCGCGCTCGACGGAGTCGTTAGTTACGACGTAGTCGTATTTATACGCGTCATTTATCTCCTGCATGGCTCTCTCAAGGCGGCCGGCAATCTTCTCCTCGCTCTCGGTGCCTCTGCCGCGCAGGCGCTTTTCAAGCACCTCGAAGGAGGGCGGCTTTATGAAAATGCTGGTGGCGTCGGGCATCTTTGCCTTGACCTGCGCCGCGCCCTGAACCTCGATATCGAGAACCACGTCATAGCCCTCGCTGAGCTTTGCCTCTATCGGGCCGCGCGGCGTGCCGTAGAAGTTGCCGACAAACTGCGCGTGCTCAAGAAGCTCGTCATGCTCGATCATGCTTAAAAATTTATCCTTCTCGACAAAGAAGTAGTCCACTCCGTCCTCCTCGCCGGCGCGCGGAGCGCGGGTCGTTGCGGAAACTGAGAACCACATCCTGCCGCGGTTTTTGAAAACCTCGTGAAGAACGGTGGATTTGCCGCTTCCGGAGGGACCGGAGACGATAAAAATCTGTCCTCTCTTCATTCCTCTTCTTCCTCCTCTGGTGCTTTTTCTGTCTTGCCCTCACAGCGGGCGGTAACTGTATCCGGCTGGAGAGCCGAAAGAATAACGTGGCCTGAGTCTGCGACTATGACCGAGCGCGTTTTGCGCCCGTAGGTCGCGTCGACGAGGTCGCCGCGTTCGCGGGAATCGGAGATAATGCGCTTTACGGGAGCGGAATCGGGACTGATCACGGCAATTATGCGCTCCCGCGCGACCATATTGCCGAAGCCGATATTTATTAGCTTCATTCGATATTCTGGATCTGCTCGCGGATCTTCTCGATCTCGCTCTTGAGATCAACTACGATGCGCGCCATCTCGACGTCGTTGCCCTTGGAGCCGATGGTGTTTGCCTCGCGGTTGAATTCCTGCACAAGAAAATCGACCTTTCTGCCGATGGGCTCCGCCGCCTCCATAAAGCTTCTGAGCTGGCTTATGTGGCTTGTGAGCCTTACGGTTTCCTCGTCCACTGCGGTCTTATCGGCAAACAGCGCCGCCTCGGTGACTATTCTGCTCTCATCAACTGTCGCGCCGTCCAGCACTTCGCGCATTCGCTTGAGGAGCTTTTCACGGTACTCCCCGACTGTCTTCGGGCTGCGCTCGACGGCGAGATTTTTGAGTCTCTCGACCTCATTGAGGTGATTCAGAACGTCCTCGCGCAGCTTTGCGCCCTCGCGGATACGCATAGCGTCGAAGTCGGCTATCGCCTCGGCGAGAATAGCCGAGATATCGCGCCCGAGCTCGTCCATATCCGTCTCCGCCTTCTGAACGCTGAGCACATCCTGCATCTTCGCAAGCGAGAGCGCGGTTATGTCGTTCGGGATGGAATACTTCTCGCTGAGCCTTCTGACGGCGCTTACATATGCGTCCGCAACTGACTCGTTGACGACGATCTCGACGTCATCCGCCTCGGAGAAGTCGATTGTCACGAACACGTCGACCTTGCCGCGGGATATGCTCCTGCCTACCTGTGCCTTTATCATATCCTCAAGCGCTGTGTAGACTCTCGGGATCCTTACAGAGCAGTCGAGGAATCGGTTATTCACGCTTCTAAGCTCGACTGTTATTTTCAGCTTTCCGCTGGTTCCCTTTGCCGAGCCGTAGCCCGTCATGGATTTTATCATTGGTCTGTCTCCTCACTTGCCTCCGTCGGGATATATACCTCAACGGTGACCTTGTATTCTCCGATGGCGTCGATCTCTTCGCCGCCGTTTATGACTATGCGCGCGTTTACGTATTTAACGCCGGTGGTGTTGCCCTGATCGGCGAGGTCTGCGATTATCGTTATGTCGTTTTCATCGATTTTGTTGAGGCTAAGCTCCTTGCCGCGGAGCAGAATATCGAGCGACTGTGTGATTATGTTCGCGCCGAAGCCGTCCGCGAGGTTAGTAGCCTCGATTTTCGCAGCGGAGAGACGCTTTGTAGAGAGTCCCGTGACCGACCACGTAACCGTCGCAGTCGTGGTTTCAGATAGGTTGTTGCAGCCGTCCGGTATCACTATCGGGAAGGACTCTGTATTGCCGCCGGAAAGCTTTGTGAGGTTTATCGTGCCGAGGTTTATGGAGTTTACTGTGCTGAGCGCCTCAGGATCGCCGGAGACCTTTACTGTCTGCGGATCGATCGTGATCGTCGTGTTCTCCTCGTTGGCGGAGTTTCCGTATACAGTTGTGACGGTGATGGGCAGCTCCTTCTCCATAAGCACCGGAAGCGTAACGATAACGCTCTCCTGGCTGAGGATGAAGCCGTCCTCGTCAAGAACTCTGCCGGAGTCATCCATGAGCTGGATGTCTACCTCCTCGGTGACTGTCTTGTTGAGGTTGTCGCGCTCGATGGAAACCCACGCATAGCTTATCTTGCTGACATCCGCCTGCGTTCCGGATACCGTTATCGAATCAACGCTGAGCTCAAGAGGCTGGGCGGCGTAGCCGTCGGCTATCGTCGCGTTGTTCGTCGCCCTGACCGGCACCGCGCGCGTAACAAGCTGCTCGACCGTAACGGTCACGAAATCGTAGCTCTTCGATGAGGCGGTGATTCCCGCGCTCGAGATGCCGTTGTAATTGAGGCGGTAGCTGAGCTGATACGTTCCGGGGCGCGACTCGTGAACTGTGGTGATAACGCTGAGATCGACCGAGGCGGTGATATCCGCGTCAGTGAGCCTTGTGAGGTTGTTCCAGCGGCCGGTGAAGGTGATATCGAGACTCTTTGTGTTGATGTTTGTGACTGTTAGCTCGTTTTCAAGGAGCACGTCCTCACCCGTAAAGGAGATCGGGATATTCGTTACTCTTGTGGAGCTCTCGGGGTTTTCTACAAGCGTTATATACAGCCAGAGCGTGATTGCCGCAACGATTGCGAGCGCTACATAGGCAACCGTCGACCAGCCGCTCCATGCTTCCTTTTTCTCATTTTTTGTCGGCTGCATTACTTTTCACCTGCCTTCGGTGCAAAGAAATCTGAAATCTTCTGCCAGACGCTCTTTTCCTCAGCCTCAGCGGGCATAAGCTCGTTTCTGAGAACCTTCTCGAGCGATTCAGGCGTAAGGCCGCGCTTAATTATGCCCTCGAGAGCGACGGAAATATCACCGGTCTCCTCGGATACGATGCATACGACAGCGTCGCTGCGCTCGCTCATACCGATACCGGCTCTGTGGCGCATTCCGAGTGACGCAGGGATGTTGTTATTTCCGCTCAGCGGAAGCATGCAGGCTGCGCCGGCAATTCTTCCGTCCCGGATTATTACGGCGCCGTCGTGCAGAGGCGCCTTATTGAAGAACATATTTTTTATCAGCTCTGCCGCGGGCGCTGCGTCGACTATCGTGCCGGTCTTTATGTAGTTATCGAGGTTTATTCCGCGTTCAAAAACTATGAGAGCGCCGGTGCGCGAGATGCTCATATCGGTGCAGGCGAGAACTGTCTGAGTGATGGCAGTCTCAATGTTCCTCTGTCCCACCTGCCTGCCGAAGAAGTCTGAAAGCTTTGAGTTGCCCACCTGCTCGAGCATTCTGCGGATCTCGGGCTGAAAGAGGATAACGAGGATAAAGAGACCCATCTCGAACGCGCGGTTCAGGAGATAGTTCATTACGTTGAGCTGGAATATTCCCGAGAGGAAAAGGGCGACGACAAGGATAACGATGCCCTTCATAACAGCCGTTGCGTTCGTCTTGCGGACAAATTTGATGAGTTGATAGATAAGGAACGCCAGAATGGCGATATCAATGATATCAGTTATCTTGATGAGTTGGGCAAACTGGCTGAAATAGTTTACCAGCACCTCCCAGTAATGCTGAAAAGTTTCCATAGTACCCTCCGTACTATTTTAGGGCATACTTATCCCTATTATTCAGAAAAGCATTATAGCACAAAACTCCCGTTTGTGCAACGGGAGTTTTGTTTTTTGTATACTTTTACACCTTGAGGAAGGCTTCGACCTCGCGCATAGTTGTAAACGCCGATACGCTGAGGCGAACTGTACCGCGCGGAAAAGTACCGAGAGATTTATGCGCCAGCGGAGCGCAGTGCAGACCCGCTCTGAGGGCAAAGCCGCTGTCGTTATAACGGCTCGCTGTGCTTTCCGGATCCTCGTCATCAAAGACGAAGCTCAGTACACCGGTCTGGCGTTCCGGAGCCTCAGAAAGCCACACCTTCGCGCCCTTTCCGCGAAGTCCCTCGGCGGCGCGGCGGATAAGGCTCGACTCGTGGGTGTGGATTTTCTCAATACCGCGCCTCAGAACGAAGTCCAATCCCTCGGAAAGTCCCGCTATTCCCGGCATATTGTGCGTTCCCGCTTCCGCGAGGTCGGGGAGATAAGCAGGCATCGTACCGCTTGCGGAGTCTGATCCGCTGCCTCCGAGAAGAAACGGCTTCGGCATTACGCCGCATAGGAGAAGTCCCGTACCCTGCGGGCCGTAAAGTCCTTTGTGACCCGGCATGGCGATAAACGCCGCGCCGAGCGCCGCCATATCTACCCGCATAGCCCCCGCCGACTGGCTTGCGTCCACGATAAGCGGCACGCCGTATCTGCTGCACAGCTCAGCGATTTCGTAAATCGGCAAAATCGAGCCCGTGACGTTCGATGCATGGTTCAGAACGGCGCATTTCGGATGCGTTTTCAGCAGTCTTTCATACTCATTGAGGCAGTTTTCACCCTCAAACGGCGCAGTTTCGGCAATGAGAAGTTCTGCACTCTTGCCGATAAGCGGGCGCAGGACGGCGTTATGCTCCCACGAGCTTATGAGCACTCTGTCTCCGCGTTCGACAAGGGAGCTTATTGCGATGTTCAGCGCGTGTGTGGCGTTCATTGTGAACACCACATTCTCCGGGTTTTCGACGTTAAACAGTCTTGCCGCCCGCTCTCGGCAGGTGTAGGCGCACTCAGCGGCGCGCATCGCGTATTCGTGGCCGCCTCTTCCGGGCGAGCCAAGCTTGAAAATCGCACTCGCGGCGGCGTTTATCACCTCCGGCGGCTTCTTCAGCGTAGTTGCGGCGGAGTCGAGATATATCACAGCCGAACTTCCTCGCCCGCCCTGCCGCCGTCGAATACGAAAACGTGCTTCGGTGCAAGTCCCTTGGAATAGAGAACGCCGAGAGCGTCGGAAAGTCTGGCGCGCATAAGCTTTACGGAGTAGCCGCAGCCCTCGCGCAATCTCTCCTCCGGCGTTCTGATTACTGCCGCCCGGAAGCCTGCGGAAACCAGCGCCCTTTCGGTGCGCTGAGCATAGGTCAGCGAGCGGCTGATGATAAGATAATCGCTCATTTCTTTCACCCTATAAAAATGGTGCAGCCCGAGATGGGCTGCACCATTATATGCGTCAGGTTCCTTATTCGTTCAGTAAAACTACCGCGTGGGCGGCTATGCCCTCAAGCGCGCCTGTGAAGCCGAGGCCCTCCTCAGTGGTAGCCTTTACGTTTACGCGGGATTCATCGATTCTGAGTTTCTCTGCAAGGTTTTTCACCATCTGCGGGATGTATTCGTGCATCTTCGGGCGCTCCGCGATGATCGTAACGTCCGCGTTCGACACCGTAAAGCCGCTCGCAGTAATTCGCTCCATAACCTTGTCGAGCAGTATGAGTGAGTTTATGCCGGCATACGCCGGGTCGGAGTCCGGGAACATTCCGCCGATATCGCCCATTGCGGCGGCGCCCATCAGCGCGTCCATCAGTGCGTGGGTCGCAACGTCGGCGTCGGAATGGCCGAGAAGTCCGAACTTATAGGGTATCTCCACACCGCAAATTACAAGCTTTCTGTTCTCCATAAATCTGTGAACGTCATAACCGTGACCGATCCTCATTGCTCGGACCTCCTTTTTAATATCATCTCGGCAAGAACTATGTCCGCCGGGGTAGTCACCTTTATATTTTCCTCGCTTCCCTTTGTGAGAAAGACGTTTGCGCCCATATTTTCGACCGCCGAGCAGTCGTCCGTAAGGCTGAGCCCGTCCTCCTTCGCCTTCAAAAGCGCGGTTTTTATAAGATCGGGCTTGAAAATCTGCGGCGTCTGCATCGAGGCGAGCGTATCGCGGTCGACCGTGCCGGCAGTGAAGCCGTTTTCGATCCTCTTTATCGTGTCCTTAACGGGTATATACGGCGCGGCGGCGGAGTAAAAGCCCGCCTTCAGCACCGTTTCCTTGATTATATCGCCGGTTACAAGCGGTCTTGCACCGTCGTGTATCGCCACAAGCCGCGCCTTTCGGCTGATCTCCGCGATTCCGGCAAGCACCGAGTCCATTCTCGTCCCGCCGCCCTTTACGATCTTCGTCGCCTTCGTGATGTTGTACTGCGCGCAGAGATCGGCGATCTTGACTATGCTGTCCTCGCGCGTTACGATCACGATCTCGTCGATCACATCGCAGGACTGAAAGACGAGCAGAGTTCTTGCGATGACCGGAATGCCGTCAAGCTCAATAAAGAGCTTATCCTCTCCCATTCTCGTCGAGGAGCCGCCGGCGGCGATTATAGCGGTGCAGTATGGCGACAGAGTGCGCTTTCCCTTTTCCTCCGCCGGTTTCGATTCGCTCTTTTTGAAAATCGCCATTCCGCTCACTTCCTTCACACTCAGTTTATCATACTTCCCTGCTTTATGCAACAAAAAACCGTCGAAGAAAAACTCCGACGGTTTTCGCTTTATTCAATTACTCCTCGACCTCTGCGGGAGGATTCTCGGTATCGTAGACAACTGCGGGCTCATCGTCCTCAGCGGGCTCAGCCTCGACAGCGGGAGCTTCCGGCTCAAGAAGAGCGCGGATGGAGAGGGAAACCTTCTTGTTCTCCTCGTCGATAGCAGTGATCTTTGCCTGAACCTCCTGTCCCTCGGAGAGAACGTCCTCGGGCTTGCCGATGCGGCGATCGGCGATCTGGGAGATGTGGATAAGTCCGTCAACGCCCGGAACGATCTCAGCGAATGCGCCGAAGGTCATAAGCTTGACGATCTTGACATCAGCGACGTCGCCGACAGAATACTTATCGGTAAATACCTTCCAGGGGTTGCCGTTCGGATCCTTGTGACCGAGGGAGATCTTCTTCGCGTCCTTGTCGAAGTTGATGACGTAAACATCAAGCTCGTCGCCGACCTTGACAACGTCGGACGGCTGGCGTACTCTGCCCCAGCTGAGCTCGGAGACGTGAACCATACCGTCAACGCCGCCGATATCGACGAATGCGCCGTAAGAGGTGAGGCTCTTGACTACGCCGTTGTAGTGCTTGCCGACCTCGATGCTGTCCCAGACCTCCTGAGCCTTTGCACGGCGCTCTGCATAAGCTACGTCGCGGATGGAGCCGACAACGCGGCGGCGGGGCTGATTGACCTCGCGGATGCGGAGCTTAACCTTCTTCTTGAGGAGCTCGGTCATAGGAGCGTCCTTCGGAAGACCGGACTGGCTGGCGGGAACGAATACGCGAACACCCTTGACGAGGACGACTACGCCGCCCTTGTTCTCCTCAACAACGGTACCCTCAACGACGGCACCCTCATTGCGGGCAGAAACGATGCTGTCCCAGTTCTTGGCGGAGTCGAGACGCTTCTTGGAGAGCATAACGGTGCCCTCAACGTCGTTGACGCGCATAACGTAGGCTTCGATCTCATCGCCGACCTTGACGATGTCGTTGACATTGACGCCCGGCTCGTCGGTGAGCTCGTCTACGGGGATATATCCGGACTGCTTGGTTCCGAGATCGACGGAAATTTCAGTCTGTCCGATGGACGAAACTACGCCAGAAACCTTCTCCCCCGTATGTAAAGTTTTGATGGAGCGCTCGAGAAGCTCCTGGAAGCTGAGCTCAGCCTCGTTGATCTTCTCCTCAACTTTCTCCTTTACCTCGGCGACGGCCTTAGTGACCTCTTCCTTGGCTTCTGCGACCTTCTCGGTCATTTCTTCGATTTTTTCCTTGATCTCGTCACTCATCTTGTTGACTACCTCCTTAATTATCCACTCCGGTGTGCTGGCTCCGGCGGTAATGCCCACAACGTCGAAATCCCTCAGCTTGTCCGTCTCAAGCTCGCCCGCGTTCTCAACGAAGAAAACCTCGGCTCCGCCCTCACCCGCGATAAGCGCAAGATTCCGGCTGTTGTTTGAGTTTTTTCCGCCTACCACCACGACCGCGCCGCACTCTCTGCCGAGGGCAGCGGCCTCTCGCTGTCGTTCCGAAGTAGCACTGCATATTGTATCAAATAATTTTACGTTTGTACACAGTTTTTTTATAAAATCTGCTAAATTTTTTAAATTTTTTTGCTCCGCTGTTGTCTGACTGACTATACTGACGCCGTTTTCCGGCATTTTTCGGCAATCTGTGAAGTATTTTTCAGCATCCTCAACTCCGCGGAAAACAAGTACGCCCTCCCTGCCGTCGGTTATCGCGCGTATCTCAGGATGGTCTCGGTCACCGAGAATGACAACGGTTCTGCCCTCCTCAAGCTCGCGGCGCACTATGCTGTGCACCCGCGCAACCATCGGGCAGGTCGCGTCAACGATCTCTGCGCCTCTTTCCCTCAGCGCTTCATAGACTGAATCGGCGGCGCCGTGACTGCGGATTATTACCGTATCGTCCGCCTTTGCCTCGGCGGGGTCGCTGATTATGCCGACGCCCTCGCTTTTCAGCTTCTGCACGGCGTCCTCGTTGTGGATGATCGGGCCGAGCGTCGAGACGTTTTCCCGCTCTCTGCCGCACTTCTCCGCAAGCTCCATAGCGCGCTTTACACCAAAGCAGAAGCCAGCAGACCTTGCTAAAATGAGCCTTTTCATACCATCGCCGCCCGTATGATTGACTCTATCGCTTCCTTGACCTCGTCAACGTTCATATTGCTCGTGTCGAGCTGAACGGAGTCCTCGGCCGGCTTAAGAGGCGCCGCGGCGCGGTGGGAGTCGTTATAGTCGCGCTCGACGATATCCTTCAGCACCTGCTCATAGCTTATTTCAATGCCCTTCGCCTCAAAATCCTTGAGTCTGCGCGCGGCTCTGACCTCCGGCGAGGCGACGAGAAAGATTTTTACCTCACTGTCCGGCAGAACGACGGTGCCGATATCGCGCCCATCCATGATTACGCTGTACTTTTTCGCAAGAGAGCGCTGTGTATCGAGAAGAAACGCTCTGACGGACGGGATCGCGGAGGTATCGGAGGCGTATTTCGTTACCTCCGGCGTACGGATGAGGTCAGTGACGTCCTCGCCGTTCAGTATCATGCGCTGGGCATCGTTTTCGTATCTCATCTCGATATTTATCTCGCCGAGAAGCGCGGTAACGCCGGCCTCGTCGCGGCTGCCGACGCCCTTTCTGAGAACGTAAAGCCCGACGGTGCGGTAAAGCGCGCCGGTGTCGACGTAAATAAGCCCCATATCCTTTGCAACAAGCTTTGCGAGCGTGCTCTTTCCGGCACCGGACGGGCCGTCGATGGCGACATTGATGTGCATTTTATTTTCTCCTTTATCCAAAATGGCGGCTGCGGCGGCGTGGGCTGTCGACCACGCTATCTGCAGATTAAAGCCGCCGGTATAAGCGTCCACGTCCATTACTTCGCCGGCAAAGTACAGCCCGGGGAGATACTTCGATTCCATGGTTTTCGGGTCGATCTCCTTTATTGAAACGCCTCCTCGGGTGACGACTGCCTCCTCGATCGGACGGGTGCCGGATATCTCTACCGTGAAATCCTTGAAGAGCGCGACTAACCCCCGGCGCTCCTCCTTTGTGACGGAGTTGACCTCCTTATCGGGGTCGATCCCGCTGCGCTCAACTAAGACGGGGATCATGCTGTGGCCCGCAAGGTCGCTAAGAGCGTTGCGGAAGGCGCGGTTGCGGTATTTATCGAAGTCGCGCAGTATGCGCTCATCGAGTTTCTTCTCATCGAGCGCCGGCTTTAAGTCGATGTGCAGCGTATAGCTCTCGCTGCCGATGCTTCGTAAATGCGCCGAGGCCGAGAGAATAACCGGGCCGGTCACGCCGAAGTGCGTAAACATCAGCTCTCCGAAGTCCTCATAGACAGTCCTGCCCTTACCGTCAGTGAATTTCACTCCGACGTTTTTAAGCGAGAAGCCCTGCATTTTCACGCACATATCGCCCTTTTCCGTGAGCGGCACGAGGCTCGCTCTCGGCTGAACTACGGTATGTCCCGCCTGTCGGGCGAATATATATCCGTCGCCGGTGGATCCGGTCAGCGGATAGCTCACGCCGCCGGTTGCGACGATGACGGCGCTCGCATAATATGCGCCTCTGTCGGTTTTGACGCCCTTCAGAGCGCCGTCCTCGATAATGAGGCTCTTTGCAGTCGCAGTAACGCGCTCGACGCCGGTTTCCCGGATATACCCAAGAAGAGCGTTGACAACATCGGCGGCTCTGTCTGATACCGGAAAAACGCGGCTCGCGCGCTCAGTTTTCAGCGGAACGCCGCGGCTCTCGATGAACTCCATCATATCCTGCGGTGTGAAGGAATTGACGGCGGAATAGAGAAATCTGCCGTTTCCGGGGATATTTTCGATCACTTTTCTCGGCTCGGAGTTGTTCGTGAGGTTGCATCTTCCCTTGCCGGTTATGCCGAGCTTGCGCCCGACCTTGTCGTTTTTCTCAAGGAGCGTAACTCTCTTGCCGCCCTCGGCGATAACTCCGGCAGCAAACAATCCCGCCGCGCCTCCGCCGATAACTATTACGTCACTCGTGCTTCTCATATACCTCGTACTCCGCCCACATTTTTTCAAGCCTGCGGAACTTTTCCTCAAGGTCGCTGCCGGAGGCCTCCGCCGATGCGACGATAAGCGCATTGATAAGGCTAAGCGGCGCAACGAGTGAATCGAGGAACGAGAGCATATCGCTGTGCGCGTAGAGCTTTATATCGGCGTTTTTCGCAACAAGGGAGTTTTCCGTATCGGTTATGCCGATGACCATCGCGCCCATATCGCGTGCAAACTGCATCGCCGTTATCGTGCGGCGCGAGTAGCGTGGGAATGACAGCGCTATTAGGATATCCTCGCTGCCGATGTGCTGAATCTGCTCGAATATCGCGCTCGCGGCGGAATCGCACACTACGCGCACATCGTTAAAGAGGAAGTTCAGATAAAAGCCGAAGAAGCCCGCAAGATAGCCGGAAGAGCGCAGACCTACTATATAAATACTGCGCGCTGTCACGATTTTCTGCACCGCCGCCTCAAAGGATGTGCGGTCGATCTCGTCAAGCGTCATGCGTATCTTCTCAACGTCGCTTGTGAGGACTGTATCGACGATATGTCCGCGCTCCATTATCTCCTTGGAGACCTCTATGCGCTGGACAGTGGTGAGGCGATTTTTAATAAGCTCCTGCAGGGCGCGCTTCATCTCCGGATAGCCCTCGTAGCCAAGGTCGGCGGCAAAGCGAACAACAGTGGACTCAGATACCTGAGCCGCCTTGCCGAGCTTTGAGGCAGTCATGAACGCCGCCTTGTCGTAATTTGCGGTAATGTACTTTGCAATCTTTCTCTGACCCTTTGAGAAGCCCGGATTGCGCTGGCTGATGAGCGAAAGAACATCATTTTCCATTTACTCACACCCCAAAAAAGAATAGACGCATTGTCAAAACAACGCGTCTATTTTACAGTTATTCATTCATTTTTGCAAGAGGATTCTGCAATTTTGGCCGCCGAAAAATGCAAAATCGGCATTTTGGCGAAAATTGCACATTCTCAGCCCATAAGTCTTTCCACTTCTGCGCGGGTGAGATTCCGCCATGTCCCCTTTTTGAGTCTGCCGAGGCTTACGCCGCCCTCGGTGATGCGAGTGAGGCGCGTGACCCTGAGCCCGGCAAGCTCGCACATCCGCCTTATCTGGCGGTTGCGGCCCTCAAAAATCGTTATATCGAGCACTGAGCGGCTTGGCTCCGACTCTCTGAGGCGAACTATCGGCTCTGTGAGCGGTACGCCGTCAAGCTCCATCGGCTCTCTCAGTCGGCGGATACCCTTTTCGACGTCGCCCGTCACACTGACGCGATAGGTCTTTTCCTTCTCGCCGGAGGGGTGCATAAGATGGTTTGCAAAGTCGCCGTCATTCGTCATTATGAGGAGACCCTCGGAATTTATGTCAAGTCTCCCCACAGGATAAACGCGCTCAGGAATATCCGAAACGAGCTCTTTTACCGTCTTTCTGCCCTTTTCATCGCTCATTGTGGTGACGTAGCCGACGGGCTTATTCAGCATTATGTAAACCTTTCGCTCTGATTCAAAAACTATCCTTTCGCCGTCGAGGCAGATGTCGTCACTATCCGGGTCCGCCTTATCTCCGAGCGAGGCTGTCTCGCCGTTTACAGTCACCCTGCCCTCTTCAATAACGCTCTCAGCCGCCCTGCGGGAGACGCCCGCGGCGCGGCTAATAAGCTTCTGGAGCCTTTCTTCCATTATTTATCAATGACCACGGTGGTCGCGGTCTCGTCCTTGGGCTCGTCCTTCTTAGTCATGGACTGCACCTTGTCGATGAGGTCGGGCGCGGCGTCGAGAAGGCGCTCAAGAGTGGTAACGGCAGGCGCCTCAACATTCATGATGCGAACGTGGCCGTCCTTTATGACGACAAAAGCGGTGGGATTGATTTTAACTCCGGCTCCGCCGCCTCCTCCGAAGGGGTTGGCATTTGAGCCGTTTTTCGGGCTGATGTCGCTGCCTCCTGTGGCAAAGCCGTAGGAAATGCGGCTGACGGGGATCATAGTGATTCCATCAGGGGTCACGATGGGCTCGCCGATAGCGGTGTTGGAGTTTGTCAGTGCCTTTACGTTCTGGAGAATTGTCTCGAGAAGTGCGCTTGCATTATTTTTGTCCATTGTCTTTTCCCTTTCCGCTCTTTGACCACTTGAGATACGCCTTGATCAGCGGCGCAAGGCCGAGAGCAACATAGATGATTTCCCAGATCCTTATTGTTATCTGCGCGTCAACGAGCACCTTGTCGCCGCCGCCGTCGAATCCGACGAGAACGGTATAGTCGCGCTTTTTGATTCGCAGAAATTTTGACACAAAGGGTGATAGTCCGTTTATCGCGGCGACCGCTCTGCCGTAGTTGATCGCGGCGTCAGCCGGGTCGTCGCACGCGGAGGTGTATCGAAGCTTTATACAGTCGACGGTGAGCTTTCTTCTGAGCCTCGTGAGCGTATCGCCCACTGCTCTCAGCGCTGTCATCGCAAGCTCGACAGTGCCGCCGAGGTCGTGCTCAGGCTTCTCCTGCGGCTTTTCCTCCTTTGGTTTCTCCTCGGTTTTCTCCTCCCCGGGCTTGTCCTCCGTCGGCTTTTCAGGCTTGGGCTTCTCCGCCTTCGGCTTCTTCTCCTTCGGAGGAAGAATGCCGATCTTTATGAACGCCGCCACAATATCAAGGCTGAAGCCGGTTTTATCGTAGCCGACCCGCACGCCTACGGGGATTATAGCTATGAGGAAAAAAATGAGGAGTATTATTCCGATCACGATGAGGGCGGTCATTCGCCCGCCTCCGCCGTTGCCTCCGGCTCCGCCTCCTCAGGCGTTTTAGCGAGCTCCTCCGCCTCCTGAAGCTTGGAAATGGTGCTCATGAGCTTCTGCTCATCGTCGCTCTCTCCGGTCTCCGGCAGTGCCGGAAGTTCCTCAAGCGAGCTGATTGCAAAGGTTCTGAGAAACGCCGGAGTTGTTTGAAATATCGTAGGTCTGCCCGGCGCGTCGAGGTGTCCGCACGGCTCGATGAGCCCGCGGTCAACAAGCACCGAGACAGTGTAGCTTGAATCCACGCCGCGCACCTCTTCGATATAAGCTCGCGTAACCGGCTGGAAGTAGGCGACTATGCTCAGAACCTCCAGCGCGGACGGGCTGAGCTTCGGGGGCTTGCGGGTTTCCAGGCACTGCCTGATAACGTCGCTTATCTCCGGCGCGGAGCACATCTGGAGCATATCGTCGAGCTTCACAATTCTCACGCCGCGCGACTCTGCTTTTAATTTCTCAGCTATCGCAAGTCCGGCGCTCTCGACCTCCTGCGGCTCAACGGCAAGCACCGCCGCCATACGCTCTATCTTAACAGGCTCGCCCGCGGCAAAAAGTATGCCCTCAACGGCTCTTTCAAGCTCCTTCGTTTCCATCTTCCCCGCCTCCTTCCTCGCTGAGCTTCGAGATCGTAACGTCCTCGCCCTCGCCCATTATGCTGACTCTGCCCTCTCGGCAGAGCTCAAGGAGCGCGATAAAGGTCGCCACCATCTCGGTGCGGCTTTTAGATTCGGCGATAAGCGCAGAAAAGCGCATCTCGCCTTTTTTTATAAGCTCGTCTATTATCTCCGTCGACTTCTCGGAAACGGAGTAGACGATTCTTGTAGGCATCGTAAAACGCGGGGTCTGAAGCACCGCCTTCAGCGCCTCCTCGCGGCTGAATATTCTCAGCATAGCCTTTATGAGATCCTCCGGCTCGTGGACGTAGCGATACTCCTTGTCAGCCGGAAGCGGCTCGGGCATCTTAGTTATGATACCGGCGCCGCGGTAGTACATCGCCTCAAGCTCGTCCGTAACGGTTTTAACCCGCTCGTAGACATCCCTGCGGCGCAGCTTTTCAAGCGAGGCGATGAGCTCCTCAAGCTCCGAGGGCTCCTCGTCCTCGTTTATGAGCATCCTCGCCTTGATGTAGACGAGGTGGCTCGCCATTTGCACGAATTCCGAGGCGATCTCGAGATCCATGCGCTTCATCTCGTCGAGATACGCCATGTATTGGTCGAGAAGGTCGGATATTTTAATATCCTTGATCTCTATTTTATTTTTTGAGAGAAGCTGAAGAATAAGCGTCAGCGGTCCTTCAAAATCCTCCATAAGCTCATTGGAGGATCGGACGACGCCCTCCAGCCTGAAGGTGGGATCGTTCATCAGTATCTCCCGATCATTTGAAAATTAAACTGCCGAGGCTCTCACCGAGGCGCAGAAAAATCGAAAATCGCTCGAGAAGGAAGTTTGAAACAATGTTCATCGGAACAGTCAGTATCCCGAACCAGCTCAGCGCGACGAGAACTATCATGCCGTAGCGCTCATAGCGCATAAGCATATAGTACCACCTCTCTGGCAGGAATGCAAACAGCACCTTGCTGCCGTCAAGCGGAGATATCGGAATGAGGTTAAAAACGCCGAGGCTGAGGCTTATCGTTGCGATACGCACAACGCTCGTCACGACGTAGTAGCCGACGGTGGTATCGTAGATCGGCTGCCAGATAACCCCGGCGACAAAGAGCGCAAGCGAGGTCAGGACGAAGTTCGACATCGGCCCCGCGAGAGCGGTGAGCGCCATGCCCCACTTAGGATTTTTGAAGCGCCGCATATCTATCGGAACGGGCTTTGCCCAGCCGAAGCCGACCGTTATGAGCATCAGAAAGCCGAGAATGTCAAAGTGCTTTACTGGATTGGGACTGAGGCGCCCCATATCGCGCGCCGTCGTATCGCCGAGCGCGAGAGCGCACAGTCCGTGACAGCACTCGTGCACCGTTATGACGATCAGCACCGGAATCACGCTGATCGCCATATCGAGAAGCTTATACCACTCGAGGTTTTTTAGTATCTCAATCATCTGAGCGCCTTTTCCATCTCGGCAAGAAGCTCAATTCTGCCGGTTCCCTTCTCCGCCGAAAACGGCATGAGAGGGATGCTCTCGTCAAGAGCGAGCGTTTCGCGGATGAGCGCGAGATTCGGCTCTATCTCGCTCTTTTTGAGCTTGTCGAGCTTGTTTGCGACGACAATCACCGGGCATTCCGTGTCCTTGAAGAACCTTGCCATCGTTTCATCGTCCTTCGTAGGCTTATGACGCGCGTCGACGATCAGCACGCCGAGGGTAATGAGCCCCTTCTCCTGGAAGTATGCCTCCATGAGCCGCGCCCAACGGTCGCGCTCCGCCTGGCTGACCTTCGCGTAGCCGTAGCCGGGTAGGTCGGTGAGATACGCGGCCGAGTCGACAAGGAAGTAGTTTATCTGGCTCGTCTTGCCGGGCTGTGCGCCGACGCGGGCGAAGTTTTTGCGTTGTATGAGCGCGTTGATGACCGAGCTTTTTCCGACGTTCGACCTGCCCGCAAAGGCGAGCTGAGGGCGCTTATCGCGGATAAAATCAGCCGGCTTCACCGCGCTTTTTACAAATTCTGTTTTACGAAAATCCATAGCTGTTACTGTCTCAGAGTTTTTGATTTTTCAGCCTTTACCGCCGGCTTTTCGGGTATAAGCGCCGGCTTTTGCGACTTTTTCGGCATTTTTATTGCAAGCGGAATAACATCGTCAAGCGTCTCTGCAAAGCTGAAATTGAGCTTTTCGCGCACGTTTTCGTCGATTTCCGCGATGTCCGGCTCGTTCTCCTTCGGAACGATGACGAGCTTCACGCCTCGCCTCAGCGCCGCCATCGTCTTCTCGCGCAGACCGCCGATTGCGAGTACCCTGCCGGTGAGCGTAATTTCGCCGGTCATGGCGATATCGCGCCGCACGGGCGCGCCGGTGAGCGCGGAGATAACGGCGATTGCGATGGTAATGCCCGCAGATGGGCCGTCCTTCGGCACCGCACCCTCAGGGAAATGGATGTGGATATCCTTGTTCTTGTAGAACTCCGGGTCGATGCCGAGCGCCTTTGCTCTCGCGCGGATGCAGGTCACTGCCGCCTGCGCCGACTCGGTCATTACCTTTCCGAGGTTGCCGGTGAGCTCGATTTTGCCGCTGCCGTCAAGCGCGACGGCCTCGACCTCGAGTATCTCGCCGCCGACCTGAGTCCACGCAAGTCCGTTGACAACGCCGATTCTGTCGCTCTTCGCGTTCGCATCGGGCTTGTACTTTGCCGCGCCGAGGAGCGCCTCGAGGTTTTCGGGCTTTACCGACAGTCCCGCGCCCTCGCCGGTTGCGATCCTCTCATCACACTTGCGGCACAGGGCGGCGATCTCGCGCTCGAGCTGGCGCACTCCGGACTCTCTCGTGTACTGTGCGATAAGCGCGCGCACCGCGGCGTCGGAAATGCGGAAGCTTCTGCCGTCAAGTCCGTGCTTTTTGCGCATTTTCGGAATAAGATGATTCTTTGCGATCATAACCTTCTCCTCGTCCGTGTAGGAGCCGAGCTCGATGATCTCCATACGGTCGAGCAGCGGGCGCGGAATGGTGTCGAGGGTGTTCGCCGTCATGATGAACATCACGTTTGAGAGATCGAACGGCACCTCGAGAAAGTGATCGCGGAAGGTGGTGTTCTCAACGGGGTCGAGCGCCTCCAGCAGCGCCGCAGACGGGTCGCCGCGGTAGTCTGAACCGAGCTTGTCGATCTCGTCGAGGAGAAGAATCGGGTTATTCGAGCCGGACTGCGTCACGGCGGTCATTATTCTGCCGGGCATTGCGCCGACGTAGGTCTTTCTGTGGCCGCGTATCTCAGCCTCGTCGTGGACTCCGCCGAGGCTCATTCTGGCAAGCTTGCGGTTTGTCGCGTGGGCGACTGACATTGCGATGCTCGTCTTACCGACGCCCGGAGGGCCGACAAGACACAGTATCGCGCCCTTGACGTCCGGCGCGACCTTGCGGACGGAGAGAAATTCGAGGATCCTGTCCTTTACCTTCGTAAGTCCGTAGTGTTCCCTGTCGAGTATCCTCTTCGCGCCTGCGATATCAAGCCGCTCCTCAGTCGAGGTGTGCCACGGAAGCGCCAGCACAGCGTCGAGCCAGCCGCGGATAACGGAAGCCTCGGACGAGCCGAACGGCTGCTTTGCAAGGCGGTCTGTTTCTTTAAAGAGCTTCTCCTCAATCTCCTGCGGGAGCGAGAGAAGCGCAATCTTTTCTCTGTATTCGTCGATGTCGGAGCTGTCGTCGTCACCGAGCTCCGCCCGCAGTACGTTCATCTCCTCGCGGATGTACTGCTCGCGGTGCATATTGCCGAGGCGGTCGTTGAGCTTCTTGTGCAGCTCCTCGCGGATTTTTATAACGTCGAGCTGCTCAGAGAGAAGCGTCAGCACCCGCGTGAGCCTCACGGCTGGGTCGAGCATCTCAAGAAGCTCCTGCTTAACGCGGTAGTCAACGTTGAGATTCTGCGCGATATAATCGGCTATGTAGCCCGGCTCGCCGCGCAGTGCGAGGGAGATCATTATCTCCGGAGTTTCACGCTCTGTTGAGGCAAGATAGTCGCCGAACATATCTAACGCGCTGCCGATAAGCGCCTTGACCTCAGCCTCCTTCGCCTCGGTAGGCTCATCCGGCACGCGCGCGACAGTCGCCGTTGCGTACTTTGCGCCGTGGGAGATGTTGAGGATCCTCGCCCTCGCAATGCCCTCTACGATAACTCGCATATTGCCGTCGCCGCCGCGGATGAATTGCCGCACCTCGCAGATAACGCCCATGTGATAAAGGTCTGCGGCTATCGGCTTATCCTTGAGCGCGTCGCGCTGACTGACGAGAAATATATGTCTCGAGCCTCCGCTCGCCTTCTCGACTGCGGCGACCGAGCTTGAGCGCTCAACATCGAAGCCCATTCCCATCTCGGGGAAGACCGTGAGCCCGCGCAGAGGAAGCATCGGAAGCGTTTCCAGTGCGTTTTCTTCGATTATTTCAGTGTTTTTCTGCATAAATGAATACCTGCATTTAAAAGGGTAACAGAGCGTACTGTAAAAATACGGTACGCTCCTCGTCGATTACTCTGCTTTCAATATTTCCGGGTCAATTTCGGCCTTGCGGTGGTGTACCTTCGGCTTTGCGCCCTCGGTTACGCACTCCTTTGTGACCGTTACCCTGTCTATTCGCTCGTCGGACGGAACCTCGTACATGATGTCCGTCATAATACGCTCGACGACGCTTCTGAGGCCTCTCGCTCCGATATCAAGCTCGATTGCCTTGTCGGCAATCGCCTCAAGCGCCGCATCCTCAAATTCGAGGTTAACGCCGTCATACTTCATAAGAGTCTTGTACTGCCGCGTGAGCGCGTTTTTCGGCTCCTTGAGTATGCGCACAAGATCGTCGCGCCCAAGCTGCCGCATAGGAACGATGACCGGCATACGGCCTATAAGCTCCGGGATTATGCCGAACTTCTGGAGATCGTGACTTCTTACGTTCGCCATTATCTCGCTGACGTCGGTCTCCTTCTTCGACTTTATATCAGCGCCGAAGCCCATTGCCTTCTTATCAAGCCTCTGCTCAACTATCTTTTCGATTCCATCGAAGGCGCCGCCGCAGATAAACAGAATGTTCTTCGTGTCGATGGAGATGAACTCCTGCTGCGGGTGCTTTCTGCCGCCCTGAGGCGGTACGTTGGAGATTGTGCCCTCGAGGATCTTCAAAAGCGCCTGCTGAACTCCCTCGCCCGAAACATCTCGGGTGATGGAGGTGTTCTCTGATTTGCGCGCGATCTTATCGAGCTCGTCGATATAGATTATGCCGCGCTCGGCAAGCGGAACATTGAAGTCCGCGCTCTGCAGGAGGCGCAGGAGGATGTTCTCAACGTCCTCGCCGACGTAGCCCGCCTCTGTGAGCGTCGTGGCGTCGGCAATAGCGAACGGGACCTGAAGCATTCTTGCAAGAGTCTGCGCGAAAAGCGTCTTTCCGGAGCCGGTCGGCCCGATTATGAGAACATTCGACTTCTGAAGCTCTGTGTCGGTAGATGGAGAAGAGATACGCTTGTAGTGGTTATAGACCGCAACGGCGATGGATTTTTTCGCCTCGTCCTGCCCGATGATATACTCATCAAGATATTCCTTTATCTCTCTGGGCTTCGGAACTTTTTGAAGCGTCTCGACTGGATCGTTTTCATCGTAGGTCATATCGACAAATTCGTCGCCGATGATATCGGAGCAGAGCCGGACGCACTCGTTGCAGATATAGACTCCCTGACCGCCGATGAGGCGGTCTACCTCGTTCTCACTCTTCCCGCAAAAGCTGCAGCGCGCGTACTTTTCGGTGTTTTTTGGCATCGGGCAGTTACCTCTTTGTAATAACCTTGTCGATAAGTCCGAACTCAAGAGCCTCCTGGGCTGTCATGAAGTTATCGCGCTCGGTTGCCTCGCGGATAACGTCTATCGACTTGCCGGTGTTCTCTGCGAGGATCTTGTTGAGGTTCTCCTTGATGCGGAGAATGTTCTCGGCGTGGATCCGGATATCCGTCGCCTGACCCTGGAAGCCGCCGGAGGGCTGATGGATCATGATCTCGGAATTCGGGAGAGCTATTCTCTTGCCCTTCGCGCCGGCGGAGAGCAGGAACGCACCCAGAGACGCCGCAAGACCTACGCAGATCGTCGAAACGTCGGGCTTAATATACTGCATAGTGTCATAGATAGCCATGCCCGCAGTGACGGAGCCTCCGGGGGAGTTGATATAGAACTGGATGTCCTTGTCGGGATCCGCCGCCTCGAGATAAAGGAGCTGCGCCACAACGAGAGATGCAGTGGCGTCATTGACCTCCTCACCGAGGAAGATTATGCGATCATTCAGCAGGCGGGAGAAAATATCGTAGCTTCTCTCGCCGCGGCTCGTTTGTTCAACTACATAGGGAATAAGTGCCATTTTTAATTCTCCTTGTTATTTGCTCTGTAAAATATAGCCGGTCAGACGGAGAATTATTCAGCCTCGGCGGTATCCTCGGCTTTTTTCTCCTTCTCGACCTTTGCGTTTGCGAGGACAAAGTCCTTTGCCTTGTCGATAACAAGGCCGGTCTTGACGGAATCAGCGGAAACGGCCTTGCGGATGGACTCTATCTCCATGCCGTACTGGTCTGCAAGGCGCTTATACTCGCCCTCGACGTCCTCGTCGGTGACCTCGAACTTCTCGGTCTTTGCAATGTACTCATAGGCGAGATCTGCCTTGATCTCCTTCTCTGCGGTCGGGCGAAGCTCAACGCGGAGCATCTCCTCGCTCATACCCATCATCTTGAGATATGTATCGAAATCCATGCCCTGGGTGGAGATGTTGTACTTGAAGTTGCCGATCATGTTGTCGACGTGATCCTCGATCATCGCGTCGGGAATCTCGCCCTCGACCTTGTCAACAAGGCGGCTCAGAACGACGTTCTTGAACGCCTCCTCAGCCTCGCTCTTGCGCTTTGCGGTGAGGTCGGCCTTGACGGAGTCCTGATACTCCTTGAGGGTGTCGAACTCAGAAACGTCCTTTGCGAACTCATCGTCGAGCTCGGGGAGAATCTTCTCCTTGACGTTCTTGACGGTGACCTTGAAGGTCGCGTCCTTTCCGGCGAGCTCGGGAGCGTACTCAGTCGGGAAGGTCACGTTTACGTCGAAATTCTCGCCGGTCTTCTTGCCGACGATCTGCTCCTCAAAGCCGGGGATGAAGGTGCCGGAGCCGAGCTCGAGGTCATAGTCCTCGCCCTTGCCGCCCTCGAAAGGAACTCCTTCCATAAAGCCCTCAAAGTCGATGGTGGCGATGTCGCCCTTCTTCGCCTTGCGCTCAACGGTCTCAACTCTCGCGTTCTGCTCTCTGACCTTGTCGATCTCGCGGTCAACGTCCTTCTTGAGAACCTTGACAGCGGGCTTCGGAGCCTCAATACCCTTGTAATCTTTGACAACTACCTCGGGGTAAAGGGCGACGACAAACTTAACGGTGAGGTTCTTCTCCTCGCCGATCTTCATATCAGCGATGGATGGTCTGCCGACAACGTCGAGCTTCTCCTCGGTAATGCCGAACTGAAGCATCTCGGGATAGAGCTCCTCGGCTGCGTCCTCATAGAAGGCGCCGGTGCCGTACATAGCCTCGATCATCTTGCGGGGGGCCTTGCCCTTGCGGAAGCCGGGGATGCTGATGCGGCCGCGGCCCTTAAGATATGCCTTGTTAACGGCAGCCTCAAACTCCTCTGCGGTTGCCTCTACGGTAAGCTCGGCGGTGTTCTTCTCTTTTTTCTCTAAGTTCTTGACTATCACTGGATGTTCCTCCTAATGTATTTTGCAAAATCGGTATATTATAGCATTGTTTTTCGCTTTTGTAAATAGGGTTATCCGACCAAAACCGGCCTGAAACCGACGTGATCGGCGGAAATAAGGCGGTATTCCACTCCGTCCGCCTCGCCCTCGTAGGCATATTGGCAGCCGGTGCCGTGAATGTGGCCGTAGTAGCAGCGCTTCACGCCGTAATCATGCAGAAGCTCCACCATCTCGTGCGAGTAGTATTTGCCGTAAAACGGCGGGTAGTGCAGAAAGGCGATCTTCTCGCCCTCTCCGGCGGCCTTGAGACTCGCCTCAAGGCGCAATATTTCGCGCGCCATTATCTTTTTATCGTGGTCGGTGCCGCCCTCAGTCGGGCAGAACCAGCCTCTCGTGCCGCAGACCCACACGCCGTCTGTGAAAAAGGCGTTGTTGTTGAGTATTTCTATGGAGTCAAGACCGTTTTCCTCAAAAAACTTCTTTGCCTTCGACGCTGTCGACCACCAGAAATCGTGATTGCCCTTGAGGATTATCTTTTTTCCAGGCAGAGCGTCGATGAATCGGAAATCCTCAAGGCAGTCCTGTATCGCCATGCCCCAGGTGAGGTCGCCCGCAATGACGGTGGTATCCTCAGGCCGGACGATTTTGAAGTTCTCCCTGAGCTTTTCCGCGTGATCCTCCCACCCGGGGCCGAAAATATCCATCGGCTTGTCCGCCTCGAAGGAGAGGTGCAGGTCACCGATAACGTACAGCATCCCTTTACCTCAGAAAGTCCTTGACTTCTCCGAGCAGCTCGGTTTTGGGGACGATCTTCGTAAATCTCGCCGTCGCTGTTTTGAGAGCGGCGAGATTCTTCGGCGCGGTCTTTCCCGTCGCGGCGGAGAGTCTGTCGATAAGCTCGACCCCCGCTCCATTGCCGTTCTCTCCGATAGCCTCAAGGACTGCGGGCGTGAACTTGAAGGGTGAGGCGGTGCTCAGTACAACGCAGGTTCGGCCCGAATGAGATTTGCGATATTTTTCAAGCGCGCCGTAGGCGACCGCGGTGTGGGTGTCCATAAGATAGCCCTTTTCGCGCCAGACCCTGCCGATGACCTCCTTCGTTTCCGCATCGTCAAGGAACTCCGCGGCAAAAGAGGCGCGCAATTTTTCCATAAGCTCTGCCGGAGCGGTGTATTTCCCGTTCTCCCCGAGCTCCGCCATAAGGCGCGCGACGAGCTTATCATCGCCGGAGAGTAGATACAGCAGGCGCTCGAGATTAGAGGATATGAGAATGTCCATCGAGGGTGAGATCGTAGTGTAAAACCTGCGGTTGCGGTCATACACGCCGGTATTTATGAAGTCCGTGAGGACGTTGTTCGCGTTCGAGGCGCAGATAAGCCTGCCGACGGGCAGACCCATCAGCTTTGCGAAGTATCCGGCGAGGATATCGCCGAAGTTGCCGGTCGGCACGCAGAAATCGACCTCTTCACCGTTCTCGATCTCGCCGGAGGCAACGAGGTCGGCGTAACTCGATATGTAGTATACTATCTGCGGCAGAAGTCTGCCCCAGTTTATCGAGTTTGCCGAGGAGAGGAACCAGCCCTTCGCATCAAGCTCTTCTCTGAGCTTCTCGTCGGAGAAAATTGTCTTGACGGCGCTCTGCGCGTCATCGAAGTTGCCGGTGATGGCGATAACGCCGACGTTTTCGCCCTCCTGACTCTGCATCTGGAGCTTCTGAACGTCAGAAACTCCGTCGGATGGGTAGAAAACCATTATTTTCGTGTTCTCAACGTCCTTGAAGCCCTCGAGCGCCGCCTTTCCGGTATCGCCGGAGGTGGCTACGAGTATGCAGACCTTTTTCGTCTCTCCGGTCTTTTTCATAGCGGCGGTGAGCAGATACGGCAGCATTTGCAGCGCCATATCCTTAAACGCCGACGTCGGGCCGTGCCACAGCTCGAGAACGTGGGTATTATCACCCACTCTGACGGTCGGCGCGCACTCCGGGCAGTCGAAGTTATCGCCGTAAGCCTTTGTGCAGAATGCGCCGAGCTCCTCCTCCGTGTAGTCCTCAAGATAGCGGCTCATAATGAGCTTCGCTCTCTCGGGATAGCTGAGGCGGGCGATATTATCAATATCCTCCTTTGTGAGCGCGGGAACGGAGTCAGGCAGGAAAAGACCGCCCTCGCGGCTCAGTCCGCGGCTTATCGCCTCCGCTGCGGATACGGAGGTGCTTCTATCTCTTGTGCTGATATATTTCATAGGGTTTCCTCGCTTATCGTATGCCCTCTGTCCAGAAGGCGTTTTCTATGTGATTTATCTCGGGCTTTTTTGTCATTTCGCCCTCCGGCGCGTAGATCTCTATGACGTCGAAGCGCGGCTGCTTATCCTCGCCGTACTGCGCGCACCACGACGACGCGGCGGCGATAATACGGCGCTGCTTTGATTTTGTTACAAACTCTCTCGCCTCGCCGTGGGTCGCGTCCTTGCGGGTCTTGACCTCGACAAAGGCGACGACGCCGTCCTTCTCCGCGATAACGTCCACCTCGCCGAAGCGCGTGGCGTAGCCCATGCCGAGGATCTTATACTTTTTCTTTCTCAAATAATCTGCGGCGAGCGCCTCGCCCCAGCGGCCTATAAGCTTCTTTTCGTTCAATGCATTTTCCTCAAAAACGTCACGCGGTGCTCAGGACACGGTCCGAGTTCCCTTATTGCCGCGTAGTGCTCCTTAGTACCGTAGCCCTTGTGCTTGGAGAAGCCGTAGCCCGGGTACTTCTCGTTGAGCTTTTCCATAAGGCGGTCACGGGTGACCTTGGCGATTATGCTCGCAGCCGCGACCGACGCGCTCTTTCCGTCACCGCCTACGACCGTAATGCTCGGGTATTCGATGCCGGCGTCGCGGTTGCCGTCGATTATCGCAATATCGAAGCTATGTGAGAGGTTCATCATTGCGCGGTTCATCGCAAGATACGTCGCGTTCAGTATGTTCAGCTCGTCGATCTCAAGTCTGTCGGCAAAGCCCACGCCGACGGCGACCGCCTTGGCGTATATCTCGTCATACAGCCTGTCCCGCTTTTTCGCGGTGAGCTTTTTTGAATCGTCAAGTCCCTCGATCTCAAGTCCGAAGGGCAGTATCACCGCGGCGGCGCACACCGGTCCCGCAAGCGGGCCTCTGCCCGCCTCGTCGACGCCGCAGATAAGCTCTTTTCCATCGGCTCTGAGTGAAGATTCTATCTCCCACATATTCATTCCGGCATCTCCAAAGTCATTCTGCCGAGCTTTCCGGCGCGAAATTCATCGAGGAGCACGCGCGCCATGCGCTCATAGTCCACCTCGCCGCCGGAAACGATAAAGCCGCGCTTCTTCCCCGCCTTTTCAATGAGGTCAAAGTTCTCCTCGTCGGTAAAATCTATCTTGTAGCGCTCTCTCAGCGCATCGGGATAGCGGTTTTTCAGAAGCGTTATAAGGTGCGCGCCGAGAGTCTCGACGTCGAGAATATCGTCCTTGACTGCGCCGGTGAAGGCGAGGTGCTCGCCCACGGTCTTATCCTCAAATTTCGGCCATAGCAGTCCCGGCGTGTCGAGCATTTCGATACCGCCGCCGATATTTATCCACTGCTTGCCGCGAGTAACGCCCGGTCTGTCGGACGCCTCGGCGGCGCGGCGGCCTGCAACGCGGTTTATAAACGAGCTCTTGCCGACGTTCGGAATGCCGAGGATCATTATTCTGAGAAGCCTTCCGGTCTGACCTCGCTCATTGTAGTAGGCAATCTTATCCTTTAGAAGTTCTCTTACGGCAGGCTGAAAATCCCTCGTTCCTTTACCGCTCTTAGCGTCGGTTTTTAAAACCGCAAAGCCACTTCTGCGGAAGTGCTCCGCCCAGCGCTCCGAGACGTTCGGGTCGGCCTGATCGCAGCGGTTCAGAATTATAAGCCGCGGCTTTCCGGCGGTTATGGCGTCGATCTCCGGATTGCGGCTCGAGCGCGGTATTCTCGCGTCCACGACCTCGCACACGGCGTCGACCATATTGAGGTTTTCCTGCACCATTCTGCGAGCCTTCGCCATGTGACCGGGAAACCATTGTATGTTCAGCTCTTCCGTCATTTTACAATTCCAATTCTGTTCCAGTGGCGCTGATTGTCGCCGTCGGATGGTCCGGGCATGAGTATGAAGAACACCTTGCCCACTGTGCAGCGGATATCCACAAGCCCGATCTCATTGTCGCGGCTGTCCTTGCTGCCGTTGCGATTATCGCCCATGCAGAACATATACCCCTCCGGCACCGTAACGGGGCCGGAAAAGTCCTCGCGGCGGGTTGTGAGCGTATTCGTATAGTCCTCCTCAAGCGCCTCGCCGTCAACGTAGACGATCCCGGCGTCAAAGTCGATGTCTATCGTCTGCCCTCCCGTGGCGATCACGCGCTTTACAAGCGGGCCGCGCTTATAGCTCTCGGTCTCAAAGACGATTATATCGCCGTTTTTCGGCGTATAGCCGAGGCTCCAGGCTATAACGAGATCGTTATCCTGCAGGGTCTGAAGCATACTCGTGCCGTCGACCCTCACGACCCTTGCAACAAATGTAAATACAAGTATTCCAGCCACCAGCGCAGAGATTATGCTCTGCACCCAGTCGTATATCTCGCCCTTTACGGTCGATTTTTCCGCAGGGAGCCTTTCTTCCTCCATGCCGCTCCTCCTCTATTCCTAAAATACCAGTTTACATTATAACACGGTTTTTAAAATAAAAAAAGAGGCTTTCGCCTCTTTTTTTATCAGATTGAGAATCAAAGTCTCTCCTTGACCTTTGCGGCCTTGCCGACGCGATCGCGGAGATAGTAGAGCTTTGCGCGGCGAACCTTTCCTTTGCGGACGGTCTCAATGGAGACGATCGTGGGGGAATGGATCGGGAAAACCTTCTCGCAGCCGACATTGTAAGAAATGCGGCGAACGGTGATGGTCTCGGTGATACCGCCGTGCTTCTTGGCGATGAGGGTGCCCTCAAAAGCCTGAGTACGCTCGCGGTTGCCTTCCTTTACGCGGACGGTGACACGGACGGTGTCGCCGACGTTGAGCTCGGGAAGCTCCTTCTTCATATACTGCTCGTTAAGAGTTTCGACTAAATTCATGCTTATTTCCTCCCTTCCGGTCAAGCGTTCTTGCGCTCTTATTCGCAGAGGAACGCCCATTTAGCGGGCAAAACGCCCGTGAAGCTTTGATATAATAACATAGATATTTTTAAAATGCAAGAAAATTTTTGAAATTTTGTATTTTATGTGTTATACTCAGCCCGGTGATACGAATGAAAGAGCTGACAATACGCAAAAATGACGCCGGGCAGCGGCTTGACCGCTTTCTCTCAAAGGCTGTTCCGTTGCTTCCCGAGAGTCTTTTGCAGAAATACATCAGAATAAAGCGCGTAAAGCTCAACGGCAAGGGCGCAAAGCGCGATACGCGGCTAAATGAGGGCGATACGCTCTCATTATATATAAATGACGAATTTTTTGAAAAGCCAACTGAGGACAACGCGTGGCTCAAAATCGGAACGCCGAAGCTAACGATCGTCTACGAGGATGAGAATATCCTCCTTGCCGACAAGAAGCCCGGCGTACTCTGTCACGCCGCCGGAGAGTGGGACTTCAACACCCTTATAAACAACATCAAAGCGTATCTTCACGAGAAGGGCGAGTGGGATCCGAAGGCAGAGCACAGCTTCGCTCCCTCGCTCTGCAACCGAATCGACCGCAACACCGGCGGAATCGTGATCGCGGCGAAGAATGCCGAGGCGCTTCGCATTATGGACGAAAAGATCCGCCTTCGTGAGATAGACAAGCGCTATCTTGCCGCGATACACGGCGTAATGAGTCCGACGAGCGGCACGCTTGAGAACTATATCTGGAAGGACGCCAAAAACAACCGGGTCTATGTTTCGGATAAGCCCACTAAGGGTGCCAAAACCGCCGCAACGCGCTACCGCACCCTTGCTGTGAAGGGCGGCGACAGCCTTGTTGAGTGCGAGCTTCTCACCGGCCGCACGCATCAGATACGCGCGCAGTTCTCAAATGCCGGTCATCCTCTTCTCGGCGACGGCAAATACGGCAGGGATAAGGATAAGGACGGTCAGCAGCTCTATTCCTACAAGCTCCGGTTCGCGTTTGCAACGGACGCAGGGGTGCTCGACTACCTTAACGGGCGGGAATTTAGTGTCGAAAAGCCCGATTTTGCCAAAAATTTCTTTGAAAATTGAAATATTTTATTTGACATTTGACCCCCCAATCTGTATATTAATGCTATGCTGTTTTTAGCGTTTTAAACAGCAGAGTATTCGGTGAAAAAAGGTCGATGATAAATGGCAAAAGAACTCATCCGTCTAAAAGACGCGCGTATGGATTTCGACGGCGAAACCATACTTGATAACATCAATCTTTATATTAATGATAAGGAATTCCTCACACTACTCGGACCTTCAGGCTGCGGTAAAACCACAACCCTAAGGATAATCGGCGGCTTTCTTGTGCCTACAAGCGGAGACGTCATTTTCGACGGTGTGAGGATTAATGATGTTCCGCCTCATAAGCGGCAGGTGAACACGGTGTTCCAGAAATACGCCCTGTTCCCCCATCTCAATGTGTACGAAAACGTAGCATTCGGTCTTAAAATTCCCAAGACCGGTGAGGACGGCAAGAAAATACGTCTTTCAAAGGATGAGATCGATTCCCGCGTCCGAGAGATGCTCGAGGTCGTCTCTCTCAAGGGCTTTGAGCACCGCTCGGTGACGAGCCTCTCCGGCGGTCAGCAGCAGCGTGTGGCGATTGCCCGCGCGCTTGTCAATCGCCCAAAGGTGCTTCTGCTCGATGAGCCGCTCGGCGCTCTGGACCTCAGGCTCCGCAAGGATATGCAGCAGGAGCTGAGGCGAATCCAGCAGGAAATGGGAATCACCTTTATATATGTAACCCACGATCAGGAGGAGGCGCTCTCCATGTCCGACACCGTCGTAGTCATGGACAGAGGCCGTATCCAGCAGATCGGCACACCCGAGGATATCTACAACGAGCCGAAGAACGCCTTTGTCGCGGACTTCATCGGTGAATCGAACATCGTCGACGGCATTATGCGTGATGACTGCGTAGTGGAGATCTTCAACCGCAAGTTCAAGTGCCTTGACAAGGGCTTTCAGAAGGACGAGGCGGTCGACGTTGTTATCCGCCCCGAGGACGTTGACATCGTTCCCGAGGCCGAGGGTCAGCTCAAGGGCACGGTCACGCAGGTCACCTTCAAGGGAATGCAGTACGATATCATAGTCGATTTCTACGGCTTCAAGTGGCTTATTCAGACCACGGATTTCTGTCCCGTCGACTCCAAAATCGGCATCAAGATCGATCCCGACGGCTTCCACATCATGAAAAAAAGCGAATACTCCGGTATGTTCGGCGATTACAGCTCCTATTCCGAGGAATACGACGAGATCTCCGACGCCGAGAGCGAGGAAGAGGAATGAACGGCGAAAGACGGCGCACCGCAGCGGTGCTGGCGCCCTACACGGTATGGGCGGCGATATTCATCGTCGTTCCGCTCTTCTTTGTAGCCTACTACGCCTTTACAGATAATTCCTTCCACTTCACCTTTGACAATATAACCCGCTTCTTCACAGCCACAAGTCAGGTAACAAACGACGCCGGCGTGACGAGCGAGGTTCGGACATATCTCGTTATCTTCTGGCGAAGCCTGAAGCTCGCCGTTATATCCACGGCGCTCTGCCTTCTTCTCGGCTATCCGCTGGCTTACATTATGAGCCGCGCCGGTGCGAGAGCGCAGAAGATAATGATGATTCTCATTATGATACCGATGTGGATGAACTTTCTTATCCGCACCTACGCCTGGATGACGATCCTCCAGGATACCGGTATTCTGAACGGTTTTCTCACAAGCATAGGCTTAAAGCCTCTGCACATAATAGGAACGGAATCGGCGGTCATCGTCGGAATGGTCTATGACTACTTCCCGTATATGGTGCTTCCGATCTACTCCATTCTCGCAAAGCTCGACACAAAGCTCATCGACGCAGCGCACGACCTCGGCTGCAATTCTGTGCAGGTTTTGCAGAAGGTCATTCTCCCGCTCTCCGTCCCCGGAATACTGAACGGCATCACGATGGTGCTGATCCCTTCAATCTCCACCTTTTATATTTCACAGAAGCTCGGTTCCGGCCGCTTCTTCCTCATCGGCGACGCTATTGAGGGGCAGTACGTTGCAAACAATCTCCACTTTGCCGCGGCGATGGCGTTCATTCTTATGATAATCCTGCTTGCGGCGATGGCGCTTCTGAAATATCTCACATCGAGACCCCGGTTCAAAACAGTAAAGGGGGCGGTGAAATGAAAACAGCTTCCAAAATCTACACGGTTCTCATTTTCCTGTTCCTTTTTGCGCCGATTGCGATATTGCTCGTGTTCTCGTTCAATGAGGCAAAGTCGCTCTCGGTTTTCTCCGGCTTCTCGCTTAAATGGTACCGCGAGCTGTTCCGCGACGAAGCCACTCTCGCCTCTGTCCGCAATACGCTGCTGCTCGCAGCGCTCGCCATGGTGCTCAGTACCGTTATCGGCACAGCCGCCGCAGTCGGCATTGAGAAGATGAGATCAAAGTGGCTGAAAAGCACCCTCAGCACCGTTACCGACATTCCCATGACGAATCCGGACATCATAACCGGTATCTCCCTTATGCTTATGTTCGTATTTGTCGGCAGGTTTTTCGGACTTGCAAACTCTCTCTCGTTCTGGACAATGCTGCTGAGCCATGTTACCTTCTGCCTGCCCTACGTTATTTTGCAGGTGCTTCCGAAGCTCCGGCAGATGGACAGCGCTCTGCCTGAGGCGGCGATGGATCTCGGCTGTACGCCGGTAGAGGCGTTTTTTAAGGTTACGCTTCCCGAGATCATGCCCGGTGTTATTACCGGCGCTATTATGGCGTTTACGATGAGCCTTGATGACTTCGTAATAAGCTATTTTACCTCCGGCGCGGGCTTCCAGACTCTGCCGATCCGCATCTACAACATGACGAAAAAGACCGTTACGCCGAAGATGTACGCCCTTGCCACTATCATCTTCTTTGTCATTCTCGCGCTCCTTCTCATCTCAAACCTCACCGATGATCCGGAGAAAGATAAACACAACTGAAAGGAAAACCCAAAATGAAGAAAATTGTCTGCGCGGCGCTTGCCGCCGCTCTTATCCTTGCCCTCTGCGCCGGCTGCGCCGGAGGCAAGACCCGCACGCTGAACGTCTACAACTGGGGCGAATACATCTCCGACGGAAGTGAGGACACCTACGACACCATCGCCGAGTTCAAATCCTGGTACGAGGAGACCTACAACGAGAAGATCATTGTAAACTACGATACCTTCCAGTCCAATGAGGATATGTACGCCAAGCTCTCCGCCGGCGCCGTCAGCTATGACGTCGTTATCCCCTCCGACTATATGATCGCCCGCATGGCGGCTGAGAATATGCTCCTTCCGCTCGATTTCAAGAACATCCCGAACTACTCCTATATCGACGATAACTTCAAGGGCCTCTACTACGATCCCGACAACGCCTACTCCGTTCCCTATGCTTACGGTATCGTCGGAGTTATCTACAATGCCAACGAGGTCGACGAAGCCGACGCCAAGGGCTGGGATCTCATGTGGAACGAGAAGTATTCCGGCAGGATCCTCCAGTACAACAACCCGCGCGACGCCTTCGGAACCGCGATGTACAAGCTCGGTCTTGACGTAAACACCACCGATAAGGCTCAGTGGGATCTCGCCTACAGCGAGCTTATGACCCAGCGTCCGATGCTCTACGGTCAGGTCATGGACGAGATCTACAACATGATGGAGTCCGGCGAGGCCGCCATCGGCTCCTACTATGCCGGCGATTACTTCACGATGGTCGACGCTCAGGCTGACACCGTAGATCTCCAGTTCTATTATCCCGACCCCACCAACTACTACATCGACGCGATGTGCATCCCCTCCTGCTGTCAGGATAAGGAGCTCGCTGAGATTTTCATCAACTTCATGCTCTCCCGTGACGCCGCGGTCGCCAATGCGGAGTACACCTATTACGCCTCCCCGAATAAGCTCGTTTACACCGACGAGGAATATCTCGACGATCTCGGTGAGGACACCATTGCGATCCTCTATCCCGAGACTGAGGACTTCGCGGCCTCCTACAACGCATACGCATACCGCAATCTGAGCCCCGAAACTCTTGACTATATAAACACCCTCTGGGAAAATGTAAAAATCAACTAAATATCTTGTTTTCCAATTAACAATCAATTATAATGGAGTCGGACGATCAGTCCGGCTCCATTTTTATTCAATTCACCTTTCAGGGGGTAAAAAATATGGAAAAGCAGTTTAAAAGGATCGGAGTTCTCACCTCCGGCGGCGACGCGCCAGGTATGAACGCCGCAGTTCGCGCAGTAGTCAGAACAGCGCTCTCCCGCGGCATTGAGGTAGTCGGTATTCGCAGAGGCTGGGCAGGTCTTATCTCCGCAGATTTCGTAATGCTGAACGCCTCAAGCGTAGGTCACATTCTCTCCTCCGGCGGCACTATGCTCTACACCGCGAGAAGCGATGAGTTTGTCACCGAAAAGGGGCAGGAAAAGGCTGTTGCCACCTGCAAGATGCTCGGCATTGAGGGCATTGTAGCCATCGGCGGTGACGGAACCTTCCGCGGCGCGCTCGATCTCAGCCGAAAAGGCATCCCCGTGGTCGGCGTTCCCGCGACCATCGACAACGACGTAGGATGCACGAACTACACCATCGGCTTTGATACCGCCTGCAACACCGCCATTGAGTGCATTGACCGCCTGCGCGACACAATGCAGAGCCACGAGCGATGCTCAGTAGTCGAGGTTATGGGCCGCAACGCCGGCTTCCTCGCGCTCTACGTCGGTATCGCCGTCGGCGCCACCGCAGTTCTCGTTCCCGAGCACGAGCTTGACTTCCAGCGTGACGTTGTCGAGCGCATTCAGGACAGCCGTCTTGCCGGCAACACTCATTTTATGATAGTCGTAGCCGAGGGAGTCGGCAGTGCCTTTGATATAGGCAAGAAGATCCATGAAGCGGTCGGTATAGAGCCGCGTGTGACCGTTCTCGGACATATCCAGCGCGGCGGCGCTCCCACAGCGCGCGACCGCGAGACCGCGACGAGAATGGGCTACTATGCAGTCCGCGCCTTCTCAGAGGGCCGTTCCAATTTGATCATCGGCACTCAGGAGGGCGGCATCGTCGAAATTCCCATAGAGCAGGCTCTTCAGATGAAAAAGCACCTTCAGATGGAGCGCTATGAGATCATGGAGTCCATGCAGATCGGTCTCGGAGCAAAATAATACTAAACCTTAATAGAAACCTGACAGTCCTTCTGGCAGAAATTGCGCCATACTGCGTTAGCCCCCTTGACCATATATATCCATTATGCTCTGCGGGGTCTGCCTTGTCTGGCACAATTTCTGCTCAGAATTACAAG
>JAFVCD010000022.1 GCA_017479425.1 Oscillospiraceae bacterium
AGTTATTTTCGATTTCCGCACACGCATCAAGGTCTACACAGCCGTCGTTCAGGAACTGCACAAGCTTCTCAAGGGCGGGCCGCATATACTCGCCGGCTGATGCGTCAAGCGCATTGAGCTTTTTAACAGCCTCTTCATCGTGCGCCACTGTTCCGCAGAAGTACGGATAGAGCGTCAAGGTAAACAGCGAAGTCGTCTCCTGCTGGGAGACGCCCATCATCGGGTTTTCATAGCCCTTTTCACGAAACGCATCACACACAGCCACCAGCTCCTGATAGTTTGCAGGAACGCTCAGACCCTCTTTTTCAAAAAGGCTGTTGTTCACGAGCATACCGTAGGTGTTTGAGAAAACCGGGACCATCGGAAGCGCACCATCATCTGTATTCAAAAGTATATTGCCGCGGATGCAGCCCAGATCAAGACCCAGCGCGGGATCGGACAAGTCTTCGGCATGGTCGATAGAAGCCTTGTATTGCTCCCGGCCATACATCCAGGAGTAATTGACGTAGATATCGGGGGCGCCGGTTCCGTTCAGGACCATTCCGATCATGTTGTTATAGTCATCAATTTTTGTAAATACAAGCTCCACATTGGGATAATATTCATTAAAACGGTCAAACTCAGCTTCCAGCGCCTCAAAATTGTTGTAGCCGCCGGCAACGCTGATATGGCAACTGACGGAAGTATCCAGAGTCGGACGGAACCCATCCTTCGCCTCCGAATCCTGCGTCTTTGCGCCGCATGCAGCCAGGCTCAGGACCATCAGCATCGCCAAAACCAAGCACATCGTTTTTTTCATGATTTCCCTTTTCCTTCCTTGATTCTCCGGATCTCCTTGATCACCAGTTTGATATCGACGGGCTTTGCGATATGTCCATTCATGCCGGCCTCCAGGCATTCCGTGACGTTTTCGGAGAATGCGTCTGCCGTCATCGCAACAATCGGGATGGAGGCCGCCCATGGGTTATCCAGTTTCCGGATGGCCCTGGTTGCGTCGAGACCGTTCATCTCCGGCATCTGTACATCCATGAAGATCAGCGCATAGCTGCCTTCCGCAGCCGTGCTCATCCTGTCCACACAGACCCGTCCGTTTTCTGCTCGATCGGTGGTGATCCCAAACATGGAAAGCATGGCGGATATGATTTCCCAGTTGATATCGTTATCCTCTGCCACCAGGATGTGCAGCCCCTGCAAATCGGAATAATTATCCTCCGCCTCCTGGGAAACAGACTCCTTCCCGATCAACTCGTTGATCTTATCATAGAGCGTAGAGCGGAAAAGAGGTTTGCTGACGAAGCCGTTCGCGCCTGCCGCTTTCGCCCGGTCCTCGATGTCCGACCAGTCATAAGCGGAGATCAGCAGGATCGGGATGTTTTCGTTCACTTCTGTGCGGATTCGGCGGATCGTCTCAATGCCGTCTACTCCTGACATTTTCCAGTCCACGATGACTACACCGTAATCCCGCCCGGAAAGATGCCTGTGCTTGACCATCCCAAGCGCTTCCAAACCGCTTTGCGCCGTCTCCACCGAGGCACCAAGAGACGCCAGAATATCTGCAGTCGTCTGAAGCAGGATCTCATCATCATCAACGATCAGCACGTCGATAGGATCATGCTTCATGTCATCCCGCTGTCTGTCAGCTACGGGGATATCCAGTACGACGGTGAAGGTTGTCCCCTTGCCCTGCTCACTCCGGCAGTCGATCGTGCCGCCAAGCAGATCGACCATCTGCTTTGTAATAGCCAGACCGAGGCCAGTCCCTTGAATGCTGTTGACACGGCTGTCGATCTGACGCGAGAAGGGCTGATACATGGTCGCCATGAATTCCGGACTCATACCGATGCCCGTATCTGCTACAATATAGCTCAGCCGTATGCAGTCGGGTATGGCGCTCTTTTCCTCGCGCATATCTATAGTGACACGCCCGCCGGGTTCCGTGTACTTAATGGCGTTGGAGAGGATATTGATATAAATCTGGTTCAGACGAAGCTGGTCTGTAAACAGATATTCCTTTTCGATTTGATTGATATGGAATCTGAAATCAATATTCTTTTCCTTTATCATCGGCTGCGAGATATTTACAAGGTTCTCAACCGTTTCCACAATGGAGAATGTCAAAGGACTCATTTTCAGCTTTCCGCTTTCTACCTTCGATATATCCAAAATGTCGTTGATCAGCGTCAGCAGATGATTGCTGGCCAAACTGATTTTCCGAAGGCTCTCACCCGTCGACTCCACATCCCCAAGATTCTTCTCGGCAATGGTTGTAAGGCCTATGATGGCGTTCATGGGCGTACGGATGTCGTGAGACATAGTGGAGAGAAAATCGGTCTTTGCTTTGCTTGCGGATTCCGCCTCTCGTGCTGCGGCCTGAAATCGCCTGTTCAAGTAAAGCATATAGTGCAGGTCAAGCAGGAAAAGAATCAGCAGACCGGCAGAAACGACTCCTACCAGCAACCAGTTTTCCGTATCCACATGGAGATCCTTTGCCGGTACGAGACCCATCAGCGTCCAACCGGCGGTGGCTGAGATAGGGGTAAAGGCAAGTATGCATTCCTGCCCGTGTGAGTTGATCATCGGAACGGAGCCCGTCGATGAAGTGACCCTGTCAAACAATTCACTTGACGATTCAGGATCTGTTGGATTGTAAGATCTGTAGAACTCAAAAAAACTGGCGTTCTTAAAGCTGTATCCTTTCAGGATATAATCCCCGTTGGCATCGATCATGGACAGCTCGGCATTCATCAGCTCTGCCTGCGGAAAAGCCCATTTCTGTTCCAGCGTCGAGATGGGTATAACTCGCAGCAGGACAGCAGCCTCGGAAGATTCGCTTTCCGGATCATACAGCGTAACACGGTTGCAGAAAGCCAGTGATTGTTCGCCGTTCATCGGATTGGTGTAAGCGCGGGTTATGTTGATTGACTCCCCGATTTCATTGATCCAATCCACGTTCTCCAGTAGAGCTATCTGCTTATAGGAAACAGTATAGTCATTAGCCGTGCCCTGTTTCGGGCGTGTGGAGAGGCCCTTGAAGCTGTCGAGAGAAATCAGATGTGCCGAGGCGTTCTCCAGCACATGGGAGGCCCGGATAAACGCAGCCGCCTCTTCCATTGTCATGTGCTCACTGTTGATATAGCGCGCCCAAACATCGCAGATCTGCTGCTCGCCTTCCAGATAATTCTCTGTCACCTTCTCCATGGTGACCATTGTGCTCTCAAAGTGTTCTATTTGTCTCCGGTATGAATCGGTGGTTTCAAAACGGGAGTAGAGAACAACGAAGATCAGTATAGCAGCTATAATGATCACGTTGACAATAATAGTGAGAATCTTTTTCATGCGTGAATGCTCCCTATGGCTTCTGTTGTTCTTCATGAATCAGCAACGAGTTTTGCAGTATGATTTGGTATTGCTGTTTTAAGGCGCTTCATTTGAGTTCTTGCAGTTTTCGTATTTCTGCAAATAATCGGGTGTTGAATCCACATGGTATTGTCGTTTTCTTGTATGCCATTTTACTTTTTCAATTGCGCAAATAAATTCCTGCAATAAACTATTTCATTTTACCACAAGAAGCGTTGACATTCCAGTAGTTTCTATGTTATTACCAGCATCTCTATAACAATTTTAATTAACCCATTGTAATTACATTTCAAATGAGCCAGCAACGCCTTGCAAGCCGCAAACTTGAAGGGCGTTTCTATGTACGCACCGCAGGGGCCTCCTGCGGTGTAATCTTCTGTCTTAGCGTCCTCTGTCATAATCGTGGCTGCGAGGGCGGGTCTGCTGCCTCCGTGCGTCGTTCCGGCGCTTTGCCTCTGCCTCCATGTCCCGGAGCTTCTTTCGGATGCTCTCTTTTTCAGGCGGCTTCGGGGCCGGTTCCTCTTCACCCTTTGCCTTTCTCTCCAAAGCGGCCAGATCACGGTTGTACTGCTCCACAAGGAGCGTGGCGTCGTCATACAGCCGCTTGAACGCCTGTACATCGGGATAGCCGTCCGCTTTCAGAATACCGGGCAACCGGTCCATCCGGCGGTCGATCTCCTGCTGTACACCCGCAATTGTTTCCTGAAGGGCTTTGCGTTCCTTGCTTTGAAAAGCTATATGCAAATATGCTGAGAAGGGCAAAATCCGAGAGCGCTCAGAACGAGTCTGCCAGGCTCAGGCGTGAACTGACTAAAGCAGAGAAAAGAATATCTGACCTCAATAAAATCCTCAACAAGCTCAATGAGCTTATCGAGAAAATCGTAGTCCACGAAAAAGAAAAAGCCACCCTGTTCGGGTGACTTTAATTGGAGCTGGTGATGTGACTTGAACACACGACCTGCTGATTACGAATCAGCTGCTCTACCGACTGAGCTACACCAGCATTTTCGGAAGCCCTAATATATTATCACAGGGCTTCCGGTTTGTCAATATTTTTTAGGCAAGTCTTGCGCCGGCGGGGATGGAATCATCGAGCATGAGAAGCTTGAGCTTCTCCTCGCCGTTCTCAGTCCTGACAGCGGAGATGAGCATACCGCAGCTCTCCTGACCCATCATCTTCCTCGGCGGGAGGTTGAGGATCGCGACGACGGTTTTTCCGACAAGCTCCTCGGGCTTATAGAACTTAGCGATTCCGGAGAGTATCTGGCGCGGCTTTCCGGAGCCGTCGTCGAGGGTGAACTTCAAGAGCTTCTCGCTCTTCTTGACGTTCTCGCAGGTGAGCACCTTGCACACGCGCATATCGCACCTGGAGAAATCGTCGATGGTGACGTCGGGCAGCACGGGGTCGGACTGCGGAGCGTTGGACTGTGCCATAAGAGCGTTCAGCGCTTCGATTTCCTTATCCATATCAATGCGCGGGAAAATAGCCTCGCCCTTCTGAACCTTTACATTCTCATTGAGAGCACCGAAATGCCCGGCAGAATCCCATGTCGTCAGTTCTCCGGCGCCTATCTGCGCAAATATCTTCTCGCAGGAGCCGGGAATGAACGGAGTCAGCAGAACTGCGCAGATACGCACGGTTTCCAGAAGGTTATACATAACTCTCGCAAGGCGGTCACGGTTAGCCTCGTCGCGCGCAAGCACCCACGGCTGAGTTTCATCGATATACTTATTGGCGCGGGACAGCACCTTGAATATCTCGCCAAGGCCGTTCTGGAACTGATAAGCCTCCATCTCCTTCTCATAAGCCGGACGAAGCGCATTCACAGTCGCAATAAGCTCGTCATCGTCATCGCTCCTGCCGTCAAAGGAGCCGGGGAGCTGACCGCCAAAATACTTCTCAACCATCGCAACTGTACGGCTCACAAGGTTTCCGAGGGAGTTTGCGAGGTCGACGTTTATCGTCTGGATAAGAAGCTCATTGGTAAAGTTGCCGTCAGAGCCGAAGGGGAAGGTCCTCAGCAGGAAGAAGCGCAGAGCGTCGATGCCGTAGCGCTCGCCGAGAACATAGGGGTCGACGACGTTGCCCTTTGACTTGGACATCTTGTCGCCGTTGAAGTTCAGCCAGCCGTGGCCGTAGACCTTCTTCGGAAGGGGCAGATCAAGGCTCATGAGGAACGCGGGCCAATAGATCGCGTGGAAACGGACGATCTCCTTGCCCACAAAGTGAACGTCGCAGGGCCAGAACTTGTCGAGGTCATCGTACTGATCGTTCTCAAGTCCGAGCGCAGTCATATAGTTGAAGAGCGCGTCGAGCCATACGTAGACGACGTGCTTCGGGTCAAAGTCGACCTGAACGCCCCAGGTGAAGCTCGTGCGGGAGACGCAGAGATCCTGAAGTCCGCCCTCGCAGTCGATGAAGTTATTTACCATCTCGTTTACGCGGCTCTTTGGCTCGAGGAAATCGGTCTCGGTGAGAAGCCTGCGAACGCGCGGAGCGTACTTGGAGGCGCGGAAGAAGTACGCCTCCTCCTCTGCATCCTCAACGGGTCTGCCGCAGTCGGGGCACTTGCCGTCCACGAGCTGGCTCTCTGTCCAGAAGCTCTCGCAGGGCTTGCAGTATTTTCCCTTGTAGACGGACTTGTATATATCGCCCTTGTCGTACATCTTTTTGAAGATGCGCTGGATCGCCTTTTCGTGATAAGCGTCCGTGGTGCGGATAAAGCGATCGTTTGAGATATTCATAAGGCGCCAGAGATCCTTAACGCCCTTTTCGCCCTCAACAATACGGTCAACAAACTCCTTAGGAGTTACGCCGGCCTCCTTCGCCTTTGTCTCTATCTTCTGACCGTGCTCATCGGTGCCGGTGAGGAACAGTACATCGTAGCCCGTAAGGCGCTTATAGCGGGCCATTGCGTCAGTTGCGACAGTGCAGTAGGCGTGGCCGATGTGGAGCTTTGCAGAGGGGTAATAGATAGGTGTTGTGATATAGAAATTTCCTTTACTCATTTTTTCCTCCTCAGCCCTGAATGAAGGGCAGGACAAGATTTAAGACTGTCATAATGAAGCATACCGCAAAGAACAGTATGGCGCCGAGGTTGAGATACGCCGTTCTGAACACCGTATCCCTCGGCATCTCCTCGGGCATATGGTTGAAGTGGAGCTTCCTCCACCTTGTGATGATAAGCACAAGTCCGACGACGGAGCCGGTGAGGATGAAGCCGGTATAGGCAAAGTAGGCGAGCATAGAAGGCGCAATCTCCATAAGCGCCTCCTCGGAGAGATTTGCGATGGCATTGGGGTCGCTGAGAAGCTCGAGGTCGAGGCCGGAGAGGAGCGCGGGCGCGATTACGGAGCCCATGAAGTTTATTATCATGTGCAGGATGATCGACCAGCGAAGCTTACGGGTGCGGACGTAGACGTAGGCAAAGAGACAGCCGAGACCGAAGGCGTAGAAGAACTGAAAGAAGTTCATATGGAAGAAGCCGAACGCCACGCCGGAGAAGATTATCGCCGCCGGCTCGCCGTAGCGGATGGTGTGGTCGACGATGAGCCTGCGGAACATCAGCTCCTCGAATATCGGCGCGAGGACGGCGACGACGAGCACCTTCACAGGAGAACTGTCAAAGGCAAGCCGCTCAAGGGGATTGACCGCCGTGCCGCCGGATATCATCGCCGAGAATATGTTGCCGATGATGTTGCCGACGTACATGATGGGCAGGCAGATGAAAAAGAACATCACGAATCTGCCGAAGGTCATTTTCTCCTCTTCGGTATCATAGGTCGCCTCTCCGCGCATTACGAGCAGTCCGCACGGCACGCCGATGACATATATCGGGGCGAAGGTGACGAGCCATCTGAGCCAGCTGAGCTCACCGAGCGCGGGATTGCCCGCGACGAGCGCGGCATAGACGCCGCCGAGCACTGACTGCGCGACGATAGTGACTGTAGTGAATACAAAGAGCGCAAGCCCCACGCGGGAGTAGCTCTTCTTTGCTAAAGTGCTGTCATAGAGCTGAGTTTCCAAGTGTTACAGTCCTTTCAAAAAATGTTCGCTTGACATTATAACACCGCGAAAGAAAAGTTGCAAGTTTTTCCCGAATATGCTACACTGTTTTATGGTGAGAAGGATGGAAATTGAACCTATCGCGTATATCAGAAACGATTTTAAGGAGAAATTCGGCATACCGCGGCAATCTGGGCTTGCCGAGAGGGTCGAGAGCCGCGTTGAGTTTGCCGGAAAATACCGCAATCCCGATGCACTTCGCGGCATCGAGGGCTTTTCGCGGCTGTGGCTCATCTGGGGCTTCTCGGAGGCGAGGTTTAATGAGTGGTCGCCGACGGTGCGCCCGCCGAGGCTCGGCGGCAACGAGCGCATGGGCGTATTCGCTACCCGCTCGCCGTACCGTCCGAACTCCCTCGCGCTGAGCGCCGTGAAGCTTCTGAGAATCGAGGGCGGCGACCTCATCGTCGCCGGAGCGGACATCCTCGACGGCACGCCGGTCTACGATATAAAGCCCTATCTGCCCTACGCCGACGCGTTTCCCGATGAAAAGGCGGGCTGGACTGACGGCGCGAGAGAGCTTACTCTCGAAGTCGAGATACCGGACTCTCTTATCGAAGGACTGCCGCCTGATAAGCGCGAGGCGCTCATATCGGTGCTTAAAAACGACCCGCGCCCGACCTATCAGCGCGACAGTGAGCGTATCTACGGACTGCGCTTTGCCGAGTACAACGTAAAATTTTCAGTCAAGGACAGCACACTGACAGTAAAAAATATTGAGGAGGCACAAAAATGACAAAACAAGAGCTTGCAAAGTACATAGACCACACCATTCTAAAGGCGGACGCCACCGACGCGGCGCTCAAAAAACTCTGCGCCGAGGCGAGGGAGTACGGCTTTGCCTCAGTCTGCGTAAACCCCGTGCGCGTGCGCGAGGCGAAGGCGCTTCTGGAGGGCACTGACGTCGCGGTCTGCACCGTCGTGGGCTTCCCTCTCGGTCAGAACACCGTCAAGGTCAAGGGCTTTGAGGCGCTCGAGGCCATCGAGAACGGCGCGAGCGAGGTCGACTACGTTCTGAACGTCGCAAAGGTCAAGGACGGCGACTGGGATTACATCCGCCATGAGATGGCGGCGCTCACCGCCATCTGCCACTCCTATGACGCGCACATCAAGGTCATATTTGAAAACTGCTATCTCACAAAGGACGAGATAAAAAGGTGCGCCGAGATAGCCCGCGAGGTCAGACCCGACTTCATCAAGACCAGCACCGGCTTCGGCACCGGCGGCGCGACAGTCGAGGACGTGAAGCTCATGAAGGACACGGTCGGCGAGTTTGTCAAGGTCAAGGCGGCGGGCGGCATACGCGACCTTGCGACCGCGCTTGCGATGATAGAGGCGGGCGCCGAGCGCCTCGGCTGTTCCGCAGGCGTGAAATTAGTCAGCGAGCTGTGATTATTCTCCCCCATACCTTGACAAAGTGAGATACTTTGTGGTATAATCTCAACAAGTTTGATACAGAAATGCGCAGAGGGCGGTCTTGACTGTCCTCTGCGCTCTGTTTTCAGACGAATACAAATGTTTTGGAGGGATAATTATAGACGAATCGAAGGTACACGGCTACTTAGCCACAGACGTTTTGACAATGATGCTCCCGCCGCTGAGTCCCCTGGCGGAGAATCTCATCGTGCCGGGCGTGACCCTGCTCGCGGCGCCGCCGAAGTACGGCAAGAGCTGGCTTATGCTCCAGCTCTCGCTGGCGGTGGCGAACGGGCGCGACTTCCTCGGCGAGAAAACGCAGGAGGCGCGGGTCTTTTACTTTGCGCTGGAGGACAGCGTGCGCAGACTGCAGGACAGACTGCTCGCCATCGGCGCGACGAAGGCAGACCTTGAAAACCTCGTGCTGTTCACCGCGATGCCGAGGCTCGACGACGGGCTTGGCAAGATGATAGCCGACACCTGCAAGAATCACGCGGACGCGCGGCTCTTCATCATCGACACGCTCCAGAAGGTCAAGGGCGCGAACGGAAGCCGCAACGTCTACGAGGCGGACTACGAGGCGATGGGCGAGCTGAAGCGCATAGCGGACGCGTACAACGTCGCAATAGTGCTAGTCCACCACCTGCGCAAGCAGAGAGACGACACCGACCCCTTCAACCGCATATCCGGCTCGACGGGACTGACCGGCGCGGCGGACACGATGATAGTCCTGGAGCGCAAGAAGCGCTCGTCGGACACGACGGTAATGCACATCACCGGGCGCGACATCGAGTCTGACGACATCGAGATGAGATTCGATAAGACCGAGCATATCTGGAAGCGGGTCTCGGCGAATGTCGGGACTGACCCGGTGAAGGAGGCCTACGAGAGGTCGGGAATGCGCGAAACGCTTGCGTTTTTAATGGAGGCGGAGCACGGAAGGTATGAGTGCACAGCCTCGGTGATATACGGCGCGGTGCGGGCGATAGCGAAGAAGGACCCGTCCTCGAGCCCGCGGGCGCTCGTGACCGACCTGCGCGCCTGGGCGAAGTATATGCTGAGCCTGGACGGGGTAGTGTATGAGCAGTTTGTAAGGCAGAAGGGTCATACAGTACACATATTTACAAAAACACCTGAAACACCTGAAACACCTGAAAGACCTTAATCTTATTATATATATATATATTATTATGTAATGTGTTTCGGGAGTTTAAGGAGTTTAAGGAGATTAAGGTGTTTTACACTCTTATAAACATAGGCAAAGGCGAGGGTTTCACCCCCCGCCTTTAGTCATTCTCTTATCCTCCCGCTACGGAGCTTTTCCATCACCTCGCGGAGAGTCGGAAGTATCGCCAGCGCGATGAGAAAGTTCCAGAAGCCGTGCATGAGGTCATACGGTATGCCCGATATGAACCACGCAAACGCTGTCCTGAAGCCGGATATGAATATGTACGGCACCTCGTAGAAAAACCCGAACAGCAGTCCGTAGGCGCCGCTTATCGCCGCCCAGACCACTCTCCCGCGCTCGCGGCGAAAGACCATCGTTATCGCAACGAGGAGCGCCCACATATAGGTGTAGCCCCAGAACCACGTTCCGAAGCCCCATATGAGCCCCTCCGCGAGGACGAAAACGTACACGGAAAAGAGCATCTTCCAGCCGAAAACGAGCGTTCCCGCGATGGTGATGAGGCTCACTATCTCAAAGTTCGGGATAGCGGCAAGCGCGACCTGCCCGCCTATCATCAGCGCCGCGAGTATGCCGAGCCACGCGATGTCGCGTACCTTGAGCCGCGGCTCAGAAGTCATAGCCAACCATCAGCGTCAGCTCATAGTGCTCGCCGTCGGCTATCATAGTGGTATCGGCGCCGGTGGGCGTCATCTCGCCGTCCTTCGTTATTGACCACCACTCCTGCTTCGCGTCGTCGGCAGTTCTGCCGTCCACGCCGGTGATGAAGAGACCCCACTCTGATTCACTGCCCTCGATGAGGTTCTTCTCTCTGAGCGCGTCGGCGAGAGTTTCGGCGTCGGTGGTGATTTTGACTTCCCTGTCGACCTCATCGTATTTGATTTCAACGGTGATGGTCTTGCCGCCCGCAACGGGCGCCGGTCTTGTGACGAGGTACACTGTGAGGAGCGCCGCGACGATAACGACGACGGCTACGATTGCTGTGATTGTTTTTTTGTTCATTTTTACATTTCCCTTTCTGACGCGGGGGCTCGAACCCCGTATATTTTCTTCATCCTTGGGGGATTAAACGCCGAAGCTAATATACACTGATTTTCCGCAATTTTCAAGCCCCAATGTATAAACCGCCTCCGAATCGGAAAATATATGGCTACAATACTAATCCTTGATATAAAACTGACTTGTAATTCTGAGCAGAAATTGTGCCAGACAAGGCAGACCCCGCAGAGCATAATGGATATATATGGTCAAGGGGGCTAACGCAGTATGGCGCAATTTCTGCCAGAAGGACTGTCA
>JAFVCD010000023.1 GCA_017479425.1 Oscillospiraceae bacterium
CGCCATTTGCCTGACCGCCGCTAAGCAGTCCTTGTCGTGATTAGTGATGATCCCCATATCTTCCAATCCAAGATAACCAAGAAAATCACCATCATAAGAAAATTTGGCGCCATCATACATGTCCGGATCACCAGAACTCAGAAACATGGCAGCTTTCTTAAGCGTCTCCGGCGCTTTGGGGTAAAGCGCGGAATAAAAACGATCGACTGTGCATTTCAGCTGCCCGCTGATACCGTGATAGTAGATCGGCGAGGCAAGCACCAACATCTGAGTATCCTTCAGCTCAGCATAGATCTCCTGCATGTCGTCCTTTTGAACACATACGCCGTGCCCTTTCCCATGGCAATATTCACAGGCAAGGCAGCCCTTGATGTTCTTTCGGCACACATTGATTACCGCCACGTCATGTCCTGCGCTTTCAGCAGTTTCCCGAAACACAGCGACCATTTTCGCCGTATCGCCCTGCGGGCGCGGGCTCCCGTTCAATACAAGAATTTTCATCGCGTTTCCTCGCTTTTCTCAATACCAGTCATGCTTCTCACCACGATCCAGTTCTCCGATCTCTGCCATCTCATTGTCAGTCAGCTCAAAACCGAACAGGTCGAGGTTTTCCCTTATATGATCGGGATTGCTCGAACCGGGGATCACGACGATGCCTCGCTGCAGATCCCAGCGCAGGATGACCTGCGCAGAAGATACGCCATGAGCTTCCGCAATCGCTTTGATCGTTTCGTTTCCCAACAGATCGGCAGTGTAGCCTCTCCCACCCAGCGGATACCAGCACTGCACCACAATGCCTTTTTCCTGAATGAACGGAACGACATCCTGCTCCTGATAATAGGGGTGGATCTCGTTCTGCACCAGTGCCGGTGTGATCGTGATCTGCGGCAGGAACTCGGTCAATTCTTCTACATACCAGTTGGAGAGGCCAAGAGAGCGAATCTTGCCCTGCTCCACATATTTTTCCATAGCCTGGTATGCCTTCACATCGTTGGTTCCGGGATGGTGAAGGAGCATCATGTCGATGTACCCGATATCCAGCTTATTAAGCGCCATATCGATGGCGGCCTCGGGATCGCTGAATTGATTCGGGTATATCTTAGTGATAACAAAGATTTCCTCACGGGGAATGCCATATTCCTCCATGCCTCTGCGGACGCCCTCGCCCACGGCCTCCTCATTTCCGTACATATAGGCCGTGTCAATGAGCCTGCCGCCGTTTTCCAGAAGCGCCATCACGGAACTCACACAGGTATCGTGATCGAGCGCATAGGTGCCGAGACCGAGAATCGGCATCTCATATCCGCTGTTCAGCAAAACAGTTCTGCGCTCAAAATCAAAAACACCGGATGTCCTGCTTGTATCTGTCTGACTCACCACAGTCTCATCTTCTCCTTTGGGTTCCACTATATAAGCAGAACTGTTCGAACTATGCTTTTCTGCTTCCGGTTCGAAGCCCTCCTGTTCTGCTGCCCGACAGGCCGACAGGCAGATCAGAAGAATCGCCAAAGCTGTAAGTGCCGCAAGCCGTTTTTTCATGTTCGTGATCTGCCTCCGCCCTAACTTGAATTATTTCAAGTATTCCTCAAAGAAACTCTGCAGCTTATCAAATGGGATCGCGCCCTTGCCGCCGCCGTCATAAAGATCGGTATGGGAAGCACCCGGAATGATGAGCAGTTCCTTGTTTTCAGTGTACTTGCTGTCCTTCACCATGTCAGCATAGGCGTCCCTGCCAAAGTAGCAGGAATGCGCCGCATCGCCGTGCATCACCAAAACCGCAGAGCGAATCTCATTGGAGTACTGCAGGATCGGCTGATTGATAAAGCTCTCGCAGCCGATCACATTCCAGCCGCCGTTGGAGTTGAGGGAACGGGGATGATAGCCGCGACCTGTCTTGTAATAGTCGTAGTAATCCTTCACAAAATACGGCGCGTCCTCCGGCAGCGGATCGACGACACCGCCGCCCAGCTTGTATTCGCCGCTTTTCAGGTCTTCCAGACGCTGTGAGCACATAGCGGCTCTCTTCTGATAGCGGGCTTCCTCGCTGTCCTCAGAATCGAAGTATCCCTTCGCGTTGACACGGGTCATGTCATACATGGTCGAGGCGACCGTCGCCTTGATGCGGGTGTCCAGCGCCGCGGTATTCAGCGCCAGACCGCCCCAGCCGCAAATGCCGATGATACCGATCCGATTCGGATCGACCTTGTCGCACAGGGAGAGGAAATCCACCGCCGCCATGAAGTCCTCAGTGTTGATATCCGGGGAAGCCATGTAGCGCACGTTTCCGCCGCTCTCACCGGTGAAGGAGGGGTCAAAGGCAAGCGTCAAAAAGCCGCGCTCCGCCATCGTCTGCGCATACAGCCCGGAGCACTGCTCCTTGACGGCTCCGAAGGGGCCGCAGACCGCGATGGCCGGGAGCTTTCCCTCTACGCCCTTCGGAACGTACAGATCCGCTGCCAGCGTGATGCCGTAGCGATTGATAAAAGTGACCTTGCTGTGATTCACCTTGTCGCTTTTGGGAAAGGTCTTGTCCCATTCTTTTGTCAATGTAAGTTCTGCCGGTTTCATCATGATTCAATCTTCCTTTCGGTGATTATTATTCTTTGTTTGTCTGATCAGATAGTCGATACGGTCGACTTTCCGCTGGCACTCGTGCATATCCTCCACCATATCGCAGCGCTGCAGCTTCAGGAATCTGACAAGCTCTGCCTCCTGTCCTGATTGATATAACTGCATCGCCCTCTCTATGAGCTCTTGCCGTACACCGGTATCAGCAAGAAAGGACTTCAATGTTTCCGAATAATCTGACACTGTTATCTGTACTCCTTGGCTCCTTGTTCCTTGGTTCGTTTTTATTATAACGCATTGACTTTATGCTCGCTAATGGTTATAATGAATATCGTGATATTCGTATTAGGAATATCACGAAGGAGGAATACCATGGAGATAAGAACACTTCGGTACTTTCTTGCTGTTGCGCGGGAGGAAAATATGACGAGGGCCGCCGAGCAGCTTCACGTGACGCAGCCCACGCTGTCAAAGGCTCTGAAGTCTCTTGAGGACGAACTCGATAAAAAGCTGTTCACCCGTCACAGCTTCAGCATTCGTCTGACGGATGAAGGCGTTCTGCTCCGCGACAGAGCGGAAGACCTTGTCAGCATGGCGGATAAGATTGAGAAGGAGTTTGTCTCGCTTGATGATGTCTCCGGCGGTGAGTTGTTCCTCGGTTTGGCTGAATCCTATCAGATCAAGTATGTTGCAGATGCGATCAAAGCCTTGAAGGAGCGATACCCGAAGCTGCAATATCACATCACCAGCGGCGACACGGAGCAGGTTGCGGAAAAGCTGCAGAAAGGGCTTTTGGACTTTGTTGTCCTCGCAGAAGAACCGGATGAAAGCAAGTATGAGTTTATAGCACTTCCTGAAGCGGATCACTGGGGATTGATTCTTCCGGCGGACGATCCTCTTGCGGAAAGAGAAAGCTTTACCCCTTCCGATCTCCGTGGACTTCCGCTGTTCTGTTCCGAGCAGGCGTGGCATCAGGAAATAAGGAACTGGGCTGGACGCGATTTTGATGCTTTTCATCTCGAAGGCTCGTTCCGGTTATCATACAACGGATCGATCTTCGCCAAGGCAGGGCTCGGATACCTGCTGACCTTTGATAAACTGATAGACGTTTCATCCGATAGCGGGTTGGTATTCAGACCGCTTACCCCGCACCTCGAAACGAAGTTATATCTTGTCTGGAAGAAGTATCAACCGTTTACACCGATTGCCGAACGGTTTTTGGAGCAGGTCAAAGCTTCATTTTAGACAATTTTTCAGTGAAAACGAAAAAAGGCAACGCCTGTGAGGCGGCTTCGAAATGCGGAGAGGGGCGCTATATCAAGGTGAATATGTCGGGCGTTGCGGAAATGCTCTCGATACACATAGAAAACACCTTTACCGGCGAGCTTTCGTACGAAAACGGAAGGCTCCGCACCACAAAGTCTGACCCCGGAGGTCACGGCTTCGGCATACGGAGCATGGAATGGATAGTAAAGCGCTACGACGGCACGATAAGCTCCGGCGCCAAGGGCGGCATATTCTCGCAGGATATCATGCTGCCGCTCCCGCTTACACGAGATAAGGAGGAAATATGAAATATTTCGTAGATATAAGCGCCGCGGAGGGCGGCGACGGAAGCGAAAAAAGCCCCTTTCGGCATATAAATGACGCGGCTCAGCTTGCCCGCCCCGGCGACGAGGTGCTGGTCTGCCCCGGCATTTACCGGGAGGAGGTCGACCCGGCGTTTTCCGGCACCGAGGAGGCGAGGATAACATACCGCTCTCTTGAGAAAAACAAGGCGGTCATAACCGGCGCGGAGCCTCTTTCGGGGTGGGCGCCGATAGGCGGCGGAGCGTATTCGGCAAGAGTGCCGAACAGCGTTTTCACCGGCAGAAATCCATACACGACGCTTGTCTCCGGCGACTGGTTCAACGCCGGCTTCATCGCCCACCTCGGCGACGTCTTTCTGAACGGCAGAAGCATGTACGAGGTTTCGGACAAGGGCGCCGTTCTGTCGCCGAAAAGGTCGCCGGCGTCCTGGGAGCCTGAGTTTTCGGAGTACGTATGGTGCTCTGAGCAGGAGGGTGACGAGACCGTGTTCTACGCTAACTTCGGCGGGAAGGATCCGAACGGGGAGTGCGTGGAATTTACCGCCCGCAAGGCTTGCTTTTACCCCTCCCGCGAGGGCGTGAGCTATGTTACGGTGTCGGGCTTTACGATCACGAAGGCGGCGACCCAGTGGGCGCCTCCGACGGCGTATCAGGAGGGGATGATCGGCCCGCACTGGTCAAAGGGCTGGATAATAGAGGACTGCGAGATCTCTGAGTCAAAGTGCGCCGGAATCTCGCTCGGAAAGTACTATCAGCCGGAAAACGACAATAAATGGCTCAGGGAAAAGCTCAAGGACGGCACTCAGACAGAGCGCGAGGTAGTGTGCCTTGCCGTGCGCGAGGGCTGGACGAAGGAGCGCGTAGGCAGCCACGTCGTGCGCCGCTGCAATATCCACGATTGCGGTCAGGCCGGTATCGTCGGGCATCTCGGCTGCGCTTTTTCGCTTATCGAGGATAACCATATACACCACATCAATCTTAAGCAGAATCTCGCTGGAGCGGAGATCGGCGGAATTAAGCTCCACGCCGCCATTGACACGGTCATCCGCCGCAACCGCATCCACCACTGCACCCGCGGACTCTGGCTCGACTGGCAGGCGCAGGGCACGAGAGTTACTCAGAACGCCTTTCACCACAACGGACTGCCGAAAGATGAGCTCATAAGCATGAGCACGATAGGCAGCATCGGAGAGGACGTTTTTATTGAGGTCTCCCACGGCCCGACGCTTGTTGACAACAATCTCCTCCTGTCCCCGAGAGCGTTGAAGCTTCCGACGCAGGGGTTTGCCATTGCTCATAATCTCATCGCCGGTTCCCTTGTGTGCGTGGGAAGGGGAGTAACGAACGGCTCGGCGCATATTCCGAGTCCGCGCTATACTCCGTATCACGTTCCGCACAGTACCGAAATTGCCGGATTTATGACGATCCTCCACGGCGACGCACGGTTTTATAACAATATTTTTGTGCAGCAGCCGGTGCATCCGCTGCTGAAGCTGACGAGCCTTGCCGGAAAGCTGCCGCAGCTTGAATGGGACGACCTGAATATAAAGTGCGGGCTGCAGCCGTATAACGGATACCCGACCGAGGAGGAATATCTTAAAAATTTTGAGGGCTACTGCGGAATGGGCGCTCCCGCGGGCGACAGATATTATTCGCATCTCCCGGTGTGGACGGGCGGCAACGTATATTTTAACGGCGCCTCACCGCGTAAGGGCGAAGCGGACGCAGTCTGCGTCAGGGAAAAGATCGAGCTGCGCCTGACTGAGAAAAACGGAAGATGGTCGCTGCGCACCGATATTTACAAGCGGCTGCCGAAAAGCTCCTGCGCGCTCATAGACAGCGCTATTCTCGGAAGAGCCTTCGAGCCGGAGCAGCGCTTTGAGAATCCGGACGGCTCTCCGGTCGCGCTTGACATCGATTTTCTCGGCGGCACCCGAAGCCGGGTGGTCATAACCGGTCCGTTTGCCGCGCCGGTTGAGGAGATAAGTCTCTGACAAAAGAAAAGCCACGCATCGAGCTGATGCGTGGTTTTTATGCTTTCGGGTCAGAAAAATTAGGCTGCTCAAAGGGCTGGCACAGACCACCCGCAGAAGCGGGTACGAATAATACCAGAGGTAAAAACAGAAAGACGCCGGTCAAGAGGCAAACGCCGGGCTCGTTTCAACACCGTGTTCATGCGCCCAGGTGACTCTTGTCACCTCCTCGACAAAGTATTTTTCCTTTGGCGTGGCACTGTAATAACGAATGCCAAATTGCTCGCATACACTGAATAACAAATCGGTGTATTTCAGGTCTTCTTCATCAGGCAATGCAAAATACCCGCCGGCCTCTTCGGCAAGCTCGTCAATCGCATATTGCTCAGCTAAATTAGCTCTGTTCATCATAATCACCTTGTCCTTATTGCGCTACACTCAACTCATAGAGCTCGTGCGGAGCGATATCACGACCTTCGCTGGTGATCAGGCTGCATAAAGCTCAACCCTTTCTTCGTTGACGGTTTTGCGGAAGCTTACGTCAGTGGAGAACTTCGGAGGCTCTTCCAAAGAACGTACGGTTATTAAGTCTATCTCCTTGCCCAGCGCTTCTTCGAGGTCGTATAAAACTGCCGCCAAACTTAAAAGGCTCTTTATCTCTGTGTTGGTGGTGTCGATAAGCAGATCTATATCGTTTTTTTCGGTTGCTGTTCCTCGGGCATAGGAGCCGAAGAGGTACACAGCAGGAAGCGAATATTTAATTGCAATCGGCGCGATTATTGTCCGCAGCTCATCAATAGAATATATCATCAACGTACCTCCTCACTTAGTCAAATCAATCTCAACGTATATACAGTTTACCAAACCTAATAATATTCTTCAAGTGCGAGATTATTATACCTCACACCCTGATCTCTCTCAAATAATCGTCAAGCTCTATCTCATCATTCTCTGCTTTATCTCTGAGCCGAACTGCATAGCGTGACCACTGCTCAAACTGGGGCGGCGAATATGACGGGAAACGTGCTTGGGACATAAAAATCCGGGCATCGCAGGATGCCCGGATAGCTATTATATATTTATTTCGCTTCCTTGCCCTTTCTGAGCTTGAGAACGAGCATCACGATGCTGCCTGCGGCGAGAACACCGAATACGACGTCGGCGATGACTATCGCGGTCTTCCACCACGGGGTGACCTCGACGACCTGCATATTCGCGGATACGCCGTTCATGGCGTTGGAGTTTACAACTGCGAAAAGGATGTGCTTCGTCGCTTCCTTCATCGCGGCGACAACAGTGGGATCGTCCTTATACTCAAGCAGCTTCTGAGTCCACTTCTGACCGTCGTTGCAGTCCCAGCCGTCGCCGCCCGCCATAAGGCCGTTCAGAACGTCCATATAGCTGTTGGAGTTTGAGAAGTCGGTGAGAGCGAAGCCCTGCATGCCCCACTCGCCGCGAAGAATGCCGTTTATAAGACCGGGATCTCCGCCTGCCCAGGTGCAGCCCATGCGGTTGAAGGAGGTCATTACGCAGTAAGCGTTGCCCTCGGCAACGGGGTACTCAAACGCCTGAAGATAGATCTCGCGAGCCGCCTGCTCGTTTGTCCATACAGCGATACCGTCACGGGCGGTCTCCTGATCGTTGAGGGCGAAGTGCTTCATATAGACGTAAACGCCTTTGGACTGGATGCCTTTCGTCTCGGCGGCACAGATCTTGCCGGAGATGAACGGATCCTCAGAGTAATACTCGAAGTTTCTGCCGGAGTAGGGGGTTCTGTGGATGTTGACGCCGGGGCCGTAGATTCCGGAGTATGCCTTGCCGTTTGCGAGCAGGCAGTCGTTGCCGACGCTTCGGCCCATATTCTCGGCTATCTCGGGGTCAAAGGAGGCGGCAAGAAGGTCCTCGGAGGTGTAGCTTGTGGAGGAGCCGCCGCCGGTGAGGGTCGCGGTAATGCCCTGCGGACCGTTTTCGTCCTTGGTGCCGGGCTTGGAAATGGAGCTCATAGGCGCGGTGGAGTGATAGGTCTGACCGATGAGCTTCGCCATCTCGTTGAAGGTGCACTGGCTGACGAGATCGTCCCATGTGTAGGTCTCGCCGCCAAACTCAATGGAGCCGTCCATCGGAACGCCGATGAACTGGGCGAGGTTCAGCTTGCCCTCCTTGCCGATTGTGGGCATGGTGCCGGAGGTGTTCTTCTGATAGAGCGCGTTCATCTCCGCGACCATATCGTCGGAGACGCTCATCTGATACGCCGCCTTGTAGTCGGACTTGGTGAGGGTCGCCTTGGGCATCGTGCCCTCCCAGTCGGAGCGGGTGAGGTAGACGATGCTGTCAGTCACGCCTTCACGGCGGTTGGGGTCAGCGTGGTCAAGGCGGTTTACGATGTCCATACCGGTCTCGCTCTTAGAGAATATCTCATTATCCTGCGCGGAGACGGTATACTTTGCGGTGAGAGCGGCGTTGCCATTGACCTCTGCGCCCTTGGCGGAGAGGATGTTGTTCAGAGCCTCGTGAGCGCCGTTGCCCGCGGCAAAGTAGTAATCTCCGGCATCGAGGATGTAGCTGCCGACACCGTTTGCGTCATAGGTGCGAAGCTCGGTCTTGTCAACTGTGACGGTGAAGGTCACAGTCTCGCCCGCCTTGACGGTCTGCTTTTGGAAGCCGACAAGCTCAACAGCCGCCTTTTCGATGCCGTTAGCTCTGTCATACTCGGTGTAGGGGCTCTGCATATATATTTCGACGACCTCGCGTCCGTCAACTGCGGAGGTGTTCGTGACGTCAACGGTGAAGGTGAAGTCCTTCTCGCCCTCGGTCATAGCGAAGTTTGCATACTCGAAGGTGCTGTAAGAGAGTCCGTAGCCGAAGGGGAAGGCGACGGTGGAGGCGTAGTCGAAGTCGCCTGCGTTGCCCTGACCGAGAACTGCGTCCTCGTAGCGGGTCTCGTAGTAGCGGTAGCCGACGTAGATGCCCTCCTGATACGCTACGTAATACTCGTTGTTCGTCGCCTTGAAGGCAAGTCCCTGACTGGCGGCGTTAGTGTAGCTTGTCGCGTGGGCATTCTGGATTGCGGGAGAGGTGAGGTTATCGTAGCAGTAGGTGTCAACGAGCTTGCCGGAGGGGTTAGCTGAGCCGTTCAGAAGCTCGCCGACTGCGCTTATGCCCTGACCGACCTCGCCGATCCACATAACGGCGTCAATGCCGTAATCGGCGCCGCAGATTTCGGGCTCGATGAAGTCCATCTCGATCGCGTTTGCGGAGTTGAGGAGCACAACGATCTTTTTGAGGTCGCCGGAGGCTTTGAGCTCAGCGAGCTTGCCGAGCATATCCTTTTCCTCCTTGGAAAGAGCGAGAATGTTGCCGTCAGCGTCGCCTGCGCCGTACCACGGGAGGTCCGCGCCCTCGCCGCAGACGCGGCTGAGAATGACAACGGCGGCGTCGCCGTACTCCTTGACGCTATTCCACTCAGAAGCGGAGTAGGCGGAGAGAGGAGCCTCGTTTATGGTGAATTCGCTGTTATTGAAAATGTAGTTGTTGAGTGAGCCGGAGGCGAGGGTTCTGCCGTAATCCTTGCCGGCGCCCTCGGTGTAGAACGCCCACATCGTCGGGTTCACGGAGAAGCCGTCCTTCTCGAGAGCCTGCCTGAGATCGTCGATTCCGTCGGTCTTCATGCCGCCGGAGCCGGTGCCGCCATATACGAACTTGGCGGAGTTTACGCTCATGAGCGTTATTTTGGAGCCGGATGCGAGCGGGAGGGCGTTTTCACGGTTCAGAAGCAGAACGGAGCCGTTTGCAACGATGCTCTCAACTACCTTCTGCCCCTCCTCGACCTGCTGTGCGGCGGTGAAATCTGCGGTGAAGTAATCCTTGCCCGCGTCGCCGATGACCTTACTCGACTCTGTGCCGAGCACCATGTTGATTATCGCCTCGTAGCTGTTGGCGACAGGACCGGCTATCAGCATAGCGACGAAGAGAACGGTGAATACGATGGAAAGAGCCGTCCACAGACCCTTACCCTTGACCTTTGTTTTCAAGTTATTACCTCCTAAAAATTGTGTTAAAAGAGGCTGCTGCGTCTTGCAGCAGCCTCTTGCGGGTTGTTACTTGGTAATAAAATTAGTCAGCGAGAAGAGCAAGCTCAGGAACGGTGAGAAGTCTGTAACCGAGGGAGCTGTCCTCAACGTCAAGGGAGGGATCCTCAACGGTAACGACGACCTTCTGAGCATACTTTGCAAGGAAGTCCTTTGCGGTCATGGCGTTTGCCTCGGGATCGAGAAGCTCGGTCATATCGGCAGTCCAGTTGTTGGTGTCGATGACGCAGTGGCCGGCGATGGTGGAGCGGCCGTAGCCCTTCTCGTGCTGCTCGAAGTAGATGGAGGTTGCAGGCTCAAGAGTTACGTCCTTGTGGGTCTCCCAGCCGTCGGAAGAGGCAGCCTCGGTGTATTTGCCGGTGAAGATGACGGTGCGGATGCCCTTGATGCCGGGGTCGGTGGTGCCGAAGCGATGCTCGGTGAAGAGAAGCTCGTAGGTGTTGTCGGAGTTGAGCTTGAGGGTGTAGGTGTCGGAGTTGTACCAGCCGATGCCGTCGATGTAATAGGCGGTGCCTGTGGTGTATGCCTTTGCGAGCTTGGCGGAGCCGCCGCAGGATGCGAGAACAACGCAGAGCATCGCAACTGAAAGGGTAAGCGCGAGAACTTTCATGAGCTTTTTCATTTTTGTTTTTCCTCCTGTTGGATTTTTTATTTGCAGCGTAAGTTTAACAAGGGTTTAAGCTTTTGTTAACAGGAACATCAAATCCTGCCGTTTCCACATCAAAAACTGTCAGCCGACAGTTTTTGCAAGGAACTCGAGAAGAAGCTGGTTGGACTGCTTGAGGGGCTTGCCCTGGAAGCCGTGTCCGGCACCGTGGAGAATGTGGAGCTCGGAGTTCTCGTAGATCTCGTCGGCTTTCTCGGAGTAGGACTGGGCAACGATGTCATCCTTGTCGCCGTGCTCGATATGTACGGGACCCTTGTAAGCGCCGATAACATCGTAAATATCGAAGCTCATAGCGTCAACGTTGTAGATTTTGCCGATGGTCTGGTTCATAACATTCTCCGTTTCGGGAATGTCGTCAACAGAGCTGTGGCGGCTCCAACAATCGTCCTGAAGGGCGAAGGCGGGGAAGAGAAGAATAAGCGCCTTGACCTCGTCGCCTCTGTCGGCGGCAACGTAGGAGCTGACAAAGCCTCCCTGGCTGCAGCCCATAAGAACGAAATTATCCTTGTCGACCTGCGGAAGAGCGAGCACACCGTCCATAACGGCGCTGAGGTCGGTCGCCTCGGTAAGAACGCTCATCTCGGTCATCTCGCCGCCGGATTTGGAGGCTCTGTTGCCGCCGTAGAAGTCGAATACTACCGCAACGTAGCCGTTCTTGGCGAACATTTCCGCTCTTGCGACGTTATCCTCATAGGAGCCGGCAAAGCCGTGGCTTATAACGATTGCAGGGTATGTGGTCTTGTCCGCCTTCGGAGTGTAGACAACTGCGTAAATCTGCTTGTCGCCGTTCGGAAAGTAGACCTCCTCAGAGGTGAACTCATAATTCTTTTCCTCAACGGCGGAAGTTTCAGCCGGCTTCTCCGCCGGTTTTTCGGTCGTTCCGCAGCCTGCAAGAGCGGCGGCTGCCATTACGAGCGCGAGTATGAGTGCGATGGTTTTTTTCATTGGATTACCTCCTTTTTTCGATGATACCAATATAAAAAGAATTGCGGCCTCCGTAAACGGAAACCGCAAATTCTGTGTTTTTTACATCAAAAGCTGTAACTACGGTTCAAGCAGAACGGCGTCGAGGGAAAATATGCCGCCCTCCGCCTTTACCGCCAGTGTACCGTCGTACTTTTCGCAGATGCGCTCCATGCTCTTCATTCCGAAGCCGTGGTAGCGCTCATCGCGCTGGGTCTTCGGCAGCTCGTTTTCCATAACGACGTCACCGCCGAAAGGGTTTTCGACATGCATCGTCACGACTCCACCATCCGCGCGAAGGGTCATCGTTATGAACCGCTCACCCTCCTGAAGCTTTGAAACGGCGTCGATGGCGTTGTTGAGCGCATTGCCGACAAGGGAGTAGAGGTCAAGCTCCTCAATGAAATCGAGCCCTTTTCCGTCAACGAAGGAGGTGAAGTCGATTTTCCTCGCCGCTGCTATGGCACGCTTTTCGCTGAGAACTATGTCTAAAACGTGGTTGCCGGTCTCGATGTGTGTATCGTATTCGCCGACGCGCGCCTTCAGTGTGTCTATCTGCTCGCGGCTTATTTCGCCGTGAAAGCCCTCGAGAAGGCTTTTAAGGTCGTGGTATTTCTCGTTCACAAGCTCCACAGACTGCTTTGAGTGGCGGTACTGCTCGTGCTGCTCGTGGACAAGCTCGCGCATGGAGTCGACGTCCTCGCGCAGCCTCCGGCGCTCCATAACGCCGAAGAGGATGATGAGAATAAAAATATCGCACAGCACCTGATAAAGGCTCTCTGCAAGCACGGACAGCGCGTTTCTCTCCGGATTGCCGCCCGTTATGCGCATCATTCCGAAGCACAGGACTAAAACGGCCGCGGAGAAAACAGCTTTCGCTCTGTTGTCGAAGTTTTCGGTCGGCGTTTTCGTGTACGGCCGGAAAGCGAAGAACAAAACGATATAGAAGGCGGAATATACGGCAAGATCAAGCGCTATCATGCCGAAAAAGCTGCCGGAAAACTCATTGACAAGCGGCAATAATCTCGCGGCAGTTTTTATAGCACCGCCGAGATCCTGAGCGGCGTAGCCCGCTGAGGAGATGAACAGCGCCGTGAAAATATTGACGTCGAAGGAGGCAAGCACTGCTGCCGCGATGAAAACGTAAGTCAGGAAGGAAAGAATGATCCTGCCCGTCGTGTTTGCGCCGTCCGGCATATTGGGGAAGAAGAAAGTCATAATAAGGTAGAGCGCGGCGCAGAGAGCGGCGGTGGAAATCGCAAGCCGCAAAATAAAATGCTTTCTTTTGTTGACCGTGTAGCCGAAAATCATCGCACCCGCAACGGACTGAATGAGAAGCAGAGGCGTTCTTATATGCCAGTAGCTGTCCAGCGTCATAGGCTGCCTCCCTTATACTGAGCAAAGGCGGCAAGAAAATCCTTGCGCTTCGGACGGGATACCGGGATGACCTCGCCGTTTACTGCGATCTCCTCCTTGCGAACAGCCTGAACGTACTTTAGATTTACAAGAAAGCTCGTGTGGCAGCGCACAAAGTGCAATCCGGAGAGCAGCTCCTCGTATTTTGACAGCGTTCCCCACTGGCGGATAACGCCGTCGCCGGTGTGGAAAAAGAGGTCGTGACCGGAGGATTCGATATAAGTGATGCTGCCTGCGGCGATCCTCTTGCCGCCCTCTTTATCCCTGAGATCGAGCCACAGCTCAGGCTCGTGATAGCTGATTTCACGCATGGCGCGGCGCAGCTTTGAAGAGAACGAGGGATACTGCACCGGCTTCAATATGTAGTCGAAGGCTTCGACCGAATAGCCGTCGATGGCGTATTGAGTAAGGCTTGTTACGAAGATTATCATTACGTTCTCGTCGATGGAGCGGATGTGACGGGCAACGTCAATACCAAGCATATCCGGAAGCCTTATGTCGAGGAAAACAATGTCGGCGTCGCGGCGGTAGTTATCGAGAAAGGCCATGCCCTTGCCGTAGGTTTCGAGCGTGAACTGAAATCCGGGCTCATCTGCCGAAAAACGCACAAGATAATCCGTAAGACGCCTGAGCTCCTCGGGATTATCCTCAAGAATCAATATTTTTAGCATAATCTCAGCCTCTTGAAAGCAGGTTTTGATGTAATAAAAACAGCTTTTGCGGTTCGCGTTTACCAAAAAAACGTTGAGAGATAATATTATACTATTCTATTGCATTATACAACTTAAACCTCGGTTTAAGTCAAGAGGCGGGGGCTGAAAAATGACGTACACTGTGAGTGAAATAGCAGAAAAGCTTGGGTTAAGCGCGTCTGCGCTGAGATTTTATGACAGAAACGGCCTTTTGCCCACTGTCGAGCGCTCTCCGGGCGGTGTGAGAAAATTCACGGAGGAGGATATGGAGAGCGTAAAGGAGGTCGTTTTACTGCGCGAATGCGGCTTTTCGATAAAGGAGATAGCAGAGCTTGTGAAGCTTCCCGAAAGCTCCGGGCGAAGAAGGGAGATACTGCGCTCCCGGGAGGAAAAAACGCGAGAAGAGATAGAAAGACTGAATAAAACGCTGATGACTATTGAAAAATGGCTCAGCTGAGTATTCCTTCCCACCCGGGATCACCCCGCGAATAATATGAGATATCTTCCGCGCCTTAGACAAAGAATAGAAAAAGCACGCATCGAAACACATATCGATGCGTGCTTTTTGCGCCCCTGACAAAAGCTATTTGATATAAAAATGGTTTTGAAAAATCTGCATAATATTTGGAATTTGCTGTTAAGTCCGCCTGAAAGTTTCCGGAAATTTTGCGATCTGGGTCAGGTGATATTCGGCCGCCCGAGTGTCGGGCGGTGACCACCCGCAGAAACGGGTACGAATAATACCAGAGGGAAAAACTGAAAGCCCGCAAAACCCTTACATCGCGTTTACCCGCTGAAGATAAAACTCGCTCTCAGCAACACGAGTGACAAAGTCGTATTCCAGCCTCGTAGCCTTAGAAGGCTGAATATTGTATCGCTTGCATACAGCGCGGAAATAAGTGAAGTAATCCTTATCCTCCTATAAATATCATATCTCCCTAATGGCAATGCTCCAAAATTGTCAATATAATATTCCCTTAGCCTGTCGCTTTTAGCCTTAAAATATAAAACACCACTCTTCGTATTACTTATTTGTGATTTGCTTCATGGCGGTTACCTCGTCAAACTGGAATTTGTCAATCTGTTGCAGAAGCCATAATTACCGCAAAGCGGTCGAGCGTTTTGTCGTACACGGTAAAACACAGCGCGCCCCACCATTCATGACCCTCGTCGAAATAGTCCGACCAGTCGGTCGTCCATTCAAATACTTCAAGCCCGTCCGTCCCGTTTGAACTGCACCCCGTCAAGTAGACAGTGAAATAATTAAAAGAAAGTTCACAGAGCCGAGGCTCTGTGGCACCGCAGATTTTGGCAAGCCGCTTAGCGGCAGGCCAAAGTCTGCGGTTTTGTTTTACGCAGCTTTGTAAA
>JAFVCD010000024.1 GCA_017479425.1 Oscillospiraceae bacterium
ATCGAACATATTTTGCGCTCTCTGAGCGCAAAATATGACGCCTGCGGGCCTGTTTGCGACGTGAAGGGGCCTCTTGGCCGGCCCCTTCACAGATCCCCGCCTTCTTTATCCAACGCTTTTTCCATTTTGTCTACAGTCTGAGGGCGCGGGTTATTCCCGCGCCCTGAGCTTATATATTTGTCTTGCCCTTGATAAGAATATCCGCGATGCGCTTGGAGGCAAAGCCGTCGCCGTAGGGGTTTTCGGCGTTGCTCATCGCGTCATAGAGCTCCTCGTCGGTCAGGAGAGCCTTGAAGGCGCGGTAGATGTTCTCCTCGTCGGTGCCGACGATTCTGAGCGTGCCGGCGGCGACGCCTTCCGGACGCTCCGTGACCTCACGCAGAACGAGCACCGGCTTGCCAAGCGACGGAGCTTCCTCCTGAATTCCGCCGGAGTCGGTGAGTATCATATAGCTGCGCGCAAGGAAATTGTGGAATGCCATAACGTCGATGGGCTCGGTTATGCGTATGCGGTCGCAGCCGGACAGAGTATCCTCGGCGGCCTTGCGGACGAGGGGGTTGAGATGGACGGGGTAGAGCACCTTGACGTCCGGAAACTCCTCTACGACCCTGCGTATTCCGCGGAAGATCGAATAGAGCGGCTCGCCCCAGTTCTCACGGCGGTGCGCGGTCAGAATAACGAGTCTCGAACCTTCTGCCCAATCGAGGTCGGGATGGCTGAAATCACCGACGACCGTGGTACCGAGTGCGTCGATCGCGGTGTTGCCGGTGACCCAGATCGTGTCGGGATTTTTGCCCTCCTTGATTAGATTTGCGCGGGCGTTGACGGTGGGCGCGAAGTTGTATTTTGCGAGTATGCCGACCGCCTCGCGGTTGAACTCCTCAGGGTAGGGCGCACTGATGTCATAGGTGCGAAGACCCGCCTCTACGTGGCCGACGGGTACATTCATATAGAAGCAAGTGAGAGCGGCTGCGAAGGTAGTCGTCGTGTCGCCGTGGACGAGCACAACATCGGGCTTTTCCTTCTCGATAACAGGGCGCAGACCCTCCATAACGCGCTCTGTGACCTCAAAAAGCGTCTGCCCCTGGTGCATAACGGCGAGATTGTAATCCGGTGTTACCTCAAAGGCATCCAGCACCTGCTGGAGCATTTCGCGGTGCTGACCTGTCACACAGACGACGGTCTCGACCTGACTGCGGCTCTTGAGTTCCTTGACGAGCGGACACATTTTTATCGCTTCGGGTCGGGTTCCGAATACAAGCATTATTTTTTTCATATTTTTTAAGACCATTCCCTTCGCAAAAGCTTAAGGTACAAAACCCTTTCTCACGAAAGTCCCAAATTTCCACAAATAAAGTATAGCATTATTCCGCGCAAAAAACAACTTATATTTTCGGGCAACTGCGTGTTGCTTGCATTTAATGTGAGTTCAATCTATAATGCAAAAAAGGGGGCTTGCGTATGAATACGAAGGATATAATCTACGGGCTGAGAACCAAATCCGGCTTGTCGCAGGCGGAGCTTGCGGAAAAGCTTTTTGTATCGCGGCAGGCGGTCTCACGCTGGGAAAACGGCGAGACAGTTCCGAATACAGAGGCTCTGAAGCTGCTCTCGAGGGTGTTTGACGTCTCCATCAACACGCTTCTCGGGTCTCCGCGGCAGCTTATATGCCAATGCTGCGGAATGCCGCTCGATGATTCGATCCTCGGCAAGGACAGCGACGGAGCACTGAACGAGGACTACTGCCAGTGGTGCTATGCTGACGGCACTTACGTTTACAGCGATATGGACGAGCTGATCGACGTCTGCGCCGCAAACATGGCAGAAAACGGTTTTACGGACAGTGAGGCGCGGGCGATACTCCGGGAAAATCTCCCGAAGCTCGACTACTGGAAGCGATACGAGGAGCTTTCCGACAACGGCAAATTTGAGGAGTTCAAGCGCAAACTTATCGACGAGATAAATGAGCTCGGCATACCCGGTCTGCCGCGCCTTGAGAGGCTCAACGCTCTCGCGGGGAGCTATGTTAACCTCGAATACCGGCTTCCGGGCGGGCAGAGAGTGAAGTTTCTGAATGACCGCACGACCTATCTCGGTAATCAGCTCGAATCGGAGTTCGACGGGGAAAGGTGCTTCGGAGTGCTTGCGAATATGGATTTTATTCTTATCTGCACCTATGAAAAAAACGGCGAGAATCCGGAGCTTGTCCTATATAAGAAGAGGTAGTTAAAGCGCCGCGACCTTGACCACGACGACGGTCATATCGTCGTCAAACTCAGTCTTGCGCTTTGCGGAGGCTAGAATTCTGTCGGCAAGCTGCTGAGGTGTGCCGGAGTGGGCGCGGATGCTCTCAATGAGCCAATCCTCGCCGGAGCCCTGAGTGATGCCGTCCGTGACCATAATAATCTCATCACCTGAGGTAATTGAAAAGCTCGCGCTGTTTGACTTTTCTCCCGCGCTTATTCCGGTGGGGAAGAGGCTGGAGCCGAGCTTTTTTACGTTTTCGCCGCGCTTTAAGTATGAGGCGGGCGCGCCGCGCTTTGTGAGGGCAGCAGTACCGGAAAACGTGTCTACCGATAGGTAATCGACGGTTGAGGTTTCGACCTCGGCCTCGGATCGCAGGAACATCGCGTGCTCAAGGAGCCTAAGGCTCAGCTCCGGGGCGATTCCCGCGCAGGTAAAGCGCTTCATACTCCCTACAACAGCGCTGCTGAGCTTCGCCGCCGCCTCGCCGGTACCCATTCCGTCGGAGATAACAAGGCAGAACGCTCCGGTATCTGTTTCAAAGCCGGAAAAGCTGTCGCCTGAAACGCGTGAGCCGCGTTTTGCCTGCACAGCAGCTCCCATGCTGACCGTGAGCGGCTCGGCTGAGAGCAGAATGAGCCTCGTCGGGTCAGTACTCTCCGCCTCGCGCAGACGGCAGTCTACGCTTTTGCTTATCGCCTCGAGCCAATTCTCCTGCCTGCGGAGTTTCGGAAGGCTCTCGCTCTTTATTTCGATTCGCAGTCTGCCTCGGCCCAGCCTGAACACCGCCGCCGAGCCGTCGATGCTCATCGCTGAGAGCGCGCGCACTACCTTGCGCTCGAGCGCAGGCTCGACCTTTATACCGCCGGAAAGCTCGCGCCCGAGACTTCTTATAACCTCTGCGACGTCGCCGTAGCGCCCGGCCGCAGAGAGGCGGTTTTCCTCGATTCCGGCGCGAAAGCGGCGCCTGAGGCGCAAGGCGCGCTCCTCGGAATTTATCTCGCTCGCAAGCCAGCCGATGCGGCTGCACCGCTCAGTGAGCCTGTCCGGAAAGTCGCCGGGTACGATGCGCCCCTCGCCCGTAAGCTTCGGCGTGAGGTGGTTGAGAATGTCGTAGGTGTCAGCGTAGTCGAGCTGCCAGCAGCGTATCTCGCTCTTGCACCCGCGGCATACGGTTTCGGTGGCGCGGTCGTAAACGCCCGCTGGGTCCTCAGCTGCGTCGCCGCGGCTCACGGCTCCGGCAGTGTCCGCGAGGATCGTAAACGCTTCGGCGGATAGACTGATTCGGCGTGAGGTGTAGTCGCGCGCGCGGGAGAACCCGTAATTCGAGGCTCTGAGCGGGAAAATCGCGCCGATTTTCGAGAGTATGTAATCTGGAACGAGCATAAAAACAACACTTGCCGCGAAGGCGTCGAAGAGCGGCTGAGCGGAGCGGGTAATGCTGAAGCTCCAGACAACGCCGATCGCGTCGGCGCAGACGAAGCTCAGAAGGAAAATCAGCCGACCGGACTTTCGGAATATGCCGCCGAGTGTGGCGGCGAGAGCGTAGGTCATCGCAAAAACTCCGGCGGTGCCGGCCTGAAGATCCATCGCCGCGCCGAGCACGGTTGCGGCTATGCAGCCCATTCCAACGCCGGATTTGAACACAGCGATGAGAATAGCAAGCAGCGCGAGCGTGTGTCCTACGGATAGAACGCCGAAGATCATCGGCTCTGCGATGCCGGCAAATGCTGTTGCGGCGAGATAGCCGAGGCAGGCGAGGTGGCTCACTCGGCTTTCACCGGCTTCCGTGTAGCTCGAGAGAGCAACGCGGTAAAACAGTACGCTTCCGGCGCCGACGAAGCACTCTGTGAGATAGAGCGCAGCGGCCCTTACCCCGAAGCCCTCGTCAAAGGCGTAGACAAAGCCGACGAGCGCGAAGGACACGAACGCGACTGCGAGAGGAAACCATTTAGATTCCGCCGCCTCGGTGCTTCTGAGAGCAAGAAATGTTACCCGCACGAGCGCGAGAATAGCGAGATATTTCACCATCATCGGAACATCGCCGCTGAGCGCGTAGCCGATTGCCGCGCCGAAAAGACTCACAGCGCCGGCAGCACCGACCTTTGCGGAGGCGGCGAACGCCGCGCCGAAGGGTGAGAACGAGCCGAAGAGCCGAAGTGATGCCGTGGCGGCGGAGAGAGTGAACCGGAGAACAAGCTCCGCAGCCCTCGCCCTGTCGATTGGCCGGATGCGCCCTATGGCGCCGGAAAGTACCTTTTGCAGCAAAATGATCGCCCTTTCAGATGTGTGATGGGGTAATCATAATCTGCCGCAAAAGAAAATTATGTCAAATTATCGCTTGAAAGAATAAGAATTTAAAAAAATATCTACCAATTATGCGCGTAATTTGTTATAATTATTCGTATTATAAGGGAGAGTGATAGAATGGAACATGTCCGGCATATAAAGGCGCATTCGCGCGCTATTATATTCAAGGATCTCATGAATGTGCTGCTGAGCTCAGTGATACTTTTTGGAGTTCTGCTGCTTCTGGAGGAGCTGTATATGCGCCTCAGCGGTCTGCATCAGATGACCCATGAGCTTGAGGACGCGGTGCTGCACAACGACTTCGAGGCATTCCAAAAGGTCACGCTGCCGGAGATGCCGCTGGCTTCACGGATCATCGGCGCGGTGGTGTACCTGCTTACGATAGTCGTAGAGCTCGGCTACGAGGGCTATGCCCTCAGGCGCGCGAGAGGCGAGACGCCCAAGGCGTGGGACATTCTTCCAAAGGCGGAATTCTTCCTCAGACTGTACGTAATCTGGTTTTTGAAGGCCATCATAGTCGGTGCAGGACTTGCTCTCTTTATCGTTCCCGGCGTGTACCTCTTCTACGGTTACCGTCAGGCAGTATACATAATGTTTGACAATCCCGAGCTGGGAGCAATCGAATGTATGCGCCGCTCGCGCCTTATGATGAAGGGCAGGAGAGTTCAGCTCTTCCTTCACGACGTTGCGTTTATCCTCTGGGATCTTCTGTGCGTGTTCTTCTCCCCGGCGGCTGTGTGGGTAACGCCGTATAAGGCGATCGCTCACGCGCTCTTCTATACTGAGATAAGCGGCACTGAGCCCGTCATCGAGGTCGATGACAGCACGATTGAATAAAGATATCCCCTTGAGAATGCTCTCAAGGGGATTATTCTATCCGTAATTCTCGTTTCTCACGCCGGTGAGATCCTTAACTACCTCAGCGGCGATTATCAGCCCGACAACGCTCGGAACGAAGGAAACCGACCCCGGAGTGACGCGCTTAGCCTCACCGCTCTCGCGCTCGGGCTGTGGGATATCCATTGGTATTTCCTCGGAAAAGACGCATTTAACGCCGGAAATGCCGCGCCTTTTGAGTTCCTTGCGCATTATCCGCGCGAGCGGGCATACGCGGGTCTTTTCAATGTCGGCAACCCGGAAGGCTGTCGGGTCGAGCTTGTTTCCGGCGCCCATGGAGCTGATTACCGGAACTCCCGCCTCCTTGGCGCAGCGGATAAGCTCAAGCTTGCCTGTTACTGTGTCGATAGCGTCCACAACGTAGTCATAAGAGGCAAAATCGAACTCACAGACAGTCTCGGGAAGGAAGAAGCAGCGGTGCTTTGTGACCTTACAGTCGGGGTTTATGGATTTTATACGCGCCTCGGCGGCGTCGACCTTGTACTGACCGACTGTGTCACGGGTCGCAATTATCTGGCGGTTGAGATTTGACGGCGCGACGGTGTCGCTGTCAACTATGTCCAATGCGCCGATTCCGGCGCGGCAGAGAGCCTCGACCGCGTAGCCGCCGACCCCGCCGACGCCAAAGACTGCAGCGCGGCTTTTCTGAAGCTTTTTTACTGCTTCATCGCCCAGCATGAGGGCGGTTCTCGATAAAAACTCGTCCATCACTGCGCCCCCAGAATATCGAGCGAATCGAGCGCCTCCTGACCTCTTGCGGTCAGTGAAGCCGAGCCGCGCACGGCGCTTTCCGGATACGCGGAGTAGTCGCCGCCCTCGACGGGGACGGAGAGCTCGATATCGACAAGTCCCTTGAGCTGAAGCCACATCAGCGAGTCGGAATAATCCTCGTTCTCGAGAATAAGATATGGCGTGTCAAGATTTATGCGCCGCACTATCGGAAGAAACGGCTCTGTGCGGAAGAAATCGAGAAGGCACATTTCGCGCTCAGTAAGCTGAATTTCCCGCTTCGGGCAGCTCATGCGCCCACCTCCTTTATCACACCGCCGCCGACGACGAGGTCACCGTCGTAGAAAACGGCGCTCTGACCGATTGTCATCGCCCTCTGCGGCTCAGAAAATTCAAGGCGCAGTCCTCCGCCGTCCGGGTAGACGGTCGCAGGCGCCTCACGCTGGGAATAGCGGGTCTTCGCGGTGACGGGAAGTCCCTCGGGCGGAATAGCCGCGACGGAGATGAGGTTGCAGTCCGTCAGTTTGCACACGCGGTGAAAGAGGAGACGCTCGTCGGTTGAAACGGTTACCGTGTTGCGCGAGGCGTCCTTTTCGATGACGTAGCACCGCTCGCCCATAGCGAGGTCAAGCCCGCGCCGCTGACCGACAGTGTAGTGAACTGAGCCGAGATGCGAGCCCAAAACCCTGCCATCCGGCGAAATATAGTCGCCCTTTGGGTATTTTCCGCCCCTTCTGCGCTCCATGAACGCGGCGTAGTCGCCGTCAGGCACGAAGCAGATGTCCTGACTGTCGCGCTTGCGGGCGTTGATGTAGCCCTCGCGCTCAGCGATAGCGCGCACCTCGTCCTTCGTCATATTGCCGAGCGGAAACAGCACCCTCTGAAGGTCGGACTGCGTGAGGTTGTAGAGCACATAGCTCTGGTCTTTTTTGCTGTCGCGCGCCTTTCTGAGAAGCCAGCGGCCGCGCGCCTCGTCAAACTCCACGCGCGCGTAGTGACCGGTTGCGATATAGTTTAACCCGTGACTGTCTGCATAATCGCGCAGAGCGGAAAATTTCATAAATTTATTGCATTCAATGCAGGGATTCGGCGTTCCGCCTGCTTCGTAGACCGATATAAAGGGCTTTATTACACTCTCGTCAAACTCGCGCCGCAGATCGACCACCTCGTAGGGTATGTCGATGAGAATCGAAACGTCGTCGGCGTCGTGGATGTCCTTCTCGGAACAGCAGGTGCGGCCCTTCGGGTCGGAGAACTCCGGGTCAAAGAGCTTCATCGTCACGCCCGCGGTCTCATAGCCCGCAGAGCGGATGAGATACGCCGCGACCGAGGAATCCACCCCGCCGCTCATCGCGACAAGACAGCTTTTTTCTTGCACTCTATCACTTCTTTTTGCGTTTTTCCGGTAGTTTACCATTTTTCCGGACTTTTGTAAAGTGTATTACACCTTATCCAGAGCCTGCGCGAGGTCGGCAATAATATCGTCCGCGTGCTCGGTTCCGATGGAAAGTCGCACCGTTGCGGGCGTGATGTTCTGGTCCGCGAGCTCCTCTGAAGAGAGCTGTGAATGGGTAGTCGTCGCCGGATGGATAACAAGGCTCTTGACATCCGCGACGTTGGCAAGCAGGGAGAAGATCTCGAGCGAGTCGATGAAGCGGAATGCCTCCTCTTCGCCGCCCTTGATGTCAAAGGTGAAGATCGATCCTCCGCCATTCGGGAAATACCGCTCGTAGAGCGTGTGGTCGGGGTGATCGGGGAGCGCCGGATGGCTGATTTTTGCGACCTTCGGGTGGTGCTCAAGGAAATACAGCACCTTTTTAGTGTTCTCGGCGTGGCGCTCAACTCGCAGTGAGAGAGTTTCGATGCCCTGAAGGAGCAGAAACGCGTTGAAGGGACTGATCGCCGCGCCGGTGTCGCGCAGCAGGATCGCGCGGATGTAGGTCGCAAGCGCCGCCCTTCCGGCGGCGGCTGTGAACGATACGCCGTGATAGCTCGGATTCGGCGCGGCGAGAGCCGGGTATTTGTCCGCAGTCCATTCAAATGTGCCGCCGTCGACGATTATGCCGCCGAGGGTCGTTCCGTGACCGCCGAGGAACTTCGTCGCGGAGTGAACTACAACGTCCGCGCCGTGCTCGATCGGGCGGAAGAGATACGGAGTCGCAAAGGTGTTGTCGATGACAACCGGAACGCCGTGCGCGTGGGCGATAGCAGAGATCGCTTCGACGTCCGGTATGTCAGAGCTCGGGTTGCCGAGCGTTTCGAGATAGACGAGCCTCGTTTCAGGCTTTATCTCTGCCTCAAGCTCATCGAGCCTGTGCGCGTCTACGAACGTGGTGCTGATGCCGAGAGCGGGGAGCGTGTGGGCGAGAAGATTGTAGCTGCCGCCGTAGATCGTCTTCTGCGCTACGACGTGACCGCCTCCCTGCGCAAGCGCTTCAATGACGTAGCTCACCGCCGCGGCGCCGGAGGCGACTGCAAGCGCGGCGACGCCGCCCTCGAGCGCAGCCATACGCTCCTCAAGCACGCCCTGCGTGGGATTGGTCAATCTGCCGTAGATATTTCCGGCGTCACGCAGGCCGAAACGGTCGGCGGCGTGCTGCGAGTTGTTGAAAACGTAGCTCGCGGTCTGGTATATCGGCACACTCCTCGCGCCGGTTGCCGGATCGGGCTTTTCCTGTCCTGCGTGGAGCTGTAGGGTCTCAAATCTGTAGTTTGCCATAGTAGGTTCCTCCTAAAACATACTAAAAAAGTAGGTTAGTAGGATTATAGAGCGGCGATGTCAAAATGTCAATATCGAAAAACGATAAATTATATTGACTACTTCGCTGAATTATGGTAAACTTACCATATCTATGTAATTTATTCCGCCGAGACGGGAACAAATGAGTCCGTCAAAGCGTCTGAAATGTGTAAACATAGGTTCTTTCTTTTTTCAGGAGGTACATGATGAAGAATTTTACTCGCACGCTGGCACTCATTCTGGCGCTCGTAATGGTCATGGGCGCACTTTCCGGCTGCACGCCGAAGAGTGACGGAGACCCGACAAAGCCAAATGAGAACACCCCCTCCGGACCGAAGCCGGAGGATAACCCTGCTATTTCCGACCCGGAGGGCTTCACCTACGTCGCAAGCTATTCAAAGCTCGATTCGGGCGAGGACGGAATGTATTACGACGTGCGTTACGCCGCCGGCAAGCTCTGGTACACCACCTCGGAGTATATCAGCGACCCCGTCTACAATGAAAACGGAGATATGATCGGTGATAACGGATATACAAAGACTTATCTATGGAATATGGACACCGACGGAAGCAACATTACGAAGCTCGAGGGCTTCGAGGCATACAAACCCGAGGAAGAAGGCTGGGACAACGCTTCGAGCTACATTCAGTCCATCGCCGACGCCGGCGACGGCAATATCTGGGTCGTAGAGAGCTATTACGCGAGCCGCAACACCGCTCCCGAGGGCGTTGAGCCCTACTCCGAGCAGTGGTACAACTATCAGGAGTACAAAAACGGCGCTATAATCGCAAAGCTCGGCCCGGACGGCTCTGCGCTTGCAACCATTGATTCGAGCGCTATCGCGCCCGAAGCGGATTACTTCTACGTCAATGGCCTCATCCCGACGAAGGACGGCAAGCTTCTCGCCTTCAGCGATATGTCCTGTTATGTTCTGAGCACCGAGGGCGAGGTTGCCGGCGTGATTACGTCTGATAATTACTTCGGCTCCGTTGTGGCCCTGCGCGACGGCACCATCGTCACACGCAGCTATGAGTATAATGAGCTTGACGGAACAGGCAAGGAAACGTGGAAGACCGTAGATATCGAGAATTTCAAGCTCGGCGACGAGTACGACATCCCGTCCAAGGGCGACATCTATAACTACGTCACCGGCACCGGAGATTATGACCTCTATGGTATGGGTCAGACCGGAATATACGGTGTGAAGATTGCCGACGGCACCTGCGAGGAGATCGTGAACTACATAAACAGCGATATCGATATGAGCGATATCGGCAACATCACCCCGCTTGACGACGGCACCTTCTTTGCCATTTCCTCCACCTGGAACGATCAGGGCATGGAGATGAGCATTGTCAATATCCACCCGGTCAAAAACAGCGAGATCCCGGTAAGAACCGTTCTCACCTTTGCCTGTATGTACTTAAACTACAACGTCCGCAGGCAGATCCTTAATTTCAACCGCAACAGCGATAAATACCGCATCAAGGTCATTGATTACAGCCAGTACAACACGAATGACGATTATGAGGCGGGACTTACAAAGCTTACCACCGAGCTTCTTGCGGGCAACATCCCCGATATGTTCGATATAAATCAGCTCCCCGTAACCCGCCTTGCGGCGAAGGGCTATCTTGAGGAGCTTACACCGTGGATCGAGCAGGATACCGGCATCGGCGGCATGGCGGGACTTGTCGCGCCGATAATGAACGCCGTCAAGGACGCTGACGGAAAGCTCTGGTACACCGTTCCGACGGCATATCTCTCCACCGTTATGGCTCCGACGAGCCTCGTGGGCGACCTTGTCCGCACAAATCCCGACGGCAGCGTTTACTGGACGATTGCCGACCTTATGGAGGCTTACAAGCGTATGCCTCAGGGCGCGGACATCTTCTCAAGATACACAAATGCCTCCGATATGCTCAGTGAGCTCACAGGCTACATGATGGACGATCTCATAAACTGGTCGACCGGCGAGTGCAAGTTCGACTCTCCCGACTTCGTTGCAGCGCTCGAGTTCTGCAACCTCTTCCGCAAGACCCCGTATGACTGGGAGAAGGAGTACGACCCGAACGTTGACGACTCCGACGCTTCCCGCTTCCGCGAGGGCAGACAGATGCTCTGGTCGACTCAGGTTAACGGCTTTACCGATTGGCGCCAGTACGACAGACTCTTTAATGGCGCGACCTTCGTCGGCTACCCCGTTTCGAGCGGCAGCGGCAGCGCGTGGAATATCTCGAATAACGGCACGATCGCAATGAGCAGCCGCTGCTCCGATAAGGAGGGCGCGTGGAGCTTTATGCGCTACTTCTTCACCGAGGAGTTCCAGACAAATAACTACGGCATCCCGACTAACAAGGCTGTGTTCGACAAGATGCTCAATGACGCCTGCACCCCCCAGTACGAGGATAACTACGACGAGAACGGCAACGTTATCGGCAAGGTCGAGATACCGAAGGACTTTTACTGGTACGGCGAGGGCGACGGTGGCGTCTTTTATGCCGAGGATACCGCAGTGACCGCAACAAAGCAGGCAGGCACTATCACCGGCCCGAGCGAGCAGTACCCGGCGGACAGGTATTTCTTCGCCATGACAGAGGAGGAGAGAGCAAAGATCGAGAGCGTAATGAACTCCACAACCCGCCTCGCCTCCGCCGATGAGAGCATCGTCACCATCGTTCTCGAGGAGGCGGCTCCGTACTTCGACGGCAAGCAGACCTCTCAGCAGACAGCCGACACCATTCAGAGAAGAATCAATCTCTACGTCAACGAGCAGAGGTAACGTCGGCGTAAGCTTCATATCATGCGCTCTACCGCTGAGGGGCGCGGCAGAGCTTATTCATTACGCTGCGCCTCCTTTTCCACACAAAAGCATCGCTTTTGTGTGGATGGCAGGGGCTGGCAGGGGCGGGTCTCCGTACCCGCCCGATTACTGTGCAATACTAAAAGAAAGCAGGTGAGCGTTATCGTTTCCCTGAAAGAAAAAATGGCGAGGAAGGCTCGCCTGAAGGAAATACGCGGTCCCATAACCGCAAATGAGCGGGCGGAGGGAGTGCTCCTGAAGCTCAAGGACGCGCTGTCCTCACTCCTGTTCTCCGGCCCGAGCTTTATCGGCGTGCTCATTTTCTTTATCGTACCCTTCGGCGTTGTAGTTTACTACTCGCTCATTCGCTCAAGCCTCAATCCGGAGTTTGTCGGGCTTGACAACTATCTCAATCTCATAAAAAACTCGACCTTCCAGACCGCCGCGAGGAACACGGCGATTTTCTCTGCGACTGCGGTTCCGCTCGCGGTGGTGCTGAGCCTTGTGCTGGCGCTGCTGCTCGACACGCGCATACCGCTCAAGAGCCAGTTCAGAACGTTCTTCCTCAGCCCGATGATGGTGCCGGTGGCTTCAATAGTCCTCATCTGGCAGGTGCTTTTCAATCAGAACGGCGTTGTCAACGACGTGACTGCGCTCTTCGGCGCAGAGGCGATAGACTGGTTCAAATCCGACCACGCGCCGCTCGTTGTTATTCTGCTCTTTCTGTGGAAAAACCTCGGCTACAACATGATACTCTTCATGTCGGCGCTGGCGAATATCCCGACGGAGCTCCTTGAGGTCGCGGACGTCGAGGGCGCGAGCCCGCTTTATAAGTTCTTTGCTATAAAGCTCCGCTACCTCAGCCCGACGGTGCTTTTCGTTGCGATACTCTCGCTTATCAACTCCTTTAAGGTTTTCCGTGAGGTGTATCTGCTTACCGGCAACTACCCGTTCGATTCGCTCTACACACTCCAGCATTTTATGAACAATATGTTCAAATCCCTCGACTATCAGAAGCTCTCCGCCGCGGCGGTCATGATGGCGATCGTAATGGTAGTCATCATCGCCGTTCTGTTCATCGTGGAGGATTGGTTCGGAAAGGACGTGGAGGGATGAAGAAAAAGCATTACATCGGCAGGGCGATCACATTTATAGCCTGCCTCATCTTTGCTTTCGCGTTTCTTATGCCGACGGTGCTGACGATCACGAACAGCTTTATGACCGAGACCGAGATCGACGCAAACTACGGCGCGGTTTTCGGAACGGCAAACACCGGCAAAACCTACGTTTCCGAGAAGGTCAATCTGAAATTCATTCCGGACAAGGTGAGCTTTTCACAGTATATCACCGTGCTCTTCAAGAGTCCGGACTATCTCTTCAAATTCTGGAACAGCGTTATCCTCGTTGTGCCGATAGTCTTTTTACAGCTCGGCATCGCATCGCTTGCCGCCTACGGCTTCACACGCTGGCGTGGGAAAATAAGAGCGGCGATATTCTTCTTTTACGTCATCCTTATGCTGATGCCGTATCAGGTAACGCTTGTGCCGAACTACCTCGTTTCTGACTGGCTCGGCATAATCAACACCCGCTCGGCGATAATACTGCCCGGCGCGGTGGCGCCGTTTTCCGTCTTTCTTCTGACGAAGTTTATGCGAAGAGTGCCGTATTCACTCATCGAGGCTGCGAAGATCGACGGCGCGAGCGAGTGGCACGTTTTCACAAAGATCTGCCTGCCTCAGTGCAGGGCGGCACTGTTCTCAATCGCAATTCTCGTTTTCATCGACTATTGGAATATGGTCGAGCAGCCGCTCATCCTGCTGGCTGATGAAACGCAGCAGCCCTTGAGCGTATTCCTCAGTAAAATAAACGCCGGCGAGGTCGGACTTGCCTTCGCCGTTGCTACGATATATATGGTGCCGACGCTGCTGCTGTTCCTCGGCGGCGAGGAATACCTCGTCGAGGGAATTGCGCATCAGGGCTCAGTAAAGGGGTAATACCATGGAAGAAAAGAAGAATAAGAGAGGTTGGGTCAAGACGGCGGCGATCGTATTTCTGTCCGTTCTGCTTGTGCTGACCTTCTTCTCGAATACTATTATGAACGCGACTCTGCCGGAGGTTGCGATCCGCACCGTCACGAGCGGGTCGATAAACGTACAGATCCGCGGCACCGGCACCGTCAAGGCGACCGAAACCTATAACGTCACTGTTGATGAGAGCCGAAAGGTTCGGAGCGTAAACGTCAAGCTCGGCGACGAGGTATCTGTCGGCGACCTTATTATGGTGCTCAGCGACGAGTCGAGCGAGGAGCTTGTGAACGCTGAGGCAGAGCTTAAGGAAGCCAAGCGCGTATACTATGAGACTGTAAACTTTGATACAAGCATCAGAGAAGCTACAAGAGATCTTAATGACGCTAAGGAGAATCTTGCCAAGGCTGAGAAGCTGCTTGCAAACGTAGCTGACTACGACGCCGCCGTTGCCGAAGCTGAAGCAAGATTAAAGGCCGCTGAAGAGGCAGTCAAGTCTGCTCAAACAGAAATAAATACAATCAATTCTCAGCTCAGCGCTCTATCAAAAGAGCTGAAAAAATATGATTCATCACTTGTAGACAAAGAAGTCAACGAAGAAAGCCTCGAGATTTTAAAAAACATAATGGCGACAGATTCCGAAAACGTCAAGGGTGCGCTTATAAAGCTTGAAATTGCAACCGATAACTATAAGTCGCGCTATGATGAGATTGTAAAAGAGGCGACGGATATAATAAAGCGCACCTCCGGCTATAAGGCGCTGAGCGATAAGGCCGCACAGCAGCAGTATCTGGACGAGCGCCTGCAATACTACGTTGAAGAGGAATATGCGAAAATCAAGAACGGCACGAGCGAGCTTGTTCTGAAATGGAACAATACGACCGGCGAGTGGTACACCGACGCAGATTCCGAGCTTCAGAGCCTTTATGAGGAAGCCTATGAGGGTTATACTGAGGCAGTAAGCAACTACAACAAAGCTGTTGAGAACTATAAACTTTCTCAAGGCACAGAAATTCCGGACTTCATAGCCAAGTGTGAGGCAACTCTTAAGACACTTGAACTTGCGACTGAGGATAAAGAAAACAAGGAAAAGGAAAAGAATGATGCCGAAACTGCACTTAGTGAGCTTAAGGATCTCGACCCGAGCGCTCTCACCAAGCTAAAGCGCGACGTTACCGACGCTCAGACAAACTACAACAAAACATCTTACGAATATTCGAATAAGCTTAATGACCAAAAGGCTCTTGTCGAAAAGCTCGAGGCTGAGGTCGCAAAATACTCCGGCGTACAGACCGGAACTGAGATCCACAGCGAAATTAACGGCGTAATCAAGCAGATCAACGTGTCCGCCGGCGCCAAGACCACGCCCGACAGCACTCTCGTAGCTATCGAGGTGCCGGACAGAGGCTACACCGCCGAGATGAGCGTGACCGTCGACCAGGCACAGCGCGTCGTGATCGGCGACAAGGCCGAAGTGCAGTCCGGCTGGTGGTGGGGCGGCAGAGATATTACCGCACGCCTCGTCGCTATCCGCACCGATCCGCAGACTGCAAGAACAAACCGCATTCTTGTGTTCGACATCTCCGGCTCCGACGTAAACTCCGGCGATACGCTGAACCTTACCATCGGCGAGCGCAGCCGCAGCTTCGACACGATCGTGCCGAAGAGCGCGATGAGAAGCGACTCAAACGGCGACTTTGTTCTCATGGTAGTCGCGCGCCAGAGCCCGATGGGCAACCGCTACACCGCGCAGAGAATCGACGTAACCAAGCTCGCTGAGGACGATGTGAACGTAGCCGTTTCCGGCGACCTCAGCTATAACGACGCCGTTATAACCACCACTACCGCGCCCATCTCAAGCGGTATGCAGGTAAGAATGGCAGGCAATTAAAGGACTATTCTATGAAAGCATTTCTGTTAAAAAACAGAAAAATCGTGATTTCGGTGCTGATAGCGCTCCTTTGCGTTATTCTGACCGGTGTGACGCTCGTGAGATATTTCTCGCTCGCCTCGCTTCTCCGAAGCCAGCAGGCGGCCGAAGCGTTCAAGGGCGAGAGCGATAAGCTCACCGCGCAGGTTAGCGCGTATTTCCCTGTGGGCGGCGGAATAACCTTCGAGGGAGTCTACTCCTTCCGTAACAATCTCGACAGTAAATACGTCGACGCGAGCATAGAAAAGCCAGCCGTCGGCGCAAACTGGAAGGACGGGTACTCCGCGAAAAGCTCAATCTCCGTCTCCGGCGCGAAGACGACAACGGACTGCACGGTGTACGGCGTCGGAGGAGAGTACTTCTACTTCCACCCGCTTTACCTGCGCGACGGCAGCTATATCGCAGAGCCCGACCTTGTCCACGACTGCGTTATCCTCGATGAGGAGCTTGCATGGCGCCTTTTCGGCGGCTTCGAGCTTGAGGGAATGACCGTCACCATTGGCGATAAGCCGTTCCGCATCGCCGGAGTTATCCGCCGCGAGGACGATTTTGCCACGAAGAGCGCGTATTCCGACGGCGCCGTGATGTATATGCACTATGACGCGCTGAATGAGCTTCAGGAGTCGAAGATCACGACCTATGAGCTTGTCGGCGTTGACCCCATCGACGGATTTCTGAAAAACATCGTAGCGGAGGGGTTTTCGGACGCCGCTGTTGTCGAAAACAGCGCGAGGTTTATGCCGCTGAATGAGCTTAATGTCCTGTCGCGTTACTTTACGCGCACTATGGTAACAGAGCCGGTAGTCTATCCCTATTGGGAAAATGCCGCGCGCAACGTGGAATCTCGGCTTGCGCTGCTGCTCATTCCGGCGGCTGTGCTGCCGATCTATCCGATTGCTCTTGCAATCTACTGGGCGGTGCGCGGCATCAAGGCGGCAATTAGCGCACTGAAAACAGCAATCCCCGACGCGCTCGATAAAATCAGCGAGCGCCGATATGAACGCAGTATGAGAAAGAAGGCTAAAAATGGCTGAGGTCACACTTAAACACGTCTGGAAGGTCTATAAGGACAGCGGCGTTGAGGCTGTAAAGGACTTCAACCTCGAGATAAAGGATAAGGAATTCGTAGTTTTCGTCGGTCCCTCCGGCTGTGGAAAGAGCACAACTCTTCGCATGGTCGCTGGACTTGAGGAGATATCCGGCGGCGAGATTTTCATCGGCGGCAAGAAGGTCAACAACGTTCAGCCAAAGGACAGAGATATCTCGATGGTTTTCCAGAACTACGCTCTCTATCCGCATATGTCGGTATTCGATAACATCGGCTTTCCGCTTCGTATGCGTCACTTCCCGCGCGCTGAGATAAAGCGCAGGGTAGAGGAGGCGGCGGATATCCTTGAGATACGCGACCTTCTGAAGCGAAAGCCGAAGGCTCTCTCCGGCGGTCAGCGCCAGCGCGTTGCGATCGGCAGAGCGATAGTGCGCGAGCCGCAGGTGTTCCTTATGGACGAGCCGCTCTCGAATCTCGATGCAAAGCTCCGCAATCAGATGCGCACCGAGCTCATAAAGCTCCGCGAGCGCATAAATACGACATTTATATATGTTACCCACGATCAGACAGAGGCGATGACCCTCGGCGACCGCATCGTAATTATGCACGACGGCGTGATAATGCAGGTCGGAAGCCCGAGCGAGGTGTTCAATAAGCCGGAAAATACCTTTGTCGCCGGCTTTATCGGAATGCCGCAGATGAACTTCCTCGATGGCGAGCTGAAAATCGGCGCAGAGAGCGCCTCGGTCACTGTCGGAGGCAAGGAGATCGCTCTGAACGCCGACCACTTCGAGCGCCTCAAGGCACACGGCGCAAGGAGCGGCAGGGTAACCTTCGGCATACGCCCAGAGCATTTCGAGATGAAGGAGGGCGGGATCGCTGCGAAGGCGGACGTCAGCGAGCTCACCGGCAGTACCTTGAACGTACACGCTAAGATCGGAGAGGCGGACGTTGTCGCGGTGGTGCAGATAGATGAGGACGACGCCGAGCCGCCGAAGCCCGGAACGCCGATTTCCCTCGTTCCGGAGCAGAAGAGGATCCACATCTTCGACCCGGATACGGGCAAGAGCCTATTATACGGATAAATTCTATCGGTCAGCAGATTGCTGGCCGATTTTTATTGCATTTTTCATTCTTGCAGAGTAAAATAAACAGATAAAACTCGAAAAGGACAGAAAGATGGACAAATCCCAGGTTTCCACAGCAATCGACGATCTTCCGTATGCAGACCCGACGGAAAATGAGATAAACGGCCCGGTGCGCCGTCAGAAGCCGCCGGAGAGCGTTTCGGAGGGACGCCTTTACCGCGATATCGTAATGATAGCGTGGCCGAGCCTCATCGAGCTGATCCTCACTCAGCTCACGAGCATGGCGGATCAGGCGATGGTCGGCGCTCTGCCCGGTGATGCGGGCGTTATGGCGATAGCCTCGGTCGGACTTGCGACACAGCCGAAGTTTCTCCTTATGACGATGGTGCAGGCGATGTGCGTCGGCTCGACGGCGCTGATCGCTCGCTTTCGCGGCCAGCAGGACAGAAGGCGCGCAAACGAGGTTTTCCGTCAGGCGCTTGTGCTGAATATTCTTATTTCTGCGCTCTTTATGACGGTCGGACTTTTCTTTGCCGAGTGGCTCATAACCTTTATGGGCGGCTCCGGCGATATCACCGAGGCGACCCTGCGCGACGGAATACGCTACTTCAACATTCAGATGTACGGCTTTGTGCCGCTCTGCCTCGGCTTTACCGTGACAGCGGCGCTTCGCGGCATCGGAGATACGAAAATCCCGCTTGTCTACAATACGATCGCGAACATCGTCAACCTTATAATGAACTACGTTATGATCTACGGCCGCCTCGGCTGCCCTGCGATGGGCGTTGAAGGCGCAGCGTGGGCGACGATTATCGGCCAGACGGTCGCCGCGATCATCGCAGCGGCGGTTGTGCTGAGAAGGACGAGCTACATACACTTTGATTTCCGCGAGAGGTTCAGATTTGATAAGACTCTCATCGGCAACGTCGCTATGATCGGCGTTCCGAGCATGGTCGAACAGCTTTTCATGCGCGCGGGACTCATTATCTACACCCGCACTGTGGCGGGACTCGGCGACCTCGTCTACTCTACGCATCTGATTTTAATGAGTATCCAGTCGATGACGTTTATGATGGGTCAGGCGTTTGCGAACGCCGCGACAACGCTGATGGGTCAATCCCTCGGCAAGCGGCGGTACGATATGGCGGCGATTTATATGAGCCGCACTCAGCGCCTCGGAATTATTACAAGCCTCGCTATGAGCGCCGCACTGGTGCTGTTTAATGACGAAATAATCTCAATTTTCAACAAGACCCCGGCGGTCATCGCGACCGGCGCGCCGGTGCTCGTTATTCTCGCGGCGACACAGCCGTTCCAGTCGGCACAGTTCATTACAGCCGGAGGACTGCGCGGCGCAGGCGATACGCGCTATACGGCGCTCGTGTACGCGATTACGGTGCTCGGCATACGCTCCGGTCTCGGACTTCTCTTTATGCGCGTGTTCAGGTGGGGTATCTGGGGCGCGTGGATCGCGCTCGTGTCCGATCAGCTTATGAGGACTGTGCTTATGAGCCTCAGGTACCACTCCGGCAGGTGGAAGAGAATGGCGGCTGAGAGATTCAGAAAGGTGGATAACAAAGCATGATTAACGAGCTTTACGAAAGATGCTCAAAGTGCCGCAGGTGCGCCCTGTGGGAAACGCGTACAAATCTCGTGTTCGGCGACGGAAACCCAAACGCAAGCGTAATGTTCGTCGGCGAGGGCCCGGGAGAGAATGAGGATCTGACTGGAAAGCCCTTCGTAGGGCGCGGCGGTCAGCTTCTTACCGATATGCTCGCCTATGTTGACCTTGTGCGCGAGAAGAATTTTTACATTGCAAATATTGTCAAGTGCCGCCCGCCGAAAAACCGCGACCCGCTTCCGGAGGAGCAGAAGTCGTGTATTGGGTGGCTCGAGGAGCAGATGGGCATAATAAAGCCGAAAATCGTAGTCTGCCTCGGCAGGATCAGCGCGATGGCGCTTATTAAGCCGGATTTTAAGATAAGTCAGGAGCACGGTCTTGTGTTTGACAAGGGCGGTGTGAAGTATATGGCTCTTTTTCACCCTGCGGCTCTTCTGCGCGATCCGCGCAGGCGGCCCGAGACGTTTATAGACCTCAAAAATCTTCAGAAGCTCATTCTTGAGATAGCGCCTGAAACATATCGGTAAATATTTTTAAAAAAATCTGATTTTTAAAACTCTTGTAATAATTTACTGTTTATTTCGTAAAACTTAGAGGATAATATAATAACCGTGAACAACAAATTCACCTTTTTCATTTTATCCTCTTTTTTTCATTGAAGAAACCCCGACAAGGGGTTTCTTCATTTTTTATTCCCTTTTTTAAACCTTTGTGTTATACTTAAAATGAATAAAAATGGGGACAAGGTGCTATGGACAGAGAAGACTTCAAAAAGAGATTTATTAAAGCCCGCAGAGCCGCCATCGAGACGGACTTTTCGCGGCTTAACGATATGCAGCGCGAGGCGGTGCTGACCACCGAAGGCCCGCTTCTTCTGCTTGCAGGCGCCGGAAGCGGCAAGACTACGGTGCTCATAAACAGAATTGTCAACCTCATCCGCTACGGGCGCGGCTCCGACTGCGACTTCGTGCCGGACTGGGCGGAGGAATCGGATATAGAGGCGATGGAGAGCGGCAGAGCCGGAGCTGACCTTCTCGGCGTCGAACCCTGCGAGCCGTGGAGAATACTTGCGATAACCTTCACAAATAAGGCGGCGGACGAGCTGAAGGCGAGACTTCTCACCGCTCTCGGCGAGGAGAGCCAGGATATATGGGCTATGACTTTCCATAGCTGCTGTGTGCGAATTCTGCGCCGCCATATTGACCTCATCGGCTACGATAAGAGCTTCACGATTTACGATTCCTCGGACTCTCAGGCGGTTATGAAGCGCGTAGCGAAGGAGCTGGAGCTCGACGAGAAGATGTTCCCGCCGAAGCTCATTTTGTCTGCTATCAGCCGCGCAAAGGATGAGATGCTCTCGCCGGAAGACTTCGCCGCCGCGGCAGAGAAGAGCTTTGATTCCAAGCAGCGCCATTACGCCCGCTGTTACGTTGAGTACGAAAAGCGCCTCAAGGCGGCGAATGCCGTCGATTTCGACGATCTCATATTCCTCACCGTTCGCCTGCTCAGCGAGAACCGCGAGGTAAGAGAGTACTATCAGCGCTTTTTCCGCTATGTTCTCGTCGACGAGTATCAGGACACCTCAATTTTGCAGTATAAGCTTGTTTCGCTTCTTGCGGGCGGCTGCAATAATCTCTGCGTTGTCGGCGACGATGACCAGTCGATCTACAAATTCCGCGGCGCAACGATAGAGAATATACTCTCCTTTGAGAAATCCTATCCCGGCGCGCGTACAATAAAGCTCGAGCAGAACTATCGCTCTACGGCGCACATACTCGGCGCGGCAAATGCCGTAATCCGCAACAACCTCGGGCGCAAGGGCAAGGAGCTGTGGACGAACGCGGGCGACGGCGAAAGACCGAAGCTCTACGTTGCGATGAATGAGGATGACGAGGCGCAGTTTGTTGCAAACCGCATACTTGAGGCGGTGAGCGGCGGCATGAACTTCCGCGACTGCGCCGTTTTGTACCGAATGAACGCGCAGAGTAACCGCCTTGAATATGCTTTCAAAAGGCAGGGCATACCCTACAAGGTCGTCGGCGGTATGCGCTTTTTCGACAGAGCGGAGATCAAGGACATCACAAGCTACCTCGCCGCCGTACACAATCCGGACGATGATCTCAGGCTTCTGCGCATAATCAACAACCCGCCGCGCGGGATCGGCGCCGCGACCATCGAAACGGTGCGCTCCATAGCCTCAGTGGAGGGCAGGAGCCTCTCGTCGGTCATCGCAAACGCCGACCGATACCCGGAGCTGAAAACTCCGTCAAAGAAGCTTCTTAAATTCGCGGCGCTTATGGATGAGCTGCGCGAGAGCGCGGAGAAAATGCCGCTCGACGATTTTTATGACGAGCTGCTTAACAAATCCGGCTACCTCGAATCGCTCGGCACGAATGACGAGGCGCTCGCGCGAATCGATAACCTCAAGGAATTGAAATCGAACATAATCGCGTATATGGAGAGTGCGGAAACGCCCACTCTCGCGGGCTTCCTCGATGAGATCGCGCTCTATACCGACCTCGACAGCGTTGAGAGCGGCGATAACAACGTCATAATGATGACGATGCACGCGGCAAAGGGCCTTGAATTTCCGTATGTTTTCATAGTCGGTATGGAGGACGGCATCTTTCCGTCGCTCCGCTCCATCGGTGACAGCGAGGAGATGGAGGAGGAGCGGAGACTTTGCTACGTCGCGCTCACACGCGCGAAGGAGAAGCTGTTTCTTATCGCGGCGAAGCAGCGCATGATCTTCGGCAAAACAAGCTCAAATATGATCTCCCGCTTCGTTGACGAGATCCCCGAGGAGCACATCGAAAAGCCGGAGAATACTTATTCGCACCGGTATTCAGCGTGGGACGAGCCGGACGACGAGCCATCCTACTCCTGGCAGCGCCGCGAGAAGCGCACCCCGGACGAGGGTACTTATTCCTGGCAGCGCCGTGAGAGACGAACAGACGAGAGTGTGGGCTACGGCGGATGGAGCGCGAGAAAAACGGAGGTCAGGCAGTACAAAAAGCCCGTTGAAGCTCCGAAAAAGACAGTCGAGACTCCGAAGGCGCCAGCTCTTATGGCGTTGGAGGTCGGCGACAGAGTTAAGCACAAGGCGTTCGGCGAGGGAACGGTTCTCGCGATAACGCCGATGCCGGGCGACGCGCTCGTCTCAGTGCAGTTTGGGGATAAGGAGAAGAAGCTGATGCTGAAAACTGCCGGCTCCTTCATGACTAAGATTTGAGGATTCAGATATGAGATACACAGTTGCCCTTTTTGATATGGACGGCACAATAAATAAAACAGACCCCGGAGTGAGGAACGGCTTTCGTTACGCTTTCAGTAAGCTCGGAAAGAGCTTTACCGAGGGAGTGGAATGCAATGAGTTTCTCGGTCCGAGCATCGAGCATTCCTTTGAGTTCGTTTTCGGACTCGAGCCGGAGCTTATACCGGAAGCCGTGAAGCTGTATCGCGAGTACTACTCCTCGACCGGCATAAACGAGTGCGAGCTTTACCCCGGACTGCGCGAGCTGCTTGCGAGGCTGAAAAATGAGGGCGTTACGCTTCTAACAGCGTCGTCAAAGCCCGAAAAGTTCGTGAGGATAATCCTCGATAACTTCGATATCGCAAAGTATTTTGACTATGCCGCAGGCGGCAGGCCGGAGCTCGGACTGAGCGACAAGATAGACGTCATCGAGCACGCGCTCGCGGAGGCGGGCGTGACCGACAGGACAAGGTGCCTTATGATAGGCGACAGAAAATATGATATCGAGGGCGGCAGGATGGCGAAAATCGACACCTGCGGCATACTCTGGGGCTACGGAGACAGACCGGAGCTTGAAGAAGCCGGAGCCGACTGGATAGCCGCGACTCCGGAGGAAGTGGGTGACATAATATGCTCTTAAAACTGTGCGCGCCGACGCTTTTCGGCCTCGAGGGAATGACTGCGAACGAGCTCAAGCACCTCGGCTTCAAAAACGTTGCCGCAGAAAACGGCAGAGTCAGATTTGAGGGCGACGAGCTCGGACTTGCAAAGGCGAATATATGCTCGCGCTTTTCGGAGAGGATACTTATCGAGCTTGCCCACTTCAAGGCGATGACCTTTGACGAGCTTTTTGAGGGTACAAAAGCGGCAAAATGGGAGACTTTTATACCAAAAACGGGACGTTTTCCGGTAAAAGGCTATTCCCTTAACTCCGCGCTCCACTCCGTTCCGGACTGCCAGCGCATCATAAAGAAGGCAATAAGCGCGCGCCTCGGGGGCAAGTACGGCCTTACTTGGCTTCCTGAGAGCGGCGAGGAGTATCAGGTGCAGTTTTCCATTATGAAGGACGAGGTTTATCTATATCTCGACACCTCGGGGGTCGGTTTACATAAGCGCGGATACAGACCGGCGCAGGTGCAGGCGCCGCTGCGCGAAACGCTCGCCGCCGCGCTTGTAGATATGGCGGGCTACCGCGGCAGAGAGGACTTCTGCGACCCGTTCTGCGGATCGGGAACGATAGCGATAGAGGCGGCGCTCAGCGCAAAGCGCCGAGCACCCGGCATAAACCGCTCGTTCAGTGCGGAAAACTGGCACGCGATTGATTATCGCGTCTGGACTGAGGCGAGGGAGGAGGCGCGGGCGCGCGAATTTCAGCGCGAGTACCGCATTTTTGCCTCGGATATCGACCCGGAGGCGATCGAGATCAGCCGCAAGAACGCCGCGAGAGCGGGCGTTGCGGATATCATCGACTTCTCAGTTGCCGACGCGACTTGGTTCCAACGCAGGACAGAGAGCGGAATAATCGTAACAAATCCGCCCTACGGCGAGCGTATGCTCGATGAAAAAGAGGCGCACAAGCTCGTACACGGCTTCGGACTTGCTATGAAGAAGCTCGAAAATTGGTCGGTGACTATAATCACAAGCGACGAGGAGCTTGAGCACCACTACGGCAGGCGCGCCGACAAGGTCAGAAAGCTCTATAACGGAATGATAAAATGCGGAGCATATTATTTTAAGGGGTGAAAAGGATGAAGCACCTGTTTATTCTAAATCCCAAGGCGGGCTCAGACGAGGCAAAATCCGGTATTAAGGCGCTTATTGAGGAGAAGATGATCCAGCGCGGCGCTGAGTATGAGATATACTACACCACAGCTCCGATGGACGCGGCTGAGAAGGTCAGGCGGGAGGCGCTGAAGGGCGAGGAGCTGAGGGTCTATGCCTGCGGAGGCGACGGAACTATCTCCGAGTGCGCACACGGCGCGGCGGGGTTCTCTAACTGCGCTGTCACGCATTTTCCCTGCGGCACTGGAAACGATTTTATAAAGAGCTTCGACGGCGATACAGAGCTGTTCCGCTCACTCGACGAGCTTATCGACGGCGCGGTGTTTCCGATAGACCTTATTGACGTAAACGGGCGCAAGTGCCTCGATATAGCCTCCGTCGGCTTGGACGCGCGCATCGGCACAGACGTGCATAAGTATTCGGGACATCCCGTTTGGGGCAAAATTCAGGGCGGATATATCCCGAGCCTCGTTATGAATATTCTCAAGGGCATAAACTCTGAGTTTACGTTTGAAACCGAGGAGGGCGAGATGAGCGGCAAATTTGCCCTCGCGTGCTGCTGCAACGGAAAATATTACGGCGGCGGTTTCAATCCGACCCGCACCGCTGTTGTGGATGACGGCGTGCTTGAGATTCTTATCATCAAAAAGGTAAACCTAATCCAGCTTGCGGCGCTTCTCGGCGACTACTCAGCGGGGCTTTACTACAAGCACCCGGACTTCATAAAGCACATCGGCGGCACGCGCCTCAAGGTCACAGCGCCGCAGAAATTCGTCGTCAATATCGACGGCGAGGCGATGTACACGAAGGAGGTCACGATGAAGCTCATTCCGAAGGGCGTGAATTTCATCTTCCCGAAATCCTCGAATTTCGTCAAGGAAAGAACATAAAAGAAGCTCTCCCGACTAAAATCGGGAGAGCCTTTTCACATATACAGCTCGTTTACGTCGGCGCCGCGCAGGCTCGTGCCAACCCTCTCTGCAAGCGGAGCATACTCCGGCACCTCGCGGAAGAGGTCTATCACGCGCTCGAAGAGCTCGGAAAACCTCGCACCATCCTCATTCAGCGCTTCGCGCCGCCTGATCATCGCGCAGAGCGTCCATAGGCAGACGTCCTCGGTCTTTCTGATCTCGCCCTTTTGCGCCTCGCCCTCGAGAATCGCCGCCGCGATCTCGGTTTTGAGAAAATACAGCTCCGGCAGCCTTGAGAGATAGTGCTCCGCCATCCTCTGCTCGCCCGAAGCGCGGCATGAGAGCGCCAGAAGCCGCAGCACGTCGAGCCGTATCTCGTCGTCTGTACTGCTCTCTAAAAGCCGCTCGCCAAGCTCCAGCTTCTCACCCAGCCGGCTGTTCGGTATCACCATCAAAAGGCAGTTTAACAGCACCTCGTTATTCGGGTACTTTCTGAGCGCCTCGCGGTAAAACGCCTCCGCCTTTTCCGGCTCGCTTCTCAGCGGCACGGACTGGGTCACAATCGCGTCAACCTCGGCGTCGATGCGCCGGCGGTCGAAGTCCAAGAGATCGTCCACCGTAGTTTCGTAGAACGCCGCGAGTGCCGGAAGCATATCAATTTCCGGACTTGACGCGCCGGTCTCCCACTTCGACACCGCCTGCGGCGAGACGTTCATAAACTCCGCCAGCGCCTCCTGCGTGAGCTTTTTCGATTTTCTGAGCGCTCTGAGCTTTTCTCCGATGTTCATTTACATCGCCTCCCTTTGACTTGATTATAGATGGGAGGCGATGAAAAATCCATATTAAAACAGTAGTGGATTTATAAACTGATAGTTGAATTATTCTGCGACGCGAACGAGAATAGAGTCGGAGAGATAGCCCGAGCGCACCGTCAGCACTGCCTGACCCTTAGCGACGCCGGTTATCTTGCCGTCATCGACTGTGAGAATACTGTCATCGGAGCTTGACCAGGAGAATTCGCCGTCTGAGGAAGCAGAATCGCTCTCTGCGGTGAGAATGATCGTTTCGTTCTTGCGGATAGTAATCTCACGGAGCTGATGATCCTGGTTGAAAACTCCCGCCTGTTTGCCGTTATATGCAATGAACAGGTTTTCATCAAGTATTATTTCTCGCGCAAACACACTTCCGTCTTTGTTTATTACCGTAAGCAGATTACCTTCGGGATTGTATGTCACGCGCACGCCGTCAGCCGGAAACTCCTCCTCATATTTTACGGAAGCCGTTATGCGGCTTGTGATATTGCCGATTGCGACGGTTAGGTACATATCAGCTACCTCGTCGCTAAACTGCAAAAACTCGTTATACAGAGCGCCGCCGAAGGCACCGGAGGGGCGGGCTTCCAAGTCTTTGGTAATCAGCGAAGCGAGGAGATTATTTGCCGCGCGCTTGTACTTCTCCTCCAGAGTGTGCAGGCTTTCAAACACTGCAGAAGAGTCGGAAAGTGCCGCCCGATACAGCTCGTCAACTGAGCTGAAGGAGCTGCCGGAGGAAAGATTATACTCTTTAAGCGACGCCGCGACCATCGTATCATGATCGGGGAAAGTCAAATATTCCAGCATGTCAGACACCGTTCCGCTGCGATATGGCTTTGAGCCGAGCGCATTGACAAGCCAGATTATTCTGTCCGAATTCTCGAGCCATCTGCGGATGAGCTCGTCGCTCGCTTTCGTGCCGTAAGAATCGTAGCAGTTGAGGTACATCACCAGCACCTGCTCGTCGGTGAGCTCGCCGATGCGCTTGTAATCCTCGGAGGGGTTGGTAAGGCCGTAATTATCCGGCGCGTACCACTCGGCGTTCTCTGTGCTGAGGTCGGCGTTTGCGCGCTCCTTCAGCTCATCGCGGTAATCTGCCGCTGTTTTGTGATTCTCATCAAGCTTGACATCAGATAGAATATCCGCAAGCTCGTCGCGGGTGTCAAAAAACTCGATATACGCCGTTCTGCCGCTGCCCGTGACCATCGCCGCCTTTGCGTCGCCGTAGATATATACGCCGGAGTAGGGGGAATACTCAGAGAGCATATAGACGATGAGATATTCCGTTCCGTCCTCGCCCTCCCGGGAGCCGAGAACCTCGTACTCAACTACGGCGTTCGTGCCATTGTGCGCGCGCATCAAAAGGTGCTCCTTGAGCGCGGCGACGGCGGCGCTCTCGGACTCGTCCGTGACCTCGGCAAGTTCTACCACGACCGGCTCCTCCACGACATCATTCTCATCATCCTGCTTTTCGCCCGGTATAAGCGCAGAGCAGGCGCAGAGCGTGAGCGCGAGGACTGCCATGGCGCAAACTGCCAGAATAGTTACTTTTTTGTAGTCTCTGATGGCGATAATGCGCTCTTTGAGCGCTTTTTTGTTCTCAACGAGCGTAGCCGCCGGAACGCGCACCGGAAGACGGGCGGCGGAAGCCATATAGATCAGCGTCTCGCCGTAGCGAACTCTGCCCACCTCGTCAAGCGAGCGGCAAACGGCCTCGTCACAGCTCATTTCACAGCTTCGGTCGAGGTCGCGGGAGATGAAATACACCGCGGGATTGAACCAGTGCAGACTTCTCACCGCCAGCATAAGCCACTTTATAACGAGGTCTCGGCGGCGCCAGTGCACCGTTTCGTGCGCCAGTATGAGGTCAAGCTCCTCGCGCTCGTAGTGCCGCTTCGGCAGAACTATCATCGGGCGCAGAACCCCCACCTGCATCGGAGTTTCAGCGGCTTTTGAGAGATACACCTTGAGCCGCCCGCTCATCTGCACATACTCAAGTCCGCGCTTAAGCCTCCTCAAAAATACGAAATACGCCGCAACATGGTAGAGGAAAAATCCGGCGGCAACCGCGGCATAGGCGGGAACTATCAGACTATGCCAGTCAAAGCTTTTCTCCACCGGCGCGGCTTCGACCTCTGCCGGCACTTCGGTTATAATTACCGGTATGTCATAGGTTTCTATGACCGTATATGGCGTTGCTTCCGGCGCGCTATTCGGTATCACGCCGACCTCAAAGCCGACGGGTATAAGAAGCCGCAGAAGCACCGGAAGCCATATGTAATAGAGAAAAGATTTTGAGAGTCTTTTGCCGCCGAGCGCCTTTATGAGAAAGACGATTCCGGCGAGGACTGCGCCCTCAAGCGACACAAGAAGCAGCTTATCCATTTTTGCCACCTCGCAGAGTCTCGAGAAGCTCGGCTACCTCGTCCTCAGTCAGCTGACCGTCGGAAACGAGGGTTGCGACAAGCTTTTTTGCGCTTCCGTCGAATATTCTGTCCACATAGCTCCTTGCGGAGAACTCGTTGTACTCGCGCTCGGTCACAACTGCGGCGTATTTTCCGCGCCCGACCTGCTTGATGGCCTCCTTCAGGCGCAGATTCCGGACTACGGTCTTGACCGTCGGCTCCTTCCAGTCGAGCTTTTCGGTGAGCGCGGCGATAATTTCGCTGAGCCCCATCGGCTCGCCGGATGCCCACAGAAGCTTCATCACCTCAAGCTCAGAGTCGACGATCCTTTCAGCGTTACTCATTATTTTACCTCCTTTCAGAAAGATTATTGCAATAATCTAATTAGAAGATTATCACAGTAATCTTTGCCTGTCAAGAGAATTATATAAAATCATATTGACAAGCGTGGTTTATCGTGATAAACTTGGTTTACAAGGATAAACCAAAGGAGGAGCTTACTATGGCGGATTTTGAGATTGGTGCAGTGCAGGAGCGTTTTGCGGATATTGTTTGGGCGAATGAGCCGGTGGGTTCCGGCGAGCTTGTCAAGATCTGCGAGCGTGAGCTGAACTGGAAAAAGCCGACTACATACACAGTCCTGCGCAAGATGTGCGAAAAGGGACTTTTCAAAAACGAAAACGGCGTCGTATCGAGCCTCGTTTCAAAGGAGGAGTTCTACTCGCGCAAGTCCCTTGACATCGTCTCTGAGAGCTACGATGGCTCGCTTCCGGCATTCATAGCGGCGTTTATAAGCCGCAGGGAGCTCACAAAAGCGGAGGCGGACGAAATTCAGCGCATGATCGATGCATTCAGAAGCGGTGAAAGAAAATGAGCGAATTCTTTTTAGGCGTTGTAAATCTCTCGATAACCGCAAGCTGGCTCATTTTAGCGGTTATTATCGCAAGGCCGCTTATGAAGCGCGCACCGAGATGGATAGTCTGCGCGCTATGGGCGCTTGTGGCGATAAGGCTGTGCCTGCCCATATCCATCGAGAGTAAGGCAAGTTTAGTGCCGAGCGTGGAAACCGTGCCGCAGAACGTAGAGATGATGCCATCCCCGCGTATAGACTCCGGCATACCGATAGTAAACGAGGCTATAAACCCTGCTATCGCAGAATCATCGCTTGCGCCTACTCCGGAGGCGAGCATGAATCCCTTACAGTTATGGGTACCGATTGCTTCGATCATATGGCTAATAGGCATAGCGGCGATGCTTGCCTATGCGATAATAAGTTATTTGAGAGTGCGAAAAACCGTTGCTGCGTCGATACCCGCGGGCGAGGGGGTGAGAGTATGCGACGATATTAAAAGCCCGTTCATTCTGGGCATATTCAACCCCATAATCTACCTGCCGTCGAAGCTGCCTATGAACACCGTGGAGCAGGTCCTGGCGCACGAGCGGGCGCATTTAGCCCGTCATGACCACTGGTGGAAGCCGTTAGGCTACGCGATTCTGAGCTTTTACTGGTTCAATCCTCTCTGCTGGGTCGCGTACATTCTCCTCTGCCGCGATATAGAGCTTGCCTGCGACGAGCGGGTCATACGCGATATGGACAGAGAGTCCGTCGCGGCGTACTCTCAGGCGCTCTTAGATTGCTCACTGAACCGCAGAGTTATCGCGGCGTGTCCGCTCGCTTTCGGTGAGGTGGGGGTCAAGGAGCGCGTTAAGGCGGCGCTGAGCTACAAAAAGCCCGCGTTCTGGATAATAATCGCCGCCGTGGTGGTGAGCATAGTCATCGCCGTGTGCTTCATGACTAACCCCTCCAAAAAGCTGGAGGGCAAGCTCGGTGTTTCGATGGATATGGCGGTGGCGGAGCATAACGATGACAAAGAGCGCGGGGAGTTCTTCACCTATTCGTCTAAGGTTTTCAAAATCGACAGTCAGCGAGGCAAAACCACGGTCTACGCCTGGGTACTGAGCGAGGGCTTCAGCTATGAGGACGGCGAGGTGATCACGCTCTACGGCTCGAGTGTACCGGTTGCGGTCACGTTCGACACGTCGGATAACAGCGAGAGCGGCACCTATCCGGTGCTTGAATACTGGGTGCCGCGCGACGGAAGCTACTACGCCGAGGACATCAGGGCGAAGTACCCGGCATCAATCCAAGCTGAGGCGATGAACGGGGACAGCTTCGTAGGCGATATGAAGCTTGAGAACTTCAACGCGGCGTATGATTACTTCATCGGCAATCCTAAGGACGGCAACGGCGTGTTCAAGCTCACAAAATGGACTGCCTCGAGCGCGAGGGCGTTCAATCAGTTTGTGCGCGAGGGCGATTTTGAGCTGAGCAAGGCGCAGATAAATGTGCTCATCGAGAGAGCAAACGGCATAAAGCGGCTCGTTAAGAGCGGCGAGTACGCGGGCTTTACTCCGGGCTATCAGATAAGCGTGAAGCTCAGCGGTCTTACTAAATATTCGCATTACGAATATGTCTACTTTAACGGCTACTCCGCCGAGCGGGATATGGTGGAGGTCATATTCAATAACGAGCGCTATGTGGTCGAGGACAGCCTCTTTGCCGCGTACCTGCGGAGCGTGACCTCGGGCGGGGCGGCGCTTGCCTGCGGCACATATAAATACAACGACTCCGCGCTCACTATAAACTCTGACGGCACGGCGCAGCTCATATTCTCGCCGATTTCAAGCTATATCTATATCGGAAACTACTCCGTAGACGGCGACAGACTTGACGTCGGCGGGTATATCTTCACCATAACGGACGAGGGACTTAGGTTTAACGCTGACGAGAGCCCGGAATACGTCTGGGGCGGCTTCTTCCGCGACGGGAGCATTTTCAGACTCGACGCAGAGCCGGAACGGTTCCTCGGATGGGCGTATAAGGCGATCCTCGACGGCACGAAGAGCTTTATTGCCGCCGATACCGGAAAAGAGGCTTCTATCGGCGACTATGCGCCCTCGGGCTACGCCCTCGTTGACCTCGACCGCGACGGCGACGATGAGTGCGTTCTGTATCTTTCGAGCCAGCGCAGAGGCTCAACTTCGAGCTCATATGCGGTGCTTTACGAATACGGCGGGGAATACTACTGCGCGGCGCTAAACTATATCTCCGCCATCAAATCCGACGGCACGATACTGCTCACCGAAGGCTCGGCAAACCGCGCGATCTTCAATGAAACCGGCTGCGCGCTCAAATCCAAGGCGTGGCAGGAGGGCGGCAAATACTACCTCGAGGACAACGGCGAGGTTAGCCGGAGGGTTTATGAAAACTACATGGGCATTCAGCGGGCGAAGGATGACGCGAAGCGGTACAGCCTTGTTGAAAAGAGTTATTCCACCCGTATCGTCAGGGGCGGGTACGTCGACAGCGCGGGCAAGTGGCTCGCGTTCAATTCCGATAAGCTTGCAATCAGCTCCGTCAGGCACCTGCCGATAAGGAGATTTGACACAAAAGAGCAGCTTGATAACAACGTGGAAAAGTACGGCTTTACTGAGGGCGTCAGCGAGGCGCTTTCAAAGTACAACGAGGCGTTTTTTGCCGAAAACAGCCTCATAACAGTGTGCTTCGACGCGGGCAGCATCGACTTCCGCTACGATGTGGAGTCCATAGCTTTGGAAGGCGGCAGCTTTTTGCTGAGTGTCTGTCAGACGAATGCGCCGGAGAGCTACAATTCCGCAATACAGAGCTGGTTCGTTATCTGCGAGGTGCCGGATGCTGACCTCGCGCTTGTCAAGGACTACGACGCTGTTATGACCTACCGCGCTCCCACGACGTTGGAGCTTCCCGAAAAGTACCGCAACTCGGTAATGGTAATAGGCTCTGATTTCTACTATAAGCCTACCTGGGAGTGGAGTGTGACATCCTCCGGAGCAGACTCTGGGCTTACGGGGTGGCTTGCCTCCTTCACCGTCTATTCTGAGGAGGAGTACCGCGCGAGCGTGGCGGGCGATATGTCCGGCGTTACGCTTTTCGGCTGGAGCGGCAGCGCGTGGTACGCTCTCCGCCAGCCGACGGATGTGACATTCGAGAGGGGCGATTTAGCCGAGTTCGAGGAGATTCAGGAGTGGTTCTGGAGGGAGGGAATTACAGAGTTCCTTAAAGAACACCCCGGTATAATTCCGGTGAAGCAGACTAATACCCTCGTCGATATTAACCTTGCGCGGGCGGCGTACGGCAATTTCGGCGAGCCGGAGGTGGAGTACGGCGGAAAGAGCGTCGGCAAGGCGGGCGAAATACCGGGCTTTTACAGCGCTCTCAACATTATAAAGCGCTATTATTACGTCGTCGGCAGCGCGGTGGCGCCTGATACCGAGCCGGTAACGGTAAAGGTCAGCGGCTCGAGGCTCGATTTCTGGCAGGGTACGAATATCGTGCGCCTTTCGGACGGTAACAATGTGCAGACCGTAGAGCTTGCGGCGTGGAACGGCAACACAGCGCCGGCGGGAGATTACGTGTTCTCTCTTATTGAGAGCGGCAGAAGAGCAATCGCAGGGCTTGCCGATAATCAGTCCGGCGCGAAGATTCGGTTTAACCTCGACAAAACCGCTTATTTTGCCGACAGTGTCCCGACCGCTGGAGGCTTTGCGGGGCAAATCGCAGCTCACACATACGAAACCTCATCAGCCACGCCCAAAACCGACCCGCAGGACGTGCTTATAGAGCTTTCGGACGGTACGAAGCTCATATTCTATAAGTCTGACGAGTGGAAGGTCAGAATAGACGGTGGATTATATGAGGCGGAGGAGAATAAATACGAGTGGTCGCCCTATGACCTCGCAAGACAATGGCTCGACTATTGTGAGCTTGCGACAATCCCGGTCGTCGACTATGTTTCAAGCTTTATAACTGACCCATCGACTGCGGCGCGGGCGGTGGTTACGAACGCGTATGCCGACAGAGAGTTTCTCTCGGAGGGCAGCATGTTCAAGCTTAAGGACGGCGTGACCGTGCGTATCACTGAGGTAAACAGCTTAGATAACGACGTATATCAATTCATCGCGGAGATATTCTATGTTCCGGATGGCGAGAGAGCGCTGAGCCACCTCAATCCAGACGACGCAGGAACCTATGAAAACTACGTTGCAAGTGGCAGAGAGCCGCTCGTTGAGGAGCCGCCTGAGGGCACGCTCGTGATGCACCGCGTGGGCTACGTCAAGAAAACCGATACCGGCTGGCGCGGCGAAATAACCGGCACCGGATAATAAAAAACGCACCCGGGGCGGGTGCGTTTTTTGCTGAACACATAGCAGCTTGCCGGAGATTTGAAGCTCTATGCGCCCCTTATGAAGGAGCTTGAGGGAATTACGTATTACTATCTTTGCAGCGCCGTGACTTCCCTCCTCGCGGCGCAGCCGCTGCGGCCTACGCTAAAAATGTGCCACCGGCACATTTTCTTCACGCTGCGGCTACCACTCTACTCTCACGGAGTTCTCAACGAGAAATCTGTAAATATCCGCTGTGGACTTAAAGTCCTCGCGCAGTCTCTCCTCGAGAGAGTCCGAGAACATGATGTCAAACTCCGTCGGGGAAGTTAGCGCGATGTGCTTCTGATCGAGCCAGAGACGCTTTTTTTCGGGGTAGTCGGCGTATGGACTGCGCTTGTAGCGCTCGCCCTGCATCGTGAACGCGCTCTGCCTTCGATAGGCGCTGTCAGCCTTCTTCCACAGCTTATCGTCCCCGATGACGCGCTGCCGGATGTTTTTCATCGTTTCCGGCGGGGTATAATACCACCCGAGCCCCCAATTACAGCCCATCGGGGATATCTCAAACCAATACCCCGGCCAGCCGTGGTACTTCTCGCGCTGGAACATAAACCACATATTCTCGCGGAATACTCCGGTGTCCTGCGTAAAGCGCGTGTCGCGCCAGAGCCGCGAGAGGCTCTTGCCCATCTTCGGTATGCACATGAACTCGGGGTCTATTTCGAGCATATCCGGCACGAGGGCGCCAAATAGCTCCGCCATCGGGTCGAGCACAAGGCGGTCGAAGTCGGCGCGGTGAGCCTTGAACCATTCGCGGGAGTCGTTGAGTCTGTTTTCCATCAAAAAATCCAGAGAAGCCTGAGTAAACGGCATTATATTTCACCTCACGGCGGGTATTTTATCACAATTATTGCCAAATGTGCAAGAATATATTATAATAGGAAATCGAAAAGAGGTGAGTGCCATGACACTCTATGAAAAGTCGCAGAATATACTGGAATTGCCGAGGGTGCTCGGTATGCTCTCTGACTGCGCCGTCTCGCAGGGCGCTAAGGAGGCGTGCCTCGCGCTCAGCCCGTCGGACGATAAATACGAGGTGGAGCGCAGACTCCTTGAGACCGACGATGCGAAGAGAATGATGGTCATATACGGCTCGCCGTCCTTCTCCGGCGTGCAGGACGTGCAGGACGCCTTAAAGCGCGCGAACGCGGGCGGTATGCTCAATACGACCGAGCTGATGCGTATCGCTTCGGTGCTGAGAAGCGCCAGGGAGGCTCTTGCCTACGCCTCCGGCGATGAGGGCGGCGGAGGCTCCGTCGGGGCGCTGTTCAGCGCACTGAGGGCGAATAAGTACCTCGAGGAGAAGATAACGAACTCCATAATCGGGGAAAACGAGCTTGCCGATTCCGCATCCCCGGCGCTGTCGGATATACGCCGCCAGATGCGCGTGGCGGGCGATAAGGTGCGTCAGGCGCTCCAGAAGATAATAACCTCGCCATCTTATCAGAAGGTGCTGCAGGAGCCGATAATCACCGTCAAGAACGGGCGATATGTAGTGCCGGTCAAGGCGGAGCACAAGGCATCCGTCCCGGGTCTTACGCACGATGTGTCAGCCTCCGGCGCGACGCTTTTCATTGAGCCGATGAGCGCCGTCAAGGCGAACAACGAGATACGCGAGCTCCTCAGCAAGGAGGAGCGGGAGATAGACCGCATTCTTATGGAGATGAGCGCCGAGGCGAGCGACTTCTCCGAGGATATACTGCGAAACTACAACGTCCTTATAGAGCTCGACCTCGTCTTTGCAAAGGCGAAGCTCAGCTACAAGCTCGAGTGCGACAGACCTGAGATAAGCGAGAAGGGCGAAATAAATCTCATAAAGGCGCGCCATCCGCTGCTTGACCGGAAGAGGGCTGTGCCGATAGACGTCGCCCTCGGCGGCGCGTATGATACACTCGTCATTACCGGCCCGAACACCGGCGGCAAGACGGTGTCGCTCAAGACCATCGGGCTTATGTGCCTTATGGCGGAGTGCGGGCTGCACATCCCCGCCGCCTTCGGCTCAGTCGTGCCGCTGTTCAGCAAGATACTTGCGGATATAGGCGACGAGCAGTCTATAGAGCAGTCGCTCTCGACCTTCTCAAGCCATATGGTGAACATCGTCGGCATATTGGAGGAGTGCGACGATACGACCCTCGTCCTCTTTGACGAGCTGGGCGCCGGTACAGACCCCGCTGAGGGCGCGGCGCTGGCTGTCAGCATAATCGAGTACGCGCGCCGTTTCGGAACGCATATCGCCGCCACCACGCACTACGCAGAGCTGAAAATCTACGCTATGACTACTGCGGGGGTCATGAACGCGAGCTGTGAGTTCGACGTTGCGACCCTCAAGCCGACCTATCGCCTGCTGCTCGGCGTACCGGGCAAGTCCAACGCCTTTGCCATAAGCGAAAAGCTCGGCATACCGAGTGAGATAATAACTGACGCGCTCTCGAGAATGGACTCCGGAGATAAGGACTTTCAGGAGGCGCTCGCAAATCTCGAAAAGGCGAGGGTGGAGGCTGAGGACTACCGCGCTGAGATAGCGCGCGAGGCACAGAGGATAAAGGCCGACTCCGCCGCCTCCGAGAAGCTGCGCCGCGAGCTCGAGGCTGAGCGCGAGAAGATAACGAAAACCGCAAAGCGCGAGGCTGAGAAGATAATCTCCGACGCCCGCGACTCTGCCGACGCCGCCTTCCGCGATATCGAAAAGCTCAGAAAATCCGTCGCCTCCGATACGGACTGGCAGAGGCTCAATGACGCCAAGAGCGAGATTCGCCGATCACTGAATGAAGCCGACGAGCGCATAGGCGAGCGCGAGGAGGCAAAGCCGAAGAGCTCCAGACCGGCTCAAAGGGGCGACACTGTTGAAATTGTCTCCATCGGCACAAGAGCCGAGGTCATAGAGGTAAACAAGGACGGCACTCTCGTTTTGCAGGCGGGTATTCTTAAGGTAAACGCCAAGCAGGATGAGGTCAGAGTGCTCGAGGGTGAAAAGGTGAAGATACCGAAAAAGCCCGGCAAGGTCGTGACCCCGATGAGCGTGGAAAGCGGCAGAAGCGAGATAGACCTCCGCGGAATGATGACCGACGAGGCGGTGATAGCCGTAGAGCGCTTTATCGACACGGCGCAGATGCGCCATATCGAGGAGGTGCGCGTTATCCACGGCAAGGGCACCGGAGCCCTTCGCGCCGCCGTTCAGAATATGCTGAAGCGCAATCCGCAGGTCAAGAGCTTCCGCCTCGGAGTCTACGGCGAGGGCGAAAACGGCGTGACGATAGTGACTCTGAAATGAGCAACTTGACGAAAAATCTGTCACAAATCGCCGAAATTATGTTCACTATTCAATATTGAAGAAATAATCCAACTTTGGTATAATCTTAACGGATAACCATTTCCGTCTTTAATGAGGAGGATAAACGCCGATGTTTTCTAAAGAAGTCGTTGTTATGAATCAGGTTGGTCTCCGTGCGAGACCGGCGACCTTCTTCACGCAGAAGGCTAACGAGTTTAAGTGCAGTGTCTGGATTCAGAAGGATGAGCGCAAGGTAAACGCCAAGAGCCTTCTTGGTGTTCTCTCCCTCGGTATCATAAAGGGCACTAATATCACCATCGTTGCTGACGGCGAGGATGAGGAAAGTGCGGTTGAAACTCTCTGCGAGCTCATCAGCCATGATTTCGCTGAGTAATCAATACCACAAACATAAGAAAATGACCCTCTGTTTCATAATCTGAAACAGAGGGTTTAAACTATTGATAAGGAAGGAGGAGCTTATGGACATCACCGCCCTCAGGGAAAAGGCGAACGCCCTGCCTATGAAGCCGGGTGTATATATCATGCGCGACAAGGATAACGAGGTAATCTACGTCGGAAAGTCGAAGCTCCTCAAAAACCGCGTTTCGAGCTACTTCCACGGCACTCACAACGCAAAGACCGAGGCGATGGTCGCAAAGGTATGCGATTTTTCGATAATCGTAGCGACAAGCGAGATGGAGGCGCTGCTCCTCGAAAACTCGCTTATAAAGTTCCACAAGCCGCACTATAACATACTTCTAAAGGACGATAAGGGCTACCCCTTCGTCCGCCTCGACCTCAAGAGCGAATACCCGCGCTTTTCCGTAACAAACAGGCGCGAAAATGACGGCGCGGAGTACTTCGGACCGTTCGGCTCTCGGGGCAGCACCTTTGCCGCGATAGACGCCATGCGAAAGGCACTGAAGCTGCCGGACTGCTCGCGCGTTTTCCCGCGAGATATCGGAAAGGAGCGTCCCTGCCTCAACTACCACATGGGCACCTGCGACGGCTACTGCCTGCCCTCTGTGCCGCAGTCGCAGTACCGGCGCGAGATTGACAAGGCCGTGATGATACTCAAGGGCAAGACCCGCGACCTTGTGGATTCAATGGAAAAGGATATGTTCGAGGCCGCCGAAAACCTCCGCTTTGAGGAGGCGGCTGAGCTCCGGGACAGAATAAATGCCATACGAAATCTGGAGGAAAAGCAGCACGTCCTTATGAAGGGCACTTCTGACACCGACGCCGCCGGCTTTTACCGCGGCGAGGCAAAGAGCTGCTTTGTCGTTCTGCACTATGTTCGCGGTCAGCTTCTCGGCAAGGATATGGAGCTGCTCGACGAGCCGGTCGAGGACACCGCAGAGGCGCTCTCGAGCCTTGTGCGGCAGTATTATATGACCTCGGACGAGATACCGGGCGAGATAGTGCTGACTGAGGATACCGGCGATATGGACGAGATCGCGGGCTATCTCACGGAGAAGGCGGGGCGAAGCATCACGGTTCTCTTACCGCAGCGCGGAGTGCGCCGCGATTACCGCGAGGCCGCCCTCAGAAACGCCGAGGAGGAGGTGCGCCGCGCCACTACAAAGGCCGAGCGAATTTCAAAGACATCGCAGTGGCTTATGGACTCCCTCGGACTTGACTCTCCGCCGAGCCGCATCGAGTCCTTCGATATATCGAACACCGGCGCAGACGACATCGTCGCCGGAATGGTGGTTTTCAAGGACGGCAAGCCCCTCAGAAACGCATACAGAAAGTTTAAGATAAAGACCCTCGAGAATGGCACTCCGGACGACTACGCCTCGATGCGCGAGGTGGTGGAGCGGAGATTGCAGCACTATAAGGACGGCGACGAGAAGTTCTCGCCTCTGCCCGATCTCTTCCTCATAGACGGCGGCGCGGCCCACGCGCAGTGCGCCCTTGACGCGCAGAAGAAGGTGGGAGTCTTTGTTCCGACCTTCGGAATGGTCAAGGATGACCGCCACCGAACGCGCGCACTCATTACCGCCGCAGGCGAGGAGATAAGCATGGAGGCTTTTCCGGCGGTGTTCGCCTTTGTCGGCGCGATACAGGAGGAGGTGCACCGCTATGCGATCACCTTCCACAGGCTCAGCCACAGAAAGAGCGTTAAAAAATCGAAGCTCGACGCGATACCGAATGTCGGTGAGAAACGCAAAAACGATCTCTACAAGTACTTCGGAAGCATGAAGGCGATGAGCGAGGCAAGCGTGGACGAGCTTATGAGAGTGGTGCCGCGAAACGCCGCGGTGGAGGTTTACAAGTATTTTCACAGCGAAAATAATGCAAAAGTGGAGGATGAGAACAGTTGAGAGTCATTACAGGTACGGCACGCGGCAGAAAGCTTAAGGAGCCCGCCGATATGCGTATCCGCCCCACGACCGATATGGTCAAGGAGTCGATCTTCAATATAATCCAGTTTCAGGTCGAGGGAGCGAGAGTGCTCGACCTCTTCGCCGGTACGGGTCAGCTCGGCATCGAGGCGCTTAGCCGCGGAGCGGAGGAGTGCGTTTTCATCGACTCAAGCCGCGAGAGCCTCAAGCTCTGCCGCGAAAACGTCGAGTCCTGCGAGCTTGGCGCGAGGGCGAAATTTACGAATACCGACGCCATGAGCTATCTTAAGAGCGGAGAAAAATTCGATATAGTCTTTCTCGACCCGCCGTATGATACGGATCTGCTGGAAAATGCCATAAAAAGCGCCGTTATGTTTGACATTTTGCGCGAAAATGGTATAATGGTCTGTGAGAGCCGGAAGGATAAGTCCCTGCCCGACCCTGAGCGCGAGGGCTACTCCAAGCGCGAGTATAAATACGGAAAGATAAAACTTACTGTTTTCAGGAAAGGATAAGGCTGAAACAAGCTTCAACCTTATTGAAATCAAAGCCGTTTTTCTCGCCGCAGAGCGGCAACCGAAAAACATGGCGCTTTATAGCCATTCCTTTTATGGCTGTTTTGTGCCTTCAGAATTTGCGAAAGGAATGGTCATACAAAAATGGAAGAGAACACCACCGGAGTGCAGGAGCTCATCGATATGCTCTACAATATGATCCAGGATGCCTGGGGACTTCCTCTCGGCGCGGAGCGCTGCGTTATCGAGCGCGATAAGGCGCTTGATCTCCTGGAGGAAATAAAGGCCAAGCTTCCGACTGAGCTCAGCGAGGCAAGAAGGCTTGTCAGCGCGAGAAGCGAGTTCATCGGCAACGCCAAGCGCGAGGCTGAGAGCATGAAGAAGGTTGCTGAGGAGCGCGCGCGCCACATGGTAGAGGAGCAGGAGATCGTCCGCGCCGCCAATGAGCGCGCAAAGCAGGTCACCGACGCCGCCGACAGCCGAGCCGCAGAGCTTCGCAACGTCGCCAATCAGTACGCAGACGATACCCTCCAGCGCACCGAGGAGGCAATCAATGAGGCGCTCAATGAGGTCAGACAGGCGAGAGCGCGTTTCAGGAGCGTTTCCAATCTCAATACTAATCCTATGAGCGGTATAGTTCCGGAAGAATAAGCTAATTAAATAATTATCAGAGAGCCCTTTTCCGACTTGGAAAAGGGCTCTCTTGTGTTTTAAATACGCACCAACCACAATATGTAGTAATGCGACAGAACACCAGAAAAATGCTGAAAAAAACCTCTTTTTTTCCTAAATTTATGCTTGCTTTTTCGGTGCTGTGACCTTATAATAGTGGTACACGGTGGTGAGAAGTGGTGCGAAGTGCACCAAAATCCCACGATTTTACGAGGAGGTGGAGAGATGACCGGCGTTTACAGACATAATATCGACGCGAAGGGTCGTCTTTTCATACCCGCAAAGCTCCGCGAGGAGCTGGGCGATACCTTCTACGTAACGCTCTCAATGGAAAAATGCCTCTCGGCGTATTCTGAGGAGAGCTGGTCGCGCTTTACCGATAAGATCAAGGAGATGCCGCGCTCGAAGCAGATCAAGATGCGCCCGCTTTTCTCCCACGCGGCAAAGTGCGAGCTTGACACACAGGGCAGAATACTTCTTCCTCAGGCCCTCAGAGATTTCGCAAACCTTGAAAAGAATGTCGCCGTCGTCGGCGCCGGCGAGTGCGCGGAATTCTGGAACGAGGATGCATGGAACGAGATCGATGCGATCGAGACTACGCCGGAAAATATCGCGGAGGTCTTTACGGAGCTTGATTTCTGATGGAAAAGCACATACCGGTTCTTTTGAACGAATGTATTTCCAATCTTGAAATAAAGTCCGACGGGATTTATGTGGATGGAACGCTCGGGCGGGGCGGCCATTCGGAAAGGATTGCCGAGAAGCTGCAGACAGGCAGGCTCATCGCCATTGACCGCGATGAAACGGCGATCCGCGAAGCGGGCGAGAGGCTCGCACCCTTCGGCGATAAGGTTAAGCTTGTAAAGGCTAATTTCCGCGATATCGGCGCAGTGCTTGATTCGCTTTCAATCGATAAGGTCGACGGAATGCTCTTCGACCTCGGTGTTTCAAGTCCGCAGCTCGATGACGGCAAGCGCGGCTTCAGCTATATGGCTGACGCGCCGCTTGATATGAGGATGGACAGAGATGAGGCGCTCTCGGCTTGGAACGTTGTAAACGAGTGGAGCGAAGCTGAGCTCGGGAGAATAATCCGTGACTACGGCGAGGAGCGCTACTGGCGCTCGATTGCCGAGAGGATAGTCCGCGCAAGGCCGGTGAATACGACTCTGGAGCTTGTGGACATAATCAAGAGCGCGATGCCTGCAAAGGCGCTGAGAGAAAAGCAGCACCCGGCAAAGAGAACATTTCAGGCGATAAGGATCGCGGTGAACGACGAGCTCGGCGCGCTTGCCGATATGCTCGATACTGCGATGGAAAGGCTCAAGTCCGGCGGAAGATTGTGCGTGATAACCTTTCACTCACTTGAGGATAAAATCGTAAAGAGTGCAGTAAAAAGCCGCGAGGACGGCTGCACCTGCCCGCCGGAATTTCCGGTATGCGTCTGCGGATTCAGACAGACGGTGCGAAGAGTAACAAAAAAACCGATAGTTCCCACCGATGAGGAGCTTGAGATAAACCCGAGATCGCGCAGTGCGAAGCTGAGGGTAATTGAAAAACTGTAAGGGAAGAGCGCATTATGGCACAGACTGAAACAAAACTTAACATCAATGCAAACGGATACTTTGAGTCTGTCGCCTATGATATGTACGGGGCTTACGGCAGCGCGGCACCTCAGGAGATCCCCGAAACTGCCGCAGAGCGCGACAGAAAGGTAAGAGAGAGCGCAGATGAGCGCAGAAGAGCCGCAGAGCGCAACGAGGCGATAAGCAGGGCTAAGGAGGCGCAGGCAGTTTCCGCGTTTGCGGTCGTCGGATATGTTGTGGCGGCTGTTGTTCTCGTGTTCATGCTTCTGAGCTACGTCCGCCTCACTGAGGTCAGCACCGAGATCACAAATCTCAAGAAGGAAATAGCGCTTCTCGAAACCGAGCAGACAAAGCTCTCTGTCGAGTATGAAACGACATTCAACGTCAACCGCGTAGCCGAGTACGCAACCGGTACGCTCGGCATGACAAAGCTCACCGACCGCAACACCCACGTTCTTAAGATGGAGCACGATAATAAGGCTGAGGTTCTGAACGCCGATGATTCCGAGGGCTTCGGAATAATCCGCGCGGCGAGAGAATTCGTATCCGAGCTCGCCGAATATTTCAGATAAGAAAGCCATAACATTAAGTAAAAAACATTGAGGTCCTGCAAATGGCGAATACCGGTACTGAAAAGAAAAAAATAACGGTCGACAGACCGAATAAGACTATGCTCCGCCGCACACTGATTCTTTTAGCAGTGTGCGGCATAGTTGCATTTATTATCCTTGCCGGGAGACTTGGATATATTATGCTCTATCAGCACGAATACTGGGAGGAAAGGGCGATTTCCCAGCAGACGCGCGAAACGACGGTAACTGCAAACCGCGGCGGCATCTATGACAGAAACGGCAACGCCCTTGCCGTTTCTGCGAGCGCATACAACGTCTTTATATCACCCTACGAGATAAACAAATACGGCGAGAGCGCGGATTACATCGCCTCTGAGCTCAGCCGTATTCTCGGCATAAGCTACACCGACGTCATTGAAAAGAGCCGCGACACCAAGAGCTGGTACAAGACCGTTGCAACGAAAATCAGCTCCGATGAAGCCGACCTCGTCCGCGAGTTCATCAAGGAGGGACCGAGCCACGACGCCGAAGGCAAGGAGCAGAATGGACTCAAGGGAGTCCATATAGAGAACGATTCCAAGCGCTTTTACCCTTACGGCTCGCTTGCCTGCCATATCGTCGGCTTCGTCGGAAGCGAGAACTACGGCCTTGAGGGACTTGAAAACTACTACGATAAGTACCTTGAGGGCACCGACGGCACGGTAGTGCGTATGCAGTCCTCCAACGGCGTTGAGATGCTCTACGGCAGCTATGAAAACTACAACGACGCAATCGACGGCGCGACGATATACTCTACAATCGACGTCACCGTTCAGGGAATCGCGGAGAAGTATCTGCGCGAGGCAATAAAGGAAAACTACATCCGCGACGGCGGCATGGTCATTGTGGAAAACGTCAAGTCCGGAGAGATCCTTGCGCTTGCGAACGCGAATGAGTATGACCTCAACTCCCCGTGGGATATCTCCGATGAGATGCGCGAGGCGCTGGGCCTCATTCCGGACGAGGCTGAGCGCAGAAGTGAGCTTGCAACGCTTCAGCTCGAGCAGTGGAGAAACAGAGCCGTTTCCGATACCTACGAGCCGGGCTCTGTTTTCAAGATAATCACCATGGCGGTCGGACTTGAGGAGGGAGTTATCAGCGAGAGCGACAACTTCTACTGCGGCGGAAAGCTCACCGCGGATCAGGTGCCGGGCCGTAAGACCGACCTAAACTGCTGGAAGCACGCAGGTCACGGCGATCAGAATCTGAAGCAGGCGGCTCAGCACAGCTGCAACGTCGCCTTTGTAAACATCGGCTTCAAAATCGGCGCTTCGAGGTTTTACGATTACATTGAGGCATTCGGACTATGGAACAAGACCGGAATCGACATATCCGGCGAGACGTCAAAGGGCGCGTGGTGGTCGCGCGACAGCTTCACAAAGCCCTACGATAAATCCTCGCTTGCGGCGGCTTCCTTCGGACAGACCTTTACGGTAACGCCGATTCAGATGATCAACGCCGTTGCTGCGAGCGTAAACGGCGGATACCTCATGGAGCCGTATGTTGTCAGCGATATAGTTGCTGAGGACGGCGAGGTGGTTTATCACAAGGAGTCGACAGTAGTCCGACAGGTCATCAGTGAAGAAACCTCCAAGACCGTCAGAGAGATACTTGAGGCGGTTGTCGGCGAGCCCGAGGGCACCGGAAAGAACGCCTACGTTCCCGGCTACCATGTCGGCGGCAAGACCGGAACAACTACTAAGACTGTTATTCAGGCTGAAACGAACGAGAAAGTATATATGGTTTCCTTCTGCGGAGTAGCGCCCTGCACAGACCCCGAGATCGCAGTGCTCGTAGTGCTCGATAACCCCGCGCCGCAGTCCGAGAGCGGTATCTACACCTCCGGCGGCGTTATGGCTGCGCCGGTAGTCGGCAAGATAATGAGCGAGATACTCCCGTACCTCGGCATCGAGGCTGACTATCAGAACGGCGAGGAGGAGTACATCGACGTCAGGACTCCGAAGGTCGTCGGCGACGATATGAGAACCGCGAGATCGAAGCTTGCGGAAAGAGGCCTTTCCTTTACGATAATGGGCGAGGGCAATACAATAGTCGATCAGCTCCCCGCGGCGGGCAGCGAGGTCGCAGTCGGAACGAAGGTCATCCTCTTTACCGAGGAGGCGCACGTTGACTCCGAGGTTGCGGTGCCGGATCTTACTAATCTCTCGAGCGCCGCGGCTATGCGAATACTCAACAACGCGGGCCTCTTCATGGACAGCGCGGGCGCGCTTCCGACAAATGACAAGATAAAGGTTTCCAAGCAGTCGGTGCCGGCGGGAACGCTTGTGCCCTACGGCAGCGTTATAAACGTAACGCTTGTTGATAACACCGAGCTTGGTATGTATTAATGTACGAAAGGACGTGCGGCGTAATGAATATTAAAGAACTTCTCTGCGGGATAGAGATTGCCGGCGCTGAAACTCCGGACGCGCTCGAAATAAGCGGAATCACCAACGACTCCCGTAAGGTGCAGGAGGGGTTTGCCTTCGTCGCTGTCAGAGGCTACGAGTCAGACGGGCATAAATTTATCCCGGCCGCTGTGAAAAACGGAGCCGCTCTCGTCATCTGCGAGGAAAAGCCGGAGGAAAACGTACCATACGTAATCGTCAGCGACTCCCGCGCATGCGAGGGACTGATTGCCGCGAATTTCTACGGAAATCCCCAGCGCTCTCTCAGAATGATCGGCGTCACCGGTACTAACGGTAAGACGACGACAACAAATCTCATCCGCAATATGATTATCGGCGCGACCGGCGACAGGGTGGGACTTATCGGAACAAATCGCAACATCGTCGGCGATGCGGAGGAGCCGGCTGAGCGCACTACCCCGGACTCCATCGAGCTTATGCAGCTCCTCAGAAGAATGGTCGACGCCGGGTGCAAATGGTGCGTCATGGAGGTTTCGAGCCACGCGCTGTATCTCGGCAGAGTGAACGGCATACGCTTCTCCGTCGGCGCGTTTACAAATCTTACGGAGGATCACCTCGATTTCCACAAGACTATGGACGCCTATGCCGAGGCGAAGACAAAGCTTTTCAAAATCTGCGACAAGGCTGTCATTAATCTCGACGACGAGTACTCAGAGCTTATGATCTCCGCAGCTGAGTGCCCGGTCTACACCTTCTCGGCTGTTCGCAACGACGCCTCGCTCACCGCGAAGGATATCCGCCTCAATAACGACGGAATCGCCTTTGCCTGCCTTACCGATATGGGTATTCAGAAGGTAAAGCTCGGCATCCCGGGACTTTTCAGCGTGTACAACGCGCTCACGGCGCTCAGCGTTGCGATAAACCTCGGACTCGATGAGGATAAGTGCATAGAGGCTCTCGCCGCAACGAAGGGCGTTCTCGGCAGAGCGGAGATTGTGCCGACAGACACGGACTACACTGTTATGATCGACTATGCCCACACGCCGGACGCGCTTGAGAACATACTCAAGACCGTTCGCGGCTACGCTAAGGGCAGAGTGATACTGCTCTTCGGCTGCGGCGGAGACAGAGACGCCGCGAAGAGACCGATAATGGGTGCGATAGCTGCTAAGCTTGCCGATCTCGTCGTGGTAACAAGCGATAACCCGCGCACAGAGGAGCCGATGAGCATAATAAACGCTATCCTCGAGGGCATGAAGGGCTCAAAAACGCCTGTTAAGGTCATCGAAAACCGCCGCGAGGCGATCGCCGCCGCGCTGAAGCTCGCGCAGGCGAACGATATCGTTATCCTTGCCGGAAAAGGTCATGAGGACTATCAGATAATCGGCAAGGAGAAGCACCATTTTGATGAGAGGGAGGTCGTCCGCGACATCCTGGAGGGAGAGAACAAATGATCCTGAAGCTTGTTTGGGCGTTCGTGGGCGCTATGCTGGCGGCAACCGTCACCGGCAGCTTCCTCGTTCCGTATCTCAGAAAGAAGAAAATGGGGCAGTACATCCGCGAGGACGGCCCCACATGGCATAACTCCAAGGCTGGCACGCCGACCATGGGCGGCATAATGTTCATCACCGGCATAGCCTTTATACTCATAGCCGGCGGCATCGGCGATGCCCTCGAGGGCGACTGGAGATTTTTCATAATCTTCGGATTCTCGCTCATTTACGCCGCCATAGGCTTTCTCGATGACTATGAAAAGCTCAAAAAGAAGCAGAATCTCGGCCTGACGACAATTCAGAAGCTTGCGCTTCAGATCGCCGCCGCGATACTGCTTATAATGCTCCTGCGTATTCAGGGGCATCTCAGCTCAAATCTCTACATCCCGTTTTTTGACGTGAGCTTTATAATGCCCGACTGGCTCTATCTTGTTTTTGCGCTGTTTGTCATCGTCGGAACGGTCAACGCCGTCAACATCACCGACGGAATCGACGGCCTTGCCGCGGGAGTTACGCTTCCGGTGGCGCTCTGCTATGCCGCGCTCGCGGCGGCGTGGGGCTTCAGCTCGGTCGGAATGTTCGGCGCCGCGCTTGCGGGCGGCCTTGTCGGCTTCCTCATTTTCAATTTCTACCCCGCGAAGATTTTTATGGGCGACACGGGCTCGCTCTTTCTCGGCGGAGCCGTCTGCGCGACTGCGTTCTGCCTCGATATGCCGCTCGTTCTTATTCCCCTCGGACTTGTCTATATCTGGGAAACTCTGAGCGATATAATTCAGGTGGTATATTTCAAGCTCACCCACGGAAAGCGCTTTTTCAAGATGGCGCCCTTCCACCATCACCTTGAGCGCTGCGGCTGGAAGGAGACGAGAATCTGGTTCGTCTTTACCGGCGTATCAGCAGCGCTCGCAATTCTGACCTTCTTCGGAGTCGTCGGAAGATATCACTGATAAAAAAGGAGCACCGCTATGGCGCGATATGACAACAAAAAAGATAATACCGCGGCAGGCGTTGCGGAAAAGCAGCCGAGAAGAAGAGAACCGAGGGTAACACTCCGCGAGAGAATTTCAAGCGCGGAGAGGCGCGGCCCCATCGATATGCCGTTCTTCATTCTTGTGCTGATGATCCTCGCTATCGGAGTTGTGATGGTTCTCTCATCGTCCTTCGCGCGTTCCTACTTCCTCCGGGCGGACCACGACGCGGTGCACTTCTTCCGCAACCAGCTCATATTCGCCGCCGCCGGAGTAGTGGTTATGCTGCTTGTGTCGATAGTTCCCGCAAACTGGTTCAGACGGTACAGCGGTATGCTGCTGCTCATAACTGTGATCGTGCTTATCGCCGTGCTTATCCCGGGCATCGGCCAGGTGCGTAACGGCGCCCGACGCTGGATCGGAATCGGTGACACTCTGACCTTCCAGCCCTCTGAGATCGCAAAAATCACTGTTATCATCTATTCCGCGCACCTTGCGTGCCTGTATAGAGATCATATGAAGACCTTTCGCTGGGGCACGCTTCCGTTCGTTGTTCTGATCGGCGGTCTTGCGGGACTCGTTATGCTTGAGCGCCACTTCTCCGGAACTATCATCGTCGGACTTGTAGGCGTGATAATGATGTTCGCCGCCGGCACCAATATTCTTTATCTCGGCGGACTTGCCGCGGCAGGCGGCGCAGGACTTGCGGGTCTGATTCTTCTCACCGGCTATTCCTCCGACCGCGTTTCGGCGTGGCTGGATCCGTTTGCGGATCTGCAGGGCGGCGGCTGGCAGATCGTACAGTCGCTCTACGCCATCGGCTCCGGCGGCTTTCTCGGAGTCGGACTCGGACAGTCGAGGCAGAAATACCTCTACCTGCCCGAGAGCTATAACGACTATATCTTCTCGATCGTCTGCGAGGAGCTCGGATTTATCGGCGCAACGCTCGTGCTTATGCTTTTCGCTCTGCTTATATGCCGCGGCTACTGGCTTGCGCTCCACGCTAAGGATCGCTTCTCGTTCCTTGTTATCACCGGCATTACGAGCCTTGTCGCCATTCAGACGATTCTCAACATCGCCGTTGTAACGAACACTATCCCCGCAACCGGCATTTCACTGCCGTTCTTTTCCTATGGCGGCACTGCGCTTCTTCTGCAGCTTGCCGAGATGGGCGTAATACTGTCGCTCTCGCGCGATATTCCGATGCGTAAGGCGAAAAAGAGCGAGGAGGCGGAGGAGAAATGAAGTTCATCCTTGCCTGCGCCGGAACGGCCGGACATATAAACCCCGCGCTCAGCATTGCGGAGGCGATAAAGGAGCTATGGCAGGACGCTGAGATAATGTTTATCGGCGCCGGAAGACCGATGGAAAACCGCCTCATTCCCGAGGCCGGCTATAAAATCGAAAATATCCGTATCGAGGGCTTCTCGCGCTCCATGAGCCTCGACGGAATTAAAAAGAACCTCAAAAACGTAAAAAACCTCGTTATGAGCCCGCGCGAGGCGGGAAAAATCATAGACGAGTTCAAGCCGGACTGCTGCATCGGCACCGGCGGCTACGTCTGCTATCCCGTTATGAAGGCGGCGCATAAGCGCGGTATTCCGACGGCTCTGCACGAATCAAACGCCGTCCCGGGGCTTGCAAATAAGCTCCTTGACGGCACGGTTGACCGCATCATGGTCGCGTTCAAGGGCACCGAGGGTGCGTATAAGCACCCGGACAGAGTTGTTTTTACAGGCACCCCGATAAGGGGCGAGTTTGAAACCATCACCCGCGAAAAGGCGAGAGCAGAGCTTGGAATACCCGCAGGCGCTAAGGTCGTAACCTCGTTCTGGGGCAGCCTCGGAGCCGCGGGAATGAACGCGAAGATGGTGGATTTCATTAAGAAAAACGCCGAAAAGCGCGCGTTTTACCACATCCACGCCACCGGCGGAGGCAAGGAAGGCTTTGACGGCTTCAAGGAAAAGCTCTATAACGCCGGGCTTTTCAATTACTCAGATTACCTTGACCTAAGACCGTATATAAACGATATGGGGCGCGTATTTGCCGCCTCCGACCTTGTCATCTGCCGCGCGGGAGCGTCTACGCTCGCGGAGCTTACTGCCGTAGGCAGAGCGTCGATCCTTGTTCCGAGCGAGATTGCTAACATCAAGCAGGATGAAAACGCGCTCATGGTCGAGCGTGCGGGCGGCGCGAGGATGCTGAGAGAAAAGGAAACAGACGGCGCGAGGCTCTTTGACGAGGCTTTCGCTCTGCTATCTGACAGTGAAAAAATCGCACAGATGGAAAAGGGCGCCGCTTCGATCGGCGCGCCGGACTCCAAAAAGCTTATTGAGAAAGTAATTCTGGACATACTGAAATAACAATTTCGAGCATAAAGCATAGTATGACCCGTAAAGAAACGGGGGGATACTATGCAGGAGCTTCTGATAACCGGCGGCAGAAGGCTGTCGGGAGAGATAACGATAAGCGGCGCAAAGAACGCCGTTTTACCGATACTTGCGGCGAGCCTCATCTCGGGCGGGGTGACGATAATAGAGAACGCTCCGCGCCTTTCGGACGTGGAAAGCTCGCTTGAAATACTGCGGATGCTCGGCTGTGAGGCGAGATGGTCGCAGGGGAATCTGTACATCGATTCAAAAAACGCGGCGCGATGCCGAATACCGGCGCCGCTTACGGGAAAAATGCGCTCGAGCGTCATATTTCTGGGCGCTCTTCTGGCCCGCTTCGGCTCTGCTGTGATAAGCGCGCCGGGAGGCTGTGAGCTTGGAGCAAGACCTGTTGACATTCATCTTCGGGCGATGAGAGCGCTCGGCGCGAGCGTTTATGAGCTCGCGGGAGATATCTACGCCGCGTGCGAGGCACCGCGGGGAGGATTTATATCGCTTCCGTTCCCGTCTGTGGGAGCGACTGAGAATGCGATGATACTCGCCGCCTCGGCAAAGGGCGTTACGGTCATAAAAAACGCCGCGCGGGAGCCGGAAATACGCGACCTTGCAGATTACCTCCGCGCGCTCGGCGCTGGAGTTTACGGCGCCGGAACGTCGAATATAACGGTTTCCGGCAGGGAGGACTTCAATAAAGAGGTCGTCCACCGGGTGATACCGGACAGAATAGAGGCGGCAACCTATATGGCGTGCGTCTGCGCCGCGGGAGGGAGTGCCGCGTTCAAGGGTATAAGAGAGGACGATATGCGCTCTGTCCTTGAGGTGTTCCGCGCGATGGGCGCGGAGATAAAGACCTCGGGCGATGAGCTTGCGATAGCGGTAAACGGGCGGCTCAGTAGTCCGGGAAGCATAATAACCGCGCCTTTTCCGGGCTTTCCGACGGACGCTCAGCCGCCGGTCTGCGCCGCGCTTTCAACCTGCGGCGGAACGACTGAGATAGCGGAGACAATTTTTGAAAACCGCTTTTCCTACGCGCCAGAGCTGCGAAAAATGGGCGGAAGCATAAAGGTCACCGGCACTCTTGCGGTGATTAACGGAGTGGAAAGGCTGCACGGAGAGCGCGTCTGCGCGCGAGACCTTCGCGGCGGCGCCGCACTTATGGCTGCCGCGCTCGGCGCTGAGGGTGAGAGCCGCATCAGCGGGCTTGAGCACATCAAAAGAGGTTACGCAGACCCCGAGGGAGCGCTTAAAGCGCTGGGAGCGGAGGTCTTACTGATACAATAGGAGAAAGAAATGGCAAAGAAGAAAAGAAAAACCGGCTCGCTGAGCGTCTATATTCTCGTGGTGGTAGCGCTTACCGTGATCGCTCTTATAGTCGCGCTCGGCGCCTTCTTCAAGGTCTCTGAGGTGTACGTCTCCGGCGTCAGAATGCACGAGACGAACGAGGTCGTCGAGGCGTCCGGCATTCGCATCGATGAGAGCATATTCTTCCTCAATGACTCGGCAATCGCGGCGAGAATCAAAAACGCGCTCGCATACGTCGAGGGCGTAAGGGTTGTGAAGAGTCTGCCAGGCACCGTTACGCTTGAGATCAGCGAGAGCTATCCCGTGGCGTGCGTAGCCTTTGAGGGAGACCTCTATATCGTTGACAGGAATACGAAGATACTCGAAAAAACCACCGTAGACAAGCGCGAAAGCTACATCGAGCTGCGCGGAATAATCCCGATAATGCCGAAAGAGGGCGATACCATCGCTCTCGGCGCCGAGAACGCTGTAAAGAGCCAGTATCTGCGCGATACGCTCTCAGGCGTTATGAAGGCTGAGATCTACGGCGATATAAGCTGGATGGATTTCTCAAATATCAGCGCCATAACCTTCCGGTATAAGAACAGATTTACGGTCGATATCGGCAAAGGCGACAAGATCGACGACAAGCTCTGGCTCGTAGGCAAGATAGTTGAGCAGCATCCAAGTCCGGATAAGGGCAGAATCGATGTTTCAAACCCCACGGAGGGGCACTATATTGGTGAATAAAATGGCTCACAAGGCGTATTATTTCGGTTGAATTACAAAAAATAACGAAAAATAGGAATTTTACTTGACCGAAATAAAAATTGAGTATAAAATAGAAAAGTGATTTTGGAAAATAAGGTAGATTGTCGAATAATGGCAGTCTCTGCAAAAGAATACAGGAGGAAAAGATATGCCTACAAACAGAGCCATTGAACCCGGATCCGATAATGTAGTCAATATAAAGGTAATCGGCGTCGGCGGCGCCGGAAATAACGTTGTCAACCGCATGGTAAAGACCGGCTCCAAGGGCGCGACCTTTGTTTCACTCAATACCGATAAGCCCGCACTCAGCCTCTCCGCAGCCGATGAGAAGGTTCAGATCGGCGAGAAGCTCACCCACGGTCAGGGCGCAGGCTCCAACCCTGAGGTCGGCAAGAAGGCCGCTGAGGAGAGCCGAAACAACATCGCAAAGGTTCTCGAGGATACCGATATGGTTTTCATCGCCGCAGGTATGGGCGGCGGCACCGGTACCGGAGCCGGCCCCGTAGTTGCAGAGATCGCCCGCGAGCAGGGCATTCTCACCGTCGGCGTAGTCACCAAGCCCTTCAGCTTTGAGGGCAAGCGCCGCATGGATCAGGCGAATGAGGGTATCGCAAACCTTCTCACGAAGGTCGACGCGCTTCTTATCATCCCGAACGATCGCCTCAAGCACGCGACCGATCAGAAGCTCACCTTCCAGAACGCATTTGAGATCGCTGACGACGTTCTTCTTCAGGCCGTCAACTCCATCTCTGACCTTGTAACGAATACAGGCTTCATTAACCTGGACTTTGCCGATGTAACCGCTATTATGAAGGACGCCGGCTACGCTCACATGGGCGTCGGCCACGCCGCAGGCAAGGGCAAGGCTGAGGAGGCGGCAAAGAGCGCTATCTCCAGCCCGCTTATGGAGACCAGCATCAACGGCGCCCGTGGAGTTCTCATCAACATCACCGGCTCCACCGATATCGGACTTGACGATATCGAGGCCGCAGCTTCCCTCGTTCAGGAGGCCGCTCATCCCGATGCTAACATCATCTTCGGCGCGTCCTTTGACGAGAATATGGATGATGAGATCCGCGTAACGGTCATTGCGACCCGCTTTGATGAGAAGCCCACTAACAGCTACAAGAATCCGGAGAAGCCCGCCGCCCGCTTTACCGAGGCAGGCGATAAGAAGGAAGCCGCTCAGGCTGAGGATGCCTCCGCCTCCGCAGCCGGTGAGGACGATCCCTTCAACGAGATATTCAAGATTTTCAACAACTGATCTGAAAAAATATAGCCCCCGCGGTCATCTGACTGAAGTGAACCCCAAAAGTTAGACATTTTAAAATTAGGCGACCTGAAGGGTCTGGTATCTGTGTTGAGCAGGTGTCAGGCCCTTTAGTTTTAGCTTGATCCTGCGATTATTGTAGTAGTCGAGGTAGTCAACGAGCTCAGACTTGAAATGCTCCAGGGAGTCAAATTTCTGGAGATAGAGCAGCTCTGACTTGAGCAGACCGAAG
>JAFVCD010000025.1 GCA_017479425.1 Oscillospiraceae bacterium
TAAGAGTGTAAAACACCTTAATCTCCTTAAACTCCTTAAACTCCCGAAACTCACGAAACACATTATATAATAAAATAATATATAAATATATATAATAAGATAAAGGTCTATCAGGTATTTCAGTTGTTTCAGGTGTTTTTGCAAATCTGTCCTCTTTTTTATAAATACCTCTTGACAAATAATACTATGTATCGTATAGTATAATGCGTAAGGAGGGATAGCATGGATGCACAGCTGAGGCGCGGAATGCTGGACGTCTGCGTTCTGCGCTCGCTCACGGGCGGCGAGAGCTATGGCTACGCCATTATCAAGGACATCTCGCCCTATGTAACTATCTCGGAATCGACGCTGTATCCGATTCTGAAGCGCCTTGAGGGCGCGGGATGTCTCACCGTGAGGAGCGCGGAGCACAACGGCAGACTGCGAAAGTATTACGGCATCACGGAAAAGGGAAGAGAGCGCATTTCGGATTTTCTCACCGAGTGGGAGGATATCATGCGCGCGTACACATTTGTTAAGGAGGGCTTGAAATGAACAGGAAGGAATATCTTGACGAGCTTTGCAGGCGCCTGCGCTACGCCTCTGTGGACGAGGCTCAGCGCCTTGTGGCGTTTGTCACGGAGAGCATAGACGACAGGATCGAGGAGGGCATGACCGAGGAGGAGGCAGTCGCCGCCGTCGGCAGTATAGACGACCTCGTGCGCGAGGTCAGCGGCGAGGCGAAGGTCGAGACCTTTACGGACGAGGGCGGGGTCAAGGGCGCCCGCCGCAGGGATTACGTTGTGAGCGCCGACGGAGTAGAGGCGATAGAGGTCACAGAGGGCGGCGGCGACGTAAGCTTCCGGGTCTCGCGCGACGAGAAGATACACGTCCACGTCACGGAATCCGAGCGCCAGCGCTATATCGTCACGAAGAAAAACGGGCTCGTCAGCGTTACGAAGGAACAGCTCGGCGGCAAGGACATAAATTTCGGCTTCGGACTTTTCGTATTCCACGCGGATTTAGGCAATAACACCGACGTTATCGTGGACGTTCCGGACACTCTCCGAGCCGCGATAGACTGCAAGACCGGCTCCGGCGACATCGGCTACGCGCTTAAGTCGGCGCTTGCCGTCACGCTCACCACCGGCTCCGGCGATATTGACGTCGAGTCCTGCGCCGTCGGCGGAAGGGCTGAGCTGAAAACCGGCTCGGGAGACATAAAGATTGACGAGCTGATGGCCGATAGCGTCGAGATAACCGCCGCCTCCGGCGATGCGGACGTAAAGAGCATTACGGCGAAGGCGCTGAAGCTCTCTGCAATTTCCGGCGATATTGAGATCGACGAGGCGTTCCTCGCGGACAAGGCGGTGGTAAAATCCGTCTCCGGCGACGTTGAGCTGTGCATGGCTTCGCCCTTGAAGGTCGGCTCCTTTGAGTCGGTCTCAGGCGATCTCAGCATTGAGCTGTACGGCCACGGCGAGGAGTATTCGATCAGCGCAAAATCCGTCTCCGGCGACGTTGACGCGCCGGCGGGCAATCCCGACGCGCCCAACGCGATCCGCGCCCGCACCACAAGCGGCGACATCAGGGTAGTGATTGCAAAATGACGAAATCTGAGTTTCTCGACGAGCTGTGCCGCCGTATAAAGATGCTCCCGCCGGAGGAGGCGGAGCGGGCGGTCAGCTTCTATTCCGAGGCGATAGACGATAAAGTTGAGAGCGGAATGACAGAGGAGGAGGCGGTCGCCTCTCTCGGCTCAATGGACGATATAGTGCTCCAGGTGGAGAGCGCCGCGCTGAAAAGCACGCCTCAGCAGAAAAAAGTGGGGAAGAAGGCGATTAAAACCCTGCTTGCGATTGCAATTGTGGTGATTATCGCGGCTTCCGTCGCGTTCGCCGCCGGTGAACTTGTGTCGTTTTTTACAAGTGATATAACAGCCGTTCCCGAGCCGCTTGAGCTTTCGCCCAATGATGTGGCGGTGATTTCGGTCGAATCGGTATCCGGCGATATAACGATCACAGAAAGCCCGGACGAACGTATCCACGTCGATGCGGGCAAGGGCTATGAGGTCGTGCGAGGCGTTACGCTTTCAGTCAAGCCGCACGGCGCCGGCCCCATTTACGGCTCGAATCCGGTTACAGTCAGACTACCGAAGGGATACGCGCCCACACTCGCGCTGATGACTGTCAGCGGAAAAATAAGCGTCGGGGCAGATTGCTCCGCGGTGAACGCGGATATTGTTTCGGGAGATGTGATTTTTGAGAACGTCAGCGCCGGAAATATAGACATCACCTCCGTCTCCGGCTCGGCCACCGGCACTCTCGACGCCAGACGCGAGGATTACCTTGTGCTGTTCAGCTCCGTTTCAGGCTCGAACAACGTAACTACGTATGAGCCTCAGCCCTTTGAGTACAGGCTGAGCTTCGAGTCGATCTCCGGAAACCTGAATATTAGCTTCAAATAAAATAAATCCCACGGCCGTTTGACCGTGGGATTTGAATTTTTATCGGGGTGCGATCAGATCTTTGCGACGATCTTCACGCCGGGGCCCATGGTGCTGGCGGTGACGCAGGACTTGATGTACTGGCCCTTTGCAGCAGCGGGCTTAGCCTTGATGATGGCGTCCATAAGGGTGTTGTAGTTCTCAGTGAGCTTCTCAGCACCGAAGGAAACCTTGCCGATGGGGCAGTGGATGATGTTGGTCTTGTCGAGACGATACTCGATCTTACCGGCCTTGACCTCGGCAACAGCCTGAGCAAGGTTCGGGGTGACGGTGCCGGCCTTGGGGGAGGGCATAAGACCCTTCGGACCGAGAACCTTACCGAGACGACCGACAACGCCCATCATGTCGGGAGTTGCGATAACGACGTCAAAATCAAACCAGTTTTCCTTCTGGATCTTCTCGACCATGTCCATGGAGCCTGCATAATCAGCGCCGGCGTTCAGTGCCTCTTCCTTGCGCTCATCCTTGCAGAATACGAGAACGCGGCGGGTCTTACCGGTGCCGTGGGGAAGAACGACGGCGCCGCGAACCTGCTGGTCTGCGTGACGGGAGTCAACGCCGAGCTTAACGTGAAGCTCAACGGTCTCGTCAAACTTGGCCTTGGAAGCCTTGGTGACAATGTCAAATGCCTCGGTGGGCTCGTAGGAAACAGCTCTGTCAATGAGCTTCTGAGCTTCCTTATAATTCTTACCTCTGAACATATTCTCAGCCCTCCTCTACTACGATGCCCATGCTGCGGGCGGTGCCGCTGATCATGCTGATGGCGGCCTCAAGGGAGCCCGCGTTGAGATCCTTCATCTTGGTCTCGGCGATCTTCTGAATCTCGCTCTTCTTGAGGCGAGCGACCTTATCGCGCTGGGGAACGCCCGAGCCCTTCTCGATGCCGGCGGCCTTCTTGAGAAGAACGGCGGCGGGAGCGGACTTTGTGACGAAGGTGAAGCTGCGGTCGGAGTAAACTGTGATTACGACAGGGGTGATAAGACCCATATCGGCCTTGGTACGCTCATTGAATTCCTTGGTGAAAGCACCGATGTTAACGCCGTGCTGGCCGAGTGCCGGACCTACGGGAGGAGCCGGGGTTGCTCTGCCGGCAGGGATCTGAAGCTTGATGATTCCTGTAACTTTCTGTGCCACTTTCGTGAACCTCCTAATATAGATGTGGTTAGGCGAATTTCCTTTGAAACTCTCCCACGTGCTGACAATGCGTCAGCTCATGCGGTTTTACGCTTGCGATCAAATTCAGTCCTTGATAAGCTCGATCTGATCAAATTCGAGCTCAATGGGCGTCTCACGCCCGAACATGGAAACGACGACTCTTGCAGTCTCCTTTTCCATATCGATCTCCTCGACGGTTCCGAAGAAGCCCTCGAGAGGTCCGTCCGCAACCCTGACGTTGCTGCCGACCTCGAAATTCACGACGACGTCGTGCTTCTCGACGCCGAGAGCGGCGATCTCCTCGTCGGTGAGGGGGATGGCGTTGTTGCCGCTGCCGACGAAGCCCGTAGCTCCGCGGGTGTTGCGAACAAGGTGCCAGCTCTCGTCGGTGAGGATCATCTTTACGAGGACGTAGCCGGGGAATACCTTTCTCTCGACGGTCTTAGCGACGCCGTCTTCGATCTCGGTAACGGTCTCCAGCGGGATGTTGACCTCGTGGATAAGATCGGTCATCTTACGGTTTTCGGCGGATTTCATGATCGTGTCGGCTACGGCATTTTCGTAGCCGGAGTAGGTATGGACTACATACCACTTTGCCTCATCTGCCATCTCGAGCCCTCTTAGAAAAGCTTGATGATGATCTGAATGAGGTTGGAAGCAAGCCAGTCAAATGCCCAGATAACAACGCCCGAGGCGATGATCGAAGCAAAGACCACGGCGGAGTTGTTGACCACCTGCTTGCGGGAAGGCCAGACGACTTTTTTAAGCTCTGCCTTCATACCACGCCACCAGTTGGCGAGGCGCTCGGTGAACTTTTTCTTCTCAGCTGTTGCCATTAGAATTGACTCCTTTTTCCCTTACTTCGTCTCTGAATGCACGGTGTGCTTACGGCAGAAACGGCAGTACTTGTTGAGCTCGAGCTTGTTCGGAGTGTTCTTCTTGTTTTTGGTCGTGTTGTAGTTTCTCTGCTTGCACTCGTTGCAGCGGAGAACGACCTTGACTCTGTTTTCAGCAGCCATTTTTCGGCACCTCCTATATAATTTGCCTCCCTGCTTTGGATTGAGATTTTGGGCGCGCAGAATGCACCCATAGCTCGACAGGTAACACTGATTATAGCAAAGAGAAATCGAAAGGTCAAGCACTATTTTATAAAATTTTTCGTTGCAAACCGCGGCTTTACAAGCTATAATCACGAAAAAGACCATTTAGGAGTGACGATATGAGAATTCTTGCAGTCGATTACGGCGATCAGCACACCGGACTTGCGTTTTCAGACCCCATGGGCATCATCGCGGGCGAGGCGTTCACCGTTGACGAGTGGAATCCCGAGCGCCTTGCCGACCGCATAGCGGAGGAGGTGCGCGCGAGAAAGGTGGAGCGCATAGTCCTCGGCTACCCGCTGAATATGGACGGCTCCGCCGGCCCGAGAGCGGAAAAGAGCCTCGAATTCAAGGCGCTGCTCAGTGAGAAAACCGGCATTGAGCCCGTTATGTGGGACGAGCGGAGAACGACGGTCGACGCGCACCGCATAATAAGCGACAACGGCCGCCACGGCAAAAAGCGCAAGCAGATAGTCGACGCCGTCGCCGCGACGCTTATTTTAGAGGGCTATCTCGGCTCAATCTGACTGTTTTCGACATATTAGCTTGAAAGCCGATTTTCTATATGGTATAATATCTTATTACTATAATTTTTTGCTTGGGGTGTTCAGAATGAAGTATATTGAATCAAAGCTCGAAAACGGCAGAGCCACAATCTATCTTATCGGCAACGTGGATTCCTCCAACGCCGCCGCTGTTGAGGCGGAGGTGAACGAGGCGAAGGGCGACGCGAAGAGCGTGACTGTAGACTGTGACAGACTTAACTATATCTCCTCGGCAGGACTGAGAATAATTCTCCGCCTCAAAAAGGCGATCGGGGACACAGAGCTCATAAATGTTTCCTCCGATGTCTACGAGGTTTTCGAGATGACCGGCTTTACAGAGATGATGGACATAAAAAAGGCGTTCCGCAAAATCTCCGTAGAGGGCTGCGACGTCATAGGAACCGGCGCGAACGGCAAGGTGTACCGCATCGACCCCGATACCATCGTCAAGGTCTATTACAAGGGCGACGCGCTTGAGGAGATTAACCGCGAGCGCGAGCTTGCGCGCACCGCTTTCGTGCTCGGCGTTCCGACCGCCATTCCCTACGATGTAGTTCAGGTCGAGGGCGGCTATTACGGCTCTGTTTTCGAGCTTCTGAGCGCGAAGAGCTATCAGGACTATCTTCTCTCCGGCGAAAAGACTCCGGAGGAGATCGCAAAGATGGGCGTTGAGGTGCCGAGAACCGTCCACGCCACCGAGCTCACTAAGGGCTCGCTTCCGCGAATGGACAAGCTGTGCCTTGAGAGAGCGGAGAACATCGCAAAGTATCTCGACAAGGAGAGCGCGGACAAGTTCATTGCGCTCGCAAAGGCGCTTGAGCCGGACTTCCATATGCTCCACGGCGATTTCCACATCAAGAACGTCATGGTGCAGAACGGCGAGAGCCTGCTCATTGATATGGACACGCTCGCTGTCGGCGATCCGGTGTTCGAGTTCGCGGGAATCTACCTCGCCTACATCGGCTACGCGGAGCTTGACAAGAATAACCCGAAGGAGTTTTTCAAGCTCGACTACTCCGTAACGAGCAAGCTCTGGGAGGAAACCTTCAAGGATTACTTTGCCGGCAAGCCTGAGGACGTCCTCGAGCGCAACCTCAACAGGATCATGCTCATCGCAAACGGCAGAATGATCCGCCACAGTGCAAAGCACATAGACGAGGAGGAGATCGAGAGGGCGCGCTTTGAGAGAGCTGTTCAGAACGTCACCGAGCTTCTCAAGAAGGTCGATTCGCTTCCGCTCGAATAATGGAAAAGCTCAGAAGGCTGGGAAGTATTTTTCTGACCTTTTTCAAGATCGGCGCCTTTACCTTCGGCTCGGGCTGGAGCGTACTCGCTCAGCTTGAGCAGGAATACATACAAAAGCGCAGGGAGATATCAAAAGAGACCCTGCTCGAGATCATGACCGTCGGAAAGAGCGTTCCCGGCATTATGATAACAAACGTCAGCATGCTGATGGGTATGGAGCTGGCGGGGCCGCCTGGCGGAATTGCCGCCGTAGTCGGGCTTACGTCTCCGGCGGTGATAATCCTCTCCGGCGTGGCATACTTTTACGATTTTATCAAGGGAAACTTCTGGTTTGCCGCTGCGATGAAGGGCGTTTCCGCCGCGGTCATCGCAATCGTCCTCTCCGCGGCGCTGAGCCTCGGCAGAGAGGCGTTCAAGGAGAAGCTTGCGATTATCATCTGCGCTGTCGCCTTCCTGCTCGGACTGTTCACCGATATCTCCAATATTCTGATGATCGCCGCCGGCGTTGTCATCGCGCTTATCTGGATAGGCGTTGAGAAGGCGGGTGAGAAGAAGTGATTTTTATCGAGCTTTTCATCTCGTTTATGAAGATCGGCTTCACCTCCTTCGGCGGCATGAGCATGGTGCCGCTCATTCTGGAGGAGATGCAGGCGCACGGCTGGATGAATGCCGAGGATCTCACAAATCTCATCGCCATCGCGGAGATGACGCCCGGCTCGCTCGGAGTAAACTGCGCCACCTTCGCCGGAACGCAGAGTGCCGGAGTCTTAGGCGGCATTGTCGCCGTCGCCGGGGTGCTGACGCCGGCGTTTACGCTGACGCTCGCGGTGGGAATCTTCTTTGCAAGGTTCAGAAAGAGCAGCGTTGTGACCCACCTGCTGAGGGTGATCAAGCCGATCTGCGTGGCGATGATCTTCAACGTTATCATCACGCTCGGCAGGGATACGTTTTTTCCCGGCGCGGGCGTGGACTTTTACGCCATTGCGATATTTGCCGCGGCGTTTGCTATGCTGAAATTCTTTAAGCTCAGCATACCGACTGTTATTGTGACGGGTGCGGCGCTGGGACTTTTGTGCTACGGAATTCTTTGAGGAGTAATACTATGGCAAAAATTCAGATCGGCTCCACCGGACTTTACGCCGAGGATACCGGCTTCGGCGCTCTGCCCATACAGCGCGTAACGAAGGCGGAGGCGGTGAAGCTTCTGCGCCGCGCCTACGACGGCGGCGTTACATATTTTGATACCGCGCGTGCCTACACCGACTCTGAGGAGAAGGTCGGCGCGGCGTTTGAGGGAATGCGCGATAAGGTCATTATTGCGACAAAGACGATGGACTTCACGCGCGAGGGCTTTTGGAATAACCTCAATACGAGCCTCAGGGCGCTGAAAACGGATTACATTGATATCTACCAGTTCCACAATCCGAAGTTCTGCCCGAAGCCGGGCGACGGAACGGGACTCTATGAAGCGATGCTCGAGGCGAAGGCGCAGGGCAAAATACGCCACATCGCCATCACAAATCACCGGCTCGACGTCGCGCACGAGGCGGTCGACAGCGGACTTTACGAAATTTTGCAGTTCCCGTTCAGCTACCTCTCGACTGAAAAGGAGATAGCGCTCGTGAAGGATACTCTGAAGGCGGGCATGGGCTACGTCTGTATGAAGGGCATGAGCGGGGGACTTATCAACAATTCCGCCGCCGCAACTGTGTGGATGCGCCGCTACCCCGGCGTTATGCCGATATGGGGAGTTCAGCGCGAGGGTGAGCTTGAGGAGTTTCTCTCCTATATAAATAACCCGCCCGAGGAGACGGAGGAGATAAAAAAGGTCATTGAATTTGACCGCAGTCAGCTTCTCGGCGAGTTCTGCCGCGGCTGCGGCTACTGTATGCCCTGCCCGGCGGGGATTGAGATAAACACAGCCGCGCGCATGAGCCTTTTGCTGCGCCGCGCGCCCTCCGCCGCCAATCTCGGCGAGCACGGGCAGGCGATAATGGCTAAGGTGCCGGACTGCATCGGCTGCTATTCCTGCGCCTCCAAATGCCCCTACGGACTCGACACTCCGAATCTCCTGAAGCGCAACTACAAGGACTATACCGAGGTGCTTGCGGGCAAGGAGCTTCTGCCGCACAACTTTTAATGAGAGTTTTCGACAGAATTTACGCCGCAGTCAAGACCATACCTCGCGGGTATGTCGCCACCTACGGTCAGGTCGCGGAGGCGGCGGGGAGCGTGCGCTACGCGAGAGCAGTAGGCTACGCACTGCACGTCAATCCCGAGCCGGGGGTGATACCCTGCCACAGAGTAGTCAGGAAGGACGGCTCTGTTTCGCCCGCCTTTGCCTTCGGCGGCGGAAACGAGCAGGTGCGGCTCCTGAAAAGCGAGGGCGTCGGCTTTCTCGATGAGAGCCGTGCAGATATAAAGCGGTACGGAGTCAGAGCCCTGCCGATAGTGATCGATGAGGAAGAAAATGAAGGAAGAAACACTTGACATAAAGATAAAAGAGCGCGATATGCTGTTCGACCCTTACGTTCTCGGGCCGCATGTCGAGCTGAGAAGCGAGATTTTTGCGGTTGTCGACCGCTTTGCAAAGCCGCTCGGCGGAGGAACGAAGCTCGATGTGAATATCTACGGCGCCGATATCGGCGAGGCCGCGCAGGAGAAGGTGCGCGAAGCCTTCCGCGAGCACTATGAGGATGAACTCAGAGCGGCGAAAAAGTCGCTCACGCGCTGGCGCCTTGAGGTTGCGATACTTGCAATAGGCGGCGCGATGGGACTTGTGGGGTGGTTTTCGCTTGCGAGCGTCTACCGCGATAATCTGTTCCTCGAGCTTATGAGCATCGTCGGCACCTTCTGCGTCTGGAAAATAGGCGATCTGCTCCTTAACAGAAACGATTTCCGCCTTGCGGTGGACAAGCTCAGAATGGAGCGCGACGCCGTTATCGAATTTTATTGAGGTTAATATGGCTGTACCTGAAATTCTTGCTCCTGTCGGCGGACAGGAGCAGCTTTTAGCCGCGGTTCGCTGCGGCGCTGACGCGGTTTATCTCGGCGCAAAGGGCTTCAACGCCCGCAGAAACGCCGAGAATTTTGACGATCTCGCCGCCGTTGTCGGCTATTGTCACGCGCGCGGGGTCGACGTTCACGTTACGCTCAATACGCTCGTTTTTGATTCCGAGATGGCGGAGCTTGAGCGCACGCTCGATGAGATAGCGGCCTCCGGCGCCGACGCCGTGATCGTGCAGGATCTGGCTGTGATGCGGCTTGTTAAGGAGCGTTACCCTGCCCTGAAGCTCCACGCCTCGACTCAGTGCGCGGTGCATAACACCGACGGCGTGAAGCTCTTTGAGGACTACGGGGTCGACAGAGTTGTCCTCGCCCGCGAGCTCAGCATAAAGGAAATTGAAAAGATACGCGCCGCCACGAGGGTCGAGCTTGAGACCTTTGTCCACGGCGCTCTGTGTATGTGCCTCTCCGGCGCGTGCTACCTGAGCGGTATGCTCGGCGGCAGAAGCGGAAACCGCGGACTCTGCGCCCAGCCGTGCAGGCTCGATTTCAAGGGCGCGAACGGCGGCTACGCGCTCTCTCTGAAGGATATGAGCCACCTTGCCCACGTCAGGGCGCTCTCAGACGCGGGAGTTGCGTCCCTCAAAATAGAGGGCAGAATGAAGCGCCCGGAATATGTTGCCGCCGCCGTTACCGCGGCAAAGCAGGCGGCGATGGGCGAGAGCTACGATGAGGATACTCTCCGCGCCGTTTTCTCGCGCTCCGGCTTCACTGACGGCTACGCCACCGGCGAGAGGAAAAATATGTTCGGTCACCGCGAGAAGGATGACGTGACGAGCGCGGAGGGCGTTTTCGGTACACTCCGGCGGCTCTACGATAAGGAAACGCCGCGCGTGAAGGTCGATTTCGACCTCTCTGTCGGAGAAAGCTCCGCGCTCACCGCGTCTGCGCTTGGAAAGAGCGTTACAGTCACCGGCGAGGGCGGCATAGAGGCGCTCTCGCGCCCGACAGACGCAGCGCTTGCGGAGAAAAATCTCTCAAAGCTCGGCGGAACGCAGTTTTATTTTGGCTCGGCGAAGCTTGAAAATCCCTCCGGGCTTATGCTCCCGCCGTCCGTCATCAACAGAATGCGGAGAGACGCCGTTGAGCGGCTGAACGGCGAACTCACAAGAGCTGCGCCGCACGAAAGGCGCGAGTGGAGCTTTGAAATCCCGAACTATTCTGCGCCCGAAAAGCCCGAATATTGGGCAAAGCTTGAAAAAAAGTGCCAGCTTTTTGACGGGGCTGACAGATATATCCTGCCCATCGGCGAGATTGACGGCACTCTTATTGAGCGGTACGGTGAGCGGCTGACTGCGGCTCTGCCCGACCTCGACTTCCCGGAAACGGAGGATAAGACGAGAGCGGCGCTCGAGAAGCTTCGCACCATCGGACTTGCGAGCGTGTACGCCCCGAACTGCGGCGGAATTGAGCTGGGAAAAAGCCTCGGACTGCGCGTTTTCGGCGCGCCGGAGCTGAATATCGTCTCTTCTGCGGCGCTTGAGGAGTACAGAGGGCTCGGACTTTCGGCTGCGACAGTGAGCTGGGAGACGCGCATGAGCCGCGTTTCAGCGCTCGGCGGAACGCTCCCGCGCGGCATAGTCGCCTACGGGTACCTGCCCGTGATGCGCTTCAGAAACTGCCCGAACCGCAGGAACGGCCAGTGCGGAGCATGTGACGGAAGTCCCCACCTGACTGACAGAAAGGGCGCAGAATTTAGAATTATCTGCCACAATCGCCGCAATCAGACACTTTTGAACTCCGTTCCTCTCCACATCGGCGGAAAGGGCAGAGCGGCGTGCGATTACTATCTCTGCATTTTTACCATTGAGAGCGCGGCTGAGTGCCGCAGGATCTTCGATGAAATCAGGTCTGACCGCCCATCGGACAAGCCGAGAACCGGCGGACTATACTACCGTGAGTTATTGTGAGGTGAGAAAATGAAGGTGGCAGTGATCGGCGGCGGCGCGTCTGGTCTGGCGGCGGCGATAACCGCGCGCGAGGGCGGGCACGATGTCACACTTTTTGAGCGGCAGGCGAGAGTCGGGCGCAAGCTTATGGCTACCGGAAACGGGCGCTGCAACCTCACAAATCTCGGCGCATCGGTGGATAATTACCACGGCGCAAACCGGGAATTTGTCGCCCCGGCGCTCGGTGAGTTTACGGTGAGCGATACTCTCGCGTGGTTTTCACGCCTCGGACTTGTCTCAGAGCCGGATTCGGAGGGAAGAGTGTACCCGTTTTCTGATCAGGCCGGCAGTGTGCTCGACGTTCTGCGCTTTCGGTGCGACGCCATCGGAGTCAGAACGGAAACCGGCACGGAAATCAAGGAAATACGCCGAAAAAGCGGCTGCTTTGCAGTAAATGGAGAACAATATGACCGCATTATCATCGCCTGCGGCGGCAGAGCGGGCGAGCATCTCGGCGGCACAGGGCTCGGGTATGACCTGCTCAGAAGCCTCGGACACCGCATAACGCCGCTCACGCCGGGGCTTGTGCGCCTCAAAACCGCGGAGGAAATTACAAGAATGCTCAAGGGCGTGCGCGCGAAGGCGTGCGTGCATCTTTTGCGAAGGGGCAGACTCGTCTGCGAAAAGAGCGGCGAGGTGCAGTTTGGCGACGGCGGGGTCAGCGGCATAGTCGTGATGGATATGTCGAGCCTCGCAAGGGACGGCGATGCGCTCTCGCTCGACCTTTTGCCGCCGGTAAATGCGGAGAAGCTTCAAAAAATCCTCGCTGCCCGCGCAGCTTCAACGCCGTCTGAGAGTGCCGAAAACCTCCTCGCCGGAGTGCTCCATTCGCGGCTCGGCAAGGCGGTAATCAAGCGCTGCGGGCTTGATTTTGGCGCAAAGCTTGCCGAAATTGGCGAAAAGGATATAGAAAAAGTTGCGAAAATGGTAAAGAACTTCACTCTCACCGTGACCGGCAGGGCGGGCTTTCCTGAGGCGCAGGTGACCTGCGGCGGCGCGGATACGGCAGAGTTCAAGGCTTTCTCGCTTGAATCGCGTCTCGTTCCCGGGCTTTACGTCTGCGGCGAGGTGCTCGACGTGGACGGCGACTGCGGAGGCTACAACCTCCAGTGGGCGTGGTCGTCCGGCAGACTTGCGGGGTGCCTCAGATGATAGCAGAAATATCGCTGAAGCCGGGAGAGAGCGAGGAAAAGCTCCGCTTTTACGCCGCAAAGGTTCTGAAAATCAAGGAAAAGGACGTCGGAGGCCTGCGCGTTCTCAAAAAGAGCATTGACGCGCGCAAAAAGCCGAACGTAATCATTAACTACCGCGTATCTGTATGGAAAAAGGGTGAAAAGCCGGATTTGCCGCCGGTTTATGCGCCGAAAAGTTCGGGAGAGCGCAAGAGCAAAAGACCCGTCGTGGTCGGCTTCGGACCGGCGGGAATGTTTGCCGCTCTCGTTATGAGCGAGGCGGGCTTGAAGCCCATAGTTCTCGAGCGTGGCGGGTGCGTTGACGAGCGTGTTAAGAAAATCGACGAATTCTGGGGCGGCGGAGCGCTAGACCCCGAGACCAACGTGCAGTTCGGAGAGGGCGGCGCCGGAACCTTTTCCGACGGAAAGCTCACCACCGGCACGAAGGACGAGAGGATAAGCTATGTCCTCAGCCGCCTTGCAGGGTTCGGCGCGCAGGAGCATATTCTGTGGGACTCAAAGCCCCACATCGGCACCGACCGCCTGCGCGAGGTCGTCAAAAATCTCAGAGAGCACATAATTTCCCTCGGCGCAGAGGTGCGCTTCAATACAAAAATGACCGCCCTCAGAGTTGAGAACGGCAGAGTTACGGGCGTTCAGCTTAGCGGCGGCGAGGTCATCGACTGCGATGCGGTAGTGCTTGCGATAGGGCATTCCGCGCGCGACACGGTGGAGTACCTCGAATCAATCAGCGTACCGATGGAGCCGAAGGCTTTTTCAATGGGCGTTCGCATCGAGCACAGGCAGAGAAGCGTGGATTTTGCGCAGTACGGCTTCATACCCGAGCGCCACGAGCTTCCGCCGGCGGATTACAAGCTCTCCGTGAGTTTTCCGGAGGGCGACAGCGCCTACACGTTCTGCATGTGTCCGGGCGGCTACGTCGTCGCGGCGGCGAGCGAGGAGAACAGAGTCTGCACAAACGGCATGAGCTATTCTCTCCGCGCCGGAGAAAACGCCAACGCTGCGCTTCTCGTCACGCTCACTCCCGATAAGTTCCCGTACCCCGGTGTGCTCGGCGGTTTGCGCTGGCAGAGGGAGATAGAGAGCGCCGCGTTCAAGGCCGGCGGCGGCAATTACTGCGCTCCCGCGCAGAGGGTCGGAGATTTCCTCAAGGATAAGCCCTCTGCCGGCGCCGGAAGCGTCCGCCCGACGTACAGACCCGGCGTAAAATGGTGCGATTTGCGCGATTGTCTGCCGGAAAGCATAACAAAAACGCTCAAAAAGTCCATTCCCGCGCTCGCTCGGAAGCTAAAGGGCTTCGACGATGCCGACGCAGTGCTGACTGCCGCAGAAACCCGCTCGTCAAGCCCCGTAAGAATACTGCGCGGAGCCGATTTTGAGAGCGAGGTGCGCGGCCTTTACCCGTGCGGCGAGGGCGCGGGCTACGCCGGAGGCATTGTCTCCGCCGCGGTCGACGGCGTGAGGGTCGCAGAAAGGTTAATCTAATTTCTTAAGTATTTCCCGCCTCAGACGGATGAGAATCCGCTTTTCGAGGCGGGAAATATAGCTTTGGCTGATTCCGAGAAGGTCTGCGACCTCCTTTTGCGTTTTCTCGTCGCCGCCGCGCAGTCCGAAGCGCAGAGAAATCAGCTCCTGCTCGCGGTCAGAGAGCTTCGAGAGCGCCTCGCGGAGGATCCTTCCGTCCTCCTCGCTCTCCATTGCCGCGCCGAGCTCCTCACCGTCGGAGCTGAGAACATCGCTGAGGCTGAGCTCGTTGCCGTCGCTGTCGGTGCTTAGCGGCTCGGAGATCGAGACCTCGCGGGCTCTTGCACTTGTCTTGCGAAGGAACATCAGAATTTCGTTCTCGATACAGCGCGAGGCGTAGGTCGCAAGCTTGATGTTCTTGTCGAGGTCAAAGCTCTCGACCGCCTTTATAAGCCCGACAGTGCCGATCGAGATGAGATCGTCGAGCGGCACGCCGGTGTTCTCGAAGCGCTTTGCTACGAACACCACAAGGCGTAGATTGTGCTCGATGAGCCTTTTCCGCGCGCTCTCAGAGCCGGCCTTGAGCTCACTGACAGCGGCGTTCTCCTCCTCGCGCGAGAGGGGCGCGGGCAGATTGCTCCCGCCGCCTATGAAATCGACGCGCTGCGGAAAGAGCCGCGCGAAAATCGCAAGCAATAGTCTATAAAGCTTCATATTAAACCTCCTGCACCGGACTTACCGCCGCGAGAGTGCAATCCGGGTCGACCGCAATCACACAGCGTACTGATTTGCCGTTAACTGATACCGATTCCGGCATAAAAGCCGGTAAAAAGCCGTCCTTACCCACGCTTTTGTACGGAATGAGCGAAAAGCCTCGCAGGCGCTCAACGGCGTCGATCGCGCCGAAGGAGGATAAAATCGCCGCCTCCTCGCGGTCAAGAAGCCCGCGCACCGCGTCGAGCGAGCATATCGTCACCGGCACGCCGCGCAGTGGGTCGCGCAGGGTGTTGCCGGTGTCGGCAAGGGCGGTGAACGAGGCGGTTCTGCCGCCGCGGCGGACTGTATAGCTGTATTCACTTCCGGAAACTTTATTGTGGAGAAAAGCGCGAAAAACAAGTGAATACACAAAATACGCGCACAAAAACGATGGAATAAATACCGCGAGAGAGCCGCCTGAGATACTGCCGAGCCCGGCGAAGGCGGCGCTGAGAGCGAGGAAAACGAGCAGAGCGCGGGCGGTGATATCCCGAAGCCCGAAGGCGATCACCGCCATTCCTGCGGCGGAAAAAAGCGAAAAAAGCGGGTGCGAGAGCGCGGGGCAGAGGCTGACTGCAAGCGCCCAGAGCGCGCCGACGGCCGAGGAGAGCAGAGCACGGCGCATACTGTACGCCACCGCGCAGATCCTGCTTGTGAGAATGACGAGGGCGAGATCCATCGCAAAGTTCAGAATCAGCACCTCGTCTATGTAAACATACCGCATATCCATCACCCGGTGAAACTATACCACCGCGAAGGGTGAGAAAATCGTCAAATCGCGTGTGGACAAGCGGCAAAATAAATGCTACAATGTGGAAAAAAGAGCATGGAGGGATCGTGTAATGTCAGAGATAAAAGATATTTCGCTTGCGCCGAGCGGAGAGATGAAGATGGCGTGGGCAAAGAGATATATGCCGCTGCTTAATTCGATAGAGGCGGATTTTCGCGAGAAAAAGCCGTTTGCGGGGCTCAGAATGGCGATCTGCCTGCACCTTGAAGCCAAGAGCGCGGTGCTGTGCCGCGTTATGATGGCAGGCGGCGCGGAGGTTTATGTCTGCGGCTCCAATCCGCTCTCAACGCAGGACGATGTCGTTGCGGCGCTCGCGTCCTCCGGCGCCGAGGTCTACGCGACCTACGGCTGCACGATGGAGGAGTATGAGCACTATATTGAAATGGTGCTCGCAAGCAGGCCGAACATCATAATCGACGACGGCGCCGACCTCGTGAGCGCGATCCACGCGCGCCATCCTGAGCTGATAAGCGGCATAATCGGCGGCTGCGAGGAGACCACCACCGGAATCATCCGTGACAAGGCGCTGGAGGCGGCGGGCATGCTCGGTTTTCCGATGATCTGCGTGAACGACGCGAAGTGCAAGCACTTCTTCGACAACCGCTACGGCACCGGGCAGAGTGTTTTCGACGGCGTGAACCGCCTCACAAACCTCATAGTCGCCGGAAAAGAGGTAGTTGTCGCCGGCTACGGCTGGTGCGGACGCGGCGTTGCGATGAGGGCAAAGGGACTCGGCGCGAGGGTTTCAGTCACCGAGATCGACCCTGTTAAGGCGCTGGAGGCGATGATGGACGGCTTCGAGGTCAAGACAATGGACGAGGCGGCGCCGACCGGCGACCTCTTCATCACCGAGACCGGCTGCTGCGACGTGATCACAGAGCGCCACTTCAGAAAGATGAAGGACGGCGCGATACTCTGCAACGGAGGTCATTTCGACGTTGAGATCGACGTAAAATGGCTCGAGGAGAACGCCGTCAGCACCTGCCCGGGCAGAAACGAGCTTACCAAGGGCTACACGCTCGAGGGCGGCAAAACGATTTTCATTCTCTCCGAGGGCAGACTTGTAAACCTCGCCTCGGGCGACGGCCACCCCGTGGAGATCATGGATATGAGCTTTGCAATTCAGGCTCTCGGCGCGCAGTACGTTGCGCTGAATCGCGGGAAGCTCGAAATAAAGTGCCACGATATTCCGGCTAAAGTCGATAACGACGTCGCGGCGAGAAAGCTCGCGTCCTGCGGCATGAAGGTCGACAAGCTCACCGAAAAGCAGGAAGAGTATCTTAAGAGCTGGGAGCTTTAAGCGCTATAAGAAATAAAAAGCGGGCGACCAAAGGTCGCCCCTACGGGTAATCAGGATCATTGCAGTAGGGGCGGTCTGTGACCGCCCGCTGTTTTTATACTCTGAAAAGAATCGTGCCGTAGCTTGGGAGCGGCCAGCCGGGGGTCAGCTCCTCCAGAGAGTCGGCTACGCGCCTGAGCTGAGCCATCGCGGGCAGTACCCTGTCACGGAAATACGCCGCGTCCTCGGGTCTTGTCGAAGTTTTCGGTGCGTTCTTGTTCACCGCACTCTCGAGCACCTGCATCGCCTCAAAGAGCTCATCGGCGCCGGCGGAGATGCGCTCAAGAACAGCATAATCTGCGCGGCAGGGAAGCGAGGAAATTGCTTTTTTGCGCTCGATTATCCCCGCAAGCTCGCCGGAATAGCGCAGAACAGCGGGCAGAATATCCTGCTTTGCTATCTCAAGCATCGTGTTCGCCTCGATGTTAATCGTTTTGCAGTAGCTCTCGAGCATTATCTCACAGCGGCTCTCAAGCTCCTTTTCGGTGTAAATGCCATGGCGGGTCATAAGCTCAACGTTTTTTCTGTCGAGCAGGTGCGGGATCGCGTCTGCGGCGGTGTCGAGGCAGGAGAGCCCGCGGCGTTCAGCTTCCTCGCGCCACTCGGCGGAGTAGCCGTTGCCGTTGAAGATTATGCGCTCGTGCTCGATATTCACGCGCTTTATGAGCTCGGCGGCTGCGCTCTCAACGTCCGGGGCGCTTTCAAGCTCATCGGCAAACTGACGAAGCGACTCCGCCACAATGGTGTTCAGAACCGCGTTCGGGGTCGCAAGCGCGAGCGAAGCGCCGGGCATTCTGAATTCAAACTTGTCGCCGGTGAAGGCGAACGGGCTTGTCCTGTTGCGGTCGGTGGAGTCTGTCGGAATGGTCGGCAGGGTGTCGATGCCGAGACCGAGCAGTCCGCAGTCCTTTTTTGCGTAGTGCCCGCCGCTGCGTATGGCGCTGAGGATCGCGTCCAGCTCGTCGCCGACGAAAACGGAGATTATCGCGGGCGGCGCCTCGTTCGCGCCGATCCGGCGGTCGTTGGAGCTTGTGGCGACGGTGAGGCGCAGAAGCTCCTGATAGTCGTCCACTGCCTTGATTACTGCGGAGAAGAACAGAAGGAAAATGAGATTTTCCTCCGGCGTGGAGCCGGGATTGAGAAGATTTTTACCGTCCGCGGCGAGCGACCAGTTGAGGTGCTTGCCGGAGCCGTTCACGCCCTCAAAGGGCTTTTCGTGGAAGAGGCAGGTCAGTCCCTGGCGCTTTGCGACCTTTCGCATGACCTCCATAGTAAGCTGATTGTGGTCGCAGGCGACGTTCGAGGTGTTGTAGATGACTGCAAGCTCGTGCTGAGCGGGCGCGACCTCGTTGTGCTCGGTCACGGCGGCGACGCCCATCTGCCAGAGCTCCTCGTCGAGCTCCTTCATAAATTGACCGATACGCAGGCGAATCATGCCGTAATAGTGATCGTCAAGCTCCTGCGCCTTTGGCGGCTTCACGCCGAAGAGCGTGCGCCCGGTGTACATGAGATCGCGGCGCGCGTAATAGCTCTGGCGGTCGATGAGAAAATACTCCTGCTCGGCTCCGGTCGTCGGCACAACGCGCTTGTAATCCTGCCCGAGAAGCGAGAGAACTCGCTTTGCCTCGGTTTCGAGGTCGCGCATAGAGCGCAGGAGCGGGGTTTTCTGATCGAGCGCCTCGCCGGAATAGCTGTAAAAGGCTGTCGGAATACAGAGCGTCGTACCCTTGATAAATGCGTAGCTCGTCGGATCCCAGACTGTGTAGCCTCTTGCCTCGAAGGTCGCGCGCAGACCGCCGGAGGGAAACGAGGAGGCGTCGGATTCGCCCTTTATAAGGCTCTTGCCGGAGAATTTCATTATCGCTGTGCCGTCCGGCTCGGGGGATAGAAACGCCTCGTGCTTCTCGGCGGTAACGCCGTTCAGGGGCTGGAACCAGTGCGTAAAGTGCGTAGCGCCGTTTTCGACCGCCCAGTTTTTCATCGCCTGCGCGACCTGGTCGGCGATCGAGTCCACGAGCGGCTTGCCCTCGCTTATCGTGCGCTTGAGGTTTTCATATGTTTCGGGAGTAAGGCGCGCCTTCATCGCGGCGTCGTTGAACACCTTGCTTCCGTATTTTTCCGGCATTTTCATAAGCTGACCATCCTATCGCCAAAAATAATAAAGTATTTTACGCTAATTCGCTAAAAAAGTAAAGAGTACGTTAAGAATTTGTAAAATAAAAGTTTTGTGATTGACGAAACGGAGATATTGTTGTAAAATATGATTTGAATTTGAATACCTCAGATAGGAGGAATCAGCATGGCAATCATACCTCAGGTAAAATGTTCGCGCTGCGACAGAAAGTATTCCGGGCTCAGAACCCGCTGCCCCTACTGCGGCGCAAGAAGATATGCCCGTTCCAAGAGGGCCGCGCAGGAGGATAATTCGATGTGGAAGGTCGTCGTCGGCGTTCTTCTGCTCGTTGTGCTTATAGCCGCCGTAGTTGTGCTTATTGTAACGAGTGCAAACGATACTCCCTCGACTCCGGCGCCAGCGGATAATACACCGGCAACCAACGAGCCGACGAGCGTCGAAAACGATCCGATAACCGATGATCCGACCGTTACCACCGATCCCGGTACCGTAACTGATCCCGAAAACGGTGAGACAGGCACTACTCCGGACGAGCCGACGAACACCGATACTCCGGTAAATAACGATGTTCCGAAGCCCATGGTCAACACCATCATCATCACCTACAACAACCGTCAGGCGGGCGTCTACAACTCCACCGAGGGCCTCTATGAGATCACGATGAAGGCCGGCGAAACCCTCAACCTCGGCACCGCCGTTACCCCGCAGGGCATTGAGGCGGAGATCGTCTGGGAGTCCAGCAACGAGGGCGTTGTGGCTGTTCTCCAGAACGGCAAGGTAACCGCAGTCGGCAAAGGCACCTGCACCATCAGCGCCACCGCTGACGACGTAAAGGCGGAGCTTATGATCCGCGTCCGCGGCTGAGTGTGAAACAGCGATCAAATCCCACCGGAAAACCGGTGGGATTTATTTTGGAAACGCTGACTAAATGCGGCTTCGGCGCATAGCGGCTCTTTTCCGCCGCAATTTAGTCAAAAAATCTTAGGCAAGACCGCACAATTCGGTGCGCGCGCCTTGCTTGCATATTATTCCGTCATATTGTCCGAAAATCCTCGGAAATACACAAAGTATTTCCTTGCGGTTTTCAGCCAATCTGACAAAAAATCTGACTTCGCAATCCGCACACATGAATTATGCGGTATTGCCCTTGAAATACACAAAGTATTCCTTCAATTTTTTGCCGTCATTGCGACAAAAAATACCTCGCTCTTCGCTCTTGCCGATTTAATCAGCGCTTCCTTTTACAAAAAATCAACAATTCCTCTTGACAAGAGTATTATAATAATAATGTTGAAAATTTTTACCGAAGAAGGGACTAAATTATGACCACAGTTGATATTTTCTCCGGCTTTCTCGGCGCCGGAAAGACTACGCTTATCAAAAAGCTTATCCGCGAATCCTTCAAGGGCAAGAAGGTAGTTCTCATCGAAAACGAGTTCGGCGAGATCGGCATCGACGGCAGCTTCCTCAAGGAGAGCGGCATTCAGATCAACGAGCTGAACGACGGCTGCATCTGCTGCTCGCTCGTCGGCGATTTCAGAAGCGCCCTCAAGGACGTCATCGCGCAGTATGAGCCGGATATCGTGCTCATCGAGCCGAGCGGCGTCGGCAAGCTCTCTGACGTTACCCGCGCCGTCGAGGCGGTTGCGGACGATAATCTTCAGCTTCGCAGCTTCGTATGCGTTGCGGATGCGAAGAAGGTCAAGATGTATATGAAAAACTTCGGCGAGTTCTACGACGATCAGGTCTCCCACGCAAGCTGCATCGTCCTCTCCCGCACGAAGGATATGGACGAGGATAAGCTCGCCGCCGCGGTCGCGCTTATCCGCGAAAAGAACCCGAACGCCAAGATCGTCACCACCGACTGGGATTCCATCACCGGCGACCAGATCCTTGAGGCTATGATGGGCGAGGATAAGTTCACTTCAGAGCTTATCGAGCTTGCAAAGCAGCACAACGCAGAGCACGCTGATGAGGATGAGGAGCATGAGCATCACCATCATCACCACGATCACGATGAGAACTGCGACTGCGAGGAATGCCACCATCACCACCATGACGGTCACGACGCCGATGAGATCTTCGTCAGCTGGGGCGTTGAGACCGCGAAGAAGTTTACAGAGAGCGAGATCCGCGACGCTATCGAGGAGCTTGACAGCGGCATTTACGGCGCTGTCCTCCGCTCCAAGGGTATCCTTGACTGCGGCGATAAGTGGATAGAATTCGATATGGTGCCGGGTGAGCTGGAGATCCGCGAGGCGAAGCCGGACGTAACCGGAAAGCTCGTCGTTATCGGCTCTAAGCTCGATACCCATAAGGTCGCCGAGCTCTTCGGACTGTAAGGAGTAGCTATGCCCATTAAAGAAGTACCCGTATATCTGTTCGTCGGCTTTCTCGAGAGCGGCAAGACGAAATTCGTGCAGGAAACTCTCGAGGATCCGCGCTTCGACTCCGGCAAAAACACCCTCGTTCTCGTCTGCGAGGAGGGCGAGGAGGAGTATAACCCCAAGAAATTCGCCTTCGGCGGCGTAACTATAAAGTACATCGAGGACAAATCCGAGTTCACGATGGAAAACCTCATGCGCCTTGAGAAGGAAACGAAAGCCGGCAGAGTTGTTATCGAATACAACGGAATGTGGACGATGGCGGAGCTTTATAATGCAATGCCGCAGAACTGGATCCTCTACCAGTGCCTTATGACCGCGGACGCGACGACCGCGCTGACCTACGCGCGCGACAACGCGATGAGAAGCCTCTTTCTTGATAAGATCGCGCCCTCCGAGCTTATCGTTTTCAACCGCGCCGAGGCGGTAAAGACCGAGGATGAGCAGATGGAGCTTCACAGGCTTGTGCGCCAGGTATCGCGCAAGTGCGACATCGCCTATGAGTACGCCGACGGCAGTGTGAAGTACGACGATATACCCGACCCGCTGCCCTTTGACGTCGATGCGGACGTTATCGAGATCGGCGACGAGGACTACGGAATATGGTTCCTCGACTGCCAGGAGAATCCCGATAAGTACAAAAATAAGACCGTGCGCTTCCTCGCGCAGGTCTACAATACCCCGAAGGCGGGAAAGTCCAGCTTCGTGCCGGGGCGCTTTGCGATGACCTGCTGCGCCGCGGATATACAGTTTGTCGGCTTCCCCTGCGCCGTCGAGGGCAAGTGGAGCTATAAAAACCGCGACTGGATACGCATAACCGCCCGCGTAGGCGTAAAGCTGCACCTGCTCTACAAGGGCAGAAAGGGCCCCGTGCTCACCGCGCTGAGCGTTGAGCCTGCGGAGAAGCCCAAAGAGGACGTAGTTACCTTCTCGTAAGGAGTTTTCCCTATGAAATTTACCAAAATGCACGGCGCCGGAAACGACTTCATCATCATCGACGGACGCGGCGGCGCCGTTTCTCCCGAGGACGCGCCGGCGCTTGCAAAGCGCCTCTGCACCCGCCGCACCTCCATCGGTGCTGACGGGCTCATGCTCGTGACCGAGCCGAAGATCGGCGGCGACTTTGCGATGCTGTTTCTCAATAATGACGGCACCATCGGCGAGATGTGCGGCAACGGCGCGCGGTGCATAACGCGCTGGGGTCTGGAGCACGGACTGTCAAAGGGCGACGAGGCGAAGATCGAGACCACCGCAGGCATCGTCACCGGAAGAAGGATCACCAGGACCGAGGTCACGGTGCGCCTCAACACTCCGACGAAGATCGTGACTGAGATGACGGTGCGCGACAGACTTGTCAGCTACGTCGAGCTCGGAAACCCTGCAATCCCGCACTGCATTGTCTTTTCAGACGACATAAACGAGCTCACGCACGACGAGCTTTTCGACCTCGGCAGAACGCTGCGCCACGATTCGGCGTTCCCGAAGGGCGCGAACGTCACCTTCGCCGTCAAGATGGGTGAGGACAGACTCAAATGCGTGACCTTTGAGCGCGGGGTGGAGGATTTTACCCTCGCCTGCGGCACCGGAGCGGGCTCGACGGCGCTCGCGCTCACGCTTCGCGGCATAGTCAGCGGCAGGGAGACGAAGCTCCACTTCCCGGGCGGACTTCTCAAGGTTTCCGTGAGAAACGAGGAGGAGGGCTACGGGCTGTATCTCACCGGCCCGACCTGCGTTGTGGCCGAGGGAGAATATTTCGAGGAAATCTGAAAAAAGTATTGACAATCGGGGCAAGTTCGGATATAATCTTTCTTGTTCCGAAAAATGCGGCTTTAGCTCATCTGGTAGAGCGCCACCTTGCCAAGGTGGAGGTAGCGAGTTCGAGCCTCGTAAGCCGCTCCATAAAAAGCGCCTTTTGTCTTATGACAGAAGGCGCTTTTTGTATTATGTTTGCATTATCAGAGAGGTATATATGTTTGAAATAAAAAGAGAAAGGGAACGACTTCCTTACGAAGCGTCCCCATAGATTATTATTCTCCTTTATCTCAGCTTCAGACCGTCCTTGAAGGCGTCGCCGACGCGCTCGGAAACTCTGTAATAGCCGTGGGTGTAGGGGTCAAAGGCGATCGCGTCGACAAGCGAAATATCGACCTTGCCGCCGCGCATAACGCGCTCGTCAGCCGTGACGTTCACAACTTTGCCGATAACGCCGACGCCGTACTCATTATTCTGATACTCGATGAACTCGCACTCGAGGCAGATCGGAAATTCGTTGATGACCGGCGCATCCACGCACTCGGCTTTTGACGCAGTCAGACCGCTCTTTGAGAGCTTGTCGGCGCACTTGTTGCCGGACTCTACTCCGAAGTAGTCCGCCTCGACGACGTGGGCGGCGTCGGCAATGCTGACGGTAAACGCGCCGCGCGCCTTGATGTTCTGCACAGTCTTGTGCGACTCAGTTAGGTTCAGGGCAACAACGTCGCGCTCCTGCATCGTACCCCACGCGGCGTTCATGACGTTAACGCTCCCGTCATCATTGTAGGTCGCGATCATCAGCACCGGCATCGGGAAAATGCCCTCGGTGATTTTCAGCTTTTCTCTCATTTTTGTACCTCTTTTCTGCTTATTTCATCAATTAACTCCCGCTCAAGCGCAATATCGCCCGCGGCGGGGTAGCTTTTCGCTATCTTTTCAAAGGCTTCAAGGCATCGCTGCGCCTCGCCATCGTCAAAGGTGACGAGCCTTGCGACCGCGTAATTTGTCCGCACGGCGCTGATGACCGGCTGCTTCAGAAACGCCTTGAAGTAGTTATAATCCAAAAATTTTTCCTCCGGCTCGCCGCGAAGAATAGACAGATAGAGCTTATCGCACATAAGATACACGCGGTAGAGCTCTATTATTTTTTTATTGAGAAGCTCGTCGCAGAGCCTCTCCGCCGCCTCAAAATCGTGCATATCGAGCGCGCGGTTCTCGCGGAATACGTAGCAGGAGGTAAAGAGCGCGTTTTCCATATCGCCCTCGAGCGTGAACCACTCCTCCGGCATATCGCGCAGGCGAAGACCATCCATCTGCGCGCGGTTTACCCTGAGCTGGAGCCAGAGCGCGTCGATGGAGCGCTTATCGCGCAGCATACTGACGCCGTTTGCCCCGTCGTTCGGTACGCCGCCGAGAGACGTGGGAATGCCGTTTCGCAGCGCCATAAAGGCGTTTATGAGAAAAACGAGAATGGAAAACGTGCCGCCAAAGCGCAGAAAGAGCGCAAAAAAGACGACCGCGAGAACAAAGTTCACGATAACGCCGCCGAGGTTATAGAGATGCACCGGCTTTTTGCCGTCCTGCCTCTCCGGCGGCGAGAGCAGACACTGACCGCCGGTTCCGGCGAGGGAAAATCGCTTTAAGCGCAGTCCCTCGGAGGTCCTGACGAGCATAAGATTGCCCACGCGGAAGCTCACAAAGCCGTAGCCGGTCAGAAGCCCGAATGCGAGATGGCCCGCCTCGTGCAGAAGGGTGGAGGCAAAATAAATGAGAACTGCGAGAAGCACATAGCCGAGATACGCTGCGAAAAACAGGAAAAAGCTCTCGTCCGCGAGCTCGGCAAGGTTCGAGGTCAGCACCATCGAAAGCCCGAGCGCAACGCCGAAAAGCATCGAAAGAGTATAATTAAGAGCCTTTTTCATATCTATCGCACCTGCTTGTAGTAGTCGAGAGAGCGGAAATCCTGCCCGAGCTGCGCTATGAGAAAGCTCTCGCACACGCTCCCAAGCTCGCGCGCCGTGCTCTCGCCGACGGAGAAGCTGAGAAGCTTTTTCGGCTCTGAATCGGATATGTGGCGCATCGCGGCGAGAGTTCCGCGCCCGATCAGGCGCGCTTCATAATCTCCCTCGCGGCATGAGGCACACATCAGCGTGCCGCCCTGAACGCTGAAGGCCGGAACTTCCGGCTCCTTAGCGCACTTCACGCACCCGTCGAGCATCGGCTCAAAGCCGGATATGCACATGAGCCGCAGCTCAAACGCCGCCTTGACGAGCGCGGGATCGGCTTTTCCGGCGCTCAGCGCATAGAGGCAGTTCAGCCCGAGGCTGAGTATCTCAGGGTCGGGAATATCCTCGTTCGAGAGCGTTTCAAGCAGCTCCGAGAAGTATGTTCCGAGAGCGTAGAGCGCAAGATCATCGCGCAGGCCCTCGAAAAGCTCGATGGGCCGCGCCTCTGTCAGCGTGTGGCGGCCCTTCTCCGTGAAAATCGTCATCTCGGAGTAGGCAAGATGCTGGGTCGCGCCCATGAGCTTCGAGCCCTTGCGCTTGGCGCCGCGCGCGTTTACCGTGATCTTGCCCATTGAATCCGTCAGCACCGTAAGAATCCGGCTCGACTCCTTGTACACGCTGTCGCGCAGAACAAGTCCGGTTGTGGTGGTGTACATTATTCTTCCCTGAAGCCGAAGGTGCGGAGATTCGCGCCGGAGTCGCGCCAGTTCTCCTTGACCTTGACCCATGTTTCAAGGAACACCTTTGCTTCGAGCATTTTTTCAATCTCAGCGCGCGCGTCGTGACCGATTTTCTTCAGCATTTCGCCGTTTTTGCCGATGATTATGCCCTTGTGGCTCTGCTTCTCGCAGAAGATAGTCGCCTCGATCTCCACAACGCCGTCCTCGCGCTCATTGAACTTTGTTATCTCGATGTTCACGCCGTGCGGCACCTCGCTGTCGAGGTTTAAGAGCATTTTCTCGCGGATAAGCTCCGCCGCGAGGGTGCGCTCGGTCTGGTCGGTGAAGGCGTCCTCGGGGAACAGCGCGTCGGACTCGACGGCGAACTTCTCAAGCTCGTCAAAGAGAATGTCCAGCCCGTCCTCGCGCTTTGCGGAGATGGGTATAATCGCCTCGAAATCGTGCTTTGCGGCGTAGGCGGCGATGACGGGCAGCGCCTCAGCCTTCTCGATCGTGTCTATCTTGTTTATTACGAGCACGGCGGGGATATTGAGCTTCTTGATCTTCTCGATGAGAAGCTCCTCCTGCCTGCCGATATTCGCCTTCGGCTCGACAAGCAGGCACACCGCGTCAACGTCGGCGACGGAGTCCTCGACGACCTTGACCATGTACTCTCCGAGCTTGTTGCGCGCGCGGTGAAAGCCCGGTGTGTCGATGAAAACAAGCTGCGTTTCATCCTTTTCGGCAACGCCGAAAATGCGGTAGCGCGTCGTCTGCGGCTTCGGCGTTACTATGGATATCTTCTGCCCGACGAGAGCGTTTACGAGCGTGCTTTTTCCGACGTTCGGGCGCCCGATGAGGGCGATCATTGCGGTTTTTTTAATCATATCGTTATCTTCCTATTCCCAGAATTTCCATTATCGCGTCCTCGCGCGACCGCATAAGGCGCTTGTCCTCTTCCTCCATGTGGTCGTAGCCGAGTAAGTGCAGGGTCGAGTGAACTGCAAGGTAGCTTACCTCGCGCCTGTATCCGTGACCGTACTCCTCGCCCTGCTCGGCACAGCGCGGTATGCTTATCACCATATCACCGAGGAAAACTGCGCCGGTCTCCGGCTCACGCTCGCATATTTCGGGGTCAAATTCGCCCGGCGTAAGCTCGTTCATCGGAAAGCTCAGAACGTCCGTCGGTCTGTCGACGTTTCTCTCGGCAAGGTTTATTTCGTGTATCGTCTCATCGTCAGTGAGCGTGACGTCAACAATATAGTCGCACTCCACGCCTTCAGCTCTGAGAGCACATTCGACGGCGCGTTTAACGAGCCGGGCCGTTTCGGGGTAACCGAGATTTCTTTTAGTGCGCGTTATCTCTGTCATATTCCGTTCCTCCGACAAAACTCTGTCTGCGTCACTCAATGCCGTTTAAGCCATCGTACAATTCATTGAACGATCTGCCTTTTTTGCTGCACCTTCCGTATGAAAGCTCTCTGTCATCTCCAAACTCAAGTAAAAAGCACTTTGCCAATTCTTCAACGGTTTGCTCAAGCGCCGTAAAAAACTGCCGATAGGCAAAATTGCTTGCAGACGAACCTTCTTCAAAACAGTTGATGATGAGCGATTCGGTTACCTGATCCAATGGATACATTTTAATGTGCATCAGCTCATGAACGATAACCTCTTCAAGATTTACATTATTCGGATTTGAGACGTTGATAAGAAGAATTGCCTTTCTGTCGTCACAGTCAATTTTGAAATCGCCGGTCTTGCGCCATGCAGGATCTTCGACAAATTCTAATCGAATATCCCATGTAGGAGTTATTCGCAGCTTCTTAATATACTTTTCAAACAGTGCCGTTATCTCAGCTTTATCCATTCGCGCTTCGCCCTTTCATATTCCGTAGACGTCCTTCATCTTGTTTTCGAGGTAGTCGAGGTAATACTTCGGGTCAAACTCTGCGCCGAGGGCGTTTCCGAGTATCCAATCCGGGCTCTTCGACGAGCCGTACCGCCATATCCTCTCGCCGAGCCACACTCTTATGGGCGCAAGGTCGCCTGAGGCGACAACGGCGTCAAAGTCCATCTCCTCGCGCATCTTCGCAAGATACTGCGCGCCGTAGGCAGAACCGAGAGCGTAGGAGGGGAAGTAGCCGATTCCGGCGCCGGACCAGTGGCTGTCCTGCAAGATGCCCTCTCTGTCGTTCGGAACCGTCACGCCGAGGTATTCCTTATAGTAGGCGTTCCACATCTCGGGCAGCTCAGCGGTATTCACCTCGCCGTTGATCATCCTCTTTTCCATCTCATAGCGGACCATGATGTGCAGTGGGTAGGTCACCTCGTCCGCCTCAGTGCGGATAAGGCTCGGCTGAGCCTTGTTTGCGGCGCGGTAGATGTCCTGCGCTGAGTATTTGCCGATCTCGGGGCAGAGCCGCACAAGGTCGGGGTAGAGATTTTCAATGAAGCCGCGGCTTCTTCCGACGATGTTCTCAAAAAAGCGCGACTGCGACTCGTGAATGCCCATTGTAACCCCGCCGGAGAGGCAGGTGAAGCTGAATTTCGGGTCAACACCCAGCTCGTAGAGCGCGTGACCGCCCTCGTGGATTACGGAATACATGGAGCTGAGGAACGATTTTTCGTGGTAATGCGTGGTGATTCGCACGTCGTCCGGCGTGAAATTCGTGGTAAACGGGTGCTCGGTTTCGCCGATGGCGCATCTGTCGCGCGGGAGCCCCAGCTTGTCCATAAGGATATCGCTGAGGGCGCGCTGCTTTTCAATGGGGAAAAGAACCTTCGCCACGCTCTCGTCCGGCGCTTCAGCGGCGCCGACCCTTGCGATGAGCGGCACTATTCTCTCACGGAGAGCGGAGAAAAACGCCTCCGCCTTCTGCATTGTGAGGCCCTCCTCATACTTGTCGAGACAGTAATCGTATGGCGCGATATCGGGGTTGACCTTCTCGGCAAAGAGCTTTGTAAAGTCGATGACGCGGCGGAGATATGGCTCAAAAATCGCATACTCGGACTTCTCCTTCGCCTCGTGCCACGCGGAATCGGCCTCGTTCATAAGCTCGGTGTACTCGACGTACTGCTCGATGGGAACGGCGCGCATCTCCTTGAGATTCTTTTCACGCAGCTCGAGACGGCGGAGGGTGTTATCGTCAAGCTCGTCCGCGTGGGAGCGGAGGGTATCGAGGATCGCGACGGCGCTCTTGTCTGTCGTGAGCTTGTACGCCTCGCCGGCGAGGTAGCCCATGGTCTTGCCGCGCGGGATATAGCTCTTTTTCGGGGCGGCGGTCGCGCCGTCATAGCTCAGTATGCCCATCGCGTGACCGAGGGCAAATTCCTTCAGTTCAAGCTCATCGAGCTTATTTACGGCTTCTTGTACGGTCATTTCTATCTCCAGCTTTCTCTGTCTTTTTCTTCTCGTATTTATCGTAAGCCTCGACTATGCGCTGAACGAGAACGTGGCGCACAACGTCGGAGGCGCTGAGACGGCAGATCGCAATGCCCTCGACCCCGTCGAGCACGCGCACAGCCTCTCTGAGACCGCTTATCTTGTCTGCGGGCAGGTCTATCTGCGTTTCGTCGCCGGTGATTACTATCTTCGAGCCGAAGCCGAGGCGGGTCAGAAACATCTTCATCTGCTCGCGCGAGGTGTTCTGCGCCTCGTCGAGGATAATAAAGCTGTCATCGAGCGTTCTGCCGCGCATATAAGCGAGCGGCGCGACCTCGATATCACCGCGCTCGAGGTACTTTGTGTAGGTCTCCGCGCCGAGCATCTCAAAGAGCGCGTCGTAGAGCGGCCTGAGGTACGGATCGACCTTCGATTGCAGATCGCCGGGCAGAAAGCCGAGGCGCTCTCCGGCCTCGACCGCAGGGCGGGTGAGGATTATGCGGTTGACCTCTTTTTTGCGGAACGCCGCCACCGCCGCCGCGACGGCGAGGTAGGTCTTGCCTGTTCCGGCCGGGCCGATTCCGAGGGTGACGGTGTTCTTCGCTATCGCCTCAACGTATCTCTTCTGGCCGAAGGTCTTGGGCTTTACGGGCTTTCCCTTCGCGGTCACGCAAATGACGTCGCGCGCGAGGTCGTCGATCTTATCCTCCGCGCCGCTCTTCACAAGCCCCATGATATAGCGCACGCTCTGCGCGTCTATGCTCTCGCCCTTCGCGGCGAGGGATATAAGCCCCTCAATGGTCTTTCGCGCGCGCATCACGCTCTCCGGATCGTCGCCGGAGATTTTTATTTCGCTCTCGCGGTCGGTTATCCTGACGCCCATCTCGCTCTCAATGAGCCGGAGATTTTCGTCAAATGAGCCGAAAACGCTTATAACGTGCTCCATTCTGTCAACGATTATCGTTTCGTCTGTCATAGTTTTCTCCTATATTTTCTCTGCACTCGGCAAAAAGCGTGACCCTTATGAGCCCGCCCTCCTGCGAGACAGTAAATCTTTCGCTCACTACGCTGCCCTCGACCATATTCCGGCTGAGTGTATAGGCAAGGCGCGACTTGAGAATATTTGCGGCGCTCTCTGCGTCCGGCTCAAAGTCGGAGGTTTCGTATTCGCACACTCTTACGCGCTCGATCCTTAGCGGCAGAAACGGAAGCGGCATAGTACATTCTATTGTATCATAATCTGCGGCGCTGTGTCTATTTGAATTGAAAAAATTTATGCGCTTTTCTCCGATAATGAGGCTCGTGAGTGTCTTTTCGGAGCTTTCACGCAGCTTGAGTTTACATAAAACCGGCATCTCGGCCCTGATTTCGTAGAAGGTGCGCGCTGTGACCTTGCCCAGCGTGCCTCGCTCGGACGGAACTATCAGCTCATCGCCCGATAAAACCGTGTCGCCGGGCTTGACTACGGAGTTACCCTCGAGGGCGACGGCGGAGGTTATTATTCCGAATCTGCGCGCGCGTATCGGCTCCGGCGATGGCTCGATTATTTCCGGCGCGGGTATCTCCTCGCGCACAAGAACAAAGAGCTTTGTACCCTTGAGGTTCAGCGTTATCCACCGGAGGCTTGGCTCGCGCAGAAGGAGCTCGTTCTGCAGTCTGCGGTTTTCTATTTTCCAGAACGGCGAGAAGATATGCACCCCGAGATCCCTGAGGTCGGCGATTATTCTCTCGGGCGGCACGCTATCCGCACCGTGGACTTCAATCGACCATATCGTCATCGAGATAAAAACCAGCGCCGATAATGCGGCAATAAGCCCGAAGTAGAGCATAAAGCGCCATTTTGTGGAGCGCAGGGTTTTAAAAATGCCCTTCTCACGCTCTCTTTCAACTATCGCACCCGGCGTTCTGCGCACTCGTTCGCGCCAGGCGACCGGTACGCAGAAGGAGAGCGAGGTTTCTCTTATTCGCAGATCGCTGACCGGCACGCCGCGCGAAATGAGAAGGTTTGCCGTCCTCTCCGGCTGAGCCGAGGAGAGCCTGAAATATACTCTGTCCATCTTATCACCCGCTATAATTCTATGTCGCGCCGGGGCGGCATATACTTGCGGGAGAGGTGATAAAAATGCTCAGAGCAAGGGCAGCAGACTTTGTCGAGATCTGCGGACTTTTATTTATTACTGCGGGGCTTGCGGTGTTCCCGTCGGAGCTGATCGCGGCGGCAAAGAGCGGGGTAGAGCTGTGCCTCACCGTAATGCTTCCGTCGCTTTTCCCGTTTTTCGTTCTCTCGAACCTCACGGTGCGGCTCGGCTTTGCCGATAAGCTCGGAAGGGTGCTCGCGCCTGTGATGCGGCCGGTATTCAACGTCTCCGGCGCCGGTGCGGCGGCGCTTGCGCTCGGCTTTGTCGGCGGCTATCCCGTCGGAGCAAAGACGGTCATCTCGCTATATAAATCCGGCAGGTTCACGAAAACCGAGGCGGAGCGTATGCTCGCCTACGCGAATAATTCCGGCCCGGCGTTCATACTCGGAGTTGTCGGCACAGGAATTTTTACGGAGAAGGGCGCGGGGCTTGCGCTTTACCTCGTCCACGCGCTTTCGAGCCTTATTATCGGCATCCTTTTCCGGTTTTATAAGAGCGGCGAGGCGGCGGAGGCGGTACCCGATGTGAGCGAGAGGCGCGAGAGCGCGGTCAGGGCGTTCATCGGCTCTGTGGGCGACGGACTCGGACAGTGCCTCTCGATTTCGGCGTTCGTGCTGTTTTTTGCGGTGTTCATAAGACTGCTGTTCCTCTCGGGGGCGGTCGGCGCGGCGGCCGACCTTCTCGGCGTGTTCGGACTGACAAGAGAGAGCGCCGAGAGCCTCATCACCGGCGCCATCGAGCTTACAAGCGGAGTGTGGAAAATTCGCGATATCGGCGCAGACTTTTCGTCGCGGCTTGCGCTTGCGGCGTTCATGCTCGGCTGGGCGGGGCTCAGCGTACACTGCCAGGTGCTGAGCTTTATCGAGGACAGCGGACTGCGCAAGAGCACGTATTTCGCCGGAAAGCTTCTCCACGGAGTTCTCTCCGCCGCGATTATTTGGCTTGCAAATATGCTCGGCGCGTGGTAATATAGCCTTGAAGGCGGTGAAAAACGATGCTTTTTAACAAAAAAATCGAGCCGAGCTGCTCGTATTGCGCACATTCCTCGCAGATAAACGATACCGAGGCGGCGTGTATAAAAAAGGGCGTCGTGAGCCTTGCGGGTCAGTGCCGCCATTTCAAATACGACCCTCTGCGCCGCGAGCCGCCGCACCCGGCGGCCATAGACAAATCGCGGTACAGCGAGGAGGATTTTAAACTTTAAGGGGAGCGTAAAGCTCCTCTTTCAATGCGTCGACAAAGTCTCCGCATCGAACATATTTTGCGCATTGAGAGCGCAAAATATGACGCCTGCGGGCGGGTGATGCGACGTGAAGGGGCCTCTTGGCCGGCCCCTTCACAGATCCCCGCCTCCTTTATCCAACGCTTTTTCCATTTTGTCTACAGTCTGAAGGGGAGCGTAAAGCTCCTCTTTTGAATTTATATATTATTGGATTAGAGAGCTTTTTCCTGTTCGTTTAATACTAATCCCTGATTAAAAGCTTTAACCGAGCGCGCAGAATTTTTTGCGTCATACAAGGCGTCCGGTGCAGATAATACTTTGTGTAATATCAAGCCGGATCACGAAGTATGACGCGAAAAGGGCAAGCGCGAATTGAAGATTTTGATCAGGGGTTAGTATAATTACTGCGGAAATGACTATAGAGAGGTGGCGGAGGAGTGAAAAAGGGCGATATTGCGGCTATTGCGCTTGTGCTGGCGCTCGCGCTCGGCATCTTTGCCGCGACCGTTTTCTTTGCGCCGAAAGCCGCCTCCGTGACCGTGGAGGTATTCTCCTCGGGCGAGAGAATCTACTCCGCGCCGATTTCCGAAAACGCCGAAATTCCCGTCTCCGGCGACTACCGCTGCACCGTCGTCATACGCGGCGGCGAGGTCTGGGTCGAGGATTCTGACTGCCCCGGCGGCGACTGTATGCGAATGGGCCGCAAAAACCGAGCCGGTGAGACGATTTTCTGCCTGCCGAACAGGGTAGAAGTGCGGCTTATCGGCTCCGATCTTGATATGATCGCGGGGTGAGCCGATGAGAACGAAAAAGCTCGCGCTTTCCGCGATTTTGCTCGCGCTTGCGCTCGCACTCAGCTACGCTGAGCGGTTTCTGCCGCTTGAGCTTGTGATACCGCTGCCCGGCGTGAAGCTCGGGCTTGCAAACGTTGTAACGCTATACGCGATCTACGCGCTCGACCCGCTTTCGGCGCTGGCAATTCTGATTTTGCGGTGTATTATGTCAACCTTTTTCGGAGGCAGCGTGACATCGCTCGCGTTCAGCCTTGCAGGAGGGGCGCTTGCCTTCTCGGTTATGCTCGGCGCTAAAAAAATATCCGCGCTCAGCGAGATCGGCGTCAGCGTTATCGGCGCGGCGGGGCATAATATCGGTCAGATAATTGCGGCGGCGGTGCTGATGCGCTCTATGGGCGTCGCCGCTTACCTGCCCGTGATGCTTGTCGCCGGGATTTTCACCGGCGTGGCGATCGGATTTGCAGTTCAGAGATTACTGAGGATAAAAGTATGAAAAAAACGCTCTCATTCGCGCTTGCGGTGATAATGCTCTTTACGCTTACCGCCTGCGGAAGTTCCGAAAAGAGCTATGAACGCTCGGAATATACGCTTTTTGACACCGTTACGGTTATAAAGGGCTATGCTGACAGTCAGGAGAGCTTTATGGACGAAACCGGCGGCGTTATCGCGGAGCTTAGCCGCCTGCACAGACTGTTTGACATCTACAACGAGTACGACGGCATAGTGAACCTTTGCACCGTGAACTCACGCGCCGGAGAATGGGTCGAGGTCGACGGCGAAATCATCGAATTTCTGCTGTGGGGGCGCAAGGTCGCTCTTCTGACCGCCGGAGAGGTTGACATAACTCTCGGAGCGGTGCTGAAAATCTGGCACGAGGCGAGAGAAAACAAAGTCCTCCCCGATGGAAGCGCGCTTAAAGAGGCAAAAAAGCATACGGGCTTCGATAAGCTTGAGATCGACGAGGAAAACCGCCGGGTGCGGCTCAACGACAGCGCCGCGTCGATTGACGCGGGCGCGCTTGCGAAGGGCTGGGCGGCGGAGAGAGCGGCAAGGGTCGCGCCCTCCGGCACGCTCATAAACGTCGGCGGAAATATCCGGGCGGTCGGCGCAAAGCCGGACGGCGGGGCGTGGAAGCTCGGCATACAGAATCCCGACGGCGGAGTGCTGACGGCGGTCGCGGTTACAGACGGCAGCGTTGTCACAAGCGGCGACTATCAGCGCTATTTCGAGGTCGGCGGCGTGCGCTACTGCCACATAATCGACCCCGATACACTGTACCCGGCGGCAAAATGGCGCGGCGTGAGCGTTGCGTGCGCCTCCTCCGCACTTGCTGACGCGCTCAGCACGGCGCTGTTTTTAATGGACAGAGAGAGCGGCGAAGCGCTTGCGAGGGAGTGCGGCGCCGAGGCTCTTTGGATAGACGCAGACGGCGCGGTATATAAGACCGACGGCTTTGAGAAAATGGAATAAAAAAGGACGGGGCGACCCGTCCTTTTTATTTTACAGTATGCGTGTATTTTTTAACTCCGCTTTTTTCCACGATCTGAACGAGCAGGAAAAAGAGCGCCGCCTGCACCGGCAGGTCAACGATCTCCTTCACAAGCCGGCTTGCGAGCAGAACCGTAAAGGCTTTTCCGGTCATCATCGAGATCCACAGAGTGTTCATTCCGGCGTTGACAACGAGGGTGACGACGGCCTTCGTTGCGAGAATGCGCCACAGGCTCGGCGTTTTTTTGTAATAGCTCACGCCGTAGATAAAGCCGGCGACGGCGGCTGATAGCGTGTAGCCCGGGAAGAACGCGCCGGTGGGCTTTATTATGAACTTCACGATATCCATAACGCCGCCGAAGAGCGCTCCGGTCACGCCGCCGAAGAGCCAGTCAACGATCTGATTGGGCAGGGCGGCGAAGCCGATTTTGAGATAGTCGCCTATCTGTATCGAGGCGACGAAATCGAGAGCGACGGCGAGCGCCGCCATGACCGCGCAGGTGGTCAGAACGCGCAGATCGCGCAGCTCGCGCGCGCTCGAAGACAGATTTTCCTTGATTTTCATGGGTTTTGCTCCCTTCGATAGGTAGGAACGGCTTGATTATAGCAAAGATAGTCGGGTTAGGCAAGTTTTATTGTTGATTTTCCTACTTGTTCGGTGTATAATTAAAAGTGACATATTATGTACGGAGGATACTTTATAATGAGCGAACAGCTTCTTAAGATAGAGGATCTCAAGGTATCCGTTGAGGAGAAGAAAATCCTTGACGGCGTTTGCCTTGAAATCGGCGAGGGCGAGGTACACGTCCTCATGGGCCCGAACGGAACGGGAAAATCGACTCTCGTTTCCGCGATAATGGGCGACCCGCGCTACTCGGTGGACGGCGGCAGAATCGTTTTCAAGGGCGAGGATATCACGGAGGAGAAGGCGGACGCGAGAGCGCGCAGGGGCATTTTCCTCTCCTTCCAGACTCCGGAGGAGATCCCGGGCATCAGCCTCGAGAACTTCATCCGCACCGCCCGTCAGGCGATAACCGGAACGCCGCTCAAGGTTTTCGCCTTCAAGCGCGAGCTCAAGGCTGAGATGGACAAGCTCGGCATGGCTCCTGAGTACGCCGAGCGCTACCTCAACGTCGGCTTTTCCGGCGGCGAGAAGAAAAAGGCGGAGATACTTCAGCTCCTTATGCTGAAGCCGTCGCTCGCGCTCCTCGACGAGACCGATTCCGGCCTCGACGTCGACGCGGTCAGAACCGTGACCGAGGGCATCAACGCCTGGCACAACGAGCACAACAGCCTCCTCATCATCACCCACAACGCGAAGATACTTGAGGGCCTCAAGGTCGACAAGGTGCACGTTCTCGAGGGCGGCAGAATCGTAAAGACCGGCGGCGCAGAGCTTATCGGCGAGATAACCGAGGGCGGCTTCAATGCCGTCAAGGAGGATAACTGATTTGGCGGATTTCGGCAAGGAAAAGACGGTCGTGGAGGAGGTCAACCGCTCCATCTACGACTTTAAGGACAAGGTGGACTCCGCTTTTGAGGTATCGAGCGGACTTACGCCCGATATCGTCCGCACCATCTCCGAGGAGAAGAACGACCCGGAGTGGATGCGCGAGTTCAGATTAAAGAGCCTCGAGATCTATGAGAGGCTTCCCATACCCAACTGGGGTCCGTCCATTGACGGGCTTGATATGAGGAATATCGTTACCTACGTTCGCCCCAACACCGGCATGAGCGCGACATGGAACGAGGTTCCGGAGGACATTAAGAACACCTTTGAGCGCCTCGGCATTCCGCAGGCGGAGAGATCGGGACTTGCGGGCGTCGGCGCGCAGTACGATTCCGAGGTCGTCTACCACAACGTCAAAAAAGAGGTAGAGGATCAGGGTGTAGTCTATACGGACTTCGAGTCTGCGCTCCACAGCGAGTACGGCGATATGATACGCGAGTATTTCATGAAGGCAGTACCGCCGACAGATCACAAGTTTGCGGCGCTTCACGGCGCTGTCTGGTCGGGCGGGTCGTTTGTCTACGTTCCCGCAGGTGTGAGCGTTGAGATACCGCTTCAGAGCTATTTCCGCCTGAACAGACCCGGCGCGGGTCAGTTTGAGCACACGCTCATTATCGTCGATAAGAATGCGTACCTGCACTTTATCGAGGGCTGCTCCGCGCCGAAGTACAATGTGGCAAACCTCCACGCCGGCTGCGTTGAGATTTTCGTCGGAGAGGGCAGCCGCGTTAGATATTCGACCATCGAAAACTGGTCGAAGAATATGTACAACCTCAACACGAAGCGCGCTATCGTCAGTAAGGGCGGCACGATCGAGTGGGTGTCCGGCTCCTTCGGAAGCCACACGAGCTATCTCTACCCGATGAGCATCCTTAACGGCGAGGGCGCGAGAATGGAGTTTACCGGCATAACCTTCGCCGGAGCGGGTCAGGAGCTCGACACCGGCGCAAAGGTAGTCCACGCCGCGAAGAACACCTCGAGCCACATCTCCACAAAGAGCATCGCGCGCGACGGCGGCGTTTCAAACTTCCGCTCGAGCGTTGTCGTGACGAAGGAGGCCGAGGGGTCTAAGTCAAGCGTGAGCTGCGAGAGCCTTATGCTCGACTCCAGAAGCCGCAGCGATACGATACCCGTTATGGATATCCGTACCGACAAGTGCGACGTCGGCCACGAGGCAAAAATAGGAACTATCTCCGAGGAAGCGGTATTCTATCTTATGAGCCGCGGAATTTCGGAGGAGGATGCGCGCGCCCTTATCGTAGGCGGCTTTGCCGAGCCGATAGCGAAGGAGCTGCCGCTTGAATACGCTGTCGAGATGAACAATCTCATCCATCTTGAAATGAAGGGAAGTATAGGCTGATGGAAAAGTTCAATATTATCCCTTCACCGACGTGGAACCGCCTCGGAGTAAACTGCGCCGAGGAGAGCGCGAGCATTCCCGAAACCTTTGACTCTGTCGGCGCGAGCGTTATAACCGCCTGCCCCGAGGGATTGGAGGTCGGAGATGACGCGCCCATCGCCTGCGAGGAGCTCAAAAGCTCCACGGGCTTTGACGAGATAATCGAAAATAACGCGGAGTTTTCCTTTAACGCCACCGTTGAGGATAAATATGCCCATCCCCTCGTAATTAACACAGAGGACGCCGCTGTCGTAGGAAATATCTACGCCGTTGAGGGCGCGGAGCTGACAATTCTGCACGTTCTGCGCGGCTCCTCCGAAACTCTGACCCGCGTTTACGCCGAAAAGGGCGCGAGGGTAAATGTGGTCGAGGTGAGCTTTGCGGAGAGTGACAATATCCGTTATTCCGCCTTTGCCTCATACTGCGAGGAGGGCGCCGAGGTGCGCTTTACGCGCTGCGAGCTCGGAGGAAGCAGAGTTGTCTGCGGCTCGAAGGCGGTTTTGCAGGGAAACTCCAGTGCCTACGATTTTGCCGGCTGCTACTTCGGTGAGGGAGAGGCAGTCCTCGACTTCAACGATTTAAGCGAGCACTACGGCCGCGATACGCTCTGCGAGATGCACTCCGCGGGAGCGCTTTCCGGCTCGGCGGATAAAATACTTCGCGGCACCATCGACTTTAAGGAGGGCGCCAAGCGCGGTGTGGGCCACGAATCTGAGGACGTTATACTCCTCGGCCCAGACGTGCGCGACCGCACCGCTCCGCTCATCCTCTGCCACGAGGAGGAGGTCGAGGGACAGCACGCCGCGAGCCACGGCAGACTTGACGAGACCGCGCTCTACTATTTAATGAGCCGCGGCATACCCGAGGCGCAGGCGCGAAGCCTTATGGTGGAGGCGCGCTTTGCCCGCGCCATCGACCGCATACCGGATGAAACCATCCGCGAAGAGGCACTTACAACAGTACGAAGGAGACTTCAAAATGCTTGATGTCCGCAAGGACTTTCCTATTCTGCAGGTGCCGGAGGCGGGTAAAAGGCTCATTTACCTCGACACGGCGGCGACGGCTCAGCGCCCGAACCGGGTAATCGAGGCCATCTGCGAATACTACAAAAGTGACAATGCAAACCCGCACCGCGGGGTCTACGAGCTCGGCGCAAGGGCGACCGAGCGCACCGATTCGGCGCGCCATACAGTCGCGCAGTTCGTCGGCGCCGACGATGAGGAGATAGTTTTCACCCAGAATACCACCGAGAGCGTGAACCTCGTCGCTTATACCTGGGGAATGGCGAACATCAACGCCGGCGACGATATCTGCGTATACGTCGCGGAGCACCACTCGAATATGGTGCCGTGGCAGAGGGTTGCGAAGCGCACCGGCGCTAGGGTAGTCTATATGTACCCCGATGAAAACGGCGTTTTGACTGAGGAAGAGATGCGCCGCAAGATTTCGCGCAGGACTAAAATCGTCTGCTGTGCGATGGTGTCGAATGTCCTCGGCATAAAAATCGACGAAAAGGCGCTCATAGAGCGCGCACACTCCGTCGGCGCGAAGGTGCTTCTCGACTGCGCGCAGTCGATTCCGCATTTCAGACACGATTTTCACGCCATCGGCTGTGATTTCGCTGTGTTCTCCGGGCATAAGCTTTACGGCCCGATGGGCATCGGCGTGCTATACGGCAGGAAGGCGCTTCTCGACGCGATGGAGCCGTTCCTCTCCGGCGGCGATATGATAGGCATTGTCACCGAGGACGGCGCGACGTGGGCTGAAACGCCGCGCAAGTTCGAGGCAGGCACCCGAAACGTCGAGGGCGAGGTCGGACTCGAGGCGGCGATTAAGTACCTCGACTCTCTCGGCTGGGAGAATATCGAGGCGCATGAGCGCGAATTGGTCAACTACTGCCTTGCGGGTATGAAAAAGCTACCGCATATAGAAATTTACGGAAACGCTCCGGAGAGATACGGCGTTATTTCCTTCAACGTAGAGGATGTTCACCCGCACGATGTTGCGAGCATTCTCGACGCCGACGGAGTGTGCGTCAGGGCGGGTCACCACTGCGCCGAGCCGCTTATGCGGCGCCTCGGAATCGGCAGATGCTCGCGCGCTTCGTTCGGCATTTACAACACTAAAGAGGACGTTGACGTGTTCCTCAATAGCCTCGGAAAAATAAGGGAGTTTATGGGATATGGATCTTAGAAGTCTGTATAATCAGGTAATAACCGAAAAGAGCCGCTCCAACGAGCATCGTCACCCTGTTGACGACTGTACCTGCTCTTTGGAGGGCGTGAATCCCTCCTGCGGCGACGATATAACGCTTCAGCTCAGGGTGAAGGACGGCGTTATCGAGGATGTCGGCTTTATGGGTGCGGGCTGCGCCATAAGCCAGGCTTCGACGGCGCTTATGATAGATATTCTGAAGGGCAAGACCGTCGCAGAGGCGAAGGAGCTCATCGACGTCTTTTTCGGCATGATAAAGGGCGAGATCGGCGAGGACGACGAGCGCCTTGAGCTTCTCGAGGACGCCGCCGCATTAAAGGGCATAGCCCACACTCCGGCGAGAGTCAAGTGCGCCGTGCTCGCGTGGCACACGATGGAAGAAGCGCTCGATAAATAAAGAAGCAAAAAATTCATATAAACTGTATTCTGAAAGGAGCAATCACTATGGGACTCATTTCTGCAGCACTTACCTCTTTTAACGGCGTAATGTCAGACCAGTGGAAGGAATATTTCTACTGCGAGGCGATTCCTGAGAACGTCCTCGTCACAAAGGGCGTCAAGCGCACCACCCGCGGAGTGAACCACGGCTCTGACAACGTCATCTCCAACGGCTCCGTCATCGCCGTTGCCGACGGACAGTGCATGGTCATTGTTGACCAGGGCAAGGTCGTAGATATCTGCGCCGAGCCGGGTGAATTTGTCTATGACACAAGCTCCGAGCCATCGCTTTTTGCGGGCAATCTCGGCACGTCCATCGTTGAAACCTTCAAGAATATCGGCAAGCGCTTCACCTTCGGCGGCGAGCCTCCCAAGGATCAGCGCGTGTATTTCCTCAACCTCAAGGAGCTCATCGGCAATAAGTACGGAACTCCGTCTCCCGTACCCTTCCGCGTAGTGGATCAGCGCGCCGGCATCGATATCGACGTATCCATCCGCTGCTTCGGCGAGTACAGCTACCACATCTGCGACCCGATCCTCTTCTACACCAACGTCTGCGGCAACGTCGGCGGAGATTTCACCCGCGACAGACTTGACAGTCAGCTCAAAACCGAGCTTCTCACAGCCCTTCAGCCCGCGTTCGCCAAGATCAGCGCTCAGGGCATCCGCTATTCCGAGCTGCCCGGCCGCACGATGGAGCTTGCCGACGCCCTCAACGACGTCCTCAGCCAGAAGTGGCGCGCTCTTCGCGGCATCGAGATCGTCTCCTTCGGCGTTTCAAGCGTAAACGCTGACGAAGAGGACGAGAAGATGCTCAAGCAGCTTCAGAGAAACGCCGCTTTCCGCGATCCGGGACTTGCCGCGGCAAACATTGCCGGCGCTCAGATGAACGCCATGCAGGACGCGGCAAACAACGCGGGCGGCGCCGCCGTAGGCTTTATGGGCATGAATATGGCTATGGGCGCCGGAGGAGTAAACGTCAACGGCCTTTATCAGCAGGCTTCTCAGCAGCCCCAGCAGCAATCTCCTCAGGCAGCCGCTCCCGCCGCTGACGGCTGGACCTGCCCGACCTGCGGCAAAACCGGACTTTCCGGCAAATTCTGCCCTGAGTGCGGCTCCAAAAAGCCCGAGGAGAGCTTCTGGTTCTGCCCTGAGTGCGGAACTAAGAACACCGGCAAGTTCTGCCCGAACTGCGGCACCAAGAGACCCTGAAAGGCGAAAAAATCAAAATATTGAGGTGATACCGTGGCAACCGAGGTAACTAACTATAAATGCCCGAACTGCACGGGACCATTACATTTCGGCGGCATCTCCGACAGACTTGAGTGCGATTTCTGCGGCTCGAGCTTCACCATAGAGTACATAGAGGAGCTCAATAAGGATAAGACGGAGCAGGCGGCCGAGAACTTCCAGGGCACCGAATTTACCGGCGAGTGGTCAGGAGGCGGCGAAGAGTGGGGCGAGGACGGGGAGCACATCCGCGTCTACCACTGCCCGAGCTGCTCTGCCGAGCTTATCTGCGACGATACCACCGCCGCGACGAGCTGTCCTTACTGCAATAACCCCACCGTTGTGCCCGGTCAGCTCTCCGGCGCGCTGAAGCCGGATTACATCATCCCCTTCCGCTTCACGAAGGAGGCGGCTGTCGCCCAGCTCAAGGAGCACTATAAGGGCCGCTGGTTTTTGCCCAAGGAGTTCTCCGCGCAGAACCACATCGAGGATATAAAGGGCGTTTACGTTCCGTTCTGGCTCTATAACGGAGTAGCCGAGGGCGATGTCGCCTACGTTGCGACCCGCAGTCATACACGCCGCGAGGGCGACTATGAGGTGACCACCACCGAGCACTATAATATCCGCCGCTCAGGCTCGCTTGAGTTCAAAAACGTGCCGGTGGACGCGTCCACCAAGATGCCGGACGATCATATGGACTCCATCGAGCCGTTTGATTACAGCGATATGAAGGACTTTTCGATGGCGTATCTCCCGGGCTTTCTCGCGGATAAATACGACGTCAGCGAGGAGGCGAGCCGCGAGAGAGCGGAAACGCGCTGTGAGAACACCGTCGAGAGCGCGCTTCGCAATACCGTTCTCGGCTATGAGAGCGTTATGGAACTCGGCAAGAATCTCAATATCCGCCGCGGAAACGTGAGCTACGCGCTCATGCCCGTGTGGATGCTGACGACGAAGTACAAGGATAAGAACTACCTCTTTGCCATGAACGGGCAGACCGGCAAGATGGCGGGCGACCTGCCCACCAGCATGGCAAAGCTATGGGGGCTCTTCGCGGCGATCGGCGTGCCCATCGCGGCGCTCCTGACGTTTCTGTTTCTGAGATAAGGGGGCGAGAATATGAAGAAAAGATTATTTGCGCTCGCGCTTGCGCTTCTTATGCTCGCCGCTCTCGCCATTCCCGCGCTTGCCGACAGCACCGACGGCATGATGGTCTATATCATCGACGAGGCCGATATTCTCACCTATAACGAGTGGCAATCGCTCGAGGAGAAGGCTGAAAAGCTCTACGCCGAATACGGTATTCCCGCGTACATCGTCATCGTTGACGATTACAGCGATTACGGCTCCGGCGGAATCTGGAGCGTAGCCGATGCAATCTGGGATGCAAACGAGCTCGGCATTTCCGGCGATTACGAGAGAGCCGACGGCTTTATGCTCCTTATGAGTATGTCCGAGCGCGACTTTGACAACGGCTCCTACGGCAAGGGACAGGAGATCCTTACCGATTACGGAAAGCTCATAATCGAGGACGATTTTCTCGGCTATTTCAGAAACGACAACTGGTACGCGGGCTTCGACGCGTATCTGAGCGGCATCGAGTACTGCATTACTCAGTATAACTCCGGCACCCCCGTTGACGGCGACATCGGAGAATACGGCTACAACGAGAACGGCGAGTACGTCGGCAAGAGGGAAAAGGGCTTCACGCTCGGCGAGATTATCATCACAGCCCTCGCGTCGCTCGGAATACCGGGGATCGTAGTCGGAATCGGGCAGTCCAAGATGAAAAACGTGCATAAAAAATTCGAGGCCATGGACTATATCGTGCCGAATTCGATGCGCCTTACAAGGCAGCAGGATATTTTCACGCACGTCACGCAGTCCCGCCGCAGGATAGAGAGGGAATCCTCCTCCGGCGGAGGCGGCTCGTTCCACTCCGGCGGCGGCTCAAGCCACCACTCAGGAAAGTTTTAATTAGTAAAAAAGCGCAGGGGTTTTCGCCCTGCGCTTTAATTATTCAGTACATATTTAGTTTACTCTGCCATCACGCCGCCGTTCGGATCGATGGAGAGAACGTGGCAGGCGCCCTCTCCGAGGGTCGCCTCAATGGCGGTCTTGAAGGACACGAGCATATCCTTCGGCACGAACGCCTGAAGAGTTCCGGCAAAGCCGCCTCCGTGGACTCTTACCGCGCCCTTTCCGCCGAGGAGCTTCTGCGTGAGCGCGAGGGCGAGCGCCATATCCTGATGCGCTGTCGCACCGGTGGGAACTACATTCTGGAGATAGAGCCAGCTCGAGCGGCCGGATTCGTTTGAAAGCGCGAGAAAGCGCTCAAAATCGTCTGACTTCAGCGCCGCGACCTGCTCTTGTACGCGTCTGTTATCGTCAAAGAAGTGCATAGCGCGCAAAACGGCCCTGTCGCCGGCGGCGGCGCGAACCTCCTTGATGCGGGCGTAGAACTCGTTCTCGTCAACGTCGCGCAGAACTTCCTTTCCGAAGAACGCGGCGACAGCCTTCATCTCGTCGGGGATAGCGGCATACTCGTGCGTGAGGGCGGCGTGGTCGGCGCCGGAGTCGATTATGCACAGCGCGTAGCCGCAGGAGGCAAAGTCAAAGTCGATGCGCTCGACAACGGGCTTTGCGGGGTCGAGAAAGTCTATGCCGATGATCGCGCCGACGGAGGACGCGGTCTGATCCATAAGCCCGCAGGGCTTGCCGAAGTAGACGTTCTCGGCATACTGACCGATCTGCGCGATCTCAACAGCGGAGAGTGTGTTTTTGAAAAAGAGATGGTTTATAATGGTGCCGATCAGCACCTCAAAGGCCGCGGAGGAGGAGAGACCTGAGCCGGGCAGGACATTCGACACGCAGTAAGCGTCGAAGCCGCGGAGAATGCAGCCGCGCTGCTGAAATGCCGCCGCAACGCCGCGGATAAGAGCCTTCGTCGTGCCGAATTCGGCGGTATCGACAAAGAGATCATCGAGCGAGACCTCACAGAGGGGATAGCCCTCGCTCAGAACGCGGATGCAGTTTTCGCCGTTCAGGGCAACTGCGGCGTCGGTGCGGAGATCGACGGCGGCGGCAAGAACCCTGCCGCGCTGGTGATCGGTGTGGTTGCCGCCCAGCTCCGTGCGGCCGGGAGCGGAGAAAATATGCTCATAGGGGCGGGAAAAGGTATCCTGAAATGCCTGCTTGAGATGTTCGTACATGGCAAAGCCTCCAATTATTTTTCCTGTAAAATTATAATAAGAATGATGATCAAAGTCAAGAGACCGGCTTTATATATCTTACGTCCTCAAGGAAGCGCGTCATGCCGGCAGGAAAAGTCGTATCCGCGCTCATATTCGTATCGCCGAGGTGAACGAGCTTGTTCGTGCCGTGGTAATCGCTGCCTGCGGTGACATAGAGCGAGTATTTTTCCGCAAGGGCGAGCGCGCCTCCAATGAGCCGCGGAGAAAAGCCGGAGTAAAACGCCTCTATGCCTTTAAGACCGAAGCCCGTGAGCCGGCGAAGGCGCGCGTCCATATCGTCGCCGAGGATAAGCTCGCCGCCGCTTCCGAAAAACGGGTGCGCGAGCACCGGTATTCCGCCGGCTCTCAGTATGCCCTCGATGGCCTCCTCGGGCTTAACGTAGAGGCTTTTGACGTGCAGCTTGTTGATGTAATCGCGTATGGCGATGTCCTTCGACTCAGCGTAGCCGAGCTTCGCCATAAGATTGCCGATGTGCGGCTTCCCGGGGTTGTCGAGCGCGAGAAGCGCGGCTATCTCATCCTCGGGAAACTCAAAGCCGAACTCACTCCTGAGAAAATCGAGCCTGTCGGTGACCTTGCGCATTCTGAGGCTGTGGCCGTAGTCCACAAGCTCGTGTATCTCCTCGCCGTCCGGATCGTAGCCGTAGCCGAGGATGTGATATTTCCCGAGAGAGTCCCTGCAGGAAAACTCTGCGCCGCAGATAAAGCCGGGGTCGCCCTCTGTGAGAATATCGCGCAGCATAAGACAGCCTTTTACGGCGTCGTGGTCAGAGAGAGCGAAAAGCTCAATGCCCGCGCTTTTGACGTTGGCTAAAATCTCTGCCGGGGTGTCGGAGCCGTCCGAGACTGTGGAGTGCATATGAAGATCAAGCTTGCCGGAAAAAGCCATTATCCAACCTCCGAAAAAATATCGAAACTATTGTACCACACGTTTGCATTTTTTCGCAAGAGGTGCTATTCTATAAAATACATAAAATCAAAAAGGAGCACGGAAAATGAAAAAATCAGCAAGAATACTCTGCGTTATCCTCTGCCTCGCAATGCTCATTCCGGCGGCAGCGGCGGACGGCGACGGATATACCGACGTTTCCGACAAGGCGTGGTACGCCTGGGACGTAAACTATGTCACCGGGCAGGGACTTATGAACGGCGTCGGCGGAAGGAGCTTTGCCCCGGACGGAGCTCTCACCCGCGCGCAGCTTGTGACTATTCTCTGGAGAGCTGCGGGCGAGCCGGTAGTGAATTACATCATGCCCTATGACGACGTTTCTCAGGAGGAGTGGTACTCTGAGGCTGTGCGCTGGGCGGCGGCTGAGAAGATCACCGACCGCGCCTCCGGCGACTTCGAGCCGGACGCTGTCATTGAGCGCGACGAGGCTGCGTATCTCATGTGGAACTGCGCTAAGCGCGCCGGAGCCGACGTATCCATCGGCGAGAATACCAATATCCTCAGCTACAACGACGCCTTTGACATCACACAGGGCTACGCGCCCGCTATCCAGTGGGCGTGCGGCGCGGGACTTATGAACGGCGACGGCGAGGGCAATCTCATGCCGAACGCCTCGCTCACAAGAGCGCAGGCAGCGGCTCTGCTCGTGAGAATGCTCACCGCGCTCAGAACAGGCGATCCGCTCTCACTGTGGACTGATTCCGCCGAGGCGGCGAAGGCGCTGAAAGCGTATATCGAAGCAATCACCGACGAAACGAGCGCCGATTTCATTCCGGAGGTCGACCGCGTTGCCGTATTCGACCTCGACGGAACGCTCTTCTGTGAAACTGACCCCAACTACTTTGACTACACACTCCTCAAATACCGCGTTCTCGAGGATCCGGACTACAAGGACAAGGCGTCCGAATTCGAGCGTGAGGTAGCGAATAAGATCAAGACGCAGAACGAGACCGGAGCCTCCTTCTCCGGCCTGGAGGTTGACCACGGCAAGGCGGTCGCCTCCGCGTTTGCGGGCATGACCGTCGAGGAGTTCAACGCATATATTCAGGAATTCAAGAAGCAGTCAATGCCGAGCTACACCGGGATGAAGCGTGGCGAGGGCTGGTACAAGCCGATGCTGCAGGTCGTTGACTATCTCAAGGCTAACGGCTTCACTGTCTACGTCGTGAGCGGCACAGACCGCCTCATCGTCCGCGGAATTGCAGACCACTCACCGCTCGGACTCCCGAACCGCCAGCTGATCGGCTCGGACGAGACCATTGTATCCTCAAATCAGGGCGATACCGAGGGACTTAACTACGTTTTCAAGGATGGCGACGAGCTTATCCTCGGCGGTGACTTCCTCATAAAAAACCTCAAAATGAACAAGGTCTCCGTAATCATGCAGGAGATCGGTCAGCAGCCGGTCTTGTCCTTCGGCAACTCCACCGGCGACAGCAGCATGGCGGAGTACGTCACCTACGCGAACAAGTACAAATCGCTCGCGTTTATGCTATGCTGCGACGATACGCTCCGCGAGAACGGAAACGAATCAAAGGCTCAGAAGATGAAAAATCTCTGCGAGGAGTTTGACTGGGTGCCGGTTTCAATGAAGAACGACTGGATGACCATCTACGGCTCCGGCGTAACATATACGGGAAAGTAAATGAAAAGCGGGAAGCCCGAGCTTCCCGCTTTCCCTATAAGTTCACAAAATAATAACAAATCTTCCCTTGACATTCTCTGACTTTCGTGGTACATTATGTTAGCACTCAGGAAGAAAGAGTGCTAAAGAAGTAATAAATTGACATTTATATAGGAGGCAATCAAAATGACACTGAAACCACTGCTGGACAGAGTCGTATTAAAGCGCACCGCCGCTGAGGAGGTCACGAAATCCGGAATTCTTCTCGCTTCAAGCGCGCAGGAGAAGCCGCAGGTCTACGAGGTCGTAGCAGTCGGCCCCGGCGGCATAGTCGACGGCAACGAGATCAAGATGGAGCTCAAGGTCGGCGACCGCGTTATTACCGGCAAATACACCGGCACCGAGGTCAAGGTTGACGGCGAGGAGCTCACTGTTGTACGTCAGAGCGACATTCTCGCAATCGTAGAGTAATAAGGGAGGCACATAATTATGGCAAAGCAGATCGCATACGGCGAGGAAGCCCGCCGTTATCTTGAAAATGGTGTTAATCAGCTTGCAAACACCGTCAAACTCACCATCGGCCCCAAGGGCAGAAACGTAGTTCTTGATAAGAAGTTCGGCGCTCCGCTCATCACAAACGACGGAGTCACCATCGCAAAGGAGATCGAGCTCAAGGATCCGTTTGAGAACATGGGCGCTCAGCTCGTCAAGGAGGTCGCCTCCAAGACTAACGACGTAGCCGGCGACGGCACCACTTCCGCAACCGTTCTCGCTCAGGCTATGATCCACGAGGGCATTAAGAACGTCGCGGCAGGCGCGAATCCCATGGTAATGCGCCGCGGCATCCAGAAGGCAGTAGCCGCCGCTGTCGAGGCTCTCAAGAATAACTCCCAGTCCGTCAAGGGCACAGAGGATATTGCAAGAGTCGGCGCAGTTTCCTCCGGCGACGAGCACATCGGTCAGCTCATAGCTGAGGCTATGGAAAAGGTCGGCCGCAACGGCGTTATCACCGTTGAGGAGTCCAAGACCGCGGAGACCTATTCCGAGGTAGTCGAGGGTATGCAGTTCGACCGCGGCTACATCACCCCCTATATGGTCACAGATACCGATAAGATGGAGGCCGTCTATGACGATCCGTTCATTCTTATCACCGATAAGAAGATCTCCAACATTCAGGAGGTCCTGCCCGTTCTCGAGCAGATTGTCAAGACCGGCAAGAAGCTTGTTATTATCGCTGAGGATGTTGACGGCGAGGCACTTGCAACCATCATTCTCAATAAGCTTCGCGGCACCTTCAACTGCTTGTGCGTCAAGGCTCCCGGCTTCGGCGACAGACGCAAGGAGATGCTCAAGGATATTGCAGCCCTCACCGGCGGCGAGGTTATCTCCTCCGAGCTCGGCATGGAGCTCAAGGACACCACACTTGATATGCTCGGTCAGGCTCGTCAGGTCAAGAGCACCAAGGAGAACACCATCATCGTTGACGGCGCAGGCGACAAGGCTGAAATCGCCGCAAGAGTTCAGCAAATCAAGGCTGAGTACGAGGTTTCCACCTCTGAGTACGATAAGGAGAAGCTTCAGGAGCGTCTTGCAAAGCTCGCCGGCGGCGTAGCCGTTATCAAGGTCGGCGCGGCCACCGAGATCGAGATGAAGGAGAAGAAGCTCCGCATGGAGGACGCTCTCAACGCGACACGCGCCGCTGTTGAGGAGGGCATCGTAGCCGGCGGCGGCACCGCTTACGTCGTAGCCGGCAAGGCTGTCAAGGCTCTGCTCGATACCGTTTCCGGCGATGAACAGACCGGCGTGGCGCTCGTTTCGAAGGCTCTCGAGGCTCCTATCAAGCAGATCGCAGAGAACGCAGGCCTTGAGGGCGCTGTTATCCTCGATAAGGTCCGCTCCAGCACTGACGTCAACTTCGGCTTCAACGCCGCGAACGAGCAGTTCGGCAACATGATTGAGATGGGCGTTGTCGACCCGACCAAGGTCTGCCGCTCCGCTCTTGAGAACGCTTCCTCTGTTGCAAGCGTTGTTATCACCACCGAATCCCTCGTTGCCGACATCCCCGAGCCTCCCGCACCCGTAGCACCTGCCGGCGGCGACATGGGCGGAATGTATTAATTCTTGCTTGTCTTTTCCGCCGCAGCTTCACCTCTGAGCCTTGCAGTACATGAGTACAGCTTCGGCTTATACGGCATCGCTGCGACGAAAAATACTTCACAAGCTTTAAGTGCAAAGGAGAATAGAAATGGGCTGGCTTGTAAATCTCATTGTAACACTCGCTGTCGGCGGCGTGTCCGGCTGGCTTGCGGGCAAGATAATGAAAACCGAAAACTCCCTTGTGATGAACATCATCATAGGTCTTATCGGAGGCGGAGTTGGCGGCATTCTGATGACGTTCATCGGCCTCGGCGCAACGAACATCATCGGCGACATTCTCATTTCCGTAGTCGGCGCGTGCGTCTGCATCTTCGTCTACAACAAGTTCATAAAGAAATAAGGTTTTAATGGGTGCGCCCAAAATACCCCTACCGTGTCATTGCGAGGCTCCGATAGGAGCCGTGGCAATCCGTTTCTCTTGTATTAAGAGTGTTACGGATTCCCACGCCAGTGTGAGCACTGGCTCGGAATGACAGGTTTCGGTTTTTTGGGCGCTTTTTTTGCATCTATCCCCTTGACAAAAGAGAAGAATAGGAATATATTGAATATATGAACAAATGCTCATATATTCGGAGGTGAGAGAATGATCGACAAGCACGGCATTGAGGTCTGTGATACGCAGGAAACGCATTTTGATAAAGTCAGCTTCGTGCGGGACAGTATGCCGCCGGAGGATGAGCTTTTCGACCTTGCTGAGCTATTCAAAATCTTCGGGGATACGACGCGTATGAAGATTCTCTACGCGCTCTTTGAGTCGGAGATGTGCGTGTGCGATATCGCGGCGGCGCTGGATATGACGCAGAGCGCCATAAGCCATCAGCTCCGCATAATAAAATCAGCTCGGCTCATAAAAAGCCGCAGGCTCGGCAGAACAATTCTTTATTCTCTCGCCGACGACCACGTTGCCACCATAATCGGCATGGCGAAAGAGCATCTCGAAGAATTATAACAGGGGGAAAAGACGATGAAAAAGGCATACAAAATCGACATCGACTGCGCAAACTGCGCCTCAAAGGTTGAGGCTGCGGTAAATAAGCTCGAGGGAGTCAAAAAATGCACCGTGAGCTTCATGACCGGAAAGCTGACCCTTGAAACTGACGCTGACGATCAGACTGAGATCATGAAGGAGGTCATTAAGACCGCGAAGAAGATCGAGCCGGACTGCGAAATTACAGTAAAATGACAAAGCACGAAAAAAAGGACCTTGCGAGAATAATAATTGCGGCGGTTCTGCTGATTGCGATAAACTTCATTCCGGTTGACGGCTGGGTGAAATTTGCGCTGTATCTCGTCCCATATCTCATCGTCGGCTTCGAGGTGCTTAAAAAGAGCGCGGTCAACATCGCGCACGGGCAGATTTTCGACGAGAATTTTCTTATGGCAATGGCGACGATCGGCGCCTTCGCGATAGGCGAGTACAACGAGGCGTGCTTCGTGATGATCTTCTACGAGGTCGGCGAGCTGTTTGAGCACGTCGCCGTCGGCAAGAGCCGCAAGAGCATAGCGGCGCTGATGGATATCCGCCCCGACACGGCGAATCTCGAGCGCGAGGGCGAGATCGAGGAGGTCGACCCCGACGAGGTCGAGGTCGGCTCGGTCATCGTAGTCCGCCCCGGTGAGAGAGTGCCGATCGACGGCGAGATCATCGAGGGCGAGACGAGCCTTGACACCGTTGCGCTGACCGGCGAGGCTGTGCCGAGGAGCGCGAAAGCGGGCGATACGATAATCTCAGGCTGCGTGAACCTCACAGCCACGGTGCGCGTGAGAACGACGAAAGAGGCGGGGGAGAGCACAGTTGCGAAAATCCTCGAATTAGTTGAAAATTCCGCCGATAATAAGGCGAAAAGCGAGGATTTCATCACAAGATTTGCGAAATACTACACGCCCGTTGTGGTGATCGGAGCGGTTCTGCTCGCGATAGTGCCGAGCCTTTTTGACGGACAGTGGACGAAATGGATACATCAGGCGCTGACGTTTCTCGTAATAAGCTGCCCCTGCGCGCTCGTGCTGAGCGTGCCGCTCAGCTTCTTCGGAGGCATAGGCGGAGCGAGCAAAAACGGAATACTTATCAAGGGCTCAAACTACCTTGAGGCGCTCGCAAAGACCTCGGCGGCAGTGTTCGACAAGACCGGAACGCTCACAAAGGGCGAGTTCGCGGTGCAGAGCGTGAAGCCGGTCGGAATAAGTGAGCGCGAGCTGTTGGAGCTTGCGGCATACGCCGAGCTCGACTCCTCGCACCCGATTGCAGAGAGCATAAGAGATGCTTTCGGCGGAAAAATCGACCGCGAGAGGGTTACAGAGTGGAAAAACGAGGCGGGCAGGGGAGTCACCGCCGTCATTGACGGCGCGAGAGTGCTCTGCGGAAATGAGAAGCTCCTGCTTAAAGCCGGTATCGACGTACAGAAGACCGGCGGCACCGGGGTGCATATCGCAAAGGACGGCGAGTACCTCGGCTTGATACTGATAAGCGACAGCCTGAAGCCGGGCGCGCGCGATGCGCTCGAAGCGCTGAGGCGCGGCGGTGTTAAGACGATAATGCTCACCGGCGACCACAAAAGCGCGGCTGAGGAGATCGCCGCGAGTGTCGGCATCGACGAGTACCATGCGGAGCTATTACCGCAGGATAAGGTTTCAAAAATAGAGGAAATCATCGGAAAATACGGCTCCCTCGGCAAGGTTTTGTTCTGCGGAGACGGTATAAACGACGCGCCGGTGCTGGCGCGCGCCGATATAGGCGTTGCGATGGGCGCGATGGGCTCAGACGCGGCAATCGAGGCGAGCGATGTCGTGCTTATGGACGATAAGCTTGAAAAGCTCGCAAAGGCGATAGAGATAAGCCGCAAAACCAACCGAATCGTGACCGAAAATATCGTCTTTGCCCTCGCCGTCAAGGCGATTGTGCTTGCGCTCGGACTGTTTGGCGCGGCAACAATGTGGGAGGCTGTTTTCGCTGACGTCGGCGTGCTCGTTCTGTGCATACTGAACGCTATGCGCTGTCTGAGATTTAAATAAGAAAAGCGCTGCAAATGACAATGTGTGTCATTTTGCAGCGCGATTTTTATTTCTCTTCCGGTTTTCTCGGAGTTAAGCCCACCGTGCGGTCGACGGGGAGCGTAAAGGCTATGCCCTGACCTGCGGTATTGAGCCCCGCCGCCTGGTAGATATTCGTCAGGATCGCGGCGGTCTTTGACTTCTCCGCGAGTATCATAACGACCTCCTTGTCGGGATTGACCCTTATGCCGTAGAACTCCTCGGCGTCGGAATTGGCGGTGCCGCGCGCCTTGAAGAGCGTGCCGCCTGTTGCACCCGCCGCTCTCGCTGCGTCCATCACGGTCTGCGAAAAGCCCGCGTTGATTATCGTGAAAATAAGCTCGTGTGCGTTATCCATTCTGACCCTCCGTAACTCTCTCGTCGCCGGCCAAAAAGCCGTACACTGTCTTGCCGATGAGGCTTGAAAACGGCACCGCAAAGGCGATGCCCTTGCCGCCGCGTATGGTGCGGAAGCGCGATTCGAGCGCTTCGGTTATCTCGTCAAGCTTATCCTCCTGCACAACGCAGAAAACTGCGGTCTGGTCGTAGTCTGAAAGGCCGAGCCTTCGCAGCATCGCGCTGTCTGCCGTTCCCTTTGCGTGGCAGGCAAACTGAAAGTTGCAGCCGAGGCTTTGTACAAGGTCGCCGTAGAAGGAGCCCTTACCGTTTTCGACGATTATTATGAGCAGCTCCAGCTTGACGGGAGCTATGTTTTTCTTTTCTTCAGCCATTCCGGAGCCTCCTTATTCAAAGTATATTATCTGCGCGTCGTCAGCCGAGAGTATGCGGCGCATGGCGCGCTCCCGGCGGATCTCGGCCTGCACAACGCCCTTGAAGCCGAGCGACTGGATGGTGATGAGCGGCGTCATAGCGACCATCGAAACCACGCCGAACGCCTGGCTGAGCACCTCGCTCTCGCCCCTCAGCGCAACGCAGGCGCCGATGCAGAGCGGGAGAATGAAGCTCGAGGTGAGCGGGCCGGAGGCGACTCCGCCGGAGTCAAACGCGATGGCGGTATACATCTTCGGAACGAAAAAGCTCAGACCGAGCGAGAGAAGATAGCCGGGAATGAGGTAGTACAGAAGCGAGAAGCCGAAGATTATGCGGATCACGCCGAGCAGGATCGAAACGCCGACGCCGATGGAGAGCGCAATCATCATCTGAAGCTTTGTCACAGCGCCCGCCGTGACCTCCTCGACCTGCATATTCAGAACGTGGACAGCCGGCTCAGCAAGGACTACGACGGCGCCGAGAATAAAGCCGAAGATGCAGACCGCAGTCTCGTTCTGCGCCATCTGAACGCCGAGGCGGAAGCCGACCGGCATAAAGCCGACAGTTACGGCGGAGAGGAAGATCACAAGCCCGACGAAGGTGAAAAGCGCGCCGATAAGTATCTGAATAAGCCTCTCGCGCGGGAGCTTGAGAATAAAAATCTGGAGCGCGAAGAAAAACGCGAGAATGAGAGCGAGGCTTCTCGCCACCTCGACGATCGTATCGAGCACTGTCGTAAGAAGCGAGAGCCCGAGATGCGACTCCATCGAGTAGTCCGGCAGGGTGTAGCTGAGGTCGCCGGAGGCGAGGATAGAGAGCACGAGCACGGCGAGCACCGGCCCGACTGAGCAGAGCGCTATAAGGCCGAAGCTGTTCTCGTTCGCGTCCCTGCCTCCGATGGTGAGCGCGATTCCGACTCCGAGCGCCATGATGAACGGAACTGTTATCGGCCCTGTTGTGACGCCGCCGGAGTCGAAGGCGAGGGGCAGAAAGTTGCCCTTCCCGACCTCAAGGAGCAGCGCCGCAATCGCAAAGAGCAGCATATAGAAGAAGAGCAGCAGGCTCGAAAGATCCTTTTTGAATACGATTTTAATGACTGCGAGCAGCAGAAACAGCCCGACGCCGACGCCGACGGTCACAATGAGCAGCGTGCCGGGGATAACTGCGCTGACCTGACTTGCGAGCACGCTGAGATCCGGCTCCGCGACGGTTATGAGCAGCCCCATCACGAAGCTCACGCCGAGCAGAACGGCGAGCTTTCGGGATTTTGTAAGGCCCTCGCCGACGTGCTCGCCCATAGGCGTCATCGCAAGGTCTGCGCCGAGGTTAAAGAGTCCTATCCCGATTATCAGCATTACCGCGGAAATCAGGAATACCGCAAGCTCCGTCGCCGTCAGGTCGACGAGGGGCGTGAAGTAGATTACAAGCACGATGAGCGTTACGGGGAGTACGCTGGTAAGCGCTTCATGGAGCTTTAATAAAAGCGCTTTTCGCATTACTGAGCCTCCTTTTTTGCGATATCTATATGAAGTCTAACATATTTTCCGCGAACAAACAAGTGCACCGGCACAAACTTGCACTGAAAAAAAGCGCAAATAAGCATATTTTTTGCCGGATTTACACTTTCTTTTATTATTTTTTGTGATATGATACGCTTTGAAAATAAAGAAGGAAGTATTAAAAATGCAGGAAACACTGATTTCGCTCTCCGTTGCGCTTATCGCGGGACTTCTCATGAGCCGTCTTGCGAAAAAGCTCAATCTTCCGGCTGTCACCGCGTACCTCATCGCCGGACTTGCCCTCGGACCGTTTGCGCTGGGTCTGATAAAGCTGCCGTATATCGGCTTTGCAACGCTTGAAAAGGTCAAGACCTACGAAATAGTCAACCAGGTCGCCCTCGGCTTTATCGCGTTTACAATCGGTAATGAGTTCCGCCTCGCTGAGCTCAAGAGCATGGGCAAGGCTGCGATCACAGTCGGTATTCTCCAAGCTGTGATCACCACCGTTATCGTCGATATCGCACTCGTTGCACTTCATTTCATCATGCCGGATGTGCTCTCGATTTCGAGCGCGATCACCCTCGGCGCTATCGCCGCCGCCACCGCGCCGGCGGCAACGCTGATGGTAGTCCGCCAGTACAAGGCGGAGGGACCGCTCACGAAGCTCCTTCTTATGGTCGTCGCCATCGACGACGCCGTGGGTCTTATGCTCTTCTCACTCTCCTTCGGTATCGCAAAGGCTCTGGAGGTCGGTGCGCTCAGCATTACGAGCGTTGTCCTCGAGCCGCTTATCGAGATCGTCCTCTCCATCGTCATCGGCGCTCTCGGCGGCGTGCTGCTCAACTTCATTGAGCAGTTCTTCCACTCGAGATCAAAGCGTATGTCCATCTCCATCGCCGCCGTTATGCTCATCGTCGGCGTGAGTATGCTCGAATTTGAGGTCGGCGGGGTGAAGGTAGGCTTCTCGCTTCTTCTCGTCGCCATGATGACCGGAACCGTATTCTGCAACATCTGCGACACCTCTGAGGAGCTTATGTCGAGGGTCGAGAACTGGACGGGACCGCTCAATATCCTCTTTTTCGTGCTCTCCGGCGCGGAGCTTGACCTCGGCATCCTCTCAAATCCGATGGTGCTGATAGTCGGAGTTGTTTACATAATCTTCCGCTCCACCGGAAAGATCAGCGGCGCATATCTGAGCTGCCAGTTAGAGCACACGAGCGACAACATCAAAAAGCACCTCGGCATAACGCTTCTGCCGCAGGCGGGAGTCGCACTCGGCATGGCGCTGACTGCGGCGAACCTCTCCGACGGCGCAATGGTCAGGAACGTCGTGCTTTTCAGCGTGCTTGTCTATGAGCTTGTCGGCCCGACGCTCACGAAGCGCTCACTGCTTGCAGCCGGCGAGATCAAGCCCGAGGGCAGAAAGAGCGCGAGAAAGGAAAACGAGCCCGCAAAGCCCGTAAGCCTGAAGTAAACAGCGTAAATAAAGCAGCCGGCACCGATAAAGGAGCCGGCTGCTTTTAGAAATACAGAATCCGATGCTTCAGCTGGTGGCGCTGCCTTAAAAAAGGCAGTGGCCACCTCGCCGGATTTTGTTAGCATTCTCGTTAGCAAAATATATTTTTTATGCTGAAAAAATAGGCTTTTTGAAGATTTGAGAACACTAAAATACGAACACAAATTAACGTCGAAAATAAAGAAAACACCTTGATTTGCTTGAATTTCAAGCGTTTCAAGGTGTTTTGCATTTGGAGCGGATAATGGGAATCGAACCCACCTCCTCAGCTTGGGAAGCTGATGTTCTACCGATGAACTATATCCGCGTTTTTATTTGCATCGCAGTTATTATATCATAACTGCGTAGCGGTTATGGTATAATATGTCATCTTTTTCGGTTGCCGCGTGAGCGGCGAGAAAAAGGACCTGAATCAAATATAATAATCGCGTATGCGATTATTATATCAGATTTTTCTCATTTTGCAAGAGCGAAAATTGACTTTGCCGATTTTATATGGTATGATACATTGATTAAATATGAAAGCAGGACAGATAAATGTGGGTTTCGGACAAATGGCAGGACTATGAGCTTCTTGACGCCTCGAAGGGCGAGCGGCTTGAGCGCTGGGGCGATATGATACTCGTGCGCCCGGATCCGCAGGTCATCTGGGATACGCCGAAGTCGCACCCGGGCTGGAAGAGAGCCGACGCGCGCTATTCACGCTCATCCACGGGAGGCGGCGCTTGGGATAAAAAGAGCGTTCCCGGCTCCTGGCAGATAGGTTACCGCGACCTTACCTTCAACGTAAAGCCGATGAACTTCAAGCACACCGGAATCTTCCCCGAGCAGGCGGCAAACTGGGACTTTGCGCGGGAAACTATCAGAACGGCGCAGAGACCTGTAAGCGTTCTCAACCTCTTCGCCTATACCGGAGCCGCGACCACCGCGTGTCTTTCCGCAGGAGCGAGCGTTTGCCACGTCGACGCCGCGAAGGGCATGGTGCAGTGGGCGAAGGAGAACGCCGCGTCGAGCGGAGTCGCGGACAAGAGCGTTCGCTGGATAGTCGACGACTGCGCGAAATTCGTCGAGCGCGAGATACGCCGCGGACACAGATACGACGCCATCATTATGGATCCGCCCTCTTACGGGCGCGGCCCCGGCGGCGAGGTCTGGAAGCTTGAGGACGACCTCTACGATTTCGTGAAGCTCACGGCGGGGGTACTCAGCGACGATCCGCTTTTCGTTATCATAAACTCCTACACCACCGGTCTCAGCCCGAGCGCGATAACCTACGTTGCCGAGAGCGTCTACAAGCCGCGCTTCGGCGGCAGGGCACAGAGCGACGAGCTGGGCCTTCCGGTCACGACGACCGGGCTTTGCCTGCCCTGCGGAGCGGCCTGCAGAATGACATTTTGATTTGAGGATATAAATGACAGATTACGCGATAAAAACCGAAGACCTGACCTTCTGGTACACGCCGGAGGAGGGCCAGGAGCCGAAAAAGGTGCTCGAGGAAGTCAATATCGGTATCGAAAAGGGACGCTTTACCTGTATTCTCGGGCATAACGGCTCCGGAAAGAGCACCCTTGCGCGCCATTTCAACGCGCTCAATCTCCCGCGCGGCGGCGCTGTCTACGCCTTCGGCATGGACACGAAGGACGAGGCGCTGACGCTTGAGATCCGCCGCCGGCTCGGCATGGTGTTCCAGAATCCCGATAACCAGATAGTTTCCAACGTCGTCGAGGAGGACGTCGCCTTCGCGCCGGAAAATCTCGGCATACCTCAAAAGGAGATACGCGAGAGGGTGGACGAGGCGCTCAGAACCGTCGGAATGTACGAATTCCGCACCCACGCGCCGCACCTGCTCTCCGGCGGTCAGAAGCAGCGCATCGCCATAGCCGGCGTGCTCGCCATGCGCCCGGAGTGCGTGGTTTTCGATGAGGCGACCGCCATGCTCGACCCGCGCGGCAGAGCCGACGTTATGGATATTATCCGCCGTCTCAGAGCCGACGGCGTTACGGTAGTGCTCATAACCCACCACATGGACGAGGCTGTGAGCGCAGACAGAATAATTGTTATGGACAAGGGCAGGTGCGTTCTTGCCGGAACTCCGCGCGATATTTTCTCCTATCCCGAGGAGCTGAGAAGCCTCGGATTGACGGTTCCTGACACGGTAAAGCTCATAAACGGGCTCGACAAATCCGGCTTCAATATAAGAAAGGACGCCATCACCATCCCGGAGTGCGCGGAGGCTGTCGCCGCGGCGATAACCGACCCCGTTCCGGTGAGCCATAAGGAGCCGGAGAAGGAAACGCCCTCCGGCGAGCCGGTGCTGAGCGTTCAGAAGCTCACCTATACCTACTCGAAAAACACGCCGTTCGAGCTCACGGCTGTAAAGGATATCTCCTTTGACGTGCGCCGCGGCGAGGTCATAGCGCTTCTCGGCCACACCGGAAGCGGCAAGAGCACGCTTATCCAGCACTTAAACGGCCTTATTAAGCCCTCAAGCGGGAAAATACTGCTCTCAGGCGAGAATATAAACTCGTCAAAGGACTCCTTAAGGCGCGCGAGAAGCCGCGTCGGACTCGTTTTCCAGTACCCGGAGTATCAGCTTTTTGAGGAGACGGTCTACAAGGACATCGCCTTCGGGCCGAAGAATCAGAAGCTCTCTGACGAGGAGATAGACTCCCGCGTGCGCGACGCCGCGAGATTTGTCGGCATAGGCGAGGAGCTTTTTGAGGCGAGCCCGTTCGAGCTGTCCGGCGGTCAGAAGCGCAGAATCGCCATCGCGGGCGTTATTGCGATGATGCCCGAGGTGCTTATCCTCGACGAGCCGATGGCGGGTCTTGACCCCGCCGGCAGAGATGAGATAATGCGCAATCTGCTCGCCTACCGCGACGAGACCGGCGCCGCGCTCATAATCGTCACCCACTCTATGGAGGACGCCGCGATGTTCGCAACGAGGATGATAGTCCTCTCCCACGGCGAAAAGGTCATGGACGGACTGCCCAGCGAGGTTTTTGCGAGGGAAAAGGAGCTCGAGCGCATCGGGCTCACCGTCCCGGCGGCGACGAAAATCGCCCGCGAGCTCATAAACCGCGGACTTCCTCTCGGCGGAACGTATTACACCGTCGACTACCTCATGCGCTCGGTGCTGAGGCTGAAGGGAGGCGACGAGAATGCTTCGTGACATAACCCTCGGTCAGTACTTCCCGGGCGATACGCTTATACACCGCCTTGACCCGAGAACGAAAATACTCGTCGTTATCCTCTATATTATCGCGCTGTTCGTTTCGACGAGCTATATTACCTACGGCATAATGGCGGCGATTCTCATCGCTGAGGTAGCTATTGCAAGGATAAAGCCTTCAACTCTTCTGAAATCCGTCCGCCCGATACTGTTCATCATTATTCTCACGGTTGTGCTGAACGCGTTTTACACTCCGGGCGAGCCGATTTTCAGCGTATGGATATTCACCCTCACGCGCGAAGGTCTCAGAACCGCGCTATTTATGGCGGCGCGGCTCATTCTGCTCGTTATGTCGAGCTTCATGCTGACCTACACAACAAGCCCGATCATGCTCACGGACGGCCTTGAGAGCCTGCTCTCGCCGCTCAAAAAGCTCGGCGCGCCGGTGCACGAGCTTGCGATGATGATGTCAATTGCCCTGCGCTTTATTCCGACGCTCATCGAGGAAACTCAGAAGATAATGAGCGCGCAGAAGGCGCGAGGCGCGGAATTCGACACCGGCGGCATAATCGACAAGGCGAAGGCGCTGCTGCCGATCCTCGTTCCGCTGTTCATTTCCTCGTTCCGCAGAGCCGACGAGCTCGCGGTGGCGATGGAGGCGCGCTGCTACCACGGCGGCGAGGGCAGAACGAAGCTGCACGAGCTGAGGTTCAAGGGCATCGACTACGCCGCGCTCGCGATAATGGCGCTTGCGCTTGCCGCTGTGATCGTCCTCAGAAACGTCGGCGCCGTCGGCATCGGGGGTATCGACTCATGAGAAACATCGCCATGAGGCTCAAATACGACGGCACCGAGTACCACGGCTGGCAGATACAGCCCTTTGACCGCACCGTCGAGGGCACGATGGAGGAAAAGCTCCAGAAGCTCCTGAAGGAGCCGGTGAAGCTCACGGGCTGCGGAAGAACGGACGCCGGAGTTCACGCGATGAACTACTGCGCAAACTTCAAAACGAACGCGACAATCCCCGCGGAAAGACTGCCCTACGCAATCAACAGCCTCCTGCCCGACGATATTTCGGTTTTCGAGGCTTACGACGCGCCGGAGGACTTCAACGCCATCCTCTCCTGCGAGAAAAAGGAGTACACCTACAGGATATACCCGAGCCGCGTGCGCGACCCGTTTCTCAGAAACCGCGCGTACTTCTATCCGATGCGGCTTGATATCGACAGAATGAAGCGCGCGGCCGAGGCGTTCGTCGGAGAGCACGACTTTGCCGCCGTGAGAAGCGTCGGCACCGAGACAAAGACCACGGTGCGGACTATCCACTGGTGCGAGATCTTTGAAGAGGGAAATACGGTCAATATGCGCGTGTGCGCGAACGGCTTTCTCTATAACATGGTGCGCGCGATAATGGGAACGGTTCTCTACTGCTCCGAGGGAAAAATCGACCCGGAGGAGATACCGCGCCTGCTGGAAGCGCGCGACAGAAGGCTCACCGGCCCGACAGTACCGCCGCAGGGACTGTATCTCACGCGGATATGGTACCCGGGAGAGATGGGCGAAAAGCTCAAGAATTTACAGATTATCTAAAATTTTTCATTTTTAATGTGATACAATAGCTGAGGTGAAGACAGGTGGAGGAGAAAAAGAAGAAAAAAATCGGGATAGTTCCGATAATTGCGGCTGTCGTGGCGATTTTAGCGATAATCGGCGTCGCCGCCTTCGCACTTTTCCGTTCCGGCTTCGATTTCGGGCTCATCGGCTCGATGAGAAGCGAGAATACAAGTGAATATCTCTACGAGAACACCTCTAAAATCAGCAAGAGCGCGCTCGGAAAGGGCTTTGCGGTGCTCACCGGAACCGAGGTGCGCGCCTATAACGAGAAGGGCGAGGAAACGTATCTGAGCTTCATCGTTTTCGACGAGCCGGTGCTGTCGGTCTCGGGAGGCTGCGCCGTGGCGTACGACGAGGGCGGTAGGAGCCTTATATCGTTTACCGAGCGCGGCGAGAGCTGGCGCGCGGAGACAGAGGGCGCCATCGTCAGCGCCTTTGTGAACTCCGACGGTTACCTCGCTGTGGCGACCGATGAAGCCGGCTACGGAGGCTCTGTCACGGTCTACAATCCGTCCGGCAGAGCGCTGTATAAATGGTATTCCGGCGCAAACTATATAGTCAGCGGCAAAATTCGCGGCAAAACCGACCTTATGACGCTCTCCATCGGAAAAAGCGGATCAGACCTCAGATTCTACCGCATCGACGATGAGGCGGAGCAGGGCTCGTTCACCTCGACCGGAGTTATACTTGACGCAGGCTTCAACGCCTCAGGCGTAACCGTCGTTACGCAGGATAAGCTCGTGCTTCTCGGCCGAAATTACGGTAAGCGCGGGGAGTATGATTTCGCGGGAAAGCACCTTGACGGCTACACGATAGGCGAGAGCTTCACGCTGCTGGTGCTGAGCGATTACGCTGTCGGCGGCGCGAGGGAGCTCGTTCTCGTGGACGCTGACGGCACACAGGCCGGCTCGCTTACGCTCTCCGACCTCGAGGGCTGGGCGATAAGCGGCAGAACGGTCGCAGTTGCCGCAGCGGGAAGATTAGACTTTTACAACGTGCGCTTTGAGCGCAGCTACAGCGCGGAGTATAACGGCGTGTGCGACAGACTGTGTCTGCGCGATGAAAACACCGCCATTATCTGCGGAGATTACAGCGCGAGGGTCGTTTCTGCGACCCGGAAGGGGGAATAACTCTTGAAAATCGGGCTTATAATCGACCTCGTTCTCATCGGAATCATCATTTTCTGCGCCTATCGCGGCTTCCGCACCGGACTTATCACGAGCCTTGTGGGAATCGTCGCCATCGTAGTCGCGATATACGGCGCGAACCTGATCGCAACGACCTACTCTGCGGAGTTTACGGGCATCGCGGAGCCGTTTGTGTCGGGACTTATCGACTCGGCGCAGATGAAAATAATGAACTACGATCCCGCCACCGCGTCGGATAAGCCGAAGGAGGCGCTGAAGGCGGGAGAGGAGTCGGACGTTCAGAAGGTCGCAAATTCGATCCTCCGCGAGCTCGGACTCTCAGAGGAGATCGCCGGCGACCTTGCGGATAAGGTGGCAAAGCAGGAGAGCACAGTGAGCGCAAATATGAGCGACACGATCTCAAAATTTCTCTCAGAGCGCCTCTGCTTTATCGCGGCATTTGTGATCGGCTTTGCGCTTATAATGATAATAACCTCGGCAATCGGAAATATGCTCGACCTTGTGTTCGGACTGCCGGGGCTTGAGAACATCAACCACATCCTCGGCGGTGTGCTCGGAGCGGTAAAGGGCATCGCCATCGTGCTCGTCATCACGCTGATGTGCCGATATATGGGCATGATAATCGGCGACGATATAATTAACGACAGCTTTATGCTGAGAAGCCTTGTAGAGTCCAATGCTCTGGCAAGTATCTTGAACCTTTGATGTAAGGAGTAAACAATGCAGCCTACACTTTGCGCCCGCTGCAGGAAGAACGTAGCGGTAATATTCATCACGAAAATTGAAAACGGCGTTTCCACCAACGAGGGACTTTGCATAAAGTGCGCCCGCGAGCTGGGGATCAAGCCTGTGGACGACATAATGAAGAAAATGGGCATCACCGACGAGAATCTCGACGAGATGAATCAGGAGATGATGCAGGCGTTCGGCGGAGCTGAGGAGCTTCCGGACGGCACCGACGACGATTCCGAGGACGGCAGAACGGCGACGTTCCCGTTCCTCAACCGCCTTATGAACAATGAAAACAGCGCGAAAAGTCCCGCTGAGCCGTCGCGCCCGCGCGGTGAGGAGAGGGGCAAGGACGCCCGCCGCGACGGGACGAAGTTCCTCTCGAGCTACTGCATATCGCTCACAAAGCGCGCCCGCGAGGGAAAGCTTGACAGAATGGTCGGCAGAGATGAGGAGATGGAGCGCGTTATTCAGATCCTCAACCGCCGCCAGAAGAACAACCCCTGCCTTATCGGCGAGCCGGGCGTCGGCAAAACCGCCATTGCGGAGGGCCTCGCGCAGAAGATCGTGCGCGGCGAGGTGCCTTATAAGCTCAAGGATAAGGAGGTCTACCTTCTCGACCTGACGAGCCTTGTCGCCGGAACGCAGTTCCGCGGTCAGTTTGAGAGCCGAATGAAGGGGCTCATCGAGGAGATAAAGAAAATCGGCAACATCATTCTCGTAATCGACGAGGTGCACACCCTTGTCGGAGCGGGCGACGCAGAGGGCAGCATGAACGCCGCGAATATCCTGAAGCCCGCGCTCTCCCGCGGCGAGATACAGGTCATCGGCGCGACGACGTTTGCCGAGTACCGCAAGCACATTGAAAAGGACTCTGCGCTGGAGCGCCGCTTCCAGCCCGTTACGGTCGCTGAGCCGTCCATTGAGGACAGCATTGAGATAATCAGGGGCATCGCGCCCTACTATGAGAAGTTCCACGGCGTGACCATCTCCGAGGAGATGTGCAAAAAGGCCGTAGTGCTCTCAGAGCGCTACATCACCGACCGCTTCCTGCCCGACAAGGCGATTGACCTCATCGACGAGGCGTGCTCGGACGTGAACCTCAAAAACAAGGACTACGCGCGCATTTCAGAGCTTGAGAAAGAGGTGAACGATATCCGCCTCGAACGCGAAATGCTGCTCTCCGGCGATAAGACCGCCGAGAATGAGGACTACGAGCGCCTCGCCCAGCTCCGCAGCCGTGAAATGCAGGCGCAGAGCGAGATAGACGTTCTGAAGGCGAAGGGTCAGCCCTCGCTGGAGCTTGACAACCTCGCGCGCATAATCGAGCTTTGGACAAAGATCCCCGCCTCCGGCATCACCGCGGACGAGTATGAGATGCTCTCCGGCCTCGGCGACAGACTGAGGCGCCACATCGTCGGTCAGGACGAGGCGATAGACGCGGTCAGCGCCGCGATAAAGCGCAACCGCATCGGCATTTCGCCGAAGCACAAGCCCGTTTCGTTCATCTTCGTCGGCTCGACCGGCGTCGGCAAGACCGAGCTTGTAAAGAGGCTCGCGGAGGATCTTTTCCACACGCCCGAGAGCCTTATCCGCATAGATATGTCCGAGTACATGGAAAAGCACGCGGTATCGCGCCTCGTCGGCTCGCCTCCGGGATACGTCGGCTATGACGAGGCGGGTCAGCTTACTGAGAAGATACGCCGCAGACCGTATTCCGTGGTGCTGTTTGACGAGATCGAGAAGGCTCACCCGGACGTTATGAACATACTTCTCCAGATACTTGACGACGGACGCATCACCGACGCTCACGGCAGGACTGTAAACTTTGAAAATGCCGTCATCATAATGACGACGAACGCCGGCTCTGAGCGCAAGGGCGCGGGAACGGTCGGCTTCGGCTCAAGCTCGCAGGAGCTCGACCGCGACAGGGCGATGAAGGCTCTGCGCGACTTCCTCAGACCTGAGTTTATAAACCGCGTCGATGAGATCGTGGCGTTCAACCGCCTCAGCGAGGAGAACTTCCGCGCCATCGCGGCTCTTATGCTCACCGAGCTCAGAGATTCCCTTGCCGAGCGCAATATCGACCTCGGCTGGGACGAGGCGACCATCGATTATCTTGTGCGCAAGAGCTACTCCGCCGAGTACGGTGCGAGAAATCTCCGCCGCACCATTCAGAAGGACATCGAGGACAGAATCGCGGCGGAGCTCATCGCAAAGTACGAGCTGAAGCCCTCCATAGTGCGAGTCAGCGTGGATAACGGCGCCGTTATCGTCGCGGCAATGTAATTACATAGGGCGGGTTCTATGCCCGCCCTTTTTTAAGAGGTTCTTATGCAGAAAAATGACATTTTTACAGCGGAGTGCGTGGGCTATACCTCCGAGGGAGCGGGAGTTTGCCGGATTGACGGCAGAGCGGTGTTTGTGCCGCAGCTTATCGAGGGCGAGAGCGCCGAAATTCGCATTCTCAAGGTATCAAATACCGCCGTCTACGGCAAAATCGAGCGCCTTCTGAACGCCTCGCCGGAGAGAACAGAGCCGGACTGCCCGGTCTACGGAAAGTGCGGCGGCTGCGCCGTGCGCCACATGAGCTACCGCGAGGAAAAACGCTTCAAGCGGCAGAAGGTGCAGAACTGCCTTACCCGCATCGGCGGCATCGACATAGAGGCGGACGATATAATCGGCGCCGAGAGCGTCGACGGCTACCGCAACAAGACGATTTTCACAGTCGGCGAGGGCGGCGAGACCGGCTTTTACCGCGCGCGCACTCACGATCTCGTGCCGGCGCCGGAGTGCAGAATAGAGTCCGACTATGCCCGCAGAGTAGCGGGAGCGGTGAGAAAATATATGCGGGATTTCAGCGTGCCTGCTTTCAGCGAAATGACCGGCACCGGCGTGCGCCGCGTTATGGCGCGATACGGCTTCAAGTCCCGCGAGGGGCAGGCTGTCATCGTCACCGGAAAGGGAAGCCTTAAAAGCGCGGACAAGCTGATTGAATACATACGTTCAGCCGCGCCCGAGACCGTCAGCATAATGCGGAATGTGAATGACAGAGCCGGAGATACTGTGCTGTCCTACGACTATGAGCGCCTTTGGGGGCTCGAGAGCATATGCGATACGCTCTGCGATTTGAGCTTCGACCTGTCGGCGGGAGCGTTTTATCAGGTAAACCATGACCAGGCTGAACGCCTATATAATAAGGCGCTCGAGTACGCCGCGCTCACCGGAAGCGAGACGGTGCTCGATCTCTACTGCGGCACGGGAACGATAACGCTCTGCCTTGCAAAAAAGGCAAAGCGCGCCATCGGGTGCGAGATAGTTGAGGCGGCGATCGAAAACGCCAGGAAAAACGCTGTATCTAACGTTATAACGAACGCCGAGTTTATCTGCGCCGACGCCGAAAAGTGCGCCGACGAGCTTCTGAGAAGCGGTCTCAGACCCGACGTTGTCTGCGTAGACCCGCCGCGAAAGGGACTGACCCCCGAGGTGCCGGGCATCATCGCAAAAATGGCGCCGGAGAGAGTTGTCTACGTCTCCTGCGACCCCGCGACTCTCGCGCGCGACCTTAAATGCTTCGCTTCCTTCGGCTACAAGACTGAAAAAGCCACGCCGGTAGATATGTTCCCGCGCACAGCACACGTTGAGACGGTGGTATTGATGATGAGGAAATGAATAAAGGATGTTTTAGAGAAAAACATTCTTGAAAGGAATTAATATGAAAAACGAAGAAATATCAAATGCCCTCGTCGCCCTGAATGGCGGCAGAACGGACCTCGCTTTTGAAGCAGAAAATATCTGGTACAGCCAAAAGCCGGAATGGGCACCACTCGTGGAAGAACTGAAAACGACCGTGCAGAACGAGGACATCCGGGGCAGTATCCTGATAGCCACGGACGGCGACGTCATTTTCGCCTCCGGCTCCCGTTCCAGGGAAGTGAACGGCGGAACCGTGTCGCCCCTTACCACTTATGAGATCGGCTCCATCACTAAGATGCACACAGCGGTCTGTGTGTTCAGACTCATAGACGAGGGAAAACTCTGCCTAGAAGACAAGGTAACAAAGTATTTCCCGGAGTATGCCAAAGCGGGGGATATGACCGTCTTTGATCTGCTGCATATGCGCTCAGGGATCATGGACTTAGCCAACGATGCAGAAACTTTTTTCGGAAGCGAGGAGCTTGCGGAAGCTTTAGACGACGGTAAGATCACCGACGAGATCTTTTTTGAGCATTTGTATCAGCTGGATCTTACCTTCGTGCCAGGATCAAAAATGGAATACAGCAACACCAACTACGTACTGCTCGCCATGATCCTGGAGAAGATCACCGGCAAAGCCTATAAGGAGGTCGTTTCGGAAATGATCTTCGATCCGGCGGGTATGACTGCTTCCTCCGCCACCACCTTCGGCGACGTGACCAGCGTGCCTGAGAGCGAGGCGGGGTATATGAAGGAGCTTGTGACGGCACGCGGCGCCGGGGATATCCACAGCAACGCTCTCGATCTGCTGAGGTTTGATCGCATCTTCTTCAACGGGCAGAGCATTGTCAGCCCTGCCGCCAAGGCGGGCGTTCTCAATTTCGTGGACAACTACGGCTGCGGCTGGGAGAAGTCTACCCGGTACGAAGATCTCGTCACCCATGGCGGCGCGACCAACAGTTACTACTGCCTGAATACCGTATTTCATGCCTCGGAAGACAGAAAGTATTTCATCATGTTGACCTGCTACAACGAGGACGACGAGGAGGAGACTGACGAGAATGCCCGTGAAACCAAAGGAGAGAACGAGGAAGAGGAATTCAACCAATACCAGACCGTCTTCGATATTTGCAAAAAGTATTTGCAATAAGGAGCGAATCTGAAGGGAATACCCTGCGTGAAAAATTCCCGTTTATCGCTCTGCCGATATTCATCTTACTGTCTCAACCCTAACCAGTCCTGGGGAATTGCCCATTCCTTAGTTGGGATGAACCCGTGGGTCGAATACAAGCCATTTTATTTGACCTGCTGCTCCGAGGCATGTCGAGACGGTTGTATTGATGACAAGGAAATATATAAACTTCGATTTGCGGAGGTGAAAAAGATGATTGCCTATTCAATAATCATGTTTGTAACAGCAGGCTTGTTCCTTATCCTTGGCATTGCAATATATAAGGGAAATACTAAACTGATACATGATTACCACCAAACACACGTTAAGGAATCCGAGCGGCAGGAATATGGCCGTGCTTTTGCAAAGGGAATGTTTGCAATATGTGCAACACTTATCGTCAGCGGAATAATTGCGTTATTTGGTGAAGAAGGCGTAACTGTAACAGCCGGCTTGATCGTTTTGCTTGTGGGATTCATCGTCTCTTTTGTTATTCTGGCAAAAGTTCAAAAGAAGTATAACGGTGGATTCTTTTGACAGAAAATTCAAGTTTGTAAGGACTCGACCCGGCACCCACACTGCCGTCACCGGCGGTGGGCTAAAGGAAATCCGCAGGCAGAGCATTTACGGCACAATAAATTTTGATTAAAATTACATTTACTCAGCGGGAGAATCATTATGAAAATAGCGGTTATCGGAAATGGAAAGGTAGGTCTTGCGGTTTTCAGAGAGCTGCAGGAGATCAGGGGCGTTACCGAGGTCGTGCTTGTCGGGAGGAACGCTAAAAAACTCGAGGGCGAGATTGAGGATTACAGAGACGCGGCTGTCCTGAGAGATTATCCGTCGCCCAGGTTTTCCTTCGGCGGCTATGAAATGACGGAGGGCTGCGATATATTGATCTATACCGCCGGCTCCAGTAAGGTGTCAAGCGATCGGATGGAAATGCTCAGGGATAATTGCGCGATCGCCGAAGAAATATTTGAGCAGGTGAACCGGTACAATCGGGACGGAATCGTCATCTGCATTACAAATCCGCTGGACGTTATAACTACCGTCATCAGAAAAGCGGCGAACAGAGACAGGAAAAAGGTAATAGGAACCGGAACGCTCCTTGACAGCGCAAGACTTGCCCGCTATATCGCCGATCTCGTTGAGCTTTCGCCGGATTCCGTAAATATTGATGTGGTCGGTGAGCATGGAAACAGCTCGGTTCCGCTTCTGAGCTCGTGCCGTATCTGCGGAAAAACGCTGGAAGAGTATTTTGCTGATGAGGTGGGCGGCGGACAGATCTCCGCAGAGCGTATTGCAAGGGTCGTGCGGGAAGCAGGCTTCAAAATATTTGCGGGCAAAGGACACACAAGCTATGGCGTCGCCTGCGCCGCCTGCAGGATCGTATCTGCGATCATCAGGGATTCGCGGCAGATGCTTCCGGTCTCAGTCGTTCTCGAGGGAGAATACGGGCTGGACGGAATAGCAATCTCCACCCCATGCGTCATCGGGCGCGAGGGGGTCGCGGCTGTGAAGGAAGCTTCAATGACAGAAAATGAACGGCAGCTGTTTTATAAATCGGCAAAGGTCATTCAGAATGCCGTGGACAGTATCGGATGACATTCCTGCATGACAGAGCCAGGCACTTCGGGCGATCGTCCTCAATCGCGGAGACGCGCGGCGAGGCGACGCCAAATCACAGGCACCAAAGAGAAATACAGAGGCGAGAAAGAATGGTAAAAGAATTTATATTGCAGAACTGGGCGCTTATACTTATACTTACGGCTTTTGCGGTTTTGGTAAAGACCAACATTTTCCTCGATAAAAGAACGAGAAACAGGATGCTGGTGCTTATCTCTGCCGTATTTGCCCTTGCGATCATCGTTTTTGCGGAGTTTTATCTCAGCGATCTCGGAATACTCGTTGATCTCAGAGTGATATTTATGGCGATCAGATACAGCGCGACGCCGTTTATAATAGCGATGACGCTCTATACTCTCGCTGAAAGAGGGAGCCTCTTCCTGTTTATTCCCGCCCTCGTTTTCACCGGCTTCAATATTGTCTCGATATTCAACGGGATCGTTTTCTCACTGAGAGATGACGGAACGCTGGTGCGGGGGCCGCTCGGCTATATGCCGTACGTCGCGGTCGGACTGTACTGCGTTTTGCTCGTGTATATCCTTCTTAAGGAGGGAAACAAGCAGGCGGATGAGATAATTCCGACGGTTTTTCTCGTCTTTGCGTTCATCTCCGGACTTGTTCTGCCGTTTTTTATCGGAAAAGACTATTCGCGGCTTTTCTGCACGAATATCGCAATAGCGCTGTTCGTCTATTACGACTTCTCGATACTCCAGCTTACGAAAAAGGATACCATGACCGGGCTTATGAACCGCCAGGCCTATGAATCCGCGATCGCGGAGGGCAAAAATGACGTAAACGCCATGGTGTCCATAGACATGAACGGGCTCAAGGAGATAAACGACAAGCAGGGTCATACGGCGGGCGACGAGGCGCTGAAAACCGTTTCCCAATGCTTTTTGCGGGCGACAAAGGCAAGGCAGCTCGCGTACAGGCTCGGCGGCGATGAATTTATGATAATCTGCCGGAAGTGCCCGGAGAGCGAAGTCCGGCGGCTTATTGAGCGCATAGAGAATAACCTGGCAAAGACGAAGTACCACTGCTCTGTCGGTTACAGCTACGCCTCCGACGGCGCAAAGACGGTCAGTCAGATGATAGAGGAATCGGATGAGAGACTGTATAAGGAGAAGGAAGCGTATTACCTGACCTCCGGTAAGACCAAATACCGCGGGTGAAGGCACTATAAAACGGGAGGAGATCAACATGCAGAACAGGATGTATCAGATTTCGACGCTCCAGGCGCTTGCGCTTGGTTACAGCCGCGCGGTGGTCACCGCCGGTGAGCTGCTGCGCGAGGGAAATGCCGGGCTCGGCACGTTTGAGGATGTCAACGGCGAGATGATCGTCCTCGACGGGCATTGTTACAGAGCCGACGAGGACGGCGCCGTGACCGAGGTCGCGCCGGACACGGGCGTTCCGTTCGCGGCGGTGGCAAGGCTCACCGGAGAGCAGCGCTTTTCACTCGGCGCGATGACGAGCCTCTCTGCGATCAGAGAGGAGCTTACGCGCAAGATCGAGGAGCGCTTCGGGCTCAACAGTATGCACGTTGTGAGGATCGACGGCGTTTTTGATAAAATCGACGCGAGAAGCGAGGCGCCGTACAGATCGCACCACGTCTCGCTAAAGGACATACTCGGAAAAAACCAGAAGGCGTTTATCTTTGAGAATATCCGCGGATCGCTCGTAGGGGTGTATTTTCCGGACTATATGGACGGCATAAATATGCCCGGCTGGCACCTGCATTTCCTCTCCGAGGACAGAACTAAGGGCGGCCACGTTTTCGACGTTTCTCTGCGCGAGGGAGCCGCGCTTGTCGACAAGATCACAAACATCGAGATAGATCTTCCGAAGGAGGCGGCGTTCGACACCTACTCCTTAAAGCAGAATTTACAGGAAGAAATAAAATCCGTGGAGTAAACATTAACACGATCGACGAATATATTGCCGTACAGAATGAGGCGATACGCCTTCCGCTCGATGAGCCTCTTCCGGCGGAGCTAATTACCGATATCGCACGGTGGTCATCTGAAAAATACTCAAAATAACGGAGGTACAGCCATGCTCGAGACACTGAAAAAGCGTTTCTCAGAGAATATGGACCGCCATCCGAGCCTGAGCTGGGAGGACGTGGAAGCGCGGCTCACACCCGAAACGCTCAGCGCACTTTGCCGCATGGAGGAGACCGGCGGCGAGCCGGACGCGCTCGAATGGAAGGGCACAATAGTCTATTGCGATTTCTCAAGGGAAACTCCCGCCGCCCGAAGAAGCCTCTGCTACGATGAGGAGGCGCTCCGGAAGCGCGCGAAGAACCCGCCCTCCGGAAGCGCCGAAAAGCAGGCGCAGGAAATGGGCGTTAAGCTCATGCCGGAGGATATGTACCGCGCATTGCAGTCCGTTGAGCCGGTCGACCTCAAAACCTCGAGCTGGATCGCCACCCCGGCCGGGATACGCTCGCTCGGCGGCGCGCTCTTCTGCGAGCGCAGATATAATACGGTGTTCGTTTTCCACAACGGAGCCGATTCCTACTATTCCGTAAGAGGCTGGAGAGGTTATATTGATGTATGACGTTGCGATAGTAAAATGCGATGATTACGATTACGCGCCCGTTGAGAGCGCGGTGCGCGAGGCGGTGGAGAATGCCGGCGGCCTCGATTTTGTAAAGAGCGGTATGCGCGTTGCGGTGAAGCTCAATCTTGTCTCTGCGATGAAGCCGGACAGGGCGGCGACGGTGCATCCGAGCGTTGTGTGCGCCGTTGTTAAAATGCTCAGAGAGCGCGGAGCCGAGGTCATTCTCGGCGACAGTCCCGGCGGACTTTACACCGCGCCGTACCTCAGCCACGTCTACGATGAGTGCGGACTCAGAGAGGCGGAGGCGCTCGGCGCGAAGCTCAACGACGATTTTTCGCAGATAGAGGCGCATTATCCGGAGGCGAAGGTCGCAAAGACCTTCCAATACACGGCGTATCTCAAAAACGCCGACGCGATAATCGACCTCTCCAAGCTGAAAAGCCACGGAATGATGGCGATGACGAACGCCGTCAAAAACTTTTTCGGCTCGATTCCGGGTACGATAAAGCCGGAGTACCACTACCGCTATCCGAAGGCGGAGGACTTCGCAAACCTGCTCGTAGACCTCTACGAATACTCTGCTCCCGCGCTGTGCATAACTGACGCGGTCGTCGGTATGGAGGGCAACGGCCCCACGCAGGGTACGCCGAGAAAGATAGGGTGCATAATGGCGGCGCGAAGCGGTCACGCCCTCGACCTTGCCGCGTCTGAAATTCTCGGACTCGGCCCCGCGAGGGTGCCGACGCTGAAAATGGCGATGGAGCGCGGCCTTGTGCCGGATTCCGTCGATAAGCTCAGCATTTACGGCTCGATCGACGAGCTGAGGATGACCGATTTCGTCGCCTCTCCGGCGCAGGAGAGCGTAGCTTTTCTCATTCTCGGCGACGGCGCGCTGGGCAAGGTCGCGGACGCGGTCGCAAAGCGCGTGATGACGCCTTTTCCGAAGCTCGAGAGGGCTGAGTGCGTGGGGTGCAGAAAGTGCGCGAATATCTGCCCCGCCAGGGCGATCAGGATGGTAAACGGCAAGCCGAAAATCGACCGCGCGGCGTGCATACACTGCTTCTGCTGTCAGGAATTCTGTCCGAAGGGCGCGATGAAGGTCGGCAGACACGCAATTATGAGGCTTTTGGGGAGATAAAATGGAATATACAGGCAGAGAAAAGGCGCTGCTTAAAGAAATATCGGATCGGATGATTACCGACCCGATTGAAACGGAGAAAGCGCTGCTACGCCCCTTCCGCGAGAGCGACAGAGCGGATTATATCGCCTATGCCTCACAGAGTGAGGTACAGCGCCTGTGCGGAATGTACTTTGAGAATGAGCGGGAGCTTAGCGAGAATTTTGACCGTATCCTCTCAATGCCGGTTCCCGTTACCTTCGCCGTGGAGTATAAGCCGAACGGGCGGGTCGCCGGAAATTTCTCGATCGGCTACTACCCGTTTCTTATCGGAGATGAGCAGTTTGAGGGAAAGCGCGGCGTTTCCTTATCGTTTCTCCTCGGCGGGGAGTATCAGCGGCGGGGAATAATGAGCGGAGTGCTCGAGGCGGCGATCGACCTCTACCTCGACCGCATGGGGCTGGACTTTGTGAACGCGGGTTACTTCGAGTTCAACGATGGCTCGCGGAAACTTCAGGAAAAGTGCGGCATGAAGCACTGGATGCACCATACCTTTGAATTTCAGGGGCAGGAGATAAAAACCTGCGAGATGATACTTTGGAGAGAGGACTACCTATGCGCGAAATCGAAACGGCGAGGCTGATTCTCCGCCATCTTCGCGAGGGCGACGAGGACGCGATCTTCAATAACTGGGCGCGAGACCCCGAGGTGACGAGATACCTCACGTGGAACCCGCACACCGACGTTTCCGAGACGAGGGCGGTACTCTCGCGCTGGCTTTCGGAGTATTCAGACCCGCGCACCTACCGCTGGGGCATAGAGGAAAAGGGATCCGGCGAGCTTGTCGGCATGATAGACGTCGTCGGCTATCACCACTCCAGTCCGGTTATCGGCTACTGTCTGTCGCGCTCAAGGTGGGGCAGGGGATATATGACCGAGGCGTTCGGCTCGGTGATAACCGAGCTTCGCGCGGACGGCTGCGGCACTATCGTGATCGAGGCGGCGGATGAGAATATCGGCTCAAACCGCGTTATCGAAAAGTGCGGCTTCGAGCTTGTCGGAACGTGGGAGGAGAAGTATTCCGACTTCAAGGACGAGATACTTCCCATAAACAGCTACCGGCTTTTCCCGGAAAAGCGCCGGAGCGGAGATTACAACGATATAAACTCCGAGACCATAGACCGCTGGGTAGACGAGGACTGGGAGTGGGGCAGACCCATTTCGCACGAGGACTTTCTCAGAGCGAAAAACGGCGATTGGAGCGTACTGCTGACGCCGACAAGGCCGGTGCCGCGCGAGTGGTTTCCCGACCTGAAGGGCAGGCGTATCCTCGGACTTGCCTCGGGAGGAGCGCAGCAGATGCCGGTGTTCGCGGCACTGGGCGCAGAATGCTGGGTGCTCGACTTCTCTGAGAGGCAGATCGAGTCTGAAAAGCGCGTCGCCCGGCGCGAGGGCTACCGGATCCGCGCCATTCGCGCTGATATGACGAAGCCTCTGCCGTTTTCGGACGGTTTTTTCGACCTCATATTCCATCCGGTGTCCAACTGCTATGTGCGCGATGTCGAAGCAATATGGCGTGAGTGCGCGAGAGTGCTGAAAACCGGCGGCGCGCTGCTCGCGGGGCTTGATAACGGAGTAAACTACCTCTTTGACGAGGACGAATCGCAGGTTGTAAACTTCCTGCCCTTCGACCCGCTTGTAAACCCAGGACAGATGGAGAGCCTTGAAAAGAATGACTGCGGCGTGCAGTTCTCACACTCGATCACGGAGCAGCTCGGCGGTCAGCTCAGAGCGGGCTTCCGGCTTCTCGACATTTACGACGACACAAACGGCGCGGGCTTTCTCCACGAGCACGGTGTGCCGACCTTCTGGGCAACGAGGGCGGTAAAGGAATAGGCTGAGACTGCTGCATTTTTGCGGCAGTCTTTTTGTCGAGCGAAAAATTTGACAAGATAGATTTATTGTGCTATACTCAGCTTCGTGTGGGTGCATAAGCGCCTGATTGATTGGATTTGACAGCTTTACAGCTTCAATATACAGACAAAAAGAATAATCAGGGGTTCGTGTGGAAAGACTGCTTTTCAGCGTGACGGGGCTGAAAACCGTTTTTGACGAGCAAGCCACTCCTATGCCTTTTTGTCTTAAGGAAGCGCTGATTAAATCGGCAAGAGCGAAGAGCGAGGTATTTTTTGTCGCAATGACGGCAAAAAATTGAAGGAATACTTTGTGTATTTCAAGATTTTTTGACTAAATTGCGGCGGAAAAGAGCCGCTATGCGCCGAA
>JAFVCD010000004.1 GCA_017479425.1 Oscillospiraceae bacterium
CGCGCTCATCCGTTTTGTCAATGAGCCGCGGCGTTGCCTCTTGTATTTGCTGCCCGCACTATGGTATAATAATCGCAAAGGCGATTATTATATTTGATCCAAGTTCTTTTTCTCGCCGCTAAAGCGGCAACCGAAAAAGATAACAAATTATACCATATCCGCTGTGCAGATATGGTATAATAATCGCAAAGGCGATTATTATATTTGATCCAAGTTCTTTTTCTCGCCGCTAAAGCGGCAACCGAAAAAGATAACAAATTATAATCAGAAAAAATAAAGGACGGTGCAGTTATGGCGCTCACTTCCGCAGATATTCGCAGACTCATAGACGAAAACGATATAAAGATGGTCGATCTCCGCATCGTGGACATCGACGGCGGTCTCAGGCACGTCACTATCCCCGCCTCGCAGTTCAGCGAAGAGATGATGAAAAACGGCATCGGCTTCGACGCCTCTAATTACGGCTACGCGGTGGTCGAGAAGAGCGACATGGTCTACATTCCCGACTACGACACCGCGCGCATCGACCCCTTCTCCTCCGTTCCGACGCTTGCGATGATCGGCAACGCCATGATCATCGACACTCCCAACAGACCGCTCGCACAGTACCCGCGCAATGTAACTGCTGCGGCTGAGGCGTATATGCGCTCCACCGGCATCGCGGATACGATGCTGATTCTGCCGGAGTTTGAGTTCTACCTCTTCAGCGAGGCGATCTGGCAGGTCGAGCACAACGCCGTCGGCTACTCCATCGACTCCCCGCAGGCGCACTGGAACGGCATAAGCGAGGGTCAGGGGCGCGTTGTCCCGCTTCAAGGCAATTACCACATCGCTCCCCCGCTCGACGCGACCTACGAGTGCCGCAGCGAGATGTGCCTGCGTATCGAAGAGGCGGGCATCCCCGTAAAGTATCACCACCCCGAGGTCGGCTCCGCCGGTCAGTTTGAGATCGAGCCGCTCCTCTGCCCGATGGGCAGGATGGCGGACGGCACCGTTGAGATAAAGCAGATAATCCGTCAGGTCGCGCAGAAGCACGGACTCACCGCCACCCTTATGCCGAAGCCGGTCTACGGCGAGGCCGGCAGCGGAATGCACGTTCATATGCTGCTCCTCAAAAACGGCGAGCCGGTTTTCTCCGACGATAACGGCTACGCGCACCTCAGCCGCGAGGCGCACTGGTTCATGGGCGGACTTCTGAAGCATATCGACTCGCTCTGCGCGTTCACTAACCCCTCGACTAACTCGTTCAAGCGCCTTGTACCTGGATTTGAGGCTCCTGTCACTGTCGGCTACGCGACCTCGAACCGCAGCGCTGTCATACGCATCCCAGCCTACGCGAAGGAGCCGACGGAGCGCCGCTTTGAGCTGAGAAGCCCTGACGCCACCGCAAATCCCTACTACTGCTACGCCGCCATTCTAATGGCGGGTCTCGACGGCATCAAGAATCAGATCGACCCGCACGCCGAGGGCTGGGGTCCCTATGATATGAACCTCTTCAAGCTTCCTCCCGAGGAGCAGGCAAAGCTCCGTCAGCTTCCGACGAGCCTTGAGAATGCCCTTGACGCCCTCGAGCGCGACCACGATTATCTCACCGCAGGAGGCGTATTCCCCGAGGAGCTTATTAAGACGTGGATTTCCCGCAAGCGCAGAGAGTGCCGCGAGATTGCAAACATCCCACATCCCGCAGAATTCCAGAGATATTTCAATTCTTAATAGATCAGGCGGCGAGGCTCTCCTCGCCGCCTGCATACTGCATACAAAACGGGACAGCAAACGCTGTCCCGATAAAAATATACTGTTCTTATTTGCACTCAGCGGCGCCGAGGGGCAGACCCTCGTTGAAGTTATGCGCGCTCTCGAGCGTTACGGAGGCTATCGCCTGGAGAGCCTCGCGCGTGAAGAACGCCTGATGGCTGGTCAGCACAACATTCGGGAACATTTGAAGCCTCGCCGTTACATCGTTTATGAGGAAATCGTCGGAGTGGTCGGTATATACATTCGCTTCCTCGCCCTCATACACGTCGATGGCGACAGCGTGGAACTTTCCGCGCTTGAGCGCGTCGATCAGCGCCTCTGTGTCAACAAGACCTCCGCGGGCGGTATTTACGAGCATCGCGGTGTCCTTCATCCTCGCGATCGCAGCCTCGTCGATAAGGTGGTAGGTGCCGCCCTCGCCGTAGATAAGCGGCGCGTGGAGTGAGATGAGGTCTGCGCGCTCAAAAAGCGCGTCCTTTTCAACATAGGTGAGAAGTCCCTCGTCTACAAGCTTCTGATTCGGGTATGCGTCCCACGCGATTACGGTCATGCCGAAGCCCTTGCAGATGCGCGCCATGCACTGTCCGATCTGACCCGTGCCGACGATGCCGGCGATTTTGTTGTGCAGGTCGAGTCCCATCAAGCCTGACAGTGCAAAGTTATTCTCCTTCACGCGGTTCACCGCCTTGTGCAGGCGGCGGTTTGCGGTCATAATTATGCTCATCGCGTGCTCGGCGACGGCGTAGGGAGAGTACGCCGGAACGCGGCAGACGGTAATGCCGCACTCCTTCGCAGCCGGAAGATCGACGTTATTGAAGCCGGCACAGCGCAGCAAAATGAGCTTAATTCCGTAGCTGTGGAGGGCTCGCACTGTTTCCGGCGGGCATTCATCGTTTACGAATATGCAGATCGCGTCGTGTCCCTGCGCGAGATAAACTGTCTCAGACGTGAGGCGCACGGAATAAAAGTCTATATCGCAGTTAAAGGAGCCGTCGCCTGTGTCCTTTATAAGCTCAGAGAAAAAAATACGGTCATAGTCCTTCGTGCCGAAAAAGGCAATCCTGAATTTCGGATCGTGCTTTGTATCAGAGAAGCGCGAGCTGAGGATTTCAAGTATCTTCGCAAGCGAGGCCTCCTCATCGCCGCCCTCGGCGGTAATATTGAGCACAGAGCCCTTCTTCGCGCCTAGGCGCAGAAGCTGAATGAGGTTACTGCCGTTTGCTGTGCGTTCACCGCACTTGAAGGTTACCTGCGACGGAAGTGCAACGCAGATCTGCGCTATCATCGCGGCGGGGCGGGCGTGGATTCCGACCTCGGTCTGTATCTCAAAGCGTGCTGTTTTCATAGCTGCCTCCTCGTATTTTTCTTACATTATAGTTTATCCCGTACCGCTTGGCAATATAAAAAAGCCGCAAAGCTTTCGCTTCACGGCTTAAATATTCATTCAGCTATATGTCCCTGCGCCTTGATAACGTCGATAACAGAGTCGACGTATTTCTCGCAGAGCTCATCGCTCGTCGCCTCGACCATTACGCGGATAACGGGCTCAGTGCCGCTCTCGCGGACGAGGATTCTGCCGTCGTCGCCGAGCGCCTCCGCGACTGCTGCAACAGCCTTCTGCACCTCGGGGTCGTTCTGCGCCTCGGGCTTACTCTTTACGCGGACGTTTTTCAGCACCTGCGGATAGAATTTACACGGCGCCGCAAGCTCGCTGAGGGGCTTGCCCTTGGCAATCAGCACCTCCATCATCTTGAGTGCGGTGAGGATACCGTCTCCGGTGGTGGCGTACTTAGTGAAGATGATGTGTCCGGACTGCTCGCCGCCGATGCGGTGGCCGTTCTGCACCATATTCTCATAGACGTACTTATCTCCGACCTTGGTCTTTTCGTACTCGATTCCGACGGCGTCGAGCGCCTTGTAAAGGCCGAAGTTCGACATAACCGTGGTGACGACCTTATTGTTGAGAAGCTTGCCGCGCTCCTTCATATATAGACCGTAGACATACATGATGTGGTCGCCGGTGACGACGTTGCCCTGCTCGTCAACGCAGAGGCAGCGGTCGGCGTCGCCGTCGAAGGCAAAGCCGACGTCGAGCTTGTTGGCAACGACGAACTTCTGAAGGTTCTCGATATGCGTGGAGCCGCAGTCGGTGTTGATGTTCGTGCCGTTCGGCTCGGCGTTTATGACATAGGTCTTTGCTCCGAGAGCGTCGAAAACCGCTTTTGCGATATTCCACGATGCTCCGTTAGCGCAGTCAAGGCCGACGTTCTTGCCGCGGAAAGAGTACTTCGAGGTGGAGATAAGATAGCCGATATAGCGGTTTCTGCCTGCGACGTAGTCTACTGTGCAGCCGATCTTCTCGCGCTTGGCAAGCGGAATCTCAGGCACCTTGCCGTCGATATATGCCTCGATCTCAAGAAGCGTTTCCTCCTCCATCTTTTCGCCGTTGGAGTTTAAGAGCTTGATGCCGTTGTCATAATACGGATTGTGCGAGGCGGAGATCATAATTCCGCAATCGAAGCCGTCAACTCTGGTGATGTAGGCGACTGACGGAGTCGTTGTGACGTGCATAATATAAGCGTCGGCGCCGGAGGCGGTAAGGCCTGTGCAGAGGCCGTACTCAAACATATAGGATGAGCGGCGGGTGTCCTTGCCGATTACGATCTTTGCCTTCTTGCCCATTCTCTCGCCGTAGTACCAGCCGAGGAAGCGGCCGATTTTAACGGCGTGGTCATAGGTGAGGTTTACGTTGGCTTCGCCGCGGAAGCCGTCAGTTCCGAAATATTTGCCCATAAATCAATCCTTCTTCTCTATGATTTCGCCGGAATTCTTGTAAATGCTGTACTCAGGTACAACGCCGCGCACGCAGCTTGTCGGGTAGACGTTTGAATGTCTGCCGATGACTGTGCCGGGGTTGCAGACGGAGTTGCAGCCGCACTCGACGTAGTCGCCGAGCATCGCGCCGAACTTCTTCATTCCGGTTTCAATATCGCCCTCAGGAGCGTGTACTATGACGAGCTTTTTATCCGAGCGGACGTTTGATGTGATTGAGCCCGCGCCCATATGGCTGTAATAGCCGAGGATCGAGTCGCCGACGTAGTTGTAGTGCGGCGTCTGAACGTGGTCGAAGAGTATTACGTTTTTGAGCTCCACGGAGTTTCCGACGACGCAGTCAGCGCCGACGAGGGCGGAGCCGCGGATAAAGGCGCAGTGTCTTACTTCTGTGTTAGGCCCGATGATGCAGGGTGCGCCGAGATATGCGGAATCGAAAACCTTCGCGGTCTTATGCACCCAGACGTGCTCGCTTCTCTCCTCATATTCATTCTTGTCGAGCGTTTCGCCTAGGGCGATGATCATTTCCTTGATGCCCTTGAGCGCCTCCCACGGATAGGTAAACTGGCTGAGGTAATCCTTCGCCAGAGTGTGGTCGAGGTCGTACATTTCCCTGATGGTGTACATTTCACACATCTCCCAATAAATTTTATAAAAACCAGGAGGTATTATACCACTTGCATTCTCGATTTTCAAGATATTCATTACGTTAAAGTGTATATTTTTTTCATTACATTAAAGTGTATATTTTTGCAGAGTCATAAATATTTTAAAATAATATGGTCAATTTTTATAAAGTAAGATATCATATTAAAAATATGTCCATCGGACGGTGAAAGCTATGGAAAAGAACACACGCAAGCGCAAGATAATGGTGATCGGGCACAAAAACCCCGATACCGACTCCATCTGCGCCGCAATATCATACTCATATCTCAAAAACAAGATCTCCGACACCTATCACGAGCCGCGCAGAGCCGGAGAAATAAATCAGGAGACCGCCTTTGTGCTTCAGAAATTCGGTATGCCTATCCCGAGGCTATGCGAAAACGTCTCGCCTCAGGTGCGCGATATTGACATACGCGAGGTCGAGGGCGTAGCCGGCGGCACTACGATGCGCGCCGCGTGGGAAACGATGCGCGACAAGGACGTAACAAGTCTGCCGATCCTCACTGAGGACGAGCACCTGTTAGGTCTTGTGACCTTGCAGGACATCGCGATGGCGAATATGGACTCTCTCGACCCGCGCACCATCTCGAACGCCGGAACAAGCCTCAAAAACGTCATCGACACGCTTGACGGCAATCTTGTGGTCGGCGATCCCGAGACCCGTCTCTCCGGCGGCAAGGTAGTCATCGGCGCCGGAAGCCCCGACGTGCTCGAGCAGAGCATGGACGAGGGCGACATCGTCCTCCTTGCGAACCGCTACGATACGCAGCTCTGCGCTATCGAGATGAACGCCGCACTCATCATAATCTGCGGCGCGCCGGACGTTGCAAAGACGATAGTCAAGCTTGCGACGATGAACGGCTGCGCCATCATCACGACCCCATATGATACATATCAGGCTTCGTTCCTGCTCAATCAGTCCATACCCGTCGAGCACTTCATGCAGCGCAACATCAAGTCCTTCTCGCTCCTCACTACCGTTGAGGACGCGCGCAAGCTGATGGGGCAGGTCAGATACAACTACTTCCCCATCGTGAACGGCGACGGCAAGTACTGCGGCCTGATTTCCAAGCGAAACCTCCTCAACTTCAAGCGTAAAAAGCTCATTCTCGTTGACCACAACGAGCGCACTCAGTGCGTTGACGGCTATGAGGAGGCGGAGATTCTCGAGATAATCGACCATCACCGCATCGGAACACTTGAAACTAACGGGCCGGTGTACTTCCGCAATCAGCCGGTCGGCTGCACGAACACGATAATTTACAGTATGTACCGCGAGCAGGGCGTTGAGATCGAGCCTTCGATTGCCGGAATCATGTGCTGTGCGATCCTCTCCGACACTCTTGCGTTCCGCTCTCCGACCTGCACTCAGCTCGACATCGACACCGCCCACGCCCTCGCGAAAATTGCCGGCATCGACCCGATGGAAACAGCGAAGGAGATGTTTGAGGCGGGTGAGCGGCTTGACGGCAAGACCGCCGAGGATATAGTCAAAACCGACTACAAGATCTTCGCTCACGGCGATACGCAGTTCGGCGTCGGTCAGCTCAGCTTTATGAGCAAGGATTCGCTCAAAAAGGCAAAAGCGCTGATTCAGCCTTATCTGCCCGAGCTGCAGAAAAAGCAGCGCCTCGACATGGTGTTCTATATGCTTACGAGCGTTATGGACGAGTCCACCGAGACGATCTGGGCGGGCGCTTCCGCGCCGGAGACTCTCCGGAAGGGCTTTGGTATTGAGGTCGAGGGCGACAGCGCCGTACTTCCCGGCGTAGTCTCAAGAAAAAAACAGTTCATCCCCGCCGTTATGAAGGCACTTGCCACCGACGAGGACGACGTCTATATGGAGTAATTCTATGAAAGCATACGAAAGACTGTTAAAATACGTCACCTTCTGGACTACCTCGGATGAGGAGAGCGATACCTGCCCCTCCACCGCGAGGCAGAAGGTGCTCGGCGAGGCTCTTGTCGATGAGATGAGAGAGCTCGGCATTTCAGACGCGAGAATGGATGAAAACGGCTACGTTTACGGCTATATTCCCGCCTCTGAGGGGCTTGAAGCTAAGCCCGCGCTGGGCTTTATCGCGCACATGGACACCGCGCCAGACGCATCGGGCGAGAATGTGAAGCCCGTGCTGCACCCGAACTACGACGGCGGCGATATTGTGCTGAACGGCACCGTCATCGACACTGCGCGCTTTCCGTTTCTCGCTGCGCTCAAGGGCAGGACCGTCATAACAAGCGATGGCACAACGCTCCTCGGCTCTGACGATAAGGCGGGCATCGCGGAAATTCTCACCGCCTGCGAGGAGATAATTACAAATGGGCTTCCCCATCCGAAGCTCTGCATCGCCTTCACACCCGACGAGGAGATTGGCCGCGGTGCGGACAGATTCGATATTCCCGGCTTCGGTGCCGACTTTGCCTACACCGTAGACGGCGGCGAGGAGGGCGAGATTGAGTACGAAAACTTCAACGCCGCGAGCGCTGTCGTCACAATTAAGGGTTTTTCTGTTCATCCGGGAAGCGCGAAGGACACGATGATAAACGCCGCCAACGTGGCGATAGATTTTCACTCTGCTCTCCCGCGCTACGAGCGCCCGGAGCATACAGAGCTGAGAGAGGGCTTCTGCCACCTCACCTATATGGAGGGCGACGTTTCCGAAACGAAGCTCTATTACATCATCCGCGACCACGATATGGCGCTCTTCAATGAGAAGAAAGCGCGCTTTGAGCGCATCGCAGAGCGCCTCAACGCTCAGTACGGCGAGGGCACGGTTTCCGTTTCAATAAAGGACAGCTACTACAATATGATTGAGAAGATCGAGCCGCACTTTCATCTCATTGAGAACGCGCGTCTGGCGATCAAAAGGGCGGGTCTTGAGCCGAAGGAAAACCCCGTCCGCGGCGGCACCGACGGCGCTCGCCTCAGCTGGGACGGACTCCCCTGCCCCAATCTCGGCACCGGCGGCTACAACTTCCACGGCTGCGCCGAGCTCAACACCATTGAGGGCATGGACAAGTCCACCGAAATAATTCTGAACCTCGTGGAGCTCTACGCAAAATAAAATGGAGTGGATATGGTACATCATTGCCTCGCTGGGAGCCGGTATCGGCACGGGGCTTGCGGGACTATCAGCCGCAACGGTTATGGTTCCCATTCTGATAGTCCTATGTCCATCCTTCTCCGGCGAGACCGGCGCATATCAGGCGACAGCCATCGCGCTTGCCTCAGATATTCTCGGCTCCGCCGTTACCGCGTACACCTACGCCAAGCATAAGAATATTGACCTTAAGCGCGGCTGGATAATGCTCGTCTGCATACTCGCTATGTGTACGGTCGGCAGCTACGTCGCGTTCATCGTCGGAAACGTTGTGCTCGGCAGCTTTACGCTGTTTCTGACGTTTTTTATCGGCATTCGCTTTCTCGTAAAGCCCGACACAACGCGCTCGAAGACCGCTTCAAGGAGCGCGAGGCTCGACCTGAAGGGTGTGATAATCTCTCTGTTTTTCGGGCTTACCATCGGCTTCGGCACCGGCTTTGTCGGCACCGGCGGCGGTATGATGATGCTCGTCGTCTTCACCGCATTTCTCGGCATGGAGCTTAAAACCGCAGTCGGAACAAGCACGTTTATTATGACCTTCACGGCGCTCATCGCCTCAATAAGCCACATTCTAATCCATCCCGCGATAGTTTTTGAAAAATGGGCTGTTATGATTGTATGTATTATTGTCGCCACGGCCGCAAGCCTTGCCTCCGCGAGGTTTGCTAACCGCGTAAAGAGCCGCACGGTAGGTCTTCTGACCGGCGCGGTGCTGACTCTTCTCGGCGCGGCAATGCTTATTCTTAATTTCTGGAGCGTTCTTTCTGAGGTTCCGTTTTTTGTAGATACGCTTCTCTGTCTCGGGCGGCTCGTCGCCTATATCATCCCCTGCGTGCTTGTTCTGCTTCCTATAAGATTTCTTACTAAAATCCCGTCGTTTGTGTTCAGAAAGCTTCTGCACATTGTCGCGTTCACCTCGTTTGTCGTAATGCTCCTCGCGGCAGACTCATGGCAGTCGGCGGCGCTGACAAGCGTCATTATCGCTGTTGCGATCTATCCGATCCTTGCGCTCCTTGAAAACGAGAGCTGGTACGAGCGGCTGTTCGTTCAAAAGACGAAGGGCGAGATTAAGCGCAGTTTGCTCATGCTGTTTTTCATGTTCGCGGCTGTGATCTTCGTCGCCTGCGGCGGCTTCGGCAATCCCTACGCGGCTGCGGCGGCTATCCTTATGTGGGGCATCGGCGACGCCTCGGCGGCGCTCATCGGAATACCCTTCGGAAAGCATAAAATCTTAAAAAATCAAAAATCCGTCGAGGGCTCGTGCGCTTTGCTCTGCGCGGCGTTTATCGTTGGCGCGGTGTTCCTCTTCTGGCGCGGTTACGATCTTCCGACCTCGCTCCTGTCGGCGCTTTTTGGCTCGCTCATCGGTACTCTGGCAGAGCTTCTCACCCCGAGCGAGTGGGACACTGTAACGGTGCCGGTCGCGATCCTCGCAGTTCTCATCATAATGCTGTAAAAAACCGGAGAGCCTTTGCTCTCCGGTTTAGTTTATTTGTTCTCGTCTGCTGTCTGCTCTGTGGGATAATCGGCCTTGCCGGTTATCTTTCTTTTTATGATTCTGCCCATGCGCTTTATGGCGTAGGGGCCGACGCACGCCATCATTTCCTCCGCGGTGTGCATATCGCTCGCGTGAGGAATATCGCGGCTCAGGTGTATCGCGTCAAACTCGCAGCGAGTGGTGCAGAGTCCGCAGCCAACGCACTGGTTGAGGTCGACAACAGTCGCACCGCACTTGAGGCAGCGGTTGGCTTCCTTCTTTACCTGCTCCTCTGTGAGCGGAAGGCGGAGATCCTCAAAGGTCGCTCTCGCCTCGCCCGCCTTCATACCCGGGCGCTGGCGGTCGGCATTGTCAAAGCCCTCAACTCTGATATCATCTCTGTCAAGCTCGATGAAGGAGCGAAGGTCACGCCCGATGGTGAGGCTCTGACCGGGGTGTACATAGCGGTTTATGGAGACCATTCCCTGCTTGCCTTCGGCGATAGCGTCGATTGCAAAGCGCGCGCCGTGATAGATATCGCCGCCTACGAAGATATCCGGCTCGTCGGTCTGATAGGTCACGGGGTCAGCAACGACTGTTCCGTTCATTCTTACCTTCAGCTTGGTGCCTTCAAGCAGTCCGCCCCACTCGGCCGACTGTCCGATTGCCATGAGGACATTCTCACATTTTACGGTAATTGTCTCGTTTTCGTCATATTTCGGGCTGAATTTGCGGTTTTCATCGAAAACGGATACGCATTTCTTGAAAACTATGCCGGTGACCTTGCCATTTTCGGCAAGAACCTCCTTGGGACCCCAGCCGTTGAGTATCTCGATGCCCTCTTCCTCGCACTCGGCAACCTCATCCTTTGCGGCGGGCATTTCGCCACGCTGTTCAAGGCAAAGCATTGTTACCTTGCCGGAGGTGGCTCTCAGCGCAGTGCGCGCAACGTCAGCCGCGACATTTCCTCCGCCGACTACAACCACATCGCCCTTGAGCTTTACGCTCTCGTCATTATTTACGCGCTTTAGGAAGCTTACGCCGCTCTCGACGCCCTCGTTTTCCTCACCGGGTACACCCGCCATTCTGCCGCCCTGAAGTCCGATGGCGATGTAGAACGCCTTGTAGCCTTCTTTGCGGAGTTCATCGAGGGTTATATCCTTGCCGACCTCAACGCCGCAGCGTATCTCAGCGCCCATCTTCTCGATTATCTCGATTTCCTTGCGGATTACATCCTTCTGAAGTCTGAAGGACGGGATTCCGTTCACGAGCATACCGCCGGGTGTTTTCTCCTTCTCGAAAACAGTCACGGGATAGCCCTCAGTGCGTAGATAATACGCCGCGCTGAGACCTGCCGGGCCGGCGCCGATGACGGCGATCTTCTTATCCTCCCACTCCTTGCCTGCCCAGTTCTCGCACCTTACGGTGAAGTCCTGCGGATTCTCAAGCTCCCACTGAGCGAGGAATTTTTTGATCTCGTCGATGGCGACGGGCTTATCTATCGTACCGCGGGTGCAGCGATCCTCACAGCGCTTGTTGCAGACCGCGCCGCAGACCGCTGGGAACGGGTTATCCTGGCGAATAAGCTTCACAGCCTCTGCGTATCTGCCCTCCGCCGCCATCCTTATGTAGCCCTGAACGGCGATATGCGCCGGGCAGGCGGTCTTGCAGGGCGAAGTGCCGGTATCGTAGCAGTTGAGCTTATTTGTGTCGCGGTAGTTTCTGTCCCACTTATCCTCGCCCCACACGTTATCATCGGGCAGGTCGTGAAGCGGATACTTAACCTTCGAGCCGTCCTTTTTGCAGAGCTTCTGACCGAGCCTTGCGGCTCCGGCAGGACAGACCTCCACGCACTTGCCGCAGCCTACGCACTTGCTTGCGTCAACGTGGGCGCGGTACGCCGAGCGCGACATATTCGGGGTGTTGAAAAGTTGGCTCGTTCTGAGTCCGTAGCAGCTTCCTGGTGAGCAGTTGCAGATTCCGACGATGCGGTTCGGGCCGTCGAGGTTCGTTATCTGATGCACATAGCCCTTGCGCTCGCTTCTTTCAAGAAGCTCCATGACCTCCTCACGGGTGACGTACTTTGCGTCCTTGCCGCTCTCAACGAGAAACTCTGCAATATCGCCGACGCCGATGCACATATGACCCTCGATATCACCGACGCCCTCGCCTCTTATGCGCTGAGCCTTGCGGCAGGCGCAGACCATGGTGCAGAACTTGTCGTTCTTATTGAGCCAATGGCTGAGGTGCTCTACGGAAACCGACTGGCTCTCTGTCGGAATCGCCTTCTCCACCGGGATGACATGCATTCCGATTCCGGCGCCTCCGGGAGGCACAAGCTTTGCCGCAAGCTCCAGCGGCTCCTGCGGCGCAAGGTTGAACATCGTTGCAACCGCCGGGTCGAGGTCGGGCAGTGTCTTGTGCTCGACCATATACTCGCCGCTGCCCACGACCCACTTCGGGATCCAGTACTGGATGTGCTGATCGGGGTTATCGCGGTTCTGCTCGAGAATGCCGATCCACAGAAGATGGTCGATGACCTTCTGCGCCTCACTTTCGGTCATATTATTCCGCTCGGCAAGCTCCTTCGTAGTCAGACCGAAGCGGCGCTTTTTGAAGGAGAGCATGAATTTGACCTCTTCCTTCGTGAGAAGCTTGTCGAGGATCCAGAAATCCATATGGTTTTCCTTCATGCCGCCGGGCAGCTTGCGCGGTATGTTGTCCGTGATCATAAGAGCAAGCTTCATAACGAGCTTTTTCTTTTCCGGATCGGTGCATTTATGCTCAGTCTGCGGATAATCCAGCTCATTTACGTGGATTTTCGGATTGACTTCCTTTACCATACCCTTACCTCATTTATACCCAGTTATTCAATGGGGATTTTGATCTTTATGTCGCTTGTGGGATATGCGGCGCAGGCGTGGACGTAATTGAAATCCTTGTCAGCTTCCCTGCGTCCGTCTCCCTCGGGGCAGACGTAGTAGCTGCCGCTTATCACCTTCGTGCGGCAGAAGCCGCATTCGCCGCTGCGGCAGGCGGTTTCGATGCGAATTCCCGCTCTCTCGAGCGCAACTGCTATGCTCTCCGTCGCTTTCGCGGGGATAACAGTCTCGGAAATGCCGCGCACTACTGTCATATTGAAGGTCTTGTCTGCGACATCTGTCGGGTAACCTGCAAACTTCGCTATATCCTTTGCCTGTCCGAAAACCTCAAAGCGCACTCTTCTCTGCGGAACGTTGAGCTTTTTAAGCTCCTCGCGCATAAAGGTGTACATCGCCTGCGGGCCGCAGATGAAATAGGTCGTATCAGGCGCTGAATACTTCCTGATTATCTCAGCCGTGATGAAGCCGCGCTCGCCCTTCCAGTCCTTCTCATCGCCAGAAAGAACGTGGACGATGTGGATTCTTTCTGATTTGAGCGCCTCAAGCTCATTTTTGAGTATGATATCGTCCGAGGAGACAGAGCCATAGATAATGGTGAGATCAAAGTCGAGCGTGCCGTGGGCGATCTCCTTTGCCATCGAGGCAAACGGCGTTATTCCGACGCCGCCTGCAAGTGCAACGACGTGCTTCGCGTCTCTGAGCGGCTCATAGTAAAACTGCCCGAGTCCCATATTGCCGCGCATTTTGTCGCCGACCTTGAGTGTATCGTTGATGTAATCGCAGATAAAGCCGTCGCCCTTGCTGCGGCGAACGGTGATCTCAACAAAGGGACGCTCACCTCTTGCCTCAAACGGCGCGGAGGAGATGGAGTACGGGCGGCTTATGATGCTCTCTCCGATTTCAAAATCGAGAGAAATAAACTGCCCTGCATAGAAGAACGGAAGCTTCTCTCCGTCGGTTCTCTCGAAACGAATGGTCTTTGCGGTTTTCGAGGCTTCTCGAATATCAGTCACAACAAGGTCGATTTTACCGGGGTGCCAGGCTTTGGCAACTTCGCCGATAGGGTCGACTCTCTCGGGTGCGGTCGAAGCGGCGGCGAACGCCTCAAGGCGCGCCTTTGTTACTCTCGACGCGCCGGTAACGTCCTGCAAAAATCCCTTTACCTTCATTTCGCCGCCTCCTTTCTCGCCATCGCGTCAAGCACGTTCTTCGCAGCCTTTCTGCCGTTCGTGACCGCCGGACCCATGCCGTCGCCGGAGATCTGATGCGCTCCGGCAAACTCAAGGCCGTCAATAAAGTGCTCCTCCTCAGCGGTCTGAAGGCGGGCAACGATGTGATCGGACATCGTGTGGGCGTAGCCGTAGATACAGCCGTTCCACATTCCGGTGTAGTGCGCGATAGTCATCGGAGTTTCGATAACTATTTCAAGAACGTGGTCGAGGAGATTTACGCCGAAGTAATCGGACATATCGTCAATGAGCTGCTTTGCCACCTCGTGCTTTACTCTGTCATAGTCCTCTGCCCTGACGGTCTTCCAGCCGTCAACGCGCGGGAGCGTGGTAATGGAGAACGAGCAGGTGCCCTCGGGCGTTACGCTGGGATTGCCGAGATTGTGGCAGATGCAGGTGATGTATTTGTACGGCCCGAGCGTCTTAAGATCGTCGTAGTGCTTATCGGTATCAGCGCTGTCGCCGCGGAAGATGGAGTAATCCTTGATTCCAAGCTCCTCCGCCGGCTTGTCGAGGATCATGATAACGCTGAACGCCGAGAGCGAAAGCCTGCGGCCGTTGACCATCTTTATCGCCTTCTCCGGCACCTCGCTCAGAGGCTCGATCATCGAGGTGTAGACCTTGTTCGGATAGGCTGCGGAAATGACGTAATCCGCGTAAATCTCGTCGCCGCGCGCAGTGCGCACGCCGTAGACCCTGCCGTCCTTGACAAGTATCTTTTCAACGTGCTGGCGGTACTCGATCTGAACGCCCATCGCCTCGGCGCGCTCCGCCATTTTAAGGCTCATCTCGTGGCTGAGCTTCTTCGGGATATACGAGCCGTAGCCGATGTAATCCGCCATCAGAACAGAGAATATTGTGAACGGAAGCTCGCTGAAGCCGGTGCCGACGTAGATCCAGTACGGCGCAAGAAGGTCAAGCGCCTCCTTCGGCAGATGGAAGGTATCGAGCACCTCCTTTGTCGAATATCCGGCGGTCTTGACAAACGCCTCGTGCTTAAGGAGCATCATCGGCTTGCTCATCGGGTGAATAGACAGCTCGTTTACGCTGTCAAAAACAGTGTGGCAAAGGCTCAGCACCGCAAGCACCTTATCGTAGGTGCCGGGTACCACCGCGTCAATCTCCTTTGCAAAGGTCTCAAAGCCCGGGTGCAGCGTGACCTCAACGCCGGGGAACGAGGCGTGGTACGCCTCAGGCACCTTGAGCCATTCAATATCCACACCCATATCGTCGAGGAACTTGCCGACCTTAAGGCGGTTATTCTTCTCTCCGATGCTCATCATCTCATGGAGCGCCGCCTCGATCTCGATGCCGCCGCGCACGAAGCTTGTGGCGATGCCGCCGGGCAGGTTGTGGCGCTCTAAGACAAGCACGCTCTTGCCCTTGTCAGCGAGCATCAGCGCGCTCGAAAGACCTGCCAGCGCGCCGCCGATGATGATCACATCGTAGTGATCCTTGTAAAATTTCATAGGATAATTCCTTTCTCAGAATGCTCAAATTGAGGGGGCGGAAAAACCGTCCCCTCGATGCGCAGACAAGGTCTCCGCATCGAACATATTTGCGCTCTTGTGGAGCGCAAATATGACGCCTGCGGGCGGACTATGCGACGTGAAGGGGCCTCTTGGCCGGCCCCTTCACAGATCCCCGCCACCTTTAACCGGCGATTTTTTCCTTCCTCTGTTGTTTGAGGGGGCGGAAAAACCGTCCCCTCAAATGGGATATCAGAAGAATCTTTCAACGAGCTCGCGGCTGTACTCGGCGGTCTCGTCCATATCGCCGAAGCTCATGATCTCTCCGGCATAGAAAGTATCGTACTTATCCTGCATTGCCTCTACCTTATCATACCAGCCTGCGGCGTAATCCTCGGAGAATACATGGGGGAAGTAGTAGACGCTCCACTCGTTTACGACGTTGGAGGCAGGGTTATGCATCGTCTTGAGGTCATCGAGCACCATCTTCCTGCAGGTCTCGTAGGGAACCTCCTTGGAGTCCTTGTGCTTGCGGAGAGAATAGGTGGTGATGACCTGATCCTTTGTGTCCTTCCAGCGTCTGTAATAGACCATCAGATGACCGAGCTTCTCGGGCACCATATTGTCGAATACATAGTAGCTGATCTCAGGGTGATCCTCGGGCTTCGTCTCTACGGCGAGAACGTCATAGCGCTCGTAGTCGATCCTGGAGAAGAGCTTTGCCTCGTCCTCGCGGACGTCGAAATACTCGTCCATACCCTTCTGACCGTCGGCGCGCTTGTTCGGAATGTGAAGCGGAGCGGTGACGATGATCTTGTCGTACTCCTCGACCTTGCCGTTTACGGTCACATAGACCTTGCCGTCACGGCGCTCGACCTTCTCGATGTTGGAATTGAGGCGCGCGGGATTCTTAAGGTGCTCATTGAGCTGCTCCCAGATGTACTGGGTGCCGTTCTTCCACGTCCAGAGGTTGACCTTGACGAAATTCATAGTGGTCTGGAAATCGAGGTATTTAAGAACGTACGCCGCGGGAATCTCATCGAAATAGCCGTAGCCGAAGGAGGTGTACGGCCCGATCCAGACGTCCTGAACGAGCTCTACGCCGTTCTTCTCGCAGAACACCTTGAAGGGCAGGCAGAGATCCTTGAGATTCGGGTTCGTGCCGGAGACCGGCTCGCGCTTTGCGTTCTGCTGGCTGAAGCCCTCGTATCTTCCCTCGGCAACGCCGCGGTGGCCGTTAACATCGTAGCCCTTGTACTTCGTCTCAAGAAGCTCACCGAACTTCTTGAGCTGGCTCTTCATCTTGAGCAGGCGCGGTATCTTGAGAATATTCTTCTTCGGCTCGAAGGGCTCGATAACGTCGCCCTTGGCGTTTTTGTAGTTGCGGTTGAGCTGAGGTCCGTCGTGCGTGATGCCGCAGAACTCCTCAACATCGTGAACAGCGTAGTAGGACGGAACGCCCATGATCGCGCCCATCTCATAACGGCGGCCGTTGTAATGCGGGCTCCAGCACTTGCCGCCTACGCGGTCGAGGCGCTCGAGAATCGTGTAGTTCTCATAGCCCTTCTTTTCGAGGTACATTCCGGCGGACAGACCGGCGGGACCGCCGCCGATGATGCAGATGCGGGTGTTTTTATCCATGGTGGAACCTCCTATTATTTTCTGATAGCTAATTATACACCTTTCTTGTGCTTTTTGCACTATATTTTTAAAATTTTACACAGATTTTTATTTTATACTTCCAATTTTCCCGACTGTGTGATATATTTTTATCGTATGCAAAGGAGGAGTAATATGAGGTTTAGTACAATTTGCGAAATGCTGCAGCACTGGGCGGCAATCAATCCCGAATTGCCATCAATTACATACTCCGATATAACTCTTTCCCGCAGCGAGGTGCTCAGCCGCTTTGAGGATAAGCGCGCCCGCTTTTCAAGCTTCAAAAGCGTGGGCTTTCTGCTCGGCGAGCCGGACGCGGACGAGGTCATAACTCTGCTCGCCGCCATCGGCAGCGGCCTCCGGGTCAGTCTGCTTGACGAGGCTCTGCCCGACGAGCTTCTCGGAACGCTCATAAAGAACGCCGAGTGCGACGCGCTTGAGGGCGATAAGGAGCTGTGCGATGAGCTATTGCAGTTTCTCTGCGAGCCGAAGTGCTCCTCCCGCAACGAGGTGCTCTTCTATACCTCGGGCACGACGAGCCGCTCCAAGGCGGTGGTGCTCTCAGAGGCTTCGCTCTGCGCTAGCGCGTATAACGGCGGAGAGCTTTTGCCGCTCAGTGAGAACGACAGGCTGCTCTCGCTTCTCCCTCTTAACCACGTTTTCGGCTTCGTCTGCTCGCTTCTGTGGCCGCTCTCCTGCGGCGCTGAGGTCGCGATCGGGCGCGGAATGCGCCATATCAGCGACGATTTTGAATATTACCGCCCTACGGCGGTTTCTCTCGTTCCTGCGCTTGCCGACTTCTTTACAAAACGCGGGCATCTGAACGACGAGCTCAGCCTCGTTCTCATCGGCGCGGGCGACTGCCCCAGCTCTGTCGTATCTATGCTACACGCCTTCGGAAAGCGCGTATGCTTCGGCTACGGACTTACGGAGACGAGCTCCGGCGTGGCGCTCTCAGTGGGCGACGACGTCTACGCGATGGATATCTGCCCTGACTACACCGTTACCATCGCGCCTGACGGCGAGGTGCTTGTAAAATGCCCGGGCGCGATGATGCAGGGCTACTTCCGCGACCCCGAGGGAACGGCGTGTGTGCTCAGGGACGGCGTTCTCTCAACGGGTGACCTCGGCTATATCGACGAGCACGGCCGCCTGCACATCACCGGGCGCAAGAAGGAGATGCTCGTTCTGCCCGGCGGCACCAAGATATTCCTGCCCGAGTACGAAAAGTCGATAGCCGAGGTACTGGGAAGCGATGAGATATGCGTTTTCCTCAGAGGAGGCGCTCCCGCGCTCGCTGTCGCTGAGGGCGACGAGGGCGAGATCCTCGCGCTTCTCCGTCCGCTGATGGAAAAGTACCCGCGCAGTGAGCAGATAAGCCGCGTTTTCGTGCGCGGCAAGAATCTTCCCCGCACAAAGACCGGAAAAATAAAGCGCTACGAGGTCGAAGCGCTCTTTGGAGGTAAATCATGACGCACGAAGAGCTTAAAAGCGAAATAATCGAGGTCATCTATGAATGCGTACCCGAGCTTGAGGGCACAGCGCTCGAGGAGGACACCGTTATCAACACCGACACCGCCATTGATTCGATGGGCTTCACGCTCGTTATCTGCCGCCTTGAGGCGAAGTACGACGTGCGTATCCCGAACCGCCAGTGGCAGAAGCTCCAGACCCTCGGCGACGTCGTCGACGCCATTGAAAAAAGGCTGAAATGATGTATATCGAAACTCACGATTACACCCTCGGCACCGCGCACTGCGACGTTAACCGCCGCCTCAGGCTCAGCGAGCTGTTCGCCTGGTTTCAGGAGGCGGCGATACATCAGACGAGCGAGATGGGTATGGGCAGAGAGATGACCCTTGACAAGGGGCTTCTCTGGATAGTCACTCAGTGGCGCGTCGAAATAACGCGCCTGCCGGAGTACGATGAGCACGTCACGCTCGAAACGTGGCCGGGCAGGACGATGCACATCTTCTTTACCCGCTTCTACCGCATCAAGGACGATGCCGGCAACATACTTGTGCAGGCCTCTGCGCTCTGGGCGCTTATGGATAAGGACAGCCGCAAGATAGTCTTTCCGGAGGAGATGGGCGTGCATATCGAGGGCACCGAGGTAGAGGGTCAGTGCGCGATCCCGCGCCCGCCGAGGGCTATTCCTCAGACCTCAGAAAGCCGCTACACCGTCACCTACTCCGTTCTCGACCTCAACGGTCACATGAACAACACCCGCTACTTCGACCTTATGCAGGACACGCTCTATGACCTCAAAAAGGGCGCGCCGCCGAAGCTCATTCTCTGCGAATACAACGGCGAAGCGAAGCTCGGCGACGATATTCTTGTTAAATTCGGCGAGGCCGAGGGCGAGGTCTATCTCACCGGAGAGACGGAAAAGCGTCTGTTCCGCATGAGGCTCACCTACTGAAAATAAAGGAGAACGCTCCTATGAACAAGTCCGATTCCGGCAGGGCATGGCTCTTTCCGGTGCTCTCAGTTTCCGCGGTCAGCACGCTTCTCATCGGCATCGTGATGTACCTTATGCTCGCGGGAACGCTCGCAGACAGAGCGTACAAAGAAAACATCATGGCGCTCGACCATCTTGAAACGCTGTGTGCATCTGCCGGCAGTGCAGAAGATGCGGTAAGCCGCCTGCCCTACTATTCCGATATGCGCATCATCGCGCTCGACGTAAAGACCGGCTCTGTCACCGCGTCCACGCATCAGTTCTACATCGGCAGGGACAGCGAATGGCTGAAAATCGACACAGCGCCGTTTTATGACAGCTCCGCGCGCTTTCGAGCGAATATCCACGGTGAAAAGCTCTACATATCCGCCCGCAGGATAGGCGGCGAGGCGGTCGCCGCGCTGACCTCTTCAAGCGCAGTCGACGGCAGGGCGCTTCTCATTACCCTTCTGATGTCGGCTGTCGCCTTCGCGCTCTCGATGGGAGTCGGGTATCTTCTCACAACATTCACCGCAAAATACTCCAATGAGCATAAGGAGGCCCGCACCGACGCGCCGACGAAGCTCCTAAACCGCCGCGCATACGCTGAGGACGTGCAGAAGCTGAAGGGCTCAAAGCGCCTCAGCTCGCTCAGATACGTCTCTCTCGACCTGAACGGGCTCAAGGAGGCGAACGATACCCTCGGACACGAGGCGGGCGACGAGCTTATAAAGAACACAGCCCGCTTTATGACCACCGCCTTCGGGCATCTCGGAAAGCTTTACAGAACCGGCGGCGACGAGTTTGCGGCGCTCCTGATCTGTGACAGAGCTGACTATGAGGAGGCTCTCGGGATATTCAACGAGGGCGTTGACCTTTGGAAGTCAGTGCGCGGCAGGCCGTTCAGCGTATCGGTCGGCGAGGCGTCAAAGGAGGAGTTCCCGGATTACAGCATCGAGGAGCTTGCCAAGCGCGCCGACGAGAGAATGTACGAGGCCAAGGACGAGTACTACCGCAAGACCGGCAAAGCGAGAAGAAAATAATACTAATCCCTGATTAAAAGCTTTAACCGAGCGCGCAGAAATTTTAGCGTCATATAAGGCGTCCGGTGCAGATAATACTTTGTGTATTATCAAGCCGGATAACGAAGTATGACGCGAAAAGGGCAAGCGCGAATTGAAGATTTTGATTAGGGATTAGTATAAAGCACCGGGTGACCGCAAAAGGCCGCCCGGTAATTGTTTGTAAATGACGTCGGACACGTCGGACACGTCGGACACGTCGGGTAATCTATTATTATCTATACTTAATATATATATATATATATTTATTACATACCCGATGTTTCCGGCTTCTCCGGCTTCTCCGGCTTCTCCGGCTTCTCCGATGTGTTTTCGGTTATTGCCGCAATGCCGTCCTCTTCAACGTGACAGCGCAGATATAGCACCTCCACGCCGGCGCTCTTTGCCCTCTCAAGCTCGGAAGCGAAGTCCGGCTGTATCTCCGCGTTCGGCTGAACCGCCGAAACGCCGTCAGTCTGTATGACGAAGCATACAGCCGCGCGATAGCCCTCGTTTGCCGCCCGGGCAAGCTCGCGCAGATGGCGCACTCCCCTTTCGGTGGGCGCGTCGGGGAAATATCCGACGCCGCCGCGCACAAGCGTGCAGCCCTTGACCTCCATGAGAAACCTCTCGCCGCCTCGCTCCATATAGAAATCAATGCGCGACTCTCCATAGGCGTGCTCGGGCTTAATGAGGTCAAACCCGAGGCGGTCAAGCCATTCGCGCGCGACCTTGTTCGGCGCGGTCGAGTCTATATTGAAAAGTCTGCCGAAGCTGTCGCGGACGGTGATAAGGTCGTATTTCGTCTTTCGTGACGGATTGTCGCTCACCTCGAGCCAGACCTCGGCGCCGCGAACGAGCAGATTTGACAGTCTTCCGGTGTTCCTGACGTGTACAGTCTGTGGCACGCCGCCGAGCAGCACTTCTGCCGTAAATCTGTTCTTCCGCTCGATAAACTCAGCGCGCAGAGTTTTCCCGTACTTCACAGTCTTATAACCTCAGCGCCCTCGGGTATATCTGCCTCGTGCAGAGCGAGGATAACCGGTCTGCCGCCCGCCTTATCGCAGATATACTGCCACGCCTTCTCGCGGTTTTCGCGGTCAAGCCCGGCAAACGGCTCGTCGAGCACAAAGGCGTCCGCCTCAGCGCACATAGCGCGCACTATCGCCACTCTCCTCCGCTGGCCGCCGGAGAGCTTTTTTACGCTCTTTCCGAGCGCCTCCTCCGGCAAAAGCCGCATCAGCTCCGCCTCCGGGCTTTTATGCCCCGCCGCAAGCCGGATATTATCGGCGGCGTTGAGCGTTTCAAAGAGTCTGTCCTCCTGAAAGCACACGCCGAAGCGCGCGCCGTCTGTCACAACAGAGCCGCTGTCCGGCGCTTCAAGTCCGAGAAGAATACGCAGGAGCGTGGTCTTGCCCCTTCCGGAGTCGCCGGTTATGCAGACTATTCCGTTGAATTTTGCAGAGAAATCGGAGAGAACCAGCGTTTCTCCGAACTTTTTTGAGATATTCTTAACTTCAAGCATCTCTCTCACCGAACGCCCTTCTGATAATCTCACCCGCAAGGGCGCTGAAAGCCCAGCCGAGCGTGACGGCGACTATTGCGACCGCGATAACGCGCTCAGTATCGAGAAATATTTTCGCGCGGTACATCTCGTTTCCGAGTGAGGCGAGCGGCTGACCGATAACCTCGGCGGCAACGCCGGCTCTGACCGCCATTCCCGCGCCGAGCTCGAATGCGGCGGCGAGGTTTGAGTAGATTGCCGGAATGTATATAGCCCGCACGCGCGCGCAGGGCTTCATTCTGAACACCTCCGCGACCTCGAGCATTCGCTTATCAACGCTGTCAAGTCCCGCAAGCGTATTGACCGCGAGCACCGGAAAGGTGATTATCGCGCTCACGACGAGCGACACAAGTCCGCTCCCCGCCCAGATAAGCACGAGGATGATAAACGCCGCGACGGGAACGGATTTCGCGACTCCGATAACGGGCGCGAGGAAATCGCGTGCAAGCGGTGAAGTCTTTGAAATCACCGCGGCGAGCACTCCGAGTACGGCTCCGATAAGAAATCCTATAGCTATTCTGAGCGCCGACAGTCCCGCTCCGAGCCAGAATTCCGGCTCAAGGGCGCAGTTAAAGAGCGCGAGGAGCACTCTGTCCGGCCGCGGAAGGATTATGCTGTTGTTTACAGCGAGGGCGATAGCCTCCCATAAAAGTACCCAAAACAGGGCGATGAGTACCTTTTTTGCCGCCTTAGCCCTCATAATAGAAGCTGTCGTCGGGCAGGAAGCCGCCGACGCTCTTCGGCTCAAAGCCATAGAGAACAGCGAGATAGCCCTCTACCTTCTCGCGCATCTCGCTTCCGGTGATGGCGGAGATAGCGCACTTAGGCAGAGCCTTTTTGGCTACCGGCGCCTTCTCGATTATGCCGTACTCAGCGACGAGGTTAGCCGTGCCCTCAACGTCGCTCACAGCCTTTTCAGCGCTCTCGGCGTGCTCCTTGAGGAAGCTTTTGACAGCCTCGCCGTTTGCCTCGATGAATTCCTTGCGTACAACGGTTACTCCGGTAACAAGGCCGGAGCCCTTACCCAGCGCGTCCCACTCGTCAGAGAGCGAGAACGCCTCGTGCAGCGCGTCATTCTGCACCTGCGCGACAGTCGCAAACGGCTGCGGCAGAACGCCCACAGCGGTGGGGTCGGCGGCAAGCGCCGCCGCGACCTCGGTCGCCTCACTCTTGAAGTCGAGCTCCGCGCCCTCTACGCCGTACTCGTCGAGAAGATAGCGGAGGCTGTACTCCGGAGTGTTGCCCTGACCGGTCAGCACTATCTTTCTGCCCGCGAGGTCAGCTACGCTCTTTATGTTCTCGTCGCCGGTGACGCAGTAGAGTACGCCGAGGGTGTTGATGTCAACTACGGAAATTTTCCCCTCTGTCTTGTTGAAGAGCACAGAGGCGAGGTTTGCGGGAATGAGCGCCGCGTCAAGGTCGCCGGAGATGATACCGGCGGCGATCTCGTCCGCCTGCGTGGTCATGGTAAACTCATAGCTTACGTTGTCGATTGCGCCCTCGTTCTCAGCCTTCTTCATGAGGTTTACAAGTCCCATGCTGGTCGGGCCCTTGAGCGAGCCTACGCGCATCGTAACCGGCTCTGCGGCAGGTTCGGGTTCGGATTCAGTCTTGGGCTCAGTCTCAGGAGCCTTGACCTCGGGCTCGTCGGCCGGCTTATCCGTCTCCGCGGGAGCTGTCACAGCAGGCTCCTCAGCGGGCTTTTCGGTTTCGGGTGCGGCTGCGCAGGAGGCTATTCCGAAGCACAGCGCAAGCGCAATGATCAATGCAATTGTCTTTTTCATTTCTAAATCTCCAAACAGTTAATTTGACTAAACTTATTTAAGTATACTCCTTTCGGAGCATATAGTCAATGAAGTTCTTTCTTTACAAGCGGTCTGAGCTTCACAGCGATCACAGTCGCAAGCGCGACCTTAATGGCGTCACCCGGCAGGAACGGCAGCACGCACACGCCCATCGCATAGCCGAGGTCTTTCCCGAGCGACACGCAGAACCACGCAGTTCCGAGCGCGTAGAGCGCGAGAGTTCCGGCGAGGAGCGCGATAACGTAGCCCCATGCGTTCTCAAGCCTGTCCGCGATAAGTCCGGCAATAAGCACAAGCGGTATGTAGCCGACTATGTATCCACCCGTCGGGCCGACGAGCTTCTGAAGTCCGCCGGTGAGGTTTGAGAAAACCGGAACTCCGACAGCGCCGAGAAGTATGTAGATCACAACGGCAGCCGTCGCTCTCTTCCACCCGAGCACAAGGCTCGCAAGGTAAATCGCAAGCGTCGCAAGCGTTATCGGCACTGCGCCGGCTGAAAAGCTCCACGGCGCCATCACGCAAATCATCGCGGCAAACAGCGCCGTCACAGTCATATCCTTAACCTTCATGTTATCTCTCCCTTTTTAGAACTGGCGCGATTATAGTTTATTTTTTAACGATTGTCAAGCTTGCATTTTATGCGGTCAATATGTTCATTTGCCCAAAGGCGCTATTGACATACTTATTGCGCTTTGATAAAATGACTATGTACGGCTTTTCCCTTAAATATTTAGAAAGAGTGGATAATTGTATGGCGAAATACGGCTACGGAGTCGACATCGGCGGCACAATGGTCAAAATGGGCCTTTTCACCACCGAAGGAGAGCTTCTTGAAAAATGGTCTATCCCCACAAATATAGAGGATGAGGGCGTCAACGTCATTCCCGACATTGCCGCATCCATCAACGCGAACATCGAAAAGCACACCCTCGATAAGAAGGATATAATCGGCATCGGAATGGGCGTTCCCGGCATCGTCGAGAAGGGCGGCTTCATAACCTGCGTAAACCTCGGCTGGAAGGATCACCCCGCCATCACGAGAATGCGCGAGCGCACCGGTCTGAACGTCAGATGTGAGAACGACGCGAATTTAGCCGCTCTCGGCGAGGTATGGCAGGGCGCCGGAAAGGGCAAAAAGGACGTCGTTATGATCACCCTCGGCACCGGCGTCGGCGGCGGCATCGTGCTTGACGGCAAGCTCCGCAGCGGATTTCACGGCTCCGCCGGTGAGCTCGGTCACATTCCGGTTAATCCGCGCGAAACGCGCCTTTGCAACTGCGGCAACCGCGGCTGCCTTGAGTTCTACGCCTCCGCGAACGGCAACGTAAGGCTTGCAAAGGACGTGCTGAACGAAACCGATATGGACACTCCCCTGCGCTCTATCGAGCACCTCGACTCCAAGATTCTCTGGGATCTCGCCATCGAGGGAGACCCCGTCGCGGTCGATATCTCCGAGAAGTTCTGCAACTACCTCGGTCTCGGTCTTGCGATGATTGCAAACATAATCGACCCCGAAATGATACTCATCGGCGGCGGAGTGAGCCGCACCGGCGAGCCGCTTCGCGCTAAAATCGAGAAGTACTACCGCGGCTACGCCTTCAAGCCGGTCAAGCATATCGACATTGCCATCGCAACCCTCGGCAACGACGCCGGAATCTACGGCTGCGTGAAATATCTTCTTGACGAATAAATCAGGATCCGGGGAGGGCAGCGCCCTCCCCTCTTTTACGATATGAAACAAAAACTCTGGACGCGCGATTTTACGATAATAACCGTCGGCTCGATGGTTTCTCTGCTCGGCAGCACGCTCTCGAGCTTTGCGATGAACCTCATGGTGCTCGACAGAACCGAGTCCACGCTCCTCTTCGCGCTCTACAACATACTCTACACGCTTCCGATGGTGCTCTCGCCTATACTCTCGGGGCCGTTTCTCGACCGCTTAAGCCGCAAGCGCACGATAGCCGCGCTCGATTTCATCACAAGCGGTCTGTTTCTCATAATGTCGCTGTATCTCGCGCTTTTCCCGTTCAGCTTCATATTCTTCGCGGCGATGAACATTCTCCTTGGCGCCATCGGCGGCGTCTATTCCGTCGCATATCAGAGCTTCTATCCGCTCACCGTGACGGAGGGCAATATGCAGCGCGCCTACGCCGTCGATTCCACGCTTGAATCGCTCGCGGCGTTTATGGTACCGGTATCGGCGCTCATATACAACACCTTCGGGCTCATTCCGCTCTTTGTTGCGAACACTGTGACGTATTTTCTCGCCGCCGTGATGGAAACTCAGCTTCGTACCGAGGAAAAATACACCTCACGCGAGAGCGAATACTCCGGTGTGCGCCGCTTTGTCTCCGATTTCCGCGAGGGAATTGCGTATCTCAGAGGCGACCGCGGACTTATGAGCATCGCAGTCTACTTTTTCTTCTCCTCGCTCGCAGGCGGGGTCGGCTACGTCGTCGCTCTGCCGTGGCTGCGCGAGAACTTCGCAAACGGCGAATACATCTACTCGATGGTCTGGCTCATGGGCGATATCGCCCGCGTGATAAGCGGAGTAGTTTTCTACAAGCTCAGAATCCCCGCAAAATACAAATACGCCATCGCGCTCACGGTCTACATCGCAACCTGCGTACTCGAAGCGACGTACCTATATATGCCGATTCCGGTCATGGCAGTGATGTGCTTTACCACCGGACTTCTCGGCATGGCGAGCTACAATATCCGCATCTCCACCACCCAGTGCTATGTGCCGGACGAGAAAAAGGGGCGCTTCAACGGCGCGTTCGGCACTCTCTCGACTGTCGGTCAGCTCGTCGGTCAGGGCGCGGGCGGCGCGCTCGCGGTGTTTATGGCAAAGCGCCCGATAATCGTCCTCGCAAACGGTATTTGCCTGCTCGCGGCGATAGTCTTCATCGGCGGCAGCAAAAAAGCGGTCACCGCAGTCTACTCAACCGAAAAGTAAATGCCCTCTGCGTTTTCAGCGCTCGAGGGCATTGTGTTTATTTCTCGTCGCATATGTTCATATTTTCCGAAATGTCATCAGAAACGCCATAGTACCTCTGACGCTGTATCAGAAATACTATGGCGTATATGCTTATTTATCGTAGCCGTTCGGGTTGTTCTTCTGCCAGTTCCAGCTGTCGCGGCACATCTCTCTGATGCCGTACTCAGCCCTCCAGCCAAGCTCCTCGAACGCCTTGTCCGGCGCGGAGTAGCAGGTCGCGATGTCGCCGGGTCTTCTCGGATCGATGACGTAGGGGATCTTGACACCGCTTGCCTCCTCGAAGTTCCGCACGATCTCGAGAACGCTGTAGCCCTTGCCGGTGCCGAGGTTGTAGACCTTGACGCCGCAGTTAGCCTCGATGGCGGCAAGCGCCTTGACGTGACCTCTCGCGAGGTCAACGACGTGGATATAATCTCTTACGCCGGTGCCGTCGGGCGTATCGTAATCGTTGCCGAAAACGTGGAGCTTCTCGAGCTTTCCGACCGCGACCTGCGTAATGTACGGCATGAGATTGTTCGGAATTCCGTTCGGATTCTCGCCGATGAGGCCGGATTCGTGTGCGCCAATGGGGTTGAAGTATCTGAGGAGCACGACGTTCCACGGCTTCTCGTCGCCGTTCTTCTTATCAGCGGTGTTGAGGTCGGTGAGGATCTGCTCGATCATCCACTTCGTCCAGCCGTAGGGGTTGGTGCAGGTGCCCTTCGGGCACTCCTCGGAGATGGGTATCATCTGCGGGTCGCCGTAGACCGTTGCGGAGGAGGAGAAGATTATATTCTTGCAGCCGTGCTTTCTCAGCTCGTCCACGAGCACGAGAGTGCCGCCGATGTTGTTATCGTAGTACTCCCAGGGCTTTACAACCGACTCGCCGACCGCCTTGAGGCCCGCAAAATGGATGCAGGCGTCGAAGCTTTCGCGGCTGAACACGTCGCTGAGCCCCTCTCTGTCGCGGATGTCGACCTTGTAGAAGGGTACGGCCTTTCCGGTGATTTTTTCAACGCGGTGTATAGCTTCCTCAGAGCTGTTGGAGAGATTGTCGATGCAGACCACGCTGTGACCCGCATTCAGAAGCTCTATGATGGTGTGTGAGCCGATGAAGCCGGCTCCGCCGGTGACAAGTATTTTCATAATTATTACCGCCTTTATTATATTTCCTGCCTGCCCTCGATGGCACGCATTAATGTTGCGTCGTCGGCAAACTCGAGGCTCGCGCCCATCGGTATACCGTAAGCAAGGCGCGTGACCTTGACCCCGAAGGGCTTTAAGAGCCGCGAGATGTACTTCGCGGTGGTCTCGCCCTCGGTATCCGGGTTTGTCGCCATTATGATCTCGTCGATGCCGCCGTCGGCGACTCGCTCGACAAGCTCTTTTATTTTGATATCGTCCGGCCCGATGTGATTTAGCGGAGAGATAACTCCGTGCAGAACGTGGTAAAGCCCGTTATACTCCCTCGCGCGCTCGATGGCGGCGACGTCCTTCGGGTCAGCGACTACGCACACAACTCCCCTATCGCGGTGCGGAGAGCGGCAGATGAGACACTCATCCTCATCGGTAAGGTTCTGGCAGGTCTTGCAGTAGTGCACCTTCTTCTTCGCCTCCACGATAGCGGCGGCAAAATCGTTCGCCGCGTCATCCGACAGTGAGAGCATATGGAACGCAAGGCGCTGGGCGCTCTTCATTCCTATACCGGGCAGGGAAGCAAATTTTTCAACTAATCTATCCAGTGCTGACGGGAAAAAGCTCATTATACTTCCTCTTAGATTTCAAAATATGGTTTGAGGTTGCCTCTCAGCTCCTCAATGTACTTCTCGCGGTCCGCCGCCTCAAATACTCCGGTGCCGTTTACAAGCACGTTCGCACCGTGGGCGCAGCAGAGCGGCGCGGTTCTGAGGTTCACGCCGCCGTCGACCTCGATATCTATGTCTCTTCCGGAGGCCTCGACGAGCTTTTTGACCTCGGATACCTTTGTGAGCATATCAGTCATAAAGCTCTGACCGCCGAAGCCCGGCTCAACTGTCATAACAAGCACTACGTCGATCCGGTCAAGGTACGGGATTATCGCACTCGCCATAGTTGAGGGCTTGAGGGCGATGCCCGCGCGCTTTTCCATACTCTTGATTATGTCGATGGATGCCGATATATTCTCCTGCGTGTCGGATTCGTGGTGCACGACGAGCGTATCGGCACCGAGGCGGCAATAGCGCTCGCAGAAGCGTATCGGGCGCTCGACCATCAGATGCACGTCAAGCGGCATATCAGTATATTTGCGGATGGATTCAAGAATAGGCGCGCCGAAGGAGATGTTCGGCACGAAAACGCCGTCCATAACGTCGACGTGGACGAGGTCAGCCGCCTTGATGGAGTCAAGGTCTGCGCCGAGATGGCAAAAGTCTGCGGAGAGTATGCTCGGAGCTATCTTTATCATACTGTTCTCCTTATAATTTTATTATCAATGTATTTTAACATAATCTCAGGCAAAGTACAACAAAATCTTGACTTTGTCAGAAAGAAAAAGTAAAATAAGCTTATCTATGAATAAACGAAAGGATGGTTCCAGATGCCTGATTCCACCGAATACGTCCCCCAGCTCAGTTTTGCGGCCTCTCCCGCCGCTCCCGACCTCGCAGCAGCAATGAACGCCGCGGAGATTGAAGCTGAAAAGGCCAAGGAGAACCCCAAAAAATACGTCACCGCGCAGGAGGAGGCTCAGCTCTCTCCCGAAGAGCTCAAGGCCGTCAACGACTTTGCCTCAAAAATCGACATCACCGATTCCAACGCCGTTTTGCAGTACGGCGCTTCAAGTCAGAAGAATATTGCAGATTTCTCCGGCTCCACACTCAACGCCGTCCGCACGAAGGATATGGGCGAGGTCGGCGATATGCTCTCCAACCTCGTAGTCGAGCTCAAGGGCTTTAACTATGACGAGGAGGAGAAAAAGGGCTTCCTCGGTCTTTTCAAGAAGGCTGAGAACAAGATGGCAACTCTCAAGGCGCAGTATGACAAGGCCGAGGTCAATGTTGACAAGATCAGCGAGGCTCTCGAGGGTCATCAGGTCGTGCTTCTCAAGGACGTCGCCATGCTCGACAAGATGTACGCTCTCAACCAGGCATATCACAAGGAGCTGACGATGTACATCCTCGCCGGCAAGAAAAAGCTTCAGGAGTGCGAGGAGGTCGTGCTTCCCCAGCTTCAGGAGAAGGCTCGTCAGAGCGGCACACCCGAGGATGCGCAGGCTGTCAACGATTATCAGAACATGATCAGCCGCTTCGACAAAAAGATCCACGATCTCGAGCTTACGCGAATGATCAGCGTTCAGATGAGCCCGCAGATCAGACTTCTCCAGAATAACGACACGCTCATGGTCGAGAAGATCCAGACCTCGCTCGTCAATACCATTCCCCTCTGGAAGAGCCAGATGGTGCTCGCTCTCGGCATGCACCACTCTCAGCAGGCTATGGAGGCGCAGCGCGAGGTAACAAATTACACTAACCAGCTTCTTAAGGCTAATGCAGAGAAGCTCAAGATGGGCTCCATCGAGGTCGCCAAGGAGGCAGAGCGCGGCATAGTCGATCTTGAAACTCTCAAGGAAACAAACGCCAAGCTCATCGAAACCCTCGAGGAGGTTCGCTCCATACAGGCGGAGGGCGCATCCAAGCGCCGTCAGGCGGAGCAGGAGCTCGACAAGATCGAGACCGAGCTGCGTGAGAAGCTCGTGCAGATCAATAAGTAAACTAAAAGGCATCCGGAAATCCGGATGCCTATATTACACCACCTGAAAGATATAGAACTTCAGATAGTCCGTCTCCGGTACGTTCCAGAGTATCGGGTGGTCGGGCGCCTGCTGGCGCGCCTCTATCTGCCGAAGCTCCACTCCCGCGTCGAGCGCGGCGCTCTTCAGCATCTGCACAAAGCGCTCAGATGGCATAAAGTGACTGCACGATGCTGTTGCAAAATATCCGCCGCGAGGCAGTAATTGCAGGGCGCGGAGGTTTATCTCCTTGTAGCCCTTCTCCGCTCTGTCGGCGGTCTTGCGCGACTTTGTGAATGCCGGCGGGTCGAGGATTATAAAATCGTAAGACTCCGCCTTCTGCGCCTTCAATTCAGGCAAAAGATTGAAAACATTGGCACAGACAAAGTCCATGCTGTCAGCGAGTCCGTTGCGTTCGGCGTTGCGGCGTGCCATTTCGATTGCGCTCTCGGAGATATCCACGGCTGTAACATGGCTCGCGCCGCCCATCGCGGCATTCAGCGCAAACGAACCGGTGTGCGTGAAGCAGTCGAGGACTCTTCTGCCCTTTGCCAGCTTGCTGACGGCGAGGCGGTTATACTTCTGATCGAGGAAAAAGCCCGTTTTCTGTCCGTTCTCAACGTCGACAGAGTAGTAAACGCCGTTCTCGCAGATCTCGGTCACGGTATCTCCGCCGCCGATTAGCCAGCCCTTGTTCTCCTCCATACCCTCAAGGGCGCGGATCGCGACGTCATTGCGCTCGTATATGCCGCGAATTGCCTGCCCGTCGGCGCGTAGAACGTCCAAAAGCAGCGGAAACAGCTCATTCTTGCGCTTTTCGATACCGATCGAGAGCGTCTGCGTGACGAGGATATCCGAAAATCTGTCGACAGTCAGGCCCGGAAAGCCGTCCGCCTCGCCGAAAATAACGCGGCAGCAGCTTAAATCGCCCTCGCCCATGACTGTCTTGCGGTAATCCCACGCATACTGAAATCTTCTGCGCCAGAACGCCTCATCAAAGCGGTCGTTGGCGTTGCGGGATATAAGACGAACGCGGATTTTACTCTCGCGGCTCAAAAAACCAGTGCCGAGGTACTTGCCCTTTTCGCTGACGGCGTCGACAAGAGCACCGTTTTCACATTCCGGCTGGGATATTATCTCCGCCTCGTAAATCCACGGATGCCCGTTCTCGACCCAGCGCGTACCTTTTGCGGTAACTACACATTTAGGATAAGCTCGTTCGGTCTTCATTCGTACTTTCCTTTCAAAAATCGGGGATGTGGCTTTCACATCCCCGATGTCTTTAGAGTTGAATAAATCTCACCTTGAAAATATCGTCCTTTGCCTCAAGGTCGGCAATAAGCTTATCTGACGGCGCTCTGTCGAGGTCGAGAATGGTGTAAGCAACCTCCTTGCGGCTCGTTGAAGCAACGGACTCGATGTTCAGTCCCTCGCCCGCTACGGCGCTCGAGAGTGCGGAGACAATACCGGCTACGTTCTTGTGCAGCGCGCAAAGTCTGAACGGAGTGGTCGGCTCAAGCGAAGCCGCCGGGAAGTTTACGCTGTTTTTGATAATGCCGCGCTCGAGGTAATCTCTGACCTCGTTTGCCGCCATCACAGCGCAGTTATCCTCGCTCTCAGGCGTGGAGGCGCCGAGGTGCGGAAGTGCGGTGAAGTTATCGAGCGGCAGAAGCTCCTCTGCGGGGAAGTCTGCGACGTATGCCGCGACCTTGCCGGATTTGAGCGCCTCAGCCATATCGGCGTTGTTCACAAGCTCGCCGCGCGCAAAGTTTACGATACGCACGCCGTCCTTCATCTGTGCGAAGGCGGCGGCATTCAGAAAGCCCTTCGTATCCGCAGTCGCCGGAACGTGGACGGAGATATAATCGGAAACCTCGAAGATGGTCTTGAGGTCGGTCGCGTGGTGTATCTCGCGCTTCAGCGTCCACGCTGCGTCAACGGAGAGGTACGGATCGTAGCCGTAGACTGTCATACCGAGGGAAACGGCAATATTTGCAAGCGGACCGCCTATCGCGCCGAGACCGATAACGCCGAGGGTCTTACCCTTGAGCTCCGGGCCGGCAAACTGGCTCTTGCCCTTCTCAACGAGCTTACTCATCTCGTCGCCGGTGCCGGCAAGGGACTCGGCGAACTTGTTGCCCAGCTTTATTTTACGGCTTGCGAGGAGCAGGCCGCAGAGCGTCAGCTCCTTGACGGCGTTTGCGTTAGCGCCGGGGGTGTTGAAAACTACGATGCCCGCGTCGGTGCAGCGGTCGATGGGGATATTGTTCACTCCCGCGCCCGCCCTTGCGATGCACTTGAGCGTATCGGGGAAAACCTCATCGTGAAGCGCGGCGCTTCTCACAAGATATGCGTCCGCGTTCTCGGCGGTCTCGGAGCAGTTGTAGTTGTCGCCAAGCTGATTCAGACCGACCTTTGAAATCTTATTTACAAGCTTTACGTTATACATTACGCATTTTCCTTTTCAAAATCCGACATAAAGTCCACAAGCGCCTTCACAGCCTCGAGTGTGACTGCGTTGTAGATGGACGCGCGCATACCGCCGAGGTCGCGGTAGCCCTTGATGTTGACGATTCCCCTTGCGGCTGCCTCCTTGACAAACTTAGCGTCAAGGTCAATATCGCCGGTATTGAAGGTCACGTTCATCATTGAGCGCGCGTCCGGCTCGACGAAGGTCTTATAGAAGCTCGACTTATCGAGCGCGTCGTAGAGGAGCTTCGCCTTTTCCTCGTTGCGCTTTTTCATCGCCTCAAGCCCGCCGATGGACTCGATCCAGTCGAGCACAAGGCCGAGGAAGTAGATGCCGTAGCAGGACGGGGTGTTGTACATGCTGTCCTTCTCGGCGAGGGTCTTCCAGTCCATGACAGTCGGGGTGAACGGCATGGAGCCGGTAAGCAGGTCGTTGCGGACTATGACGACAGTCAATCCGCTCGGGCCCATATTCTTCTGCGCGCCGGCGTAGATTACGCCGAACTTGCTGACGTCTATCGGCTCGGAGAGGATGCAGGAGGACATATCGCACACAAGCGGCACCTCGCCGGTCTCGGGAACGTAGTTCCACTTAGAGCCGTAGACGGTGTTGTTCATGCAGTAGTGGAAGTACGCGGCGTCGGGGTTGAGGGTAAGCTCATTCTGCTGAGGAATTCTCGCAAAACCGCAGTCCTCGGTGGAGCCTGCGACCCTTGCGTCGCCGTACTTCTTCGCCTCTTTATATGCCTTCTTAGAGAAGTTGCCGCTGAGGGCGTAGTCTGCGGAGTTCTTATCGGGCTTCATGAGATTCATCGGAATGGCGGAGAACTGGAGCGTCGCGCCGCCCTGGAGGTAGAGCACCTTGTAATTGTCCGGAATGTTCATAACTCTGCGTATGGAGGCGTCGACCTTCTCGTAAATTGCGAGATACATCTTGGAGCGATGGCTCATCTCCATAACGCTCATTCCGTCGGAGCCGTATTCGACGAGCTCTGCGGCGGCTCTCTTGAGAACCTCCTCCGGAAGTGCCGCAGGACCTGCGGCGAAGTTATACACTCTCATTTTCATCTTCCTTTACAAATGATTTAAGAACGAACCGCTTGTGGCGGAATTTTCTGATGTAATGGGCAATAGTGAAGCTCAGAACAAAGCCGATGCTCATTCCGAGCAGGGTCAGAAGGCAGTTTACGCCATACCACTCGAACATAGCGCGGTCGGTTAAGTAGATACCGATGAGCGAATAGTAGAAGAGATCTCCCGGTATGAGCGGCACGATGGAGGGGTATACGAAATACGTAGACGGGTCCTTTCGCAACGTCGCCATAAATTCAGCGTAGAGCGAGGCGGCAAGCGCGCCGGAGGTGATGAGCACAAGCCTGTTCGCTCCGGTAAATCCAATGAGGATCAGCACGATTCGTGTGATAACGCCGCCGAGGCCTGCCCAGACGAGGTCCTTCGGCGGGATCCTGAACACAACGCCGAAGGAAACCGAGGCGGTGAAGCTGACAAGGATAAGAAGCCACGGATTTTGAAGCGTCTCAACGATAACGCCCTCCGCGTCGCCGTTTCTCACAAGGAGCGCGACGGCGATGTAGATTCCCATACCGAGGGCGAGGGTCTCTATCGTTACCTTAAAGAGCTGCAATATGCCGTTCTGCTCGTTTCCGCACAGAAGATTCCGCACGGAGTTTACAAGCGGGATTCCCGGTATGACGAGCATTGAGACCGTAATGATTATCACGGGCACCGCCCCGCCAATGCCGGTCATTGTCAGCCCGAGCGCGCAGGACGCGGCGATGAACATTACAATGCTGTTTGCAATTATCCTGTCGATTGCGAGCTTCTCAAAGCCGAGGAGCAGATAGTGTATGAGCGCGGTGACTATCAGCACCGGTGGTATTTCGCGCCATGTGCCGCCGAATATGAAGCAGAGCGACACCATGCCGCCCATCTGCGCGAGCAAAATCGCCCAGTCGGGGTAATCGGAGACCTTTTCCGCCTCCGTCAGCATCTTTTTTAGGCGCTCCGGCGCAGGTCGCGCACTCGTTACAGTAAATGAGAGGCGGTTTAAGCGCTTGAGGCGATTCAGATTTATGCCTGCGGGCGGAATGTTCACCTGCCTTTGGGCGTATCTTCCCTCAGCGTCGCGCCCGCCGATCGAAATATATGTTGAGAGAATATAGAGCGACAGATCCTGAACCCCGTAGCTGTGGCAGATACGTTCGGTGGCGAGCTGAACGCGCTCGACGTTCGCGCCGTTGAGTATCATACTGCGGCCTAACAGCGCGCAGAATTCGAGCACCTCTTCAAGATTTGACTGCTTGCGCTTTTCGGCCTTTGCGGGAAGGCTCATAGTGCACCTCCTGAGCTTTTACAGCAGTGTTATTCCGTGCTTTTCGCACTCTTCTATCGTTTCCTTATCCCAGAGAGAGGCCTGCACCTCGCCGATATGGCAGGCGCCGAGGAGCAGCATACAGAGCCGGCTCATGCCGATGCCGCCGCCGATGGAGTCGGGCAGCTTGCCCTCGAGAAGCATTTTATGGAACATGAGCTTCGCTCTCTCCTCTTTTCCTGCTTCCTTTAACTGACGGGCAAGCGATTCCGGGCTTACGCGGATGCCCATACTTGATATTTCAAATCTTGACTGAAGTACCGGGTTCCACATAAGGATATCGCCGTTTAAATCCCAATCGTCGTAGTCGGGCGCTCTGCCGTCGTGCGGCTTTCCGCTTTTAAGCTTTCTGCCGATCTGCATTAAAAACACCGTGTGGTGCTCTTTTGTGATCTCGGTCTCGCGGTCGGACGGCGCAAGGTCGGGGTACATATCCTCGAGCTCCTGCGTTGTGATGAAAAACACCTCTCTGTCCGGCTCAAAGCTGAGCACCGGAAAATGGTAGCGCACTGTCACCGCCGTGTCGCAGATTGCGCCGACGATGGCGCGGACTGTGTTTTTAAGGTATTCAATATTGCGGTTTTCGGGCAGTATGTACTTCTCCCAGTCCCACTGGTCGACGTAGATGGAGTGAAGATTGTCCGTGACCTCGTCGCGGCGGATTGCGTTCATATCGGTGTACAGACCGCTCTCGGGCTTGAACTCATATCTGAGGAGCGCGAGGCGCTTCCATTTTGCGAGCGAGTGTACTACGACAGCCTCGCTTCCGACGTCGGGAATATCGAAGGATACCGGGCGCTCAACGCCGTTCAGGTCATCGTTAAGGCCGGTGGAATTATCTACAAAAAGCGGCGCGGAGACTCTGTGAAGATTGAGGCGAATGGTTAAATTTCGCTGGAAATCCTCGTGAATGAGCTCGATGGCTCTCTGAAGCTGATTGTTGGAGAGGGGCATTTTGTACCCTTCGGGAATTTTCAGGCTTGACATGATATCACCGACCTTGTTAGAATAATATATTATGTCTTCACGGAGGAAAACGATGAAAATTATGATAATCGGATATTCCGGAAGCGGAAAATCCACGCTTGCGGTTTTTCTCGGAAAGCAGTACCGCGTACCAGTTCTCTATCTCGATACCCTGCACTTTCTGCCGAACTGGGTCGAGCGCAGCGAGAGCGAGGAGCACGCCCTGCTTGCGGACTTTCTCGATAAGAACGACGGCTGGGTAATCGACGGCAACTACTCGAAAAACAATTATGAGCGGCGCCTTGAGGAGGCCGACCTTATCATTCTTATGCTCTTCAACCGCTTTTCTTGCCTCCGGCGCGCTGTAAAGCGCAGCCGCGAGTTTCGGAACAAGGTACGCCCGAGCATCGCAGAGGGCTGTACCGAAAAGATGGACTTTGAATTTGCCATGTGGATACTGCGCGGCGGCCGCACGAAGCGCCAGCGCGAGCGCTACGCCGGAATTGCGAAAAGATACGCGGATAAGTGCGTTACTATTCACAATCAGCGCGAGCTCGACAGATACTACGCGGCATTTAGCAATAATTTAACATAGTATATCGCAAAAGTGAATTCTCGGCAATAGGAAAAATGCAAAAATGATGACCGTCATCGCAAAAAATATTGTTAAAATGACGGATATGATTAAGGACGGGCGCAAAAGCCCGTCCTTTATTATGTTAAACCATTTTTGCGTTCATCGGCTTGCCTGCCAGAACGTGGAAATGCAGGTGACCGACAGTCTGACCTGCGTCAATGCCGCTGTTCGATACAACGCGGAAGCCGTTGACAAGTCCAAGCTCCTTGGAGAGCCTTGCGATAACGGTGAAGATATGGCCGATGAGCGCCTCGTGCTCCTCAGTGAGCTCCGCGCAGGAGGTTATGTGCTCCTTCGGGATAACGAGAATATGTGTCGGGGCGAGCGGATTTATATCTCTGAAGGCTATGCAAACGTCGTCCTCATAGACCTTTGTCGAGGGAATATCGCCTTTGACGATGCTGCAAAAGAGGCAGTCTTCCATTATTTATTCTCCTCCAGCTTCATATTTACATAGTTATCGACCATAGCGAGAGCATTGTCGAGCATAAGCAGATCCTTGCCGCCGCCCATGGCGCTGTCGGGTCTGCCTCCGCCCTTGCCGCCGCAGAGCGCGGTGACCTGACGGATAATGTCGCCGGCCTTTATGCCCTTTGCGATGGCGTTCTTGCCGCATACCGCCTGGAATGTGATCTTATCATCGAGGGTCGAGGCAACAACGGCTACGATGTCCTCAGACTTATCGCGGAGAGTGTCGCCGATCTTTCTCAGCTCATCGGCGGTGGCGCTCGCGTTGACATGGGTGAGGATCTTGAGTCCGCCGACAGTCTTGGCGGATGCCATGAACTCGCCGATCTCGCCGCTGCGGAGCTTATCCTTAAGGCTCTCGATGGTTCTGCCGAGCTTGCGGTTCTCCTCTATCTGACCCTTGATGCGTTCAACAAGCTCGCCGGGCGCGACCTTAAGAGTATCGGCTGCTGCGGCAAGCATCTTCGCGTGCTCGCGCATCTCATCATAAACGGCCATACCGGTGAGCGCCTCGATTCTGCGAACGCCGGAGGCGACAGAGAACTCGCTCGTAATGCGGAACGGGCCGATCTTCGCTACGTTATCGACGTGCGTGCCGCCGCAGAACTCAACGGAGAACTTATCGCCCATCGTTACAACGCGGACTATATCGCCGTACTTCTCCCCGAAGAGCGCCTGAGCGCCGAGCTTTTTCGCCTCGTCGATGGGCATTTCCTTGATCTCAACGCCGTCGCCGGAGAGTATCTCGCGGGCGACGATCTCGTTGACTCTCATAAGCTCGTCCGCAGTTAGCGCGGAGAAGTGCGTGAAGTCGAAGCGGAGGTGATCCGGCTCAACGAGTGAGCCTGCCTGATGGACGTGATCGCCCAGCACCTCGCGCAGTGCCGCGTTGAGAAGGTGGGTCGCAGAGTGCGCGCGCATGATTGCGGCGCGGCGATCCTTATCGTATGCGGCGCAGGCGCTCTCACCCTTTGTGAGCACGCCGCTCTTTACAACGCCGTAGTGCAGGTACTTGCCGCCCTTGTTCTTCTTGACGTCGTTTACCTCGAACTCGCCGCCGGCGGTCTTTATTACGCCGTGGTCGCCGACCTGTCCGCCCATCTCAGCGTACATCGGGGTCTTGTCGAGGACTATGATCGCCGGTGCGCCGGCGCCTATCTCCTCCTGAAGCTCGTTCTCGGACACGATTGCGAGGATCTTTGCCTCGCACTCTGAATCTGTGTAGCCGCGGAACTCGGTCGGAGTGTTGTCAAGGCCGAGGTCAAGCCCCTGCCAGGCGTTCGACATATCGCCTCTCGCCTCTCTCGCGCGCTTGCGCTGCTCGTCCATAAGAGCCTTGAAGCCCTCCTCGTCGGCAGTCATGCCGGCGTCAGCGAGAATATCCTCGGTGAGGTCGAGGGGGAATCCATAGGTATCGTAGAGCTTGAAGGTCTCGTCGCCGGTGAGAACGGTCTCGCCCTTCTCCTTGTGGGCGGCAACGGCGTCCTGAAGGATTCTCATTCCGGTGTCGATGGTCTTGGCGAAGTTCTCCTCCTCGACCTTGATAACGCGGGTGATGTAGTCCTTCTTCTCCTTGAGCTCGGGATATGCAAACTCATTTTCGTGGATAACGGTTTCGCAGACCTTGTAGAGGAACGGATCGTTCACGCCGAGAAGCTTTCCCTGACGCGCCGCTCTTCTGAGCAGGCGGCGGAGAACGTAGCCTCTGCCCTCGTTGGAGGGGAGCACGCCGTCGCCGATCATAAAGGTTGCGGAACGGATGTGGTCTGTGATGATGCGGAGGGAAACGTCGATCTTGTGGCTCTCGCCGTAGTGGGCGCCGGTGATCTCGGATACCTTCGCGGTGATGTTGCGGACTGTGTCGACGTCGAAGAGGCTGTTCACACCCTGAACAACGCAGGCAAGGCGTTCAAGCCCCATGCCGGTGTCAATGTTCTTCTGAACGAGCTCGGTGTAGTTGCCCTCGCCGTCGTTATTGAACTGGCTGAAAACGTTGTTCCATACCTCAATGAAGCGGTCGCACTCGCAGCCGGGCGCGCAATCGGGCTTGCCGCAGCCGTGCTCAATTCCGCGGTCATAGTAGATCTCAGAGCAGGGACCGCACGGGCCGGAGCCGTGCTCCCAGAAGTTATCGGACTTGCCGAGGCGGGTGATGTGATCGGCAGGCACGCCGACCTCCTTTGTCCATACGTCGAATGCCTCGTCATCCTCAACGTAGATCGAGGGATAGAGCTTTGCGGGGTCAAGGCCGACCCACTCCTCGCTCGTCAGGAACTCCCAGCTCCACTTAAGAGCCTCGTGCTTGAAGTAATCTCCGAAGGAGAAGTTGCCGAGCATCTCGAAGTAGGTGCCGTGGCGGTCGGTCTTGCCGATGTTCTCGATATCGCCGGTGCGGACGCACTTCTGGCAGGTGCAGACTCTTCTTCTCGGCGGCTCCATCTCGCCGGTGAAGTAGGGCTTCATCGGCGCCATGCCGGAGTTTATAAGCAGCAGGCTCGGGTCGTTTTGCGGTATAAGGGAGAAGCTGGGAAGGCGAAGATGTCCCTTCGATTCGAAGAATGTGAGAAACATCTCTCTCAGCTCGTTAAGTCCGAATACTTTTCTCATAGTGGGTTTATTCCTCCGTATCTAAGTACATTATTGCATAGGTGCCGGGGCCGCAATGGCTTGAAATTATACCGCCGGCAACGGTTTCATAGATGTTTTCAAAGTATTTGAGGTCCTCGACCTCTTTTTTCATTATCTCGCAGACAGCCTCGCTCGTGCCGACGGAGTGGTAGACGAAAACCATCTCCTTATCGGCGCGCAGAAGCCCCTTTCTGAGGTCTGCAATATACTTTTTGCACACAACCTCGGGCTTTCCGCGATACTTTGCTCCGACGGTCATTTTGCCGCCGGACATAATTATCTTCGGCTTAATGCCGAGCGCCGAGGATGCGAGCGCGCTCACGGCGCTGCACCGCCCGCCGCGGTAGAGATATTTCAGCGTATCGACAACGAAGCTGACTCTCACCTTCGGGATGAGCTTCTCGATCTCAAGCCATATCTCGGCGGCGCTCATATTACCCTCTTTTGCCATTTCAGCCGCCTTGATAATGAGTATGCCGATTCCGTTTCCGAGCGAGCGCGAGTCGACGACGAAGGTGTGGTCAGACCAGTCGAGGTTCGCCGCCGCGATCCTGAAGGAGTTGCAGGAGGAGCTTATCTCGGTGGAAATACCGAAGAAAAGCACGTCGTCGCCGGCATCAACCGCGTCCTTGAGCGCGTCCTCAGCGTCACCGGGCGAGAATGCCGCAGTGGTCGGGGTACTCTTGTGCTCGTCAGACCAGGCGTACATGCTCTCGATGTCGAAATCAAGCCCGTCGGGTCTCGAATCGTCGCCCATTCTGACATACAGCGGAACGATCCTGACGTTATACTTTTCCAGAAGCTCTCTTGTAAGGTCATTCGTGCTGTCTGCGTAAATTCTAATCATTTTCGATGAATAGCACTCCTAATGTGCCGGGTCCGCAGTGGCTTGAGATAACGCCGCCTGCATGGGTTTCAATTATACTATCGAATTTCTTGTAGCCTTGAAGGGACTTTCTGACCTTTTCAACGATTTCCGGCTGAACGCCGGAGTGGGTTATGAACACCGCGTCCGGGTCCGCCCTTTTGAGCTGCGGAGCGAGGTCAGCAACGTACTTCTCGATCACCTTGTCGATCCTGCCGCGGTACTTATGTCCGACGCCCATTTTACCGTTCTCGACGACGATCTTCGGCTTTATGCCCAGCGCCGAGGCCGCGAGCGCGCTCACCGCGCTGCATCTTCCGCCGCGCCAGAGGTAGAGAAGCGTATCTACGACAAAAGAGGCGCGCACCCTCGGAATGAGGCTCTGCATCTCAAGCCAGATCTCAGCCGCGGTCTTATCCCCTTTCTCAACGCTCTTCGCCGCCTTGAGAATAAGCAGCGCTATTCCGCTCGAGAGATTGCGGGAATCGACCACAAAGGTGTGGTCAGACCAGTCGAGGTTTTCCGCCGCTATCTTGAAGGAGGAGCAGGAGGCGCTCATCTCCGTGGAAATGCCGAAGAAAAGAATATCGTCGCCGGCTTCCTTCGCCTCAAGGATCGCGTCCTCCGCGTCAGCCGGGGAAAAAGCGCTCGTCTGCGGGGTGGTTTTCATTTTATCCGCCCAGGCGTACATCGCCTCTATGTCGAGGTCTGCGCCGTCCTTTACCGTCGTTTCGCCCATTCTCACATAGAGCGGAACGATGCGGATATTATGCTTTTCAATCAGTTCAGGTCCAAGATCGTTCGTGCTGTCAGCGTGGATCCGGATCATACTACCAATCCTTCCCTGTGCTATAAAATCGCAACAGTACAATTATACAGCATCAGAATATAAAAATCCACACATTTTTTAAAAAAACGTGTGGATTTCTCTTTTATTCTTCGCTCGCTGGCATATTTTCGGCAACCTGCATCATAATCGCGCACTCCATGCGCTTTTTGAATAGCCTGCAGCCGTATTCATAGACCCCGCGGATGTCGCCGGTAGCGTGGTAGGCGTTCGCCGCACAGCCTCCTGAGCAGTAGAGCTTTGCCCAGCAGTTCTCGCAGTCGGGGCGGGCGTAGACATTCGTCAGCTTGAACTCGTCACGTAGCTCGGTATTCGTAACGCCCTGCCAGATATCGCCCATCTTGTACTTCTCATCGCCTACAAACTGGTGGCACGGGTAGAGATCGCCCCACGGCGTTACCGCAAGGTACTCTGTTCCGCTGCCGCAGCCGGAGATGCGCTTGTAGATGCACGGGCCGTGGCTCAGATCGATCATGTAGTGATAGAAGGTTATGGGCTTGCCGTCCTTTTTGCGGCGGAGCATATCCTTAGCAAGTATCTCATACTGCTCGCAGAGCTTCGGAAAATCCTCCTCGGTGAGCGCCACGGGATCGTCCGGCGCGGTCACCACCGGCTCCATCGAGAGCTCGGTAAAGCCGAGGTCTGCAAGGTGGAAAAGATCCTCCGTAAAGTCGGTATTGAGGTGGGTATAGGTGCCTCGGACGTAGTAGCTTCTGTCGCCGCGCGCCGCCGCAAACTTCTGAAACTTCGGGATTATATTGTCATAGCTTCCCTTGCCTGCGTAGTCGACGCGGAAGCGGTCGTGAACCTCTCTCCTGCCGTCGATGCTCATTACTACGTTACTCATCTCGCGGTTAGCAAAGTCGATAACCTCATCGTCGACAAGAACCCCGTTCGTGGTAAGCGTAAAGCGGAAGTTCTTGTTCTTCTCCTTCTCGATGCTGCGGGCGTAGGCGACAAGGTCCTTTACGACCTGCCAGTTCATAAGCGGCTCGCCGCCGAAGAAGTCTACCTCGAGATTGCGGCGCTTTCCGGAGTTTTCAACGAGGAAGTCGAGCGCGCGCTTGCCGACCTCGAAGCTCATTATCGCCCGCTCGCCGTTATACTTGCCCTGCGAGGCAAAGCAGTAGGAGCAATTCAGATTGCAGGTGTGGGCGACATGCAGGCAGAGCGCCTTTATGACGTTTGAGCGCTTCTTGAAGTCGAATGAAATGGGCTTGAATCTGTCCTCGGTAAAGAGCTTTCCCGCCGCTTTAAGCTCCTCGACGTCTTCAATGCAGTCGCGCACCTCGCTCTCGGGGTATTTATCCGCGAGCTTTTTTACTATCTCCTCCGGCGTGTTCTCCTCATAGAGGCCGATGACCTCGTAGCCGAGGTCGTCCACAACGTGAACAGAGCCGGAGAACACGTCGAGGACTATATTATAGCCGTTAAGCTTGTACTGATGTATCATAGGATTACCTCAAAAAAATATAAGGCGGAGGCAAGCCCCGCCTTATAGGGAATGTAGAGAGAAATTACTCAGCGGTGTTCTCGCACTTCTGGTTGGCAACGCCGCAGGAAGTCTTGCAAGCGGACTGGCAGGAGGTCTGGCACTCGCCGCAGCCACCGTTAGCCTCGTTCATCTCGCGGGTATCAAGAGTGATGATATGCTTCATTATTGTGTTCTCCTTTCCCAAAAGTTCAAGTTATTTTACAATATAATTTTCGTTCTGTCAAGCATCGGGCGCATATTCGAGATTTGAATAGAATTTCGCCGGGTCTATGCGCGTTCCGTTGTCCCAAATCTCAAAATGCAGATGCGGGCCGTTTGAAAGTCCGGTCGAGCCGACCCAGCCGATGAGATCGCCCTTTGTGACCTTGTCGCCCGACTTGACGTTGCGGCTCTGCATATGCGCGTAGAGCGTCGTGTAGCCGTTGCCGTGGTTGATGACTACGTAGTTGCCGTAGGTATCGCTCTTGGCGCTCGTCACTACCGTGCCGGTGTCTGCGGCGTAGATCTCAGCGCCGTAGCCCTGACCGCCGATATCGATGCCGGAGTGGTATTTCGACGTGCCGAGAACGGGGTGGATTCGCCAGCCGAATTTGCTCGTTATGCGTCCCTTGTACTGCGCCGGCCACATAAACACGCCGGTGCCCTTGACCATCTCGAGCTTTTTGAGCTCCTCCTCCATCTCGATGATGTCTTTGTAGATCTGCTCGCGCTCGCGCTGCTGGGATTCGTAGTACTCTGTAAACTCCTCGATATTCTTCTGAAGCTCGGCGATAAGCGCCTCCGCTTCCTTCTCCTGGACAGCAAGCTCCGCCTTGGCGGTCTCAAGCTCCGCCTTGACCTCGGCTGCCTCTCCCCTTGTGGATACTATCTCAGCCTTCGCCTCGAGAGTTTTGTTCTCCGCCTCAACAAGGGCGTCGTATATGCCCTGATCGCGGCGCATTATCTCGTTAACCGCGTCGATTCGGAAGAGCATATCGGCAAAATCCGTCGCACCGAATACGATCTGGAGATAGGAAACGACTCCGTTCTCCTCCATCGCTCGGATACGGGTCTTGTAAATCTCGCGCTGTACGTTCTCCCGGCGCTGGTATTCCCGCGCCTCGGCGGTTTTTTCGTCGATCATGGCGTCGAGGATCGCGATGCGCTCGTTTATGTTATCGATTTCCTGAAGCTTTAGGTCGATCTGCTCGTCAAGCAGCTCCTTGCGCTTTGACGCCTCAAGCTGCTCAAATTCGAGGCTGTTTATCTTGCTTTTTGTCTCCTGCATCTGCTGCTTGAGGTCAGCCTGCTTCTGCTTGAGCTCGTTAAGCTGCTCCCTTGTCGGCGCCGCCGAGGCGGAATAGCTCAGAAGCGACGCAAGCACGCCGAAGACCATCAGCACAGCGAGGATTATCGCTATTATTCTCACAAGTTTCCGATTCATTTCGAGAGCTTCACCCCCGGCGCAGCGACGAGGTTGGAGAAATACTGGCTCGGGTCGACCTTTACGCCGTTTTTCCATATCTCGAAGTGCAGATGCGGGCCGCTTGAAACGCCCGTAGAACCGGTATAGCCTATGAGATCGCCCTTTGTGACCTTATCGCCGACCTTGACCGATCGGCTCTGCATATGGGCGTAGAGCGTGGTATAGCCGTTGCCGTGGCTTATTACGACGTAATTTCCGTAGCTTGAGGATTTCTGACTGACCGTTACGGTGCCGGAGTCCGCCGCCCAGATCTTCGAGCCGTAGTAAACTCTGCCGACGTCGAGTCCCGGGTGATTCGTGCTGGCGCCCGTGATACCCGTATTGCGAGCGCCGAAGCCGCTTGTTATGTAGTTGGAGCTGACAGGCCACTTGAATGTGCCTGTGCCCTTGACTGTTGCGGAGGTTGACGCCGCCTGCTCCTTTTTGAGCTTTGCCTCAAGCTCGAGGACTTCCTTATAGGCCGCCTCGCGATCCTTCATCATCTCGTCGTAGATCTTCTGAGCCTCGTTTATATCGCTCATGATCTGTGCAATGAGCTCCTCGGCCTCTCTCTGCTGCTCCTCAAGCTCAGCCTGCGCGATTTTAAGCTCCTCTCGGCTCGCTTCGCACTCAACAACAGCTTCCTCAACGGATTTTTTCTTGGCCTCAGTCTTTTCCTCCGCTGCCACAAGCTTATCGTAGACGCCCTGATCGTACTGCATAATGGCGTTCACCGCGTCGATACGGAAGAGCATATCGGAAAAGCTTGACGCGCCGAAGATTATGCCGTAATAGCTCGTTGAGCCGTTCTCCTCCATGGCGCGCACACGGGTTTTGTAGACCTCGCGGGTGATCTCCTCCTGGCGCTGGAGCTCATCAAGCTCGGCCTCGCGCTCCGCGATAAGCTCGCCGTAGACGTCGATCTGAATGCCGATGACCTCGATCTCGCGCGCCTTCAGCTCGATCTGATCGTCAATGGCGTTTTTCTTTGCAAGCGCGTCCTTCTTGTCGCTGCCGAGGGCGTTTATTTTGCTCTGTACCTCTGCCATCTCGGATTTTATCTGAGCGTGGTTCTTCTTTGCCTCCTCCAGCTTCTGCTTCGTCGTCGCCGCCGAGGCGGTCGGAACCGAGAGCTGCAGAAATGCCGGAATTGCTAACAACAGCGCCAGAACGAGCGCTGTTATGCGGGTTTTTCTGCGCATTTTCTTATACCTTCAGATAGTTGCGGATCGCAATAAGCGAGCCGATTACTCCGACCACAAAGCCGACCGCGACGAAAACGATGAGCATCGGCACGGCGATCTGCGAAAACGGAATAAAGGTGATGAAGGAAAAGCCGGTGTTGCCGATTAGCTTTTCCGTTACAATTCTGTAAATGCCGTATTGCAGTATGTACGCGCTCAGCGAGCCAAACGCCGCGAGCACAAGTCCCTCGACCACGAAGGGCCAGCGGATGAAGCTCGAGGTCGCGCCGACCATCTTCATTATTGCGATCTCCTCGCGCCGCTCAAAGGTCGTGAGCTTAATTGTGTTCGACATGATGAACAGCGAGATCACAAGCAGTATCACAACAAGGGAAACGGAAACCGTCGTCACGATGTTGCGTATCCTCACAAAGCCCTCGCTGATCTCGAGGTGGGCGTTGATCTTCGCGATACCGCGCACCGAGAGAAGATCGGTCTGGGTCTTTGCCATAAGCGAAATATCATCGAGCTTTATTATGTATCTGTGGCGGAACACCGTTGCGTCGACGCCGTCGAAGAGCGAGGTGTTCTCATACTGCTTCACAAAGGACTCCATAGCCTCCTCGCGGGAAACAAACTGCGCCGAGGCGACGTTGGGAACCTGCTCGATGCGGCTCTCAAGCGCCCTCGCGTCAACGTCGGAGAGGCTCTCGTCAATGTAGGCGAGTATCTCGTTTTCGGATTCCATGCGGTAGATTATCGTATCAACATTAAGGCTCAGGAGGCTGAACGAGCCCATGATTATGAGGCACGCCACGATGATGCACACCGAGGCGAAGCTCATAAAGCCGTGATTGAATACGCTCACCATTCCCTCTTTGAGGTAATATCCAATTCTGTTACTCGTCATAGCTGTAGTACCTGTCCATTCTGTCGCTGACGACTCTTCCCGCGTCAATAGCTATAACGCGCTTGTTGAAGTTGTTTACAAGCTCCTTCTCGTGGGTGACGACAAGCACGGTTGTGCCGAGCTCGTTTATCTTCTCAAGGAGCATCATGATCTCAAGGCTTCTCGCGGGGTCGAGGTTTCCCGTCGGCTCGTCCGCAATAACGACGCGCGGGTTGTTGACGAGCGCTCTCGCAATTGCGACTCTCTGCTGCTCGCCGCCCGACAGCTCGTCCGGTCTGCGCATCATACGCTTGTCAAGGCCCACAAGCTCGAGAACATAGGGCACCCTGCGGCGTATCTCCTTATTTGAGGCGCCGACGACGCGCATTGCAAACGCCACGTTTTCATATACGGTCTTCCCCTCCATGAGCCGGAAGTCCTGAAAAACCACACCGAGCGTGCGGCGCATATACGGCATCTTTGAAAACTTTATTGAGCCCATATCATAGCCGTTTACGTTGACCTCGCCGTCCATAGGTGCGATTTCGCCGGTAATGAGCTTGATAATAGTGGTCTTGCCGCTGCCGGAGGGTCCGACAAGGAACACGAACTCCCCGTCCTGTATCTCAAAGGATACGCCCTTCAGCGCTTTCGTGCCGTTCTCATACGTTTTAAAGACGTCTGTAAATCTAACCATTTTCTTAAGCTTTCTGTGAATTCAAGTATTTTTTGACCATAAGCGCCACCTTGAACACTATGGCCTGGTCGAACTCTCTGAGATCGAGTCCCGTCATCTTCTTTATCTTGCCGAGACGATAAACGAGGGTATTGCGGTGAACGAAGAGCTTACGGCTCGTCTCAGAGATGTTGAGGTTATTGTCGAAGAACTCGGCAATGATGGAGAGAGTCTCCTCGTCGAGTGAATCGATGGGGTTCTTCTTGAATACCTCCTGCAGGAACATCTCGCACATTGTCGTCGGGAGCTGATAGATAAGGCGGCCGATGCCGAGGGATTCATAGCTTATGATGCTCTTCTCGGTGTCGAAAACCTTGCCAACCTCGATGGCGATCTGCGCCTCCTTATATCTCGCGGCGAGGTCGCGCAGGTGGAGCGCGACGGAGCCGATGCCGATGACGCACTTTATCTTGAGATCGTCGCCGATCGCCTTTTCTATTTCGCGGGCGACCTTAATGAGATCCTTCTCCTCACAGGCGTTGGCGTTGAGCTCTTTAATTACGCAGATATCGGACTCGTTGATGCTGATGACGAAATCGCGCTCTCTGTCCGGGAAGACGCGGCGCAGAGCGTCAACAGCGGCGATATCGGAGCGGCTGAGCTCGCGGATGTAGAACACTCCGCGCGCTGTTTCGGGAACGAAGTGCAGCTCTTTGGCGTGAACGTAGATATCGCCGGGCAGTATGTTCTCGGTGATGATATTCTTGACGAGCGCGGAGCGGTCATATTTTTCCTCATAGTAGTTCTTTGCGCTCTGAACGGCTACTGCCGCCATAACGGCATAGCTCTGTGCAAGTTCGTCGGTACCCTCAACAAAAACGGCATAGTCAAAGTGTGTATCGCTGCCGGAGAGCGGACGGAAGGTCTTGCCCGCAATGACGGCAAACTTCTCGCCCGCCATACCCTCGAGCACCTGGCCGTCGGCAATATGCGTGCCCATGATTGCAAGGTCGGTGGACGCAACTACGTTACCCTCGCTGTCAACGACACCGATCGGGCGCTGCGTGGCTTCCTTCATCTGAACAACCATACTCTGAAATATTCTGCTTGCCATGCTGAACCTCCTATTAAGTATATTTTCTCTTATAATTATCAAGTCTACCATTAAACATAATACATCATCAATTTGCATATTGCAACAACTTTTTATCATTTTGACGAAAAAAATATTTTAAACACTCCGGCATATTGTGTCCGAAGTGTGAATAATCTTTACCAAACTCCATTTCGAGAGGTGACATCATGTTCGTTTATACTGCCAAATTTTCCCGTAAAAAATTAGTAATTGGACTGATTTCAGTCGTAGTTATCGCCGCCGTCATATTAATCATCGCCGGAGTTTTCGGGCAAAGTGACAAAGATTCCGTCTCTGCGGTCTCCTCGCTGCGCTCTAACGAGGACAGAGTCGGCTACCTCTCTGCACTTGGCTGGCAGGTTGAGGAGGAGCCGGTCGAAACGGTGTCCGTAAGGATTCCAGAAAAGTTCGAAAGCGTCCTTCAGGACTACAATTCCCTCCAGCGCAGTCAGGGCAACGACCTTGAAAAGTACGCCGGCAAGCTATGCACGCGCTATACCTATAAGGTAACGAACTACCCCACCGGTGACGAAAGCGTTGTTGCCGATCTGATAGTCTACCGCGGCAAGGTGATCGCAGGCGACGTGCAGTCGGTCGCCATCGGCGGCTTCATGCAGGGGCTCGAGTACCCGAAGGGATAAAAAAAGGCGGGAAATCTCCCGCCCCTTTTATTCTCTGTCCTTGTCCTTTATTCTGCCGTGCAGATAGTTGAGCGCGTCGGAGATGGTGCCGACTCTGTCGATAAGTCCGAGGCTCACAGCCTCGTAGGATTCGACAACCGAGCCAACGTCATTCGATAGCTCGCCCGTTTTCATGCACAGCTCGAGATACCGCTCCTTTGACATACGCGAGTTTGCCTCTACGAAGCGGACGATCCTGTTCTGCACCTCGGCAAAGTAGCGGTAGGTCTGCTCCGAGCCGATGACAGTGCCGGTAATTCGCACCGGGTGGATTGTCATCGCCGCGCTCGGCGCGATCATCGAAACGTCCGCCGCGACCGCAAGCGGCACTCCGATGGAGTGGCTCCCGCCGAGAACGAGCGAAACTGTCGGCTTTTTCATGCCCGCGATGATCTCCGCTATCGCAAGCCCCGCTTCGATATCGCCGCCTGCTGTGTTGAGAAGCACCAGAAGCGCGTCTATATTCTCAGATTCCTCCACCGCCGCAAGCTCGGGCAAAAGATGCTCGTACTTTGTCGCCTTCTGCTCCTGCGGCAGAAGCGTGTGACCCTCGATCTGCCCGATTATCGTTATGCAGTGAATTCTGTGCGCCGTGACCGAGCCGAACTGAGTAATTTCATTCTGATTTTCCAAAAAAGAACACCCCCGTTTTTGCTTATTGTGGGCAAAATTTGGGGGTGTTATACATTTTATCAGATGATTTCCGACTTATACGCCGCCTTCATGGCGCGGTAGGTCATGTAGCAGTCGTACTTCGACACGATCTCGAACGGAGAGTGCATCGCAAGCACCGGAGTTCCGGCGTCGATGGTCTCGATGTCGCGGTTTGCCATATAAGCGGCAACCGTTCCTCCGCCGCCCTCATCGACCTTTCCAAGCTCTCCGGTCTGCCAGATAACGCCGTCCTCTGCGAAGATTCTGCGTACCTTGCCGACGGTCTCAGCAGCGGCGTCAGAGGCGCCGCCCTTGCCGCGGGAGCCGGTGTACTTGCAGATTCCGACGCCGTAGTTGAGGCGGGTATTGTTCATCTTGTCGCTGACCTCGGGGTACATCGGGTCATAGGCGTTCGTTACGTCAGCGGAAATGCAGAGCGTATTTGCGAAGCAGTGGCGGAGAATGCTGCCGTCATTGCGGCAGAGATCCTCCATGAAGTTCTCGAACGCTCTCGACTGCATTCCGGTGACGCCGACAGAGCCGATTTCCTCTTTATCTGCGAGGATGCAGATCGCGGTGTACTCGGGGTTCTCAGTCTCGTAGATTGCCTTCAGCTCAGCGTAGGCGCAGACGCGGTCGTCGTGGCCGTAGGAGGCGATGAGTGAGCGGTCGAAGCCGACGTCGCGCGGCTCGAGCGCGGGAGTTACCTCCAGCTCAGCGGAGAGGAAGTCGGTCTCGGTGATGCCGTACTTCTCGTTCATGAGCTTCATAACGCCGAGCTTAATGCGGTCGCCGCCCTCCTCGCCATACGGCAGAGAGCCGATGATGAGGTTCAGGTTCTCGCCCGGTATCGCCTGACCGAGCGGCTGCTGAGACTGCTTCGCCGCAAGGTGCGGAAGAAGGTCGGTGATGACGAACGTCGGATCATTCTTATCGTCGCCGATATTTATGTCAACGACTTCGCCGTCCTTCTTAATGACAACGCCGTGGATGGCAAGAGGTATGCAGAGCCACTGATACTTGCGGATGCCGCCGTAGTAGTGGGTTTTGAGGTATGCGACCTCGTCGCGCTCCATGAGCGGCACCTCCTTGAGGTCGAGGCGCGGGGAGTCGATGTGCGCGGCGCAGATGTGCGTGCCGGCCTCCATCGGCTTTCTGCCCATAACCGCAAGAATGAGAGCCTTGCCGCGGAGTGAGCGGTAGATTTTATCTCCCGGATTGAGTGCATCCTTGCCGTTCCAAGCCTTGAAGCCTGCCTTCTCAGCCTGACGGATTGCCTCTTTAACCGCAAGGCGCTCAGTTCTTGCCGCGGCGAGGAACGCCTTGTACTCCTCGCCATAAGCGTCAGACGCGCGCTTCTCCTCCTCGCTCAGAGTGTCCGCAAGGTGCTTCTGATTGTAGAAAAGCTCATCGCGCAGATCGTTCTTTTTCTCTTCCATTATATCAATTTCCTTTCCAATTACATTATCCAGAAAAGCGGAAAGCTCCGCCTCAGAACCAAAGCTATTCTCAATAACGAGGCCGCATTTTTCTCTGTACCACGCCTCGCTCTTCTGCCCGTCCACACGGGCCTCGGCATAAGCCCTGTCAATTCCGTCGCGGCGCATTATGCGCTCTATACGTATTTCTCTCGGCGCTGTGACGGCGATAATTCTATCGCAGAGTGCCGCCTCGCCGCCCTCAAAGAGCTCAACAGCGTCTATCGCGGCGTTCCTTTTGCCGGAAATGAGGCGCTTTACCTCATCGAGCACCGCCGGGTGCGTAATTTCGTTTAATCTTTTGAGCCTTTCGGGGTCGGAAAAGACGATATTTGCGAGCTTTTTGCGCTCCAGTGTGCCGAATTCCGACATTATCGCGCCGCGCAGTGCTTCGTCGCCGTCAAACAGTCTGTGATAGACCACGTCGCAGTCAACGACTTCATAGCCCTTCCGCTCAAGCCAGCGCAGAAGTGTAGTCTTTCCCGCTCCTGTCTGACCGGTTACGCCGATAATCATGCGATCACCGCCTCTATCTCCTCTTTTGAAACAGCTCCCGCGCGGAGGATTTTGATTTCGCCGCCGGTAAGATCTATTACAGTGCTCGGCACACCCCCGCCGCACCTGCCGCCGTCGATAACCGCCTCGATGCGCCCGTCAAAGGCTCGCAGAGCTTCCTCCGCGCTCTCTGCGCTTTTCTCACCGGACAGATTTGCGCTTGTGCCCGTGAGCGGCACGTTCGTGAGCCGCAGAAGCTCCAGCACCGCAGCGTTATCCGGACACCGGACGCCGACCGTTTCGCCGCTGGCCGTGAGCGCGTCGGAGACAGTTTCGCGCTTTCTGAGGACAAGCGTAACCGGGCCGGGAAAGAATTTTTCGGCAAGCTTATACGCCGCCTCGGGCACCTCGCGGCACAGTGCCTCCGCGCCGCGCATATCGCGCACGAAAACGCTTATCGGCTTGCGCTCATCGCGCCCCTTGGCAGTAAAGATTTTCCTGATCGCCGCCTCGTTCGTGGCGTCGGCGCAGAGTCCGTAGACCGTCTCCGTCGGCGCGGCTACAAGTCCGCCGGCGAGTATTATTTCGGCGGCGCGCGCTATTTCGTCAGTTGATAGAATTTCGGTTTTCATCCCTTGAGCCTTTCTGCCGTATCGGCGGCGGCGAGCGCGTCGATGAGCTCGTCAAGTCCGCCGTTCATTATCTTTCCGAGCGGGAAGGATTTATCCTCGCCCGTTATGCGCTTGTCAACAACGCTGTCGCGCTGATAGAAGTATGTGCGTATCTTCTCGCTTCGCTCGCCGGTGCCGACCATCGACCTGCGCGAGGCGTTTTCAGAGTCGTTTTTCTTTTGAAGCTCGATCTCATAGAGCTTCGAGCGAAGTATTGCGAGCGCCTTGTCCTTATTGCGGTATTGACTGCGCTCATCCTGGCATTCGACCACGATGCCGGTCGGAATATGGGTCACGCGGATAGCCGAGGAGGTCTTGTTGACCTTCTGCCCTCCTGCTCCGGAGGAGCGGAATACGTCGATTTTCACATCGTCCTCGTTAAGCTCGAAGTCCACATCCTCAGCCTCCGGCAAAACCGCTACCGTCGCAGTCGAGGTCTGAATCCTGCCGTTTGACTCGGTCACCGGGATTCTCTTAACACAGTGACCGCCGGACTCGAATTTAAGGCGCGAATACGCGCCCTCGCCGCTGATTATGAGGCTTATTTCCTTGAAGCCTCCAAGCTCCGTGGCATTTTCGTTGACTATCTCGATTTTCCAGCCTCTTGAGTCGCAGTACATAGCGTACATTCTGTAAATATCCGCCGCAAAGAGCGCCGCCTCCTCGCCGCCTATGCCCTGGCGAATTTCCATAACGACGTTCTTTGAATCATTCGGGTCGCGCGGGAGAAGCAAGATTTTCAGTTCTTCGTCAGCTCTTTCAAGCTCACTCTTCGCGCTCTCAAGCTCCTCCTTCGCCATATCGCCGAGCTCCGGATCGCCGAGAAGCGCCTTCGCGTCCTCAATATTCTGCGCAACGCTCATTCTTCTGCGGTAAGCCTCGACTACCGGTGCGAGCTCCTTCTGCTCCTTTGCGACCTCGGCGTATCGCTTCGGGTCGGAGTAGACCTCCGCGCTCTCCAGAAGCGCGCCGAGATTAGTATATTTCTTTTCGATTTCGGCAAGCTTATTAAGCACAAAAGTCACTCCTTTCCATTAAGAACATTGTATTTTAACATAAAAGAGCGCTGTTGTAAAGTGGTTCAATATGTGTTACAATGGTTAATACTAAGCGCCAATAAAAACATTTATATCTTTCCGGTCAGAATTGTGCCATACTTTGCCCCTTCCTTGACCATATATGTCCATTATGCTCTGTGGAAGCCGCCTCGTCTGGCGCAATTCTGCCTCGGAAATCTAATAAAGCATTTTATCAGCGATTAGTATAAAAACAAATTCGGAGGCACTTATGGCTCTTAGTATTTTCGAGGTCGCCGGCCCTGTGATGATCGGTCCCTCCAGCTCTCACACGGCGGGCGCGGTACGGCTCGGGCGCATGAGCGCGCTTCTCTGCGAGGGCGAGATTACGCGCGCCGAATTTCATCTCTACGGCTCCTTCGGCAAGACCTACCGCGGGCACGGCACCGATCTCGCCCTCGTCGCGGGCGTGCTCGGCATGGATGAGGACGATGAGCGCCTAAGCCGCTCCTTTGAGATTGCCCGAGAGAGGGGCGTGGACTTCGCATTCATACCCGAGGAGCGTAAAACCGAGCACGATAACTACGTCACAACGCTCTTCACTCTCTCTGACGACACAGAGCGCACTGTAAGCGGAGTTTCCCTCGGCGGCGGTCGAATCATGATAACCGAGCTTGACGGCTTTTCGATGGAGCTCGGCTGTGAGAAGCCGACGGCGGTTATAGTCCACCGCGATGAACGCGGAATGCTCGGGCATCTCACCGGCGCGCTCGGCTTTCTCGGGCTGAACATCGGCATCATGCGCTCAACGCGCAACGAAAAAGGCTCTGTCGCAGTATCGGTCATCGAGTGCGACGAGCATATTCCCGCTTACGTCAAGGACACGCTTATGGAGATAGGCGGCGTTGTCAGCGTGACTATCATCAATCCCGAGGAGGCGGAAAGCGTAATATGAACAGCTTTGAACGCATTATTTCCATCGGCAACACCTCCGCCATTCCCCTCTGGCGGGTCATTCTGAACGACGAGATACAAAATTTCGGCACCACCGAAGAGGCGGTTTTCAAAAAGCTCGATGCGCGCTATGAGATCATGCGCCGCGCAAGCCACAGAGCTGAGTATGAGCCTCTCACCACCGCCGGCGGACTCATATCCGGCGTAACCGCGCAGGCGAAGCGCTACGCTGACGACGGCAATACGCTCTGCGGCGATTTTATCTCGAAGGTCATCGTAAAGGCTCTCTCCGGCAGCGAGGCAAACGCCGCAATGGGGCGCATCTGCGCCTGCCCGACGGCGGGTTCGTGCGGCATCGTTCCCGCGGTGCTCGTAACTCTTGAGGAGGAGAGGCTCATCCCCCGCCGCAGGGTGCTCGAGGCGCTTCTCCTCGCCTCCGGCTTCGGCGCGATAGTCACCGAAAACGCCACCGTTGCGGGTGCTGAGGGCGGCTGTCAGGCGGAGTGCGGCGTTGCGGCGGCGATGGCGGCGGCTGCGGCGGTCTATCTCATGGGCGGCACTGATGATATGGCGGTCAGCGCCTTTTCGATCGCACTCATGAACGTGATGGGGCTTGTCTGCGATCCCGTGGCAGGGCTTGTGCAGATCCCCTGCGCCCAGCGAAACGCATCTCAGGCGGTAAACGCCCTTGTCTCCGCAGATCTCGCTCTCGGCGGCATGACCTGCCCCGTAACTCCCGATGAAATGGTTGAAACGATGTACTCGGTCGGTCAGATGCTTCCGCGCGAGCTGAGAGAAACTGCCCTCGGCGGTATGGCGGCAACGGAGAGCGCGAAGAAGATCGAAGCGGAGATTTTCGGATAAATAATCGAAGCGGCCAGCCGACAAGGCTGACCGCTTCTTTTTGGTAGTGGAGGTTAAACACTATCTTTATTCACAGGAGCATTTTGCTGCTCCGCGAATTTCTTCATTTTCTTCGCCCTTGAGCGTTTTATGCTGACCCTCACGATTATGACGATCACGACAATGACAACAGCGAGGATCACAAGTGCGGGGATCGCCGCGACAAAGTCGATGAACAGCTCGGAGATATTATATCCGATGTCCTCAATGCTCTGCATAAAGCCGTCGCCGAGCCTCTGCCAGTAGCTTCTCTTCTCCGGCTCAACGACGGAAAGGCGCTGAACCTCCTCGACAGTGAGGTTTACGGTCGAATAATCGACCTGCCTCTGCCAGTTGCGAAGGGTCGATTCAAGGCTCTCGATCTGATAGCGTATCTCGCTGAGTCGGCTTTCAAGCTCCAGCATATCGCTGACAGTCTCCGCCTTTTCCATCATCGCCATGACTCTCTCCTGCTCGAGCCGGTAGGTATCGAGCCTCGACTGCGTATCGTAATACTGTGCGGTGATGTTTTCCGCCCAGTCGCGCACGTCGACTACGTTGCCGACGCCCGACAGAGCGCTTTTCATGCTTGTGAAGCTCTCGGCGGGTACGCGGATGGTAAAGGAGGCGGTGCGGGTCGGGGTGTAGTTTTCCCACTGATATCTGAGGCGCTGACCGGTAATGTAGCTCGACTCGAGAAAGCCTCCGTAGCTCTCGACGAGATCGTAGACCGCCTCGACGCTCTTTTCAAAATCCGTGGTTTCGACTGTTGCGGAGGCGGAGTATATCATCTTCTCGGCAAAATCGGTGTTCGAGGTTTTCGATATGAGCGACGAGCTTCCCTTTGTGTAATTTGCGACGGCGCCGCCGTCATAGTAGAAGTCTTCCTCCATCATCGGCGCCTCAGCGGGCGAATCGTAAGCCTCGTTCATCGAATAGGAAGCGCTGTTCTTTGCGTCCATCGGGCTGACCGAAGCGCCGCAGGAAGCGATAAGCACGGAGATCAGAACAAGCGAAACTGTCAGAGCAATTTTCTTTTTCATACAGATAACCCCCTTTTTTCCATCTTACACTAATTAGACTGCGGAAAAAAGGGGGTTGTTCCCAATATTTAGTTACAGTTTGGTTACAGAACCTTGAGAAGGAAGCTCTTTAAGCGCTCGGAGGACGGATAGCCGAAAATCTCCTCCGGCGTTCCCTGCTCGACTATCCTGCCGCCGTCCATAAAGACCACGCGGGTGCCGACCTCGCGGGCAAAGCCCATCTCGTGGGTGACGACGACCATCGTCATACCGCTGTGCGCAAGCTCCTTCATAACGTCGAGCACCTCGCCGACCATCTCCGGGTCGAGAGCGCTCGTCGGCTCGTCGAAAAGCATGACCTCCGGCTCCATCATAAGAGCGCGGACGATTGCAATTCTCTGCTTCTGACCGCCGGAGAGCTGATTAGGATACGCCTCGGCTCTGTCGCGCAGTCCGACTCTGTCGAGGAGCTTCAGCGCCTTCTCGTTCGCCTCAGCCTCGGTCATCTTTTTTAGCTCGACCGGCGCGAGGGTCATATTTTTGAGAACCGTCATATGCGGGAATAGATTGAAGTGCTGGAACACCATGCCCATCTTCTGGCGGTGTTTGTCGATGTCGAGCTTGACCATCTTACCCTCGGCGTTTTTGATTTTCTTCTTCGTGATGTCAACGCCGTCAAAGTTTATATCGCCCTCCGTCGGCTCCTCCATAAGGTTGAGGCAGCGGAGAAAGGTCGATTTTCCTGAGCCGGACGGGCCGATAACGACCACGACCTCGCCCTTTGTTATGGCGATATCGACGCCGTCGAGCGCCTTGATGGCGCCGCGGTTATAGTGCTTTTTGAGGCCATTGACCTCAATCATTGTGTCTGCGGTCGCCACGGCTCATTCTCCTTTCGATGTATGCTATCAGCTTGCTTGTCGGGAAGCAGAGGCAGAAGTAGATCGCCGTCGCAACGAGCAGCGGCTCCATAATGGTAAAGGTCGCGCTCTTTACGGAGTTTACGGCGCTCATGATGTCCTGAACTCCTATGGTGTATGTAATAGCGGACTCCTTGATGATTACGACGAACTCATTTGCGATAGCGGGCAGTATGTTCTTTATAGCCTGCGGCAGGATTATGAAGCGCAGGGTCTGGAACGAGCTGAGTCCGAGACTGCGCGCCGCCTCGGTCTGACCGCGGTCGATGGATTGGATGCCGCTTCGCATGATCTCGCAGAGATATGCGCCGGAGTTCATGCCGAGCGCGACGATGCCCGGGAAGAAGCGCTCAAACTTCACAAAGCCCAGAAACGTGAACTTCGGGAGGCTGATAACGCCGAAAACGCCGTAGTAGATGATGAAAATCTGAACGATTACCGGCGTTGAGCGCAGAATCTCGACGTAAGCCGTCGCAAGAAAGCTCAGGGGGTTGAACTTCGCGATCGCGCGGAGGGTAGGATTGTCGGTGAGCTTGCCATCCTTTGTCATACCGACAAATGCAAAGGGCCGAAACTCGCTGAGGCGCATCGTAGCAAGCACGATTGCCAGAATGAAGCCTATGGCAACCGTAAAGAGGCTGAGGAGCACGGTTACAGCCGTGCCCTGCCAGAAAAGCTTCATAAATGGTCCGATTTTTGAGAAATTTTCTAATTTTATCAGGTCGCCCATAGTCTTTTAACCTCGCAAGAGGGAGAGCTTGTGCTCTCCCTCAATATTTTGTTTCAGCTCTCAGCCCTCGAGAAGTCCCTCGTAGATGTCGCCGGTGGAGAGCTCGTTTGCCTCTGCGATGAACTTTGCCATACTGCCGTCGGCAAGAGCCTGCTCAACTGCGGCGTTTACAGCCGCGAGGAGCTCGGGATTGTCCTTCTGTACGCCGACTGCGCTGCCCTCGGAGTCCTCATAGGGAACATCGAGCACGATGGCGAGGTCGGGGTAGTTCTTTGCGTAGTTTTCGGCAACCGCGGTCTCGATATAAGCGCCGTCAAGCTTGCCGGTGATGAGCTCTGCGATGATATCGGTGACCTTTACGAGCTTCACGATGTCAGCGTCGGGGCTGAACTTCTCAGCGAGATCTACCTGAATGGATCCGATCTGAGCGCCGACGGAAACGTCAGCCTTGTTGGTATCCTCAAGAGACGCGAACTTATCCTTGTTTGCCTGAGTGGTCACAAAGCTCTGACCGCCCTCATAGTAGATGGTGGAGAAGTCCATGATTCCGGCACGCTTGGGATCGGCGGAAAGACCCGCAAGACCGAGGTCAACGCTCTTCGTCTGAAGCTCCATGAGAACGCCGTCGAAGTCAACGGTCACGATCTCGAGCTCAAGACCCATGTAATCAGCGATGTACTGCGCGAGAGCAACGTCGAAGCCGGCGAGGCTCATGGTTCCGTCAGCACCGACAGAGTAGAACTCATAGGGAGCGAAGTCCGGGCTCGTCGCTACGGTGAGCTTGCCGGGGTTTACCGTGGTGACGGTCGGAGCAGCGGGCGTATCGTTAGATGTTGCCGGAGTGTCGTTCGATGCAGCGGGAGCATCATTGTTCGCTGCGGGGGTGATGTTTGCCGATGAGGCAGTATTGTCAGAAGCGGTGGAGCAGGATGCGAGCGCGAAAACCATAATAAGTGAAAGCGCCAGCGCAACGATCTTTGAAAGTTTATTCATTATGTTATCCTCTTTTCTGAATATTTATCGGATGAACGCATTATATAATGAATATTTATAAATTGCAATACTTAATATTTATAAATTCAGCACATTAAAGCGGCAAATTTTATAGCACAATGCACAAAAACACCCCCGTCATCGTCTGACGGGGGTGAATATCGGGCTGAATATTATGAATATATCCCGGATGCTTGCGCTGTATTTTTTCGTCCGGCGAGGCTTTCTTTCGCAGGCAGTACTTCAAGTACGGCAAGAAAGTATAACGAAGCCGGGCGGAAAAAGACAAGCAATGATTACTGCTTCTTGCCCTGGTTGGCGACAGCCTGCATCTTTGCGTTAATAGCGTCCTGATCGCCGAGGTAATAGTGACGGATGACGTTGAAGTTATCGTCAAACTCATAGACGAGCGGGGTGCCGGTGGGGATATTTACGCCGATGATCTCCTCGTCGGAGAGGTTGTCAAAGTACTTGACAAGGGCGCGGAGTGAGTTGCCGTGGGCGGCGATGATCACGCGCTTGCCGGCCTGCATATCCTTCTTGATGACCTCTTCAAAGTAAGGAACGACGCGCTCGATGGTTGTCTCGAGGCTCTCGTTTGCCGGGAGGCACTCCTTCGGAACATCGCGGAACATAGCCTGCTTCGTTGCTGAGCGGGGATCGTCCTCAGAGAGCTCAGGCGGCTTAACGTCGAAGCTGCGGCGCCAGATCTTGACCTGCTCCTCGCCGTACTTCTCGGCAGTCTCGGACTTGTTTAGGCCCTGAAGTGCGCCATAGTGACGCTCGTTGAGCTTCCAGCTCTTGATAACGGGCAGCCATGCTCTGTCCATCTCGTCAAGGGCGATGTTGAGGGTGTGGATAGCGCGCTTGAGGTAGGAGGTGTAGCAGACGTCGAAGTCGTAGCCGAGCTCCTTCATAACCTTACCGGCGTTCTTGGCCTCCTCGCGGCCCTTATCGCTGAGCTCTACATCGGTCCAGCCGGTGAAGAGGTTGAGCTTGTTCCACTCAGATTCGCCGTGACGGACAAGTACGAGTTTAGTCATAGTATTTTCTCCTTATTATATAATTAGTCCTGATTTGCAGCGTTGATGATGGCGGCAAACTTCTCGGGAACGAGGCTTGCTCCGCCGATGAGGCCGCCGTCGATGTCGGGCTGAGCGAGAAGCTCTGCGGCGTTCTTCTCATTCATGCTTCCGCCGTACTGGATGGTTACGGAACGGGCAACTCTCGCGCCGTAGATATCGCGGATGACGCCGCGGATTGCGGAGCATACCTCATTTGCCTGCTCGGCAGTGGCGGTCTTGCCGGTGCCGATAGCCCAAATGGGCTCATAGGCGATGATAACGCGGCGCATCTTGTCTGCGGAAACGCCGGAGAGCGCGGTCTTGACCTGAAGCGCGATGAGCTCGAGGGTAATGCCCTTCTCGCGCTGCTCGAGAGATTCGCCGACGCAGACGATGGGGTTGAGACCGGCCTCGAGGGCGGTGTGAACCTTTGCGTTGACGGAGAAATCAGTCTCGCCGTAGTACTGTCTTCTCTCGGAGTGACCGATGATAACGTACTTTACACCGAGGTCGGTAAGCATATTCGCGCTGACCTCGCCTGTGAAGGCGCCCTTCTCGTTCTCGTTGAGGTTCTCTGCGCCGACTCCGACCTTAGCATCGCGGAACGCCTTGACGGCGGCGGGCAGGTCGACAAACGGGGCGCAGATAACGACGTCGCACCACTTCTGCTTGGGTACGAGAGTCTTGAGCTCATCGGCAAAGGGCTTGACCTCGCTGGGGAGCTTGTTCATTTTCCAGTTACCGGCTATAACGGTCTTGCGGTATTTTCTGTTCATATGTGAAACACTTCTTTCTTGTGTAGATGTCAAGGTTATAGGGGCGGAAGTATCCGCCCCTCTGAAGCGAAATTATTTGTCGAGGAGAGCCGCCACGCCCGGAAGCTCCTTGCCCTCAAGGAACTCGAGGGAAGCGCCGCCGCCGGTGGAGATGTGGGTGATCTTATCGGCAAAGCCAAGCTGCTCGCAGGCCGCAGCAGAGTCGCCGCCGCCGACGATGGTGATGGCCTCGGAATCGGCAAGAGCCTGTGCAACAGCGATGGTGCCCTTTGCGAGGGTCGGGTTCTCGAAAACGCCCATCGGGCCGTTCCAGACAACGGTCTTGGCGCTCTTTACAGCGTCAGCGAAGAGCTCGCGGGTCTTCTCACCGATGTCAAGACCCATGAGGTCGGCGGGGATCTTGTCGGAATCGACGGTGCAGACCTCGACCGGTCCGTCGATAGGATCGGGGAAGGACTTGGAAACGACGGTGTCGACCGGCAGGAGGAGCTTTACGCCCTTCTCCTCGGCCTTCTTCATCATCTCGCGGCAGTAGTCGAGCTTCTCGGAGTCGAGAAGGCTGGTGCCGACGGTGTAGCCCTTAGCGGCGAGGAAGGTGTATGCCATGCCGCCGCCGATGATAAGAGTATCGACCTTCTCAAGGAGATTGGAGATAACATTGAGCTTATCGGAAACCTTTGCGCCGCCGAGAATAGCGACGAAGGGACGCTCGGGATCGGCAAGAGCCTTGCCCATGATGCCGATCTCCTTCTCGATAAGGAAGCCGCAGACGGCGGGGAGGTACTCGGTTACGCCGGCAGTGGTGGCGTGAGCGCGGTGTACGGTGCCGAACGCGTCGGAAACGAAGATATCAGCGAGGGAGGCGAGCTTCTTGGAGAGCTCGGGATCGTTCTTGGTCTCGCCCTTCTCGAAGCGGGTGTTCTCGAGGAGCATAATCTCGCCGGGCTTCAGCTCGGCGGCAAGAGCCTGAGCGGACTCGCCGCAGACGTCGCTTGCCATCTTTACCTCCTGACCGAGGAGCTCAGAAAGGCGCTCGGCTACGGGCTTGAGTGAGAGCTTCTTGAGGCTCTTCTTCCACGCGTCCTCAGTGAGGGTGGCGGGGTCGGCGCCCTTCTCGGTCTGCTTCTTGACAAAGGAGTCGAAGGTGGCGTTGGGCTTGCCCATATGGCTGCAGGCGATGACGGCTGCGCCGTTCTCGAGCAGGTACTTGATGGTGGGCAGAGCGGCAACGATGCGCTTATCGCTCGTGATAACGCCGTTCTTTGTGGGCACGTTGAAATCGCAGCGGAGGAGGACTTTTTTGCCCTTGACGTCGATGTCGCGGACAGATTTCTTCTGATAGTTCATAGTGAAAATCTCCTTTACAATAATATGCAAATTAGTTGGTCAAACCTGTTCATCTTTCATCTCACCGAAATCCCTCAGCTCGGGAAAGCCCTGCTGCCGAAGCGCTTCATAGCACATCACAGCCGCCGTATTGCCGAGATTGAGGCTCCGCGCCTCAGGTCTCATCGGAAGTCGGATGCACCTGTCGCGGTATCTCTCCCTCAGCCACAGAGGAAGTCCTGCTGTCTCCTTGCCGAAGAGTATCCACACGTCGCCGGTGAGGTCAGCCTCGGTATAGCATCTCGGCGCCTTCGTCGTAGTCAGCCAGAGCTTTTCTTCCCCGTGCTGACTGAGAAAGTCCTCGATATTCTCATAGACCGTTATATCGACCATCGGCCAATAGTCCAGCCCTGCCCTTTTGACGGCCTTATCCGAGATATCGAAGCCGAGCGGCTTCACGAGGTGCAGCCTTGCCCTCGTTGCGGCGCAGGTGCGCGCAATATTGCCGGTATTTGACGGGATTTCCGGCTCTACCAAAACAAGATTTATCAAATTCAACACCATAGCTTATAATATACTCTTTTTGCCGATTTTTCAATAACTATTTTGGCTTTTTATAAAATAAATATGACGAAAAAGTGCTAATTCTGAACTTGGCTTGTTATCCTTTTGTCTATTGTCTTTCGTTTGCCGTTGTGCTACAATATGACGAGTTATAATAAGGAGTACAGATATGGAATTTTCAACTGAAGCGGCACTTGAAATATTCAGAAAAAATCACTTTCTCAGCTCCCTCGGCGTAACAGTGCGCGAGGAGGGCGGAAAGTTTTTCGCCGAGGTCGAGGTCGGTGACGTGCATCTCAACCCCTACGGTATGGTACACGGAGGTATGCTCTACGCGCTCTCCGATTCGGTCGTCGGGCTTGCCGTGCGCGCTCTCGGCAAGAAGGCGGTCACGCTGAACGCGAGCTATAACTATCTCTCGAACGTATCCTCAGGAAAGATAATCGCCACCGCTGAGACTATCCGCGCCGGGCGCACTGTCGCAGTTATGAAGAGCGACGTCATAAGCGAGAGCGGCAAGCTCCTCTCAACGGGCACGTTTACCTATTACCTCACTGACTGATAAATTTCATTTTCCTCTTGCATATGCAATTTTTCCGTCGTATAATACATTCGCTTTCGCAGGAAAGAGGTAGAGAGATGGAAAAGAAAAAGACTTTCAAGGATCGCGCGCTGTGGTTTTTACTGCTGAACGCCGGACTTATCGTCACAGCCGCAGGCATCAGCTTCTTCAAAACGCCGAACAACTTTGCAATGGGCGGCACTTCGGGTCTTGCGATAATCCTCGCGAGCCTCTTCCCTCGGCTGAACGTCGGCGGCTCGATGTTCATTATAAACATTCTCCTCATAATCCTCGGCTATATCTTCGTCGGAAGGAGCTTTGCGTGGGCTACGACCTACGCCTCTCTCGCTCTGAGCGGCTTCGTTTCGGTTTTTGAGTTCATCATGCCGGTCGACCACCCGCTCACGAACGATCCGCTCCTTGAGCTTGTGTGGGCTGTCATACTCCCCGCAGTCGGCAGCGCGATAGTATTCAATATCGGCGCCTCAACCGGCGGCACGGACATCGTTGCGATGATACTCTCGAAGCACACCTCCCTTCCCATTGGGAAGGCGCTGCTGTGCGCGGATGTGCTCATCGTACTTGCAACCTTCTGGATCTACGGCATACCGACCGGACTATACTGCACGCTCGGTCTTGTGACAAAGACCTTCCTCGTAGATATGGTGATGGACGGCATAAACTCCCGCAAGTACATCACGATAATCTCGAAAAAGCCCGAGGAGATCGAGGCTTTCATCATAAACAAGCTCAACCGCTCAGCGACCATCTCCGACGCCGAGGGCGCCTACTCCCACCAGCACGAGAAGGTGATCACCACCGTTCTCACGCGGCGTCAGGCGGTTCTTCTCCGCTCCTTCATCCGCAACACGGATCGCGGAGCGTTCATCACGATGGTCAACTCCTCCGAGATAATCGGCAAGGGCTTTATGGATATATAAAAAGCGGGACTGCTGCATTGAAGCGGCAGTCCCTTTTTCTCTGTCAGAATTTCATTATTTCGAGGCTTTCGTCGTCCTCTCCGGGCTCGATGGACTGGATGACCGCGTCGTAGGAAAAATCGTCGGATACGTGTATCGTGACTCTGTCCCCGACTTTTTTGCCCATAAGCGCTCTGCCGACGGGGCTCTCCTTTGAGATAAGCCCCTCCAGCGGATTCTGCCTGAGGGTGGTGACTATCCGCACCTCTGTCGGCTCATCGTCGCCGTCAGCGAGGAAGGTCACGCGGCTGAAAAGCCCGGCTACGCCGTCGCGCTCCTTGACCTCTATCACCTTTGCGGAGGCTATCATGCGCTCAAGATAGCGAATGCGGCTCTCGTTGCGGTTTTTCTCCTGCTTTGCGGCCTTGTACTCGAAATTTTCGCTCAGGTCTCCGAAGGAACGGGCGTACTGCACCTCTGCAATAAGCTTTCCTCGCAGGGTGTTTGTCCGGTACTCCAGCTCCTCCTTCATCTTTTTTATATCTACTGCGGTCAGCTCGTCGTTCATTATTCTTCGGGCTTCTCCTCGGTCGCTTCCTCAACGGCCTCCTTGACATCCTCGACGGCGCCGGCAACCTTTTCCTCGGTCTCCTCGACCACCTCGACGACCTCCTCAGCTGCATCCTCAGCCTTGTCGCAGGTCTGATTCTTGAGCTCCTCGACCTTGGCGGCGCCCTTTTCGATGATGTCATTGAGAGCTTCGCCGGCCTTGTCGCTGTACTCACCGGCCTTCTCCTTGACTACCTCGACTCCGGCGGCAACCTTTTCCTTTACCTCCTCGATCTTCGCGTCGATCTCGGGATTCTCGCCGTTGATGTTGATGCGGACGGAGTCGCCGGACTTGCTTCTGAGCTCCTCAAGCTCCGCCTCCTTCTGAGCGATAAGCTCCAGTGAGAGCTTTACCTTCGCCGCCTTCTCGGCTATCTCGCCCTCGAGGTCGTCGCCGAGGGTGGCGTAGAGCGCCTTGCCGAGCTCGGCGTAAGCGTCTCTGAGGGCGTTTCTCTCGCCGCCGAGGTCTGTCGAGAGCTTTGCGCGCTTTGCAAGCTCGCCCGCCTTGTCGGTGACTGTCTTTGCAGTCTCGCTGACCTTGTTCATGATTTCATCAAAGTTGAATTCCATTTTATTTTTCCTCCATTTTATTGAGTTTGTTAACATACATATCCGCCGAGTCCGGCTTTTTAATGAAGCGCACATAAATAAGTATACCCGCCGCTGCCACCGCGCATACGCCCGCCAGCAGCTGACTTACGCGGATGCCGGTATTGAAGAAATAGAGCGAGTCGGTTCTGAGTCCCTCTATCCACACTCTGCCTAGCCCGTACCACCCGAGGTACATGAGGAAAATCTCGCCGTCGAACTTCCGGTGCTTTTTTGAGTACCGGTGGATGAGGAGAAAGCCGATGAGGTTCCAGACTGATTCATAGAGAAACGTCGGATGGACATAGGTCGTCGCACCGCCGTAGGTAAGCCCCATGCGCCACGGAAGGTCAGTTTCGTAGCCGTAAGCCTCGCGGTTCATGAAGTTGCCCCACCTGCCTATCGCCTGCCCTATCATAAAGCCAAGTGATACGATATCCATAAACGGCAGAAACGGGAGCTTTTTTATCCGGCAGTAGACGATAAGCGTCGCCGCCGCGCCGATAAGACCGCCGTAGAAGGCAAGTCCGCCGTTCCATATCGCGATATAGTCGATAAACGGCTTGCCGCGGAAGAGATCGAAATAGAATATGACGTAGTACGCTCTCGCGCAGATAAGCCCGATGGGCAGTCCCCAGATTATCACGTCGTAGAGCGAGTCCGGATCAATGCCGAACTGCTTAGACCTGCGGGTACAGTAGAGGACTGCGAGGAGAAAGCCCGTCGCGATGATAACGCCGTACCAGTGTATGGTCAGCGGGCCGAGTGAAAACGCGCTCGGCGGGTTTATATAGAAGTCCTCTCCGAAAATCGGAAAGGATATTGCGCCGTCCGGAATGCTCATCGCTTCTCCTCCCTTCCCTGCACCGTGCTCACGGCAAAGCGCCCGGGCGTAACATATTTTGCAAGGAAATCCCTGACCTCTTTTTCCGTTATACCGGATAGCACCGGCACAAGGTCGAAGTAATCGTAGCCCTCGCACATAGCGCAGGCGACATTGTAGCAAATACCGTCAAAGCTCGACAAGCCTCTGAGTTCGTCGCCGATGACGCTCCTTTTTCTTCTCTCAAAGAAGGCTCTGTCGAGCCCTTTTTCGGATAGGCTCTTCGCCTCGCGCATCACGTCGGAGATAACTCTGTCGCTCTCGTCAGTCTCTCCGCCGAAGGATATGAAACTCACGCCGTTACTGGACTCAAAGTCATAGCCGAAGGTCTCGTTGATGACGCCCTCGGCGTACAGACGCGCATAGAGCGGCGAAGCCTCGCCCATCAGTATAGAAAGGCTCAGCGCGGCGGTAAGCTCGTGGCGGATAGCCCGCGAGCCGGTAAGGCCGGGTTCAGTCTTGGCTCCCGCGAGGAATATCGGCGCCGCGACGTCCATGACGGCGGTTTTCTCCTCCTTAACGGGCTTGTCGCTCTCCTTCGGATATGCTCTTGCCGGCGCAAAGCCGCGGGGCGCGGTCATAAGCTCAGTTACCTTCATTATCGCTTCCCTCTCATCGAGGTCGCCGCAAATGACAAGCTGCATATTGCCCGGAACGTAGAACGCCTCATGGCACAGCAGAAGCTTTTCGGCGGTAATATTTTCTATGCTCTTAACCGTTCCGACCACCGCCTCGCGTATCGGATGGCGGCGAAAGAGGCACCGCAGAAGGTTATAGTAGAGCGCGTTGTCCGGGTCGTCCTCGCCCATGACTATCTCCTGAGCGATTATCGGCTTCTCCTTTTCGATGCTCTCGTCGGTGAAGGCCGGGTGCATAACAAAGTCTATGAGCGTTTCGAGGTTTGCATAAAAGTGCTTCGTGCAGTCAAAGTGAAAGGCGGTCATATCGGTCGAGGTAAAGGCGTTCGCCGTCGCTCCGCGCTTTGAGAGAACGGAGAGAGCGTCCTCGCCGCCCTCGCGCTCGAACATCTTATGCTCTAAAAAATGCGCTGTCCCGGCGGGCATATCATGCCTTTCGCCCTTGTAGGTGAAGCTTATATCAGCCGAGCCGAAGGCTGTGCTGAGAAAAGCCATCTTCTTGCGAAAGCCCGGCTTCTTGACTATCGCAACGCGCAGTCCGTTTTCAAGAGTATCGTAGAAGACCGTTTCGCCGATGCGGGGGTATTCCTTTTTCGTCATTTTCCCTCCCCCTTTCCGGCAAGGAAGAACACGGTGTCGAGCTGAACGCTCTGCGCGCACCGCACTACCTCCTCCTTCGTCACAAGGTCGCACAGTCCTCCGAACTCCGAGGGCTTCATATTGAACCCGTGAAGAATGAAATTCAGCGTGACGCTCTCTCTCGCAGGAAGCGAATCCTCGACCGAGTACATCGCGCCGACGACGAAGCTCTTGGCATTCTCGAGCTCCTCATCGGTGATATCGCCCTCCTGCATCGCCCTGAGCTGCGCCTCTATCGCCTCCATCGCCTCGTCGTACTTCTCCGTATCTATACCGCAGGACACGAACATCGCGCCCTTCATTCTGTCAACGGTGCTCGAGGCATAATAGCACAGCCCGCGCTTTTCGCGCACCTCGCGGAAGAGCTTGCTCGTAACCGCACCGCCGAAAATTGCGTTCATTATCGTGAGCGCAGGCTGATTGTTCTCTATGGCGCTTTTTCCGATGCGGTAGCCGATGGAGAGCTTCGCCTGCTTCAGGGGCAGCTCCTCGCGTATTATCCGCGGCTTTTTTACAGTGCCGTCAAAGACCTCCGTCTGCGGCATTGAAGCGCCGAACACCGGCATTTTAGTGCTTAGCGCGCTCTTCACAGCGCTCTCGACCCGCCTTGCGCTCGCCGCGCCGACGTAGATGACCTCGATGGGCGAGGCGGCGATGAGCTCTCTATAATAGCGCGTAAGCGTTGCGACGCTTATCTTCTTAGCCTCGAGCTCGCGCCCGAGCTTCGGAACGCCGTAGGCTTCCTTCTTAAACATATTCTGAATGAGGCTCAGATTTGCGTAGCCGCGCTTGTCGTTCAGCGAAGCGCGGATGTCTGCGAGGAGATTCTCGCGCTCTGTTTCAACGTACTCCGGTCTGAGTCTGCCGCCGAAGGTCGCCGGAGAGAGGAGCATTTCGCCCATAAGCTCCGCCATTTTCTCGAGGAGCATCGTATCAGAGCCGACAAACGCCTCGTCGGCAAAGTCGGAGAAGAACCCGCAAATCTGCGTCTCTCCGCGCTTACGCACGAATGCCTCGAGCCGCGCGCCGTAGTTATCGTCAAGATACGCCTCAATCGCCTGCATATCCGGCTTCGAGGCTGTTCCGCGCCGCAGGACGTACGGAAGCACCGCGCACATTGCCGCGGTCTCCTTTCTGAGCGGCGTCAGCACGTTCATCGAAAGGCACGCCGTTTTGAATTTCAGCTCGTTTATCACCGTGAGTCGCACGCCGGGCGATATGTTTATTGTGTCCATTCTGGCGCACCTCCCCTCATACCCGCCTATTATACTACCAATTTACAATAAATTAAATGACTTTTTTGTAAATTCGGAAATAATGATATGAGTGACAAGAAAAAATGCTTGACAAGGGTGCTGTTTTGCGCTATACTCTCGTGGTGTCAAGTAATAATGCTTTGCAGAGGGAGGCGGCGAAATGCCGGACAGTGCGCTGGAGAAATCGCTTCTCTATGATTTTTACGGCGAGCTACTCTCCGAAAAGCAGCGCGATGCCTTTGACCTCTACTATAACGATGACCTCAGCCTCGCTGAGATTGCCGCGGAGTGGGGAACGAGCCGTCAGAACGTGCATGACGCCCTCAAAAAGGCAGAGAGCGCGATGGCAGAGCTCGAGGCCAAGACCGGACTTGTGCGCCGGTACGAGGCGATGGCGGGCGCTATTGAAGAGCTTGACAGAAAGCTTACCGAACTGAAAAGCGCGCTTCCCGAGAGCGCCTACGGCGCAATCGAGGATATCCGCGCCGATATTGAAAGGCTCAGAGATGGCATTTGAATCGCTTTCCGATAAACTGAATAACGCCTTCAAAAAGCTAAAGGGCAAGGGTCGCCTCTCCGAGGGTGACATCAAGGAGGCTATGCGCGAGGTGCGTCTTGCGCTCCTTGAGGCGGACGTAAGCTACAAGGTAGTCAAGGACTTTGTAAAGACCGTCTCCGAGCGCGCAGTCGGGCAGGACGTTATGGAGTCCCTCACCCCCGCGCAGATGGTAATAAAAATCGTCAATGAGGAGCTTGTCGGCCTCATGGGCGGGCAGACGGCGAAGCTCAATATGTCCTCGAAGGGACTTACGATAGTGATGCTCGTCGGACTTCAGGGCGCCGGCAAGACCACGAACGGCGCAAAGCTCGCGGCCTACATCAAAAAGCACAACAATAAGCGTCCTCTGCTCGTGGCGTGCGATATCTACCGCCCCGCCGCGATAAAGCAGCTCGAAACAGTCGGCGGTCAGCTCGGCATTCCGGTGTTCCAGATGGGCACCGAGGACCCGGTCATCATTGCAAAGAGCGCCATCGAGCACGCGAAGAAGCACGGCAACGACCTCGTCATTCTCGACACCGCAGGCCGCCTGCACATAGACGAGGCGCTGATGGACGAATTGAAGCGCGTCAAGGCGGAGGTAAACCCCGACGAGATACTCCTCGTGGTTGACGCTATGACCGGTCAGGACGCTGTAAACGCCGCGAAAGCGTTTGACGACGCTCTCGGTATCACCGGCGTTATGCTCACGAAGCTTGACGGTGACGCGCGCGGCGGCGCGGCGCTCTCTGTCAGAGCCGTAACTGGCAAGCCCATCAAGTTCTCCGGCATCGGAGAAAAGCTCACTGATATTGAGCCCTTCCACCCCGACAGAATGGCGAGCCGCATACTCGGTATGGGAGATGTGCTGACCCTCATTGAAAAGGCTGAGGCAGCCATTGACCAGAAAAAGGCTGCGGAGATGGCTGAAAAGCTCCGCAAAAACTCCTTCACCCTCTCCGATTACTACGATCAGCTCGTCCAGCTCAGAGGCATGGGAATGCAGGACATCGCCGGTATGCTCCCCGGCGGCGCGGGCAAGGCGCTCCAGGGTGCGAAGCTCGATGAGCGTCAGCTCATGCGTACCGAGGCGATAATCCTCTCGATGACGCAGCGCGAGCGCGACGATCCCGCGATCATCAACCACAGCCGCAAAAAGCGCATCGCAGCCGGCAGCGGCACAACGGTTGTCGACGTAAATCGCCTTCTGAAGCAGTATGAGCTTCTAAAGCAGATGACAAAGCAGCTCTCCAAGGGCAAGATGCCCGGTATGATGGGCGGCAAGCGTGGTAAAAATCCCTTCGGGTTTTGATAAATTGAAATAAAATATTTTTAAGGATGGTAAAGAAAAATGGTTAAAATCAGACTTCGCAGAATGGGCGCAAAGAAAAACCCGTTTTACAGAATAGTCGTCGCTGACGGCCGCTTCCCCCGCGATGGCCGCTTCATCGAGGAGATCGGCACATACGATCCGATGGCCTCTGACAACAAGGTTGCCATCAAGGCTGACCGCGCTCAGGAGTGGCTTAAGAACGGTGCTCAGCCGACCGATACTGTCAAGACCCTGCTCAAAAAAGCGGGCGTTCTTTGATCGGGGGCTAAGCCTTGAAGGAGCTTCTTACCTATATCGCGCAGAATCTCGTTGATTCTCCCGATGCCGTGGTAGTCACCGAGAGAGATGACGGCGACAAGACCGTCTTCTCCCTTCGCGTTGCCCCCGACGATATGGGCAAGGTGATAGGCCGTCACGGCAAGATAGCAAAAGAGATCCGCGCGCTCATGCGCTCTGTCGCTCAGCGTCAGAACAAGCACATCAGCGTAGATATTCTCGACGAGAATGAATAAGACGAAGGGAGGGGCTTGCCCTTCCCTTTTTCGTATGGCAGTTCTCCGTACCCGCCCGTTTCCCGCTGACCGCAGGCTCACCCCTATCACACACATCATCACATCATTCCGAGGTCGAATATGAAAAACCTACTCGAAGCCGGGCGCATCATCAACACCCACGGCGTGCGCGGCGAAATTAAGCTCGAGCCGTGGGCTGACTCTCCCGCTTTCTTTACAAAAATCCATACCCTCTACATCGACTCTGTCCCCCATCGCGTCTCGTGCCGCCCGAGCGGACGCTTCGTGCTCATAAGAATAGAGGGTGTGGACGATATGACAGCCGCAGAGGCGCTCAAGACGAAGATAGTCTGCCTTGACCGTGCGGACGCGCCCATCGAGGAGGGCGCGTACTTCATCGCCGACCTCATCGGCTTTACCGCCGTTGACGAGAGCGGCGCCGAGCTCGGCAAAATCACCGATGTATTCACCGTTCCCGCAGGCGACATTATGGAAATAAAGGGCGAGCGCGAGCATCTCGTGCCGCTCAGACCCGAATTTATGGTCGCGCGAGATATGGAAAAGGGCATTGTCACGCTCAGGCTCATTGAGGGGATGTAAAATATGTACACAGTCGATATCCTGACGCTCTTTCCGGACGCGGTCATGGCGATGATGGGTGAGAGCATACTGAAGCGCGCTTCGCAGAAGGGCATAATCGACATCCGCGCCCACCAGATACGCGATTACACCACGAATAAGCAGAACCAGGTCGACGATTACCCCTACGGCGGCGGTATGGGGTGCGTTATGGCGTGTCAGCCGCTCGGCGACTGCCTCGAGAGCGTGAAGAGCGCGAGAGGCGGGCGGATTCGCACCATCTACCTCTCCCCCTGCGGAAAAAGATACGATGAATCTGACGCAAGGCGTCTAAGCCGCGAATATGACGGCATAATCCTCGTCTGCGGACACTATGAGGGCGTTGACCAGCGCTTCATTGACGAGTGCATCGACGAGGAGATAAGCCTCGGCGATTTCGTGCTCACCGGCGGTGAGATACCGGCGATGGCTGTCGCGGACAGCGTTCTGCGGCTCGTGCCGGGTGTGCTGTCTGACCCGGAGTGCTACGAGAATGAGAGCCACTGGGACGGACTTTTGGAGTATCCGCAGTACACGCGCCCTGAGCAGTGGCGCGGCAGAGGTGTGCCTGAGGTGCTGTTGAAGGGCGACCACAGCTCTGTTGAGAGGTGGCGGCGCGGGCAGATGCTCGCAAGGACGAAGGAACGCAGGCCTGATATGTTCGCGCTCCTCACGCTCTCAGAGGAGGATAAAAGGCTTCTCAAAAAAGCCGAAAATGAGGCAAAAATCGCTGAAATGGGCGCATTTTCGTGCCGCGAGACTCAGGAACGCGACCTGCCCGAAGTGCTCGTTATTTTAGATAGCGCAAGGGAGTATCTGCGCGCCCATGGCGTCGACCAGTGGCAGTCCGGCTATCCGGACGAGGCTTCGGTGCGCGCCGATATGGCAAGGGGCGAGAGCTACGTCGTCCTCGCGGGCGATAAGGTCGCCGCGGTGTTCCGACTGATGAAAACGCCCGACCCGAACTACGCTTCCATCACGGACGGCAGGTGGTCTGACGATTTGGAGTACTACACCATCCACTCCTCGGCGGTCGCTCCGTTCGCGCTCGGGTGCGGCGTTGCAGACAGGCTCATCGGTTACGCCGAGGAGCTGTGCAGAGCAGGCGGCATACGCCGTCTGCGCGCCGATACGCACAAGAAAAACAAGCCTATGCAGGCGCTTCTCAATCGAAGCGGATTCCGCTACCGCGGAAATGTGCTTGTAGAGGCGGGAGAGGGTCACGACCCAAAGCGCCTCGCATTCGAGAAGAGAATATGAAAAACGGGAGCATATCTCAATCTGATATGCTCCCTATTTTTACCTCGAAAACACCAGATAATGCCAGACGCCGAGTGCTTCGCGTATGTAATAATTCGCGGTCAGCACCGGAAGTCCCGTCCAGCCCCACGCGCTAACTATGTTTGAAAAGCCGGCCTTGCGCGCGAAGAGCTTCGCGCGGGTGACGTGGTACACCTCGGTTATAACGCACACCCTGCCGTCAAAATCCGGCTCGCGCCCGAGTATCACAGCCCGCGAGAATGCGAGATTCTCCTCAGTGCTCGTTGACCTGTCCTCAATGAGAATGCGCTCTTTGTCGATACCGTTTGCCGTGAGCCAGCGGCGCATACACTCCGCCTCGGAGATATTCTCGTTATCTCCCTTGCCGCCGGACACAACTATTACGCAGTCGGGATTAGCCTCTGCGTAATCCTTTGCCGCCCGCAGTCTTGCCGCGAGCGAAGCGCTCGGCGCCTCGCCGTTCACTCGCGCGCCGAGGACTATCGCGTAATCCGCGCCGCCGTTCTCCTCGGTATTCCCGTCCACGGCTATCATCGCGACCGTTATGACGAGGGCAAAGCAAAAAATAATTATTCCGTATGACCCGAGCTTATTGAGAAAGCGCGCGAGCTTCGGAGCCCTCGGCTCCAGTATTTTCAGCGCCATGAAGTACAGCGCCGCGAGGGCGATGAGCATAAAGCCGTAGCCGAGCACCTTGTAGCCCATCAGTGCAAAGCGGAAGAAAAGCCCCGCAGCGAGGCACGCCGAGGCGGTAATGAGATAATTTGCGTACCTTTTCATTCCGCCAGCTCCTCCCACCTGAGGTACTTATCAGCAAGGGCGCTCTGAATCTCCTCGTACTCGATGCCGAGCTCCATGAGCCTTGCGTAGTCGGACGAGAACTCCTCCTGCGCGCGCTGATTTTCATCGAGCTTCGCCTCAAGCTCGGCTATCTCGCGCTCAACGCGCTTTAGCTCCTTATCCTTATTGTAAGCGTTCTGTTTTTTTGCGGGCTTTTCGACCCTCTGCGGCTCCGGCTTGACGGGTACAGTCTCATTTCGCGCCTTTATCTCGCGGTAGCGCTCGTAGGTCACGGGGTAGTCGGTGAGCCTGCCATTTTCAAGCTCCCAAACCCGCGTTGCGAATTTATTGATGAAATACCGGTCGTGCGAGACGAACAGGAGCGCCTCGCCGTAGTCCATGAGGGCGTTCTCCATCCACTCGCGCGAGGCAAGGTCGAGGTGGTTTGTCGGCTCGTCTAGGATGAGGAGGTTCACGCTCCCGCGCATTATCATGCACATCTTGAGCCTCGACCTCTCTCCGCCGGAGAGCTGACTTACCGGCGTATGCACGTCCTCACCGGTGAAGAAGTACGCTCCGAGGCGGTCGCGTGCCTCCTGCGGCTGCATTCTGCCCTCGTACATCGCCGTTTCGAGGACTGTGAGCGATTCGTCCCTGAACTCGACTATCTGCGGCAGATACGCTATCTTGACCGACGGGCCGAGCTTCACAAGTCCCGCCGTCGGCTCCTCCTCGTTCATCAGCATACGGATGAAGGTACTCTTTCCGGTGCCGTTGTCGCCGATGAGGGCGACCCTCTCGCCGCCGCGCATCATAAGCTCCACGCCGGAGAAGAGCTCTCTGTCCCCGAAGCTTTTGGCAAGTCCCTTTGTGACGAGCACCTCGTCCGCGCGGAACTCGGTTTCGTTGAACCTCGCCCGCATGGTGCGCTCTTGCGTCGGCTTCTCGACTGACTGCATCTTCTCGATGCGCTTTTCCATCGAAAAGGCGCGCTTGTGGAGCTTGTCCGAGCCCATAAACGCCCAGAGGTGCAGGTCAGCTGCCGCCCTTCTGAGCTGCGCGATCTTCGCCTCCGCCTTCTCGTATGCCTTGAGCTGTTCTTCGTAGCGTCGGCGCTTTTCAACGACGTAAAAGCTGTAATTGCCGGAATAGAACTCCGCCTTTCCGTCCAGCACCTCGATTATCCTGCTGATCGCGTGGTCAAGGAAGTATCGGTCGTGGCTTATCGCAAGCACAGTGCCGCGGAAGCGCGAGATGTAATCCTCGAGCCATTCAACAGCTCGCATATCGAGGTGGTTCGTCGGCTCATCAAGAAGCAGTATGTCGGTATCCTCGAGGATAAGCCGTGCGAGGTTTATGCGGGTCTTTTCGCCGCCGGACAGCTCGGAGAAGAGCTGCGCGCGCTGGGTCTTCGGTATGCCGAGGCCGTTTGCGACGGTGTCGCGGAAGCGCTGGAGCTCGTAGCCGCCGAGGCGCAGAAATTCCGAGGATACGAAGTCGTAGCGTCTGAGGGTCGCTTCAGAGTTGTCGCCCTCCGTCATTTTTGTCTCAAGCGAGCGCATCTCGTCACCGTAGGCGCGCACGCGCACCTCCGAAGTTTTGAGCACGTCCTCCGCGGTGTAGTCCGCGGGGTAGACGGGTATCTGGCTCAGAACGCCGAGGCGCTTGCCTTTCGGGATGACTATCTCACCCTCGTCGGGCGTAAGAGAGCCGGTCAGGCATCGAAAGAGCGTGGTTTTGCCAGCCCCGTTGCGCCCGAGAATACCGACCTTCTCTCCCTCGAACACCTCGAAGGACAGCCCATCCAGCACGTTCTCCCCGACCTCAAAGCCGATTTTTAAGTTTTTAACGGAAATATCAGTCATAGGCTTAAAAAACAGGGAGGGGCAAGCCCCTCCCCTACTCTATAATGATTTGTTTATTCCTCGGTCTCTTCCTCGTCCTCATCCTCAGAGAAGTCGAGTTCGAGGGTCTCACCGCACTCGGGGCAGGTGATAACTCCGGCGTCGAGATCCTCGTTCTCAAGGAGGAACTCCTCGCCGCAGGCGGGGCAGACTACACTGTAATCGTAATCATCTTCGCCGTCATACTCCATATCGTCGTCCTCGTCCTCGTCATCCTCGTCCTCGTCGATGTCGTAGACGATCTGCTCTACCTCCTCGAGATCGTCGGAAACGGCATCGAGTCCGCTCTCAAGCTCGTCGATGGAGTCCTCAACGTCGTCAAGTCCGAGAGCAAGGTCCTCAAGCACGTCGATGATAGCGGCAAGGAGCTTGCCCTCGCCCTTCTCAACGTCGATTTCCATACCCTCGATAAGGCCCTTGAGATATGCTACCTTTTCAGATGCAGTCATAATGATTACCTCCTAAAAAGTATTTAAATTGATTAGCCCTTTGCGCGCTCAAGATACTCGCCGGTGCGGGTGTCGATGCGGATCTTCTCGCCGGGGCCGATGAACAGAGGAACCTTGATCTCAGCGCCGGTCTCGAGGGTAGCGGGCTTGAGAGTGTTGGTCGCGGTGTTTCCGGCAAAGCCGGGATCGGTCTCGGTGACCTCGAGCTCAACGAAGTTGGGGGGATCAACGGAGAATACCTTGCCCTTGTAGGACTGAATGGTGCAGACCATGTTCTCCTTGACGAACTTGAAGTTGTCAGAGAGGTCGGACTTGTTGACCGGCTCCATCTCGTAGGTCTCGGGATCCATGAAGTAATAGAGGTCGCCGTCATTGTAGCTGTACTCGGCTTCCTTACGCTCGACAAATGCTTCCTCAAACTTAGCGGTGGGGTTGAAGGAAGTCTCGGTGACAGCGCCGGTGATGAGGTTCTTCATCTTGGTGCGGACGAAAGCCGCGCCCTTGCCGGGCTTAACGTGCTGGAATTCGACGACTACAACGGGCTTGCCCTCGTACTCAAAGGTCTTGCCGTTTCTGAAATCGCCGGCGGTGATTGTTGCCATATTTAGTCCTCCCGATAGAGTAATTCATAAGTTGATAGCCTATTTTAACAGAGAATGCGCCGTTTGGCAAGAATTATTTTAAATAACCCATAAATCTTTTCTCAGATCGCAGAGATTTTCGACTCCGCCCTCTTTGATCACGATGCAGTCCTCTATTCTGACGCCCCACTTGCCCGGGATGTAGATTCCCGGCTCGTCGGAAACGACGTTGCCCGCCTGCAATATATCGGTACTGCCCTGACCGGAGAATGGGCGCTCGTGAACGTCGATTCCGAGGCCGTGGGAGAGCGAATGGGTGAAATACTCACCGTAGCCCGCGTCAGCGATGACCTTGCGCGCAACGCCGTCGTAATCTCTCGCGCTCATACCGGGTCTCGCCTTGTCCATAGCCTCAAGCTGAGCCGCGAGGACGATGTTGTAGACCTTCTCCATCTCCTTGTCCGGGTCGCCGATGCAGATGGTGCGGGTGGTATCGGAGTTGTATCCGGCAACTCTTGCGCCGAAGTCGATGGTGAGAAAGCCGTTCTGGAGCTTTCTGCCGTCCGGGTGACCGTGAGGCGAGGAGGAGTGCACAGCGTTTACGCTGATGGTGTCGAACGCCTTGTCGTCCGCGCCGTTTCTGAGCATAAGGCAGAACAGCTCCGTCGCCACGTCGCGCTCGGACATATTGCGCGTTATACGCGGCACAAGCTCGAGAAAGCTCCTGGAGGCGACCGCCTGGGCGTTTCTGAGGAGCTGGAGCTCCTCCTCGCTCTTGACTGCGCGAAGGCTTGAAATGAGCTCCTGCCCGTTCACAAGCTCGAACGGTAGCTTTTCATCGAGCATAAGAAACTGCGAGTGCGACATACTTCCCATCTCGACGGCGAGGCGCTTTACTCCTTTTTTATTTAGAAATTCAGCCATCTGCTCGTAGGCCTTCTGGCGGTTTTTGAGCTCCTCGACGCGCGCGGTCTTTATCTTCGCGCTCGCCTCCTCGAAGTAGCGGCTGTCGATGAACAGCACGCTCTCGTCGCCGGTGATGAGAAGCTCTCCGGCCGAGGAGGGGAACCCCGTCGCGTAAAAGCGGTTCTGTTCGGAGTTGATTAAAAGAGCTTCAAAGTCTGCGCCCTCTACGGCTTTTTGTATTTTCGGGATGTTTTCGGTCATTTATATCGTTCCTTTCGGTGAATTTACTTTGTATGCCTCCACGGCAGCTCGAGTGCAAAGCGCACGATGTGCAGGGGGTTAGATAGCTTTATCGGCTCGACGAGAATTGAGCGGCAGCCCGCGTTTTTAGAGAGCAGCACGTCCGTGAATATCTGGTCGCCGACTACGCAGCATTCATCTATCGACCTGTGCGTCAGCGCGAGCGCCTCGGGTATCTTATCCGCGTGCGGCTTGCGCGCGTGATTTACATAATACTTCGTGTCTAAAAGCTCCGCAAAGCCCTTCGGTCGGTCAGTCTTGTTGTTTGAGTAGACTACTACATCAATGCCGCTTGCCTTCATGTGGCGCGCCCACGCGATGGTCTTCTGCGCAGGCGAGCCGTGGTAGTACGGCGCGAGAGTGTTGTCAAGGTCGACTAAAAGTACGCCAATTCCCTCTTTTTTGAGAAATTCGGCGTTTATATCGCTCACGCGGTCAAATTTCCAGTCAGGTAAAAGATTCATCACAGAATTTTCTCTATCTCCTTTATCTCTTCCTCACTCGTAGCCCAGTCGGTGCAGAGGCGGATTACCCAGCCGTCCTTATGCGGCTCCCAGACCGAGAGATTGACCCGCTCTTTAAGTTTACATAACTTCTCATCACTGACTATTGGGAACACCTGATTTGTCGGGGAATCTATGTGGAAGCGATAGCCCTTGGAGCACAGTATCTTCTTTAGCTCGCCCGCTCTCTCAACGGCGTTGCGCGAGATTTTGAGGTACAAATCATCGGTAAAGAGAGTGTCGAACTGCACGCCGAGAAGCCTGCCCTTTGCGAGCACAGCGCCCTGCTGCTTCATCGCCGTGAAGAAATCGGGGCACATCTCCTTATCCGCGAACACGACCGCCTCGCCGAACAGCGCTCCGACCTTTGTGCCGCCGATGTAGAACACCTCGCACGCGTTCGCTAAACTCTCAAGCGTTACGTCGCCGCCCTCGGCGCACAGTCCGTAGCCCAGCCTCGCCCCGTCGATGAAGAGCGGTATCCCGTACTCGCGGCAGACAGTGTGTATCTCGTCAAGCTCGCGCTGAGAGTAGACCGTACCGTACTCTGTCGGGAAGCTTATATATACCATGCCCGGGCGTGCGATGTGGCGCCACGCCTCGTCAGCATAGAAGCCCATGAGATACGCGCTGAGTGCAGAGGCGCTGATTTTTCCGTTTTCGTGCGGAAGAGTTATGACCTTGTGGCCGTTGTGCTCGATGGCTCCCGCCTCATGGCCGTTGACGTGGCCGGTATTGGCGGCGATAACTCCCTCCCACGGCTTGAGAAGCGCGGCTATTACCGTCGCGTTCGTCTGCGTACCGCCGACGCAGAACCACACCGCCGCGTTCTCATTGCCGATGGCGGCGCGAATCTTCGCCCTTGCAGATTCGCAGAACTCGTCCTCGCCGTAGCCGGTGGTGGACATCATATTCGTATCCGCGAGCCGCCGCATTATCTCAGGATGGCATCCGCGGGTGTAATCGCATTCAAAGTGGAGCATTTCACTTCTCCCCCTTTATCTTTTCCCAGTAGGCTCTTGCCGCCTGCTCGTTTTTGTTGTCGCCGTACTCGTAATACACAGTGCCGACAAGCTCATCGGGCAGATACTGCTGCTCGACCCAGTGATTCGGGTATGAGTGCGGGTACTTGTAGCCCTGCTCGCGCTCAAAGCCCGTTCCGTCGGCGTGTACGTTCTGCAGCTCGCGCGGTATTGGCCCCGCCTTGCCGCGCTCGACGTCGCTCATCGCCTTGTCTATCGCCGTCACCACAGAGTTCGACTTCGGCGCCGTTGCGAGGAGAATCACCGCCTCCGCAAGCGGAAGCCGCGCCTCCGGCAGTCCCAGCTGGAGCGCCGAATCCACGCACGCCTTGACTATCGGCACTGCCTGCGGGTAGGCAAGCCCTATATCCTCAGAGGCTGAGCAAAGTATCCTGCGGCAAGCGCCGGGCAGGTCGCCCGCTGAGAGCGTCCGCGCAAGATAGTGCAGAGCCGCGTCCGGGTCGGAGCCGCGCAGGCTTTTCATCAGCGCCGAAACAGAGTCAAAATGGCTGTCGCCGTCGCGGTCATAGTGCATTGCGCTCTTCTGGCTGACCGTCTCAGCATCCGCGAGGGTGATCTGAAGCCTTCCGCCGCGCACCGGCGCCGCGGTAAAGAGGAGCTCTACGGAGTTGAGCGCTTTTCGCACGTCGCCCGATGAGGTCGCGGCGATGTGACGGGTCACGCCCTCCTCTATCTGCGCCGGTGTGCCAACGCGCTCTTCCATAATTCCGCAGGCGCGAATTACAGCCTTTTCGACGTCCTCCGCCTTTAATTCCTTGAACTCAAAGACAGTCGAGCGCGACAAAACGGCGTTGTAGACGTAGAAATACGGGTTTTCGGTGGTCGATGCGATTAGCGTTATCTTGCCGTTTTCGATAAATTCAAGCAGGCTCTGCTGCTGCTTTTTATTGAAGTACTGTATCTCGTCGAGGTATAGAAGAATCCCGTTCGGCACAAGCATGGTGTCGAGCTCCTCGATAATGTCGCGTATGTCCGAGAGCGACGCCGTCGTCGCGTTAAGCTTTCGCAGTTCTCGTTTTGTTTCGCGGGCGATGATGTTCGCAACCGTCGTCTTTCCCGAGCCGGATGGCCCATAGAATATCATATTCGGTATGCTCCCGGAGCTTATAATGCGCCGCAGGAGCCCGTTTTCGCCCAGAATATGCTGCTGGCCGTAAACCTCGTCGAGAGTTTGCGGTCTTATTTCGTCTGCTAAGGGTCTATACAAATTCAGTCACCTATCTTCATTATCCATTCCTTGAAGAACTTTTCGCTCCCCGACTTGCCGAGGGTCTTATTCAGTATATCGGAGCTTGGGTTGCCCTCGCGTATCATCCTCTCGCGGAAGGCTCTGAGCCCCGGGAGATTTTTATCGCTCTTCTTCGCCTCGAGCACTGCGCTGAGATACACTCCCGCGCTCTCGAGCACCATTGCGCTGAGCTCCTCATCTCTGCCCTCGCCGCCCTTTATGAGCGAATAGGGCGCGCGCTCGGAGACATACCAGTGTGGCTTTTCATCGTAGTCCGGGAGGTCTTTATACCGCTCCCAAACAGCGCACAGCTCCTCGCGCTTCGGCTTTTCCGCTGTGCAGTCGTAATACTCGACGAACACCGTGCGCTTTTTGCCGACCTTCATGCAGTCGATGAGCAAAAACGGCACCTCGCACCCCTCGCCCGGGCAGAATGATATCGTCAGAAGCTCCATACCCATCGGGCCGGTTGTTTTCATCGTAAAAATCTGTCCAAAGTTGCGCAGTGTGTAGCGCTTCGGGTACATCTTCATCATCGGAAGAAGCTTCGGGTATTTGAGCTCAGAGTAGGAATTATCCTCCTCTTCGATCTCCTCAAAGTCGCCGTAGGTCAGAATTTCGGATAAAATTGCGTCAAAATCCATTTTTTCACCTCATCATACGCCGATTTTCGGGCAAATATCGTTTAGGCAGCAGCCCTCGCAATTCGGCTTTCTCGCGTCGCAGACCGCCCTGCCGTGCATCACCATTCTGTGGCAGAAGTCGTTTGCCTTGTCCGCAGGCAGTATATCGCGCAGTATGTATTCAATCTTCTCCGGCTCCTTGAGCGTGTGGTAGCCGAGCCTGCGCGTGAGACGTATGCAGTGGGTATCTACCACAACCGACCCCGGCACGCCGTAGACGTCGCCGAGGATGAGATTCGCGCTCTTGCGCCCGACGCCGGGGAGCTTCAGAAGGTCGTCCATATTATCCGGCACCTTACCGTCAAAATCGCGCACGAGCATCTGCGCCGCCGCAACTATATCGCGCGCCTTTCCGTGGTAAAAGCCGGTGCTTTTTATATAGCTCTCGACGTCCTCAACAGAAGCCTCCGCCATCTCATAGGGCGTCGGGTACTTCTCAAAGAGCGCCGGCGTGACCATATTGACCCGTGCGTCGGTGCACTGCGCCGCAAGGCGCACACTCACAAGCAGGTGGTACGCCTCGTTATAGTCGAGCGTACACTCCGCTATCGGGTACTCGCGCTCGAGCCGCGCTATTATCTCATTTGAGGTTTTTAAGTCCATCCCGCACCCCCGGTTCCGCTATCACTGTCTTGTAATTTGTATAAATAACCATGCCGGGCTTTGCTCCGGCAGGCTTTTTGACGTATTTTATGAGCGCGTAGTTCACCGGCACCTTCGTCGCACCCCTCGCGCCGGAGTAGTACGCCGCAAGCGCCGCCGCCTCAACTATGGTAGTCTCCGGCACGTCGGAGCCGTTTGCCGAAATGACGACGTGGCTTCCGTGTATCTTCTGCGTATGCAGCCAAAGGTCGGTTTTTGCGGAGTTTTTGAGCGTCAGAAGATCGTTCTGCACGTTGTTGCGCCCTACCCTGATGAGAAGCCCATCGGTTGACATAAATCTCATAGGCTCGTCCGCCTTGAATCTCTCCGGCTTCTTTGACCGCGGTCTGCGGAGAATACCGGTTTCCTGCAATTCGTGGCGGATTTCAATTATATCGCGCTCTTTTTCGGCTCTCTGTATCTCTTCAAGCACGGAATTGAGGTAGTCGAGCTCCTCCTCTCCGCTTGCTATAAGGCTTGTCAGATGCTCCTCGGCGTTGCGCTGCTTTACATAATCCTTGTAATATTTTGCCGCGTTTGCCTGCGGAGTTTTCAGGGGGTCGAGCTTTATCTCGCGCATTCCTCCGCGATAGTAGTCCTCTGCGACAAGCACGCTCTGACCCTTTTTCATAGCGTGCAGGTTCGAGGTTATGATGTCGCCGCACTCGCGCGTGTATTCGCGCTCTCCGGCGGAGTAAAGCTCGCTGCGCTGTGCCTCCAATCTGCGCTCTGTTCTGTCGCGCAGTCGGCGTATCTCGCGGTAGAGGTCGCCCGTAAGGCGCGTTTTGCGCTCGGACGCGGCCTTCTCGCGGAAGAAATCGTCCACCCAGTCGTTGTAGGAGTCAAACTTCTCCGGCTTCTCCGGCGCCTCGAGGTCGGCTCTCGCGGGCTTTTCCGGCTCGCGGTACTTCATGCCGGGCAGTATCGCCCGCTCCTCCTCGATGGAGCCGACGCGCCTCAGACAGTCGGTTATCACGCCGTCGCCGTCCGTGAGTATGACGTTCACCGCTCTGCCGAACAGCTCGCAGATAAGCCTGCGCTTTTCGCCCTCACCGAACATCCCCGGAGCGAGAAGGTCGAAGGCAGCGATCCTGTCGCCGTTCGGCTGTGTTATCGCCTCTATCCTTGCGCCGACGAGATGCTTGCGTAAAAGCATACAGAACATCGGCGGCTCGGAGGGCTTATCGTAATCCGCGCGGGTGAGGTTTACCCTTGCCGCACCGCCGGCGGAGCCGATGTAGAGGTCGCGGCGGCCTCTGCCGCTCTTTATAGTCAGCACTATTTCAGCGCGCGAGGGCTGGATGACCTTCTCTATCCTGCCGCCCACGGCAAAATCCGCTATCTCATAGATCAGCTTCGAGAGAAGCGGGCTCGTTATTCTCATTCTGTTCCTCCATCGCTATAGAAAAAAGCTCGTCAAGGCGCGCCTTCTCGCCTCTGAGGTACAGCGCGCCGAAAAGTGCCTCCAACCCCGTAGCCTCGTGATACTCTCGCACCGAGGCGGCGTGAGGCACGGAATTGACCTTTGCGTTGCGCCCGCGCCTGAAAACGGCAAGCTCCTCCTCTGTGAGGTGCGGCAAGAGCCTCTCCATGCGCTTTGCCTGACTTGTCGCCGCGACTATTTTCACGCAGGCGCGGTGCAGGTCGTTAACTCTCGTCTTGCCCTCAAGTATGAGCCTTGAGCGCACCATAAGCTCGAATACTCCGTCGCCGATGTGGGCGAGGGCAAGCATAGGTATCTTGTTTATCTCCCGCTCGGGGAGGGATATGTTGAAGTAATCCATCTTAAAGTTCCATTCTCATTTCGATAAGCTCCTGATACTCTCCGGAGCGCGTTCTGAAACCGCGCGGATTTCGCCCGTACTCGGTAAAGCCGAGGCTTTTATACAGCCCGACGGCGCGCTCGTTTTCAGCTACTGCCTCGAGCTCGAGCTGCTCGTACCTTGCCTCTTTCACACAATCGATAACCGCCTCCACAAGCGCTCTTCCGAGCCCGCGACCCCAGTAGTCGCGCAGAACGTTCACACCGAAGGACGCTCTGTGGCGCAGCTTTATCCTGTCGCGCACCTCGGAAAAGCCCGCGGTGCCGGCTATAACGCCGCCGCACTCAATAACTAAGAGCGCGCTTCTCTCAGATGAGTTCATTCCGGCAATTATCTCGCGCTCCATGTCTGGCGTGAGCTTCGATTCCTCATTGTATGAGAGGAGAAAATCCGTCTCCTCGCGGCAGGCTTTGAAAAGCCGGACTATCTCCTCAGCGTCCTCTTCGAGTGCGCTTCGCACTGTCGCGCTTTCGCCGTTTTTCAGCGTGAAAGCTCTCTTGTAAATCATCTTATCACCACGTTTTCCTCTCCGAAGCGCTCTCTCAGCTCGTCTATGAGCGCGTCGTGCATGAGGCACCAGAGGCGGTATTTCTTACCGGTGTCGGCAAAGAAGAGTATGAGCTCCGTCTCGCCTTCGAACATCGTGAGGAGCTGACGGAGCTTCTCCTTCACGCCCGCTGATTCCTTCGCAACGCGCAGGTAGAGCTTCGCGCCGGGCTTTTTCTCGGTTCTTATAGGCTCTCTCAACGGTGAGGCAAGCGTTTCTATGCTCTTTATCTCGTTTGCGACTATCTGCGGCGCCTTCTCATCGCGCACCGAAAGCCTGCCGCGAACGTAAACGAGCGCGTCGTTTTCAAGTATCCTCTGGCTCTCCTCGAGCACCTTGCTGAAAACAAGAAGCTCTATATCTCCCGTGCCATCGTTAACCGTGACATACGCCATCATGCCGCCGTTTTTCGTCTGCTTGTGCTTGACGTCGTTCACAACGCCGGCGATAAGCACGCTGTCATTATCCTGAAGCGTCTGATTTTCATTATCCGGCGCAAATTCGCTCATAATCCTGCCTATCGCGACGGCGCCGGCGCGCTTCAATCTGTCGCGGTAGTTATCCATCGGGTGACCGGAGAGATAGAGACCCGTCACCTCGCGCTCCATAGCCATGCGCTCGATGTGCGTGAAGTCCTCGATATCCGGCACCTTTATCGACGCCATCGCGCCCTCGTCTGACTCCGCAGAGCCGAAAAGGTCGAGCTGACCCTCCACGTTCTTGCGGCGCTTGTCAGCTACGGAGTCGAGCACAAGCGGGCATATCTGCATAAGCTGCTTGCGGTTTAAGCCGAGAGAGTCGAACGCGCCCGCCTTAATAAGGCTCTCAGCGGCGCGGCGGTTAAGCTCTGTGCCGTACATTCTCTCGCAGAAATCCTCAAAGGATGAGAAATTTCCCCGCGCCTCGCGCTCCGCCATAACGGTCTCGATGAACTTCGAGCCGATGTTCTTCACAGCGGCAAGCCCGTAGCGTATATGCTCGCCGGAAACCGTGAAGCGGTTGTCTGACTCGTTTACGTCCGGCGGCAAGAGCTCAATGCCCATATCCTTTATCTCAGCTGTGTACTCCGCCACCTTTTCAGGCAGGTCAAGCACGCTCGAGAGGAGCGCCGCCATATACTCGCGCGGATAGTGGCACTTTAAGTACGCCGTCTGGTAGCAGACAATGGCATAGCTCACTGCGTGCGCCTTGTTAAAGGCGTATTCCGCAAAGTCGATTATCTCGTCGTAGATGCTGTTCGCGACGTCTGCGGGCACTCCGTTGGCGACGGCGCCGCAGATTCCGCGCTTTTCATCGCCGTGAATGAAGGTCACTCGCTCGCGCTCGATCTCGTCCTTGTGCTTCTTGCTCATAGCGCGGCGTATGAGGTCCGCCTGACCCATGCTGAAGCCCGCGAGGCGGCGCATTATCTCGATGACCTGCTCCTGATATACGATGCAGCCGTAGGTCACGTTGAGTATCGGCTCGAGCATCGGGTGCTTGTATTTTATCTTCTCCGGGTGCTGCGAAAATTCAATAAAGCGCGGAATGGAATCCATCGGGCCGGGTCGGTAGAGCGCGATGACGGCGGTGATATCCTCGATGCTCTTTGCCTTGAGACTCACGCATACGCCGGTCATGCCGGTGCTCTCAAGCTGGAAAACGCCGCTTGTGCGCCCGTCCTGGAGCATTTTGTAGGTTGCCTTATCGTCGTCCGGTATCGTTCTTATATCAAAATCCGGTACTGCTTTGCGTATAGTTTTCACCGCGTCGTCGATGATTGTCAGATTTCGCAGACCGAGGAAGTCCATCTTGAGAAGTCCGAGCTCCTCGAGCGTAGTCATAACGTACTGCGTTGCGATGGTGTTATCCTTTTTGCTGAGCGCGAGCGGAACGTAGCTCACAACGGGGTTTTTCGTTATTACGATGCCTGCCGCGTGGGTGCCGGTATCCTTCGGCATATCCTCGATGGCGCGGGCGGTGTCGATTACCTTACGGTAGCGCTCGTCGGCGTCGTACATCTCGCGGAAAGCCTTGGAGTTTTCGAGCGCGTCCTTTATCGTTACCTTGAGGACGTTCGGTATCGCCTTTGCAAGCTCGTTTTCCTCCTGAAATGTGAGGCCGAGCACCTTGGATACGCTTCTGACGGCATTTTTCGCCTTGAGAGTGTTGAAGGTCACTATCTGTGCGACGTGATCCTCGCCGTACTTGCGCTTGACGTAGTCCACGACCTCGCCTCTCCGGCGCTCGCAGAAGTCCATATCGATATCAGGCATGCTCACGCGCTCAGGATTGAGAAAGCGCTCGAAGAAAAGCGAATATTTGATGGGGTCGACCTCAGTTATGTTAAGGCAGTAGCTGACAACCGAGCCCGCAGCGCTTCCGCGCCCGGGGCCGACTGGTATGCCTGCGTTCTTTGCGAACATAACGAAGTCCTGAACGATGAGAAAATAGTCGGTAAAGCCCATCTTCTCGATCATATCAAGTTCGTAATCGAGCTGTTTTTTTACCTCCGGCCGGTCGGAACCGTACTTTTTGAGCAGCCCCTCCTCGCACTTTTTGCGAAGGTAGTCGCGCGAGCTTGTCTCGCCTGCCGGCAGCTTGAACTCCGGCAGCTTGTAGTGTCCGAACTCGAAATCAAGATTGCACTTATCGGCGATCTCGTTCGTGTTGTCAAAGGCCTCGGGATTGTCCGGAAAGAGCCGGCGCATCTCGGCCTCGGTCTTCATATACAGCTCCGTCGTATCGAAGCGCATTCTGTCCGTATCGTCGAGATTTTTGCCGGTCTGTATGCACATCAGTACATCCTGCGCGTAGGCGTCGGACGATGTCAGATAGTGTGCGTCGTTCGTGCAGACGAGCGGGATCCCCGTTTCTTTTGAGAGGCGTATAAGCCCCGCCGACGCCTTTTTCTCGTCGAGAATGCCGTGATCCTGGAGCTCGAGATAGTAGTTTCCCTCGCCGAAAATGTCGCGGTACATTAGGGCTGTTTTCTTCGCACCCTCGTAATCATCGCGGATAATAAGCTTCGGCACGATGCCCTGAATGCACGCGGAGAGCGCGATCAGCCCCTCGTGGTGCTCTCTGAGAAGGTCTAAATCTACCCTCGGGCGCATATAAAAGCCCTCGGTAAAGCCCGCTGATACGAGAGCGCAGAGGTTGTGGTAGCCCGTCTCGTTCTTGCAGAGGAGAATAAGGTGAAATCTCTCCCGGTCGGTCGAAGCGTCCTTATCAAATCGCGTGCGCGGCGCGACGTAGACCTCGCAGCCGATTATCGGCTTTATCCCCTGCTTTTTGCACTCCTTGTAGAAGCTCACAGCACCGTACATAACGCCGTGGTCGGTGATGGCGCAGGCTGTCTGCCCCATGGCCTTTACGCGCGCCACGAGGTCCTTTATTCTGTTGGCGCCGTCAAGCAGGCTGTACTCGGTGTGGACGTGCAGGTGTGTGAACATAGGTTTATCCTTTCTTCTTAACAGTCAGCACAGCGATCACCGCAGCGGTGGCAAGTGCTGTCACCGCTGTAACCGGGATTATCCAGCCCGGTATTTCCTTATTCTCGGCAACCCACGCACTCTCTGTATGCTCCGGTTCAGAAATCTCTGTATCAGACGGAGTATTTTCGCTTGACGGAAGCTCAGCTTTCGATGAAAGCTCCTCAGCTATCGTGAAGAAATCCGAAAATCCGGTGGTATAGAATACGATCCCACTTATATATCCATCCGGATAGGTCATGTATTCCGCTCTGCCGAGGTTTTCAATGCCCGTTATTGCTCCGTTTTCCTCAACAGCATGGAATACTGTGATATTACCGCCCCCGTCAAGCGCTCCCTGCGGTATGGAAACAGCCACTCTCACCGGAAATCCGAGATTGAGATGTCCCGTAAAGCTTATGGGCATAATTCTGGCGTCCTCAGCGGACCTGCCGCACCTTGCCGCAATACCCTCAAGGACCGACGAGAGCGCCTCGTTTGCCCTCTGAGGCTCGGCAGTAGAGATTATCTCCGCCGCCTCTCTGAGCTTCTCAGCCCGCTCTGTGTCGTCAAGCGAATTGTAAGCCTCCCTCTCCGGGCTTGTCATGCTCTCCGTCCCAACGATGATTTCACTGATGTACTCCGGCAATTTCTCCGTCGGCTCCTGCTCAGGCTGAGATAAAGGCTCATCAATCGGCGAAGGTTCAGCCTCCGGCGACGGCTCGTTCTGCGGTTCCGGTTCAGTTTCCGGCGAAGGTTCAGTCTGCGGCAAAGGCTCGTTCTGAGGCTCCGGTTCAGTCTGCGGCGAAGGCTCGTTCTGAGGTGTTGAATTGCTGCTCGTTGATGAGCCGCCGTAGGTCGTTGATTTTCCGTTTTTCCATATCAGGTCTCCGGCAGACGGCATATTCTGAACGCCGTCATTTTCTCCGGGCCAGAAATTTGTAAGGAGATATCCAGTTCCCATGCAGAAGGGGCATTTCCAATCGTGTGCGCGGGCTATGACGCACTCGTCCTTGTCGCAGTCCCGCCCGCCGGCGCCGCCGCATCTTGTGCAGTTAACACCCCCCGCCCAATGGCAGCTCCAGCATTCAAGCCTTCCGCTGCCGCCGCAGTTACCGCAGGAGCCAGGCTCGGCATCCGGTGGGATCGTACCGTCACCGCTGCGGAGATATCCATCGCCGCCGCAGCTTGGGCAGGTTTTCCATCCGACTCCTCCGCAATCCTCGCAGACAATAGTTTTCGCGCCGCCGCAGAGGTCGCAGACAATCCATATCTCGTTATGGCAGTTAAGGCAAGCGTATTTTCCGGAGCCGTCACAATGGTGGCATTCCTCGAGATCCTTCGCATAAGCATTCGGTACAAAAAAAGACGAAATTACGAACATCAGAGCAATCAGAAGGGCTGTTTTTTTCATTTTTCTCACTCTCCGAGATCATCTGAAATTTCGATCAATTTCCTGAGTCTGTGGCTGAGGCCGGGCTTGGATATGCCCGCCTCGCGGGACAGCTCGCTGAGCGGCATCTCGGGATTTGCCTCCCTCAGCGCCGCCGCCTCCTTTAGCTTCTCGGGAAGCGCGTCAAAGGCGCCCCTCTCCCGTATCTTCGCGATCGCGTCAATCTGCGCCGCCGACGCCATGACGGTTTTGAGGACGTTCGCGGTGTCGCAGTTTACCTTGCGGTTTACTGTGTTCGTCATATCCTTTTCGATCTTTTTCTGCATTATCTCCATCGCGGAGACTGAGGCGCCTATGGTCGTGAGAAAGTCCTCAATGACGTTTGATGCCTTGAAATACGTCACATAGTTGCCGCCGCGCTGAACTGAGCCCGGTTCAAAGCCCATATCCTGCAAAAGCGCGCCGATTTCGCGCCCGACAAAGTAGTGGTCGGTGCTGAGCTCGAGATGGTAGCTCTTTTCAGGGTCTGTCACCGACCCGCCCGACAGAAACGCGCCGCGCAGAAACGCCTCACGCGCGCCATCGTCCTCTATTGCGCCGAGATTTATATGGTGCGCCCCGAGCTTCTCATAGCCGAAGGCGCCGAGAATGGCGCTGAGCTTCTCCGGCTTCTCGATGACGAGAGTCAGCTTTTTGCCGTCCTCAACGGCGTCGAAGCTCACGCCGAATGCCTTTTTGAAGAGCTTTTTGAGACGGTTTGCGAAATCCTCTGAGCTTGTGACGATTTTTATTCTGTTTTCATCAAAGGTGTTGGCATAGAGCAGTATGCCGTAGCACTCCGCCGAGGCTATGGCGCGAGTGCCGGTTTCGAGGCGGCACAGCTCCGCCTTAACACGTCCGGAAAAGCTCATTTGTCGATATCCCTGTGCAGGCATTCGGTGACGTAGCCCTTCGAGGCGAAGAATTCCGCCAGCGCCTCGCTCACAGCGACTGAGCGGTGATGTCCGCCGGTGCAGCCGATTGCGATAGTCAGCGAGAGCTTGCCCTCCTCCTCATAGTTCGGCATAAGGAAAGCGAGCATATCCTCAAGCTTTTTGAGGAACGCGTCGGCTTGTCCCGTCTGGAAAACATAATCGCGCACGTCCTTGTCCTGCCCCGTCTTATTCATCAGCTCCGCAACGTAGAACGGGTTTGGAAGAAAGCGCACATCAAAGACGATATCCGCCTCAATGGGCAGGCCGTGCTTGTAGCCGAAGCTCATCACACTGACCTTGATGCCCTTGTCCTCCTGTGATCCGAACATTCTTCTGAGCGTGCGCTGAAGTCTGCCGAGGGTGAGCCCGGTTGTGTCGATGACATAGTCTGCGCGTATACGCACCTGCTCAAGGATTTTTATCTCCTTATGCACCGCAGATTCGAGGCTTACGCCCTCTGAGTCCAGCGGATGGCGGCGGCGAGTCTCCTTATAGCGCTTGACTATCGTCTCCACCGTTGCGTCGACGTAGAGTATCTTGTACTGAAAGCCGAGGGTAATGAGCTCGTCGAGCGCCTCGAACAGCTCGTCAAAGCTCTCGCGACTGCGCACGTCGGTAACAAGTGCAACTCTGTCGTAGCGCCCGCGCGTCGCGGTGCAGAGCTCGGCAAACTTCGGGATTAGCGAAACGGGCATATTGTCCACGCAGTAAAAGTCAAGATCCTCCAGCGCCGCCGCAACGCGGCTCTTGCCCGCGCCGGAAAGACCGGAAATTATGAGTATCTCCATAGTTATCTCTCTTTTATTTTATGATTCTGACCTCCGGCTCGAGCATCACGCCCGAGCGTGAGTAAACCTCTCTCTGTACCATTTCCATAAGCGACGCGAAGTCATCGAAGCTTGCGCTGCCGCGGTTAATGAGAAAGCCCGCGTGCTTCTCCGATACCTGCGCTCCGCCGACCGAGGCGCCCTTAAGTCCCGCTTCGTCGATGAGCGCCGCGGCAAAATATCCCTCAGGTCGCTTGAAGGTCGATCCCGCCGAGGGGTACTCCAGCGGCTGCCTCTCTCTTCGCTTCTCACTGAGCTCACGCATCCTCGCGCGAATCTCGTCCTTATCGCGCTCTGTCAGCTTGAAGGTCGCTGATGCAACAACGCCGCTTCTCTGAAAGCGCGAGGCTCTGTAAGAAAAGCCGCAGTCAGAGTTCGGAATATCGATAAGCTCACCGCCGATTATCGCGCGGACGGAGGTGATAACATCCTTCATCTCGCCGCCGTAGGCTCCGGCGTTCATAAAAACCGCGCCGCCGACCGAGCCGGGTATGCCGTGGGCAAATTCGAGCCCGCCGAGTCCCTTTTCAGCGCACTTCACCGCAAGCTCGGTGAGCGTAACGCCGGCGCCGGCGGTGACCGAATCGCCGTCAAAGGTTATTTCGCGCAGCATTTCTGTGCTGACGACGGCAATATCAAGCTCCCCGTCAGCAACGAGGAGGTTTGATCCCCTGCCGAGGATCAGATCTGCGCGGTCAGCGCACCGGAGAAGCTCCTCTTCGCTCTCCGGAATGATCAGCTCTCGCACAGTTCCTCCTATACGGAGGGTAGTGCGGTTTTTCATCGGTTCATTTCTGAGTATCTGCAAAACATCACCCCTGCAAGGTGTCAAAGTAGTGGTCGATCCTCTCAGCAAACTCCTTCGCTGAGTCGTAGCCCTGGCGCTTCTGGCGGTTGTTCATCGCCGCTACCTCAAGGATAACTGCGAGATTGCGCCCCGGCTGAATGGGTATGGTTATATGCGGCACCTTGACGTCAAGAATGTCCATATAGTGGTACTCGTTGCCGATGCGGTCGTACTCAGTGCCTGGCCTCCACGTCTCGAGCTGAACGATGAGGTCGATCTTCTCAGTCCATTTTACGCTGGAAAGACCGAAAATGCGCCTGACGTCGACCACTCCGATGCCTCTCAGCTCGATGTAGTTGCGGATAAGCTCTGGCGCGGAGCCCATAAGAGTCTTGGAGTCGACGCGCTTTATAACCACGGCGTCGTCCGCAATCAGTCTGTGACCGCGCTTAATAAGCTCGATCGCCGCCTCGGATTTTCCGATTCCGCTGTCGCCGACAATGAGGATTCCCTCTCCGTAGATCTCGACGAAAACGCCGTGGCGCGTGATGGAGGGCGCAAGCTCATCCTTGAGGCGTGAGATCATCGAAACGATAAGCTCGCTCGTCTCCTTCTGGCTCTTGAGTATGGTTATATCGTGGATCTCCGTCGCCTTGAGGCACTCCGGAAGTATCTCGGTATCGTGCGCTATGAGCAGCGCGGGTATGCCGGTGGAAAAAAGCCGGTCAAACTTCTCAAGCCTATCGGCAGAGGAAAACTGCATGAGATAGGCATTTTCGATTTTGCCGATGATCTGGATGTTCTTCGGAGGGAAGTAATCATAAAAGCCGGCAAGCTGAAGTCCCGGGCGGTTGATTACAGAGTTCGTTATCATCTTACTGTCGTAGTCCGTGGACTTATGAACGATTTGCAGGCCGATCTCCTCGACGAGGGTCTTTAAGAGCATTCCGCCGTTTTCTTCCATGGTGTGCGCCTCCTCGAATACATAACAATTCAATGTATATTATATTGTATTTTTCCTGAATTTACAAGTCTTTATGAGGCCGGCAAAATAATCTTTTATCTTTTTTAAAAATTTACTTGCAATTTCCGATTTATTCTGCTATTATATGTTAGCTATTTAAGATTAACCCCCATCGCGCGATGGTTAAATGGTAGATTTTAAGAGGAGGTGCGTGAAATGGCAAAGTGTGAATTTTGCGGCAAGGACGTGGCGTTCGGCATTCAGGTCAGCCACTCTCACAGGAGATCTAACAGAACCTGGAAAGCCAATGTCAAGCGTGTCAAGGCTGTTGTGAACGGCTCTCCCCGTCACGTTTACGTCTGCACAAGATGCCTCCGCAGCGGAAAAGTGCAGCGCGCTGTCTGATCTCGCCAAAAAAGAATTATCCCTCATCCGGTTTGGATGAGGGATTTTTTTATTTCTTCTTGAACACAAAAATCTTCGCAAAAAAGTAGTTCATAACCGCTACAAGGCAGGCTGCGGCAAACTTTGTAATACCATGCGGCACACCGATAAGCTCTGTGCCTATGTAGAGCACTACCTCCTCCGCCCCGAGGGAGATTACTCTTCCGCCTGCGAAGGGAAGGAACTCCTTCGCAACCGTCTTAATATCCCATGAGGGCGAGGAGAACACAAAGGTCTTATTGACCCAGTAGGAGAACACCACCGAGCCGAACCACGCTATCGGGTTTGCCGCAAGATATGGCAGAATAAGGCTCAGCGGGTAATAGATTATAAAGTTGACCGCCGTCGTGGCAAAGCCGAAAAAGGCGTAGCTCAGAAACTGGCGGTATTTGTACGTCAGCGGCCTCAGCGGCTTCGGAACAAGCTTTTCAAGATAGGGGTAAATGCGCGGCTCATCCATCATCTTTTCCTTCTCTCTTCACTGATTATATATCTCGGTCTGCCCTTTATCTCATCGTAGATTTTTGCGATATAAAAGCCGATGATGCCGAGCGACACCATGATCAGTCCGGCTGAGATGAGAATCAGCAGAATGACCGTTGTAAAGCCCTCGAGCGCAGTACCGCCGACGTAGCGCACGATGGTCTGTACGCCGAGCACGAGTGCAAAGACAAGAAACGCCACGCCGAGCCACGTCACGAGCTGGAGAGGCGCGGCTGAGAACGAGGAAATATTCGTCAGCGCGTATTTTATGAGCGCCTTTGTCGACCACTTCGATTCGCCCGCGGTTCTCTCTCGCACGCAGTAGCTGACGGAGGCGGTCTTAAAGCCGACCCAATGGCTCAGCGCGCGGAAGAAAACGCTGCGCTCCGGCATATTGTTGAGCGTATCGACGACCTTCCGGTCGAGGAGCTTGAAGTCCGAGGCGTTTGCCATATCCATTCCGGTAAGGCCGGAGATTATGCCGTAAAAGGCGTTGGCGGCGAAGCGGTGCATACCGGATTCCATGCCTCTGTCCTCCTTGACGCCCTCGACAACCTCATAGCCGTCTTTCCATAGAGCGTACATCTCGCAGAGCTTCTCCGGCGGGTGCTGAAGGTCGCAGTCGATGACCGCAACGCAGTCGCCCTTCGCCCGTTCAAGTCCGGCGAACATTGCCGCCTCCTTGCCGAAGTTGCGGGAAAAGTGCAGTCCGACAACGCCGCTGTCCTTCTCGCTCTCTTCGCATATTGCGCTCCAGGTGCCGTCCTTCGAGCCGTCATCCACAAAGATGAGCTCATACTCTATTCCGGCGCCGCTGAGTATGCTCCCTATAGTTTCCGCAGTGACCGGTATCATCTTCTCCTCGTTATACGAGGGTATCACAACGCTGAGCAAGGCATTACTCCTCTCCAAGTTTTACGGCGATAACGCCGCCGATATTTCTGATCGAGCCCTCCGCGGGGTAGACCGGCATCTGAGCGTATTCCTCGCTCGAGAGTATCGCATCCCGCGCCTGCGCGTCTGCGTACTGCATCGAAAAGCCGTGGAAATACTGAAGATAAGCCCAGTAGGAATACATATTGAGCGCGTAATCTCCGAAGAGGAAGCCCGTCATATGAGGGTCGGGCAGGTAATTCGGCTGAGTGAAGCGCCCGAAAAGCGCCACCGGCGTAGACTGCGTGTAGCCCTCGCACAGTTCGATTTTTGTCCTGAGAACGGTAAAGTACTCCGAGGTATTCTTCTCCTGCAGGTCGAGCAGAAGATACGCTCTGTTCGTTATGAGCACGCCCTCATAGCCGGAGGCGAGGCTCACGCATAAAAGAGCCGCGCAGAGGACGAGGCTCATAGTCCGCTTCGTCGAAAAGTCTATTCTGTCAGCGATGACCGCCGGCAGAACAAGCGGAAGCACGAAGGAGTACATCATAACAAAATGCACCTCTCCGCCGGTCATAACGTAAATGAGCGCACAAGTGAGCGGAAATATGGCAATCGCCGCAATAATAAGTGCCAAAAGCCCCGCATTTTTATAGATTTTGCGCGAAGCAACGCACCAGACCGCGTAGATTGCAAATGATACAAGTCCGAGGGAGGCGAGAACGATCAGCACGTTGTGGAAAATCCCGTACGGATTTTTGTAGAAATCAAAAAAGCTTCGGTAAGCTCTGAGCACTCTCCCCAGCATCTCAGATATGCCTGCCTTGCCCATTTCGTTGATGCCCTGATAATCCGTCAGCGTGGTGCCCGTTATAAAAAGCATGAGCCGCAGAACGATAAAGTAGCTTACCATCGCGCCGGCGAGCGCCGCAACGCTTCTGAGCGCGGCAAAGAGCGCCTTTTTCGCATCGCCCCATCTTCCCTCGCACATTCCGAGGATATGCCCGAGAACGCAAAGCGCGACGGCGTAGCCGAAATACGTCTGATAGCAGCCCATACCGAGAGCGATGCAGATACCTCCGGCAACAAGACTCTTAACGTCGCCGCGCAAAATAAGCCACGCGCCTATTGAGGCAAGCGCAAGGCTTACAAGATACTGATACGAGCAGAACATATAGCTGTAAGTCGAGGCTACGACCGGCCACGCGGCAAGCGTAAGCGAAGCCGTGAGCGCCGGAAGATAGTTTTTTATCCCGAGCGCCTTGACTGTAAAGAGTATCGCAACGGAGAGAAACAGAACACCGAGAAGTCCGTTCAGCCACGGGCTTGAGAAGCCCGCCGAGAGCTTGCTTATCGGATACAGCAGCCATCTTCCCGAGCTCAGCCCGAAGCTGAGATCGCTGAAAAGCCCGTCGATGTCATCGTGGTTTATAAGCTTGTTTGTGAACATATACAGATGCGTAAGGAGCGCCATCACAAGCGCAGATGAAAAAATCACCGCGTCAAACCTGCTGATTTTCGCCTTTATTGCATCAAAAAGCTCACCGGAAGCACTGTTTTTGCTCACGATTCGTCACCCTTCTGACGGATTGTTATTCTGATCGGCGTGCCCTCGAGCCCGAAGGTCGCGCGGATCTGATTTTCAAGATAGCGCTGATACGAGAAGTGGAACAGCTCGGCATCGTTGCAAAAGATGACGAAGTGCGGCGGCTTTACCCCGATCTGCGTCATGTAGTAGATCTTGAGGCGCTTGCCCTTGTCCGTAGGCGGCTGAACTCTCGCCTGCGCGTCCGCAAGGACGTTATTGAGCATTCCGGTGGTGATTCTCGTTGCGCTCTGCTCGTTTACATAATTCACAAGTTCAAAGATTCTGTCAACTCTCTGTCCGGTCAGCGCGGAGACGAACACGATGGGTGCGTACTGCATAAAGCCAAGGTCGACGCGGATTTTCTCGCGCATCTTATCCATCGTCTTATCGTCCTTTTCGACGAGATCCCATTTGTTCACGACGATAACGCTCGCCTTGCCGGCCTCGTGCGCCATGCCCGCGACCTTTGTATCCTGCTCGGTAACGCCGTCGCGCCCGTCGATCATAATAAGGCATACGTCGCTGCGCTCGATCGCATTCTGCGCGCGCAGGACGGAGTATTTCTCGATTTTATCGTCAACACGGCTCTTTTTGCGCATACCCGCGGTGTCGATCAGCAGATACCTGCCGTACTCATTCTCAAACGGCGTGTCCACCGCGTCGCGGGTAGTGCCTGCAACGTTTGAAACTATAACGCGCTCCTCGCCGAGAATGCGGTTAATGATGCTCGATTTTCCGACGTTCGGCTTGCCGATGACAGCGATGGAGATAGTGCCCTCGTCAGGTGTGATCTCGGTTTCCGGCGGAAAATACTTCAAGCACTCGTCAAGAAGGTCGCCGGTGCCGTGGCCGTGTACCGCCGAGACGGCGATGGGGTCGCCGAGCCCGAGAGCGTAGAACTCGTAGATCTCCGGGTCGACTGTGCCGGTGGAGTCCATTTTGTTTACAGCGAGCACCACGGGCTTGCCGCTTCGCAGAAGCATCGCCGCCACGTCCTTATCGGACGCAGTCACACCGGTGGTGATATCACCGACGAAAACTATGACGTCGGCAGTTTCGACCGCCATCATCGCCTGCGAGCGCATAAACGCTAAAATCTCGTTATCGGTGTTCGGCTCGATACCGCCGGTATCGACGATATCGAAGGTTCTGCCCGCCCACTCGCACTCGGCGTAGAGCCTGTCGCGGGTGACGCCGGGTGTGTCCTCAACGATACTGAGCCTCTTTCCGGCGAGGCGGTTAAAGAGCAGACTTTTTCCGACGTTCGGTCTGCCTACTATAGCAACAAGGGGTTTCATTTTATTATGCTCCTATCAATCCATCATAGCGCTGAGAACGGCGTCGCCGGAGCCCGCAAGCGGCACTATCGGCACACCAAGCGCTTCCGAAGCCTCGGAGAGCGTTATGTCATCGAGGAAAATTTCCTCTCCGTCCTTCAGCATACGATTAGTTATGTAAACTCTTTCGCCAAGCTCTTTACCCTTTAGCTGATTTATGAGGTCGCGCCCCGTAATCAGCCCGGCAACGTCGATGCTGTGTCCGAAAAAGTCGTTTTTGATTTCATAGACGCGGCCGTTTATCTCCGGCCACTTTGTTTTGGCAATTTTTAAAAGCTCGCGCAGCATAAAGCTCGAGGCACAGCCCGTCGCCATACTAAAGGGCGTACCCTTGGGCTTGTCCTCGCAGTAATCCACCGCCTCCTGAAACTCCGTCATCATCAGGCGTATCAGCCCGACGCCGTTTTCAAGCTGCGGATAGCCCTCGTAAAAGTCCTCCTCCGGCATATCGCGCCCGGCCTTGAGATAAAACTCATCCGACGGATAGAATATCCGCGAGCCGCACTTTTCTATACACTCGTCGCCAAATTTTTCGACGAGAGCGAGCGTTTCTGCAGCGTGTTCTTTTGTAAAGGGCTTCAAGGGATATAGCCCGTCGCGGAATTTCGTCAGCCCGACGGGTATTACGGAGCAGGAGTTGACGCTCGGATAGAGCGCGCCGAGCTCGCGCATAGTATACAGAAGCTCGTCGCCGTCGTTGATCTCCGGGCAGCAGACGATCTGGCAGTTCATCTCGATATTGTTCTCCGCGAGCCTGCGGACTATATCGACGCCCTTTCCGGCGTTCTTGTTGCCGAGCATCATACAGCGCAGCGCCTTGTTCATCGTGTGTATCGACACGTTTATCGGGCTGATTTTGAGATCTATTATGCGCTGGATCTCGCGCTCGCCCATATTCGTGAGCGTGATATACGACCCGGTGAGAAAGCTCAGGCGCACGTCGTCATCCTTGAAGTACAGCGTATCGCGCATTCCCTCCGGGAGCTGGTCGACAAAGCAGAATATGCAGTTATTGGCGCAGCTTCGCGCCTTATCCATGAGGTATTCCTCAAAGTCGAGCCCGGCGTCCTGCCCGAAGTCCTTTTTGACCTCGAAATCCTCGCTTGTGCCGTCCGGATGCTCGACTGTAAAAATCGCGTCGTCCTCGTAGCCGTAGTACATATAGTCGAGGATGTCGTGGATCTCCTTGCCGCCGATGGCGATAAGTCTGTCGCCCGGGCGGATCCCCGCGCGATAGGCGGGCGCGTGGGGTCTTACCGCACTTATTCTGTTTTTCACCGGTAATTCCCCCTTTCTAAGGCAAAACGGCGGGTAAACAATACCCGCCGCTCGATATCCTTCTGTGCTTTTCTTTATTTCGCTTCTACAGCAACGACTTCACGGCCGTTGTAGCTGCCGCAGGCTCTGCAAGCTCTGTGGGGCAGGTTAAGCTCTCCGCACTTGGGGCAGGGAACAAGACCGGGAACCTTAAGCTTCCAGTTGCCGCCGCGTCTCTTGTCTCTCCTTGCCTTGGATACTTTCCCCTTCGGTACTGCCATGATGACACCTCCTGATAAATTTAGTTCTCCAGGAGCTGTGCTAACGCAGCCAACCTGGGGTCCTGGTCTTCCCCGCAATCGCAGGGGCCTTCGTTTAAGTTTTTGCCGCACTTGGGACATAGACCCTTGCAGTCCTCATCGCAGAGAAACCGCGTGGGCATATTCAGCACAAGTGCGTCACGGGCAACCTCGCCTATATCGACCTCGTCGCCCTCTATGAGGTAATAATCTTCAGAATCCTCGTCCTGAAGCTCCTCAGCGAGATACGCTGTAAAAGGAATGGAAAGGCTTTTTTCAAGCGCCCTGAGGCATCGGGCGCAAACGCAGCTGAAGCTCGCTTCTACCGAGCCGACCGCGCTGAGCGCGCCGGCGTGGTTTTCGACGCTTCCCTCGCAGATAACGGGAGCGGTAAAATCTGTCACCGTATCGAAGTCGAGCTCACTGTCGTCCACCTCAAAGCGGAACGGAAGCCGCGAGCCCTCACTGTCAATTATACTGCGAAGATCAAGCTTCATAGCACTTTTCCTTCCATAGTTGCGCTAAAGTATTATAAGTGAAGCGGTGAAAATTGTCAAGCGATTTTTTACATTTCTTTATTATCTGAACACCTTTTTGTCCTTATCGTACAGCATTTTTCTCCTCACGCGGACAAAATCGGGTTTCAACTCGGGAATATATGTATCTATCGCATTGAGAAACGTGTTCGGGGAGAGCGCCGGAGTCTGCGCGGAGAGGAGCGCGTCGACGATTATCTCGCCCTCTTTCTCTGCAAATGTCGCCTCGGCGATCATCGGCGCGATGTCCTCAGATTTCATTTTGCCCTTTGAAAACTTCTCCACCACGAGCTCAGGGCGTGCGTAAAGCTCTCTCAGCCTGTCCGCCGCGCCCTCCGGCACGCCGTTATCGTAGATGAGTCTTATCGTAACGCGCAGAAACGCCATATCTCTCAGCTTGCGCTCCTCGTCATACGCCTCGAGGACGGTTATCCCCTCGGGTGAGAAGCGCGTGATAAGCTCCGGAAGCTTCTCGAGAGCCGCGCCGCCGGTGAGCTTGAAGTCGAGGATCTCATAGTCTGACTCCATACCGACAGAAAGCGGCAGTGCGAACGCCATATACGGGTGGGGGTTGAAGCCCTCTGTGTGCTTTATCTGAACGCCGGCTCTGATGAAAACGCGCTGCATCGTTCGCATAAGGTCGAGGTGGGAGATGTACTTAGCTCTCCCCTCTTTTCTGAAAATAATCCTACTCATCGCAGTCACGCTCCTTTAAGAGACAGTTGGCGCCGCAGCCGGTGCATTTTACGCGGCAGTCCGGCGTGATCACGCCCTTGTACGCCTGCTCGCGCTCTCTTGCGAGGTACTTTTTATTTACCCCGAGGTCGATCATATCCCACGGAAGCACCTCGTCCGACTTTCTGTTGCGGAAGGCGTAGAAATCCGGGCTCAGCCCGAACTTTTCCATCGACTCGAGCCAGCGCTCGAGCGAAAAATACTCGCTCCACGCCTCGAGCCGCCCTCCGCTGCGCCAGACCTCCTCGATAACCGGGCCGAGTCTTCTGTCGCCGCGGGATAGTACCGCCTCGATAAGTGAAATTTCGGTGTTGTGCCAGTTATAGGTCACGCTTCTGACCTTTTTGAGCGCTTCTTTAAGTATTCCCACTCGATGCTGATACGTCTCGGAGTCGATCTGCGGCTCCCACTGGAACGGCGTGTGCGGCTTCGGCACGAAAAGCGAGGTGGAAACGGTGATTTTCAGTCCCCTTGCGCGGTTGCGGGTGTTCTCATACCAGCACTCCTGCACCTTGTGGGCAAGGTCGGCTATTGCGAGCACGTCCTCGTCTGTTTCAGTCGGAAGTCCGAGCATGAAGTAGAGCTTAAGGGTCGACCAGCCGCCCGCAAAAGCGATAGCGCAGGAATGGAGGAGATCCTCCTCTCTGACGTTCTTGTTTATTACGTCCCTCAGGCGCTGACTGCCCGCCTCGGGTGCGAAGGTCAATCCGGTCTTACGCACCTTCTGAACTCTCTCCATGAGATCCATAGAGAAGTTGTCCGCTCTGAGGGATGGCAGCGAAAGGCTTATCATTCTCGGCTCGCAGAAGTCAAGAAGTCCGTCCGCAAGCTCGCCGAGCCCCTTGAAATCCGAGGTCGAGAGCGACGAGAGCGTTATCTCCTCGTAACCGGAGTCGATAAGGCTCTCCTTTGCGATCTCGAGGAGCTTGTCTGCGCTTCTGCGGCGCACCGGGCGATAGGCATAGCCCGCCTGACAGAAGCGGCAGCCGCGGATGCACCCGCGCATGACCTCAAGCACCACGCGATCGTGGATTATCTCGGTGCTCGGTACGATGGTCTTTGAAGGGTAATACGCCTCGTCAAGGTTCTCTATTACGCGCTTGCGAACCTTATCTCCCTCGATGGCGCGCACGGTGCCGTCCTCATTGTAGGTCACGTTATAGAGCGAGGGAACGTAGACGCCCTCGATTTTTGCGGCCTCGGTGAGATACTGAGCCTTAGTCCAGCCCTCGCGCTTGGCCTTGCGCAAAAGCTCCACCACCTCGCAGTCGAGCTCCTCGCCCTCGCCGATGAGGAAGAGGTCTATGTAATCCGTCATCGGCTCGGCGTTTATACAGCTTGTGCCGCCCGCCATGACTATCGGCGTGAGCGATGTGCGCTCCGAGGAATGTATGGGAAGTCCGGCGAGGTCTAATAGGTCAAGGACGGAGGTGTACGCCATCTCATAGCCGAGCGAAAACGCCACAACGTCGAAGTCCCTGACATTATCGCCGGACTCGAGCGCATAGAGCGGAATGCCCGCCTTTCGCATCTCGTCCTCCATATCGCCCCAGGGCGCGAAAACTCGCTCGCACCACACTCCCGGCATAGCGTTCAGCGCGCCGTAGAGTATTCGCACGCCGAGGTTTGACATTCCGATCTCATAGGTATCCGGAAAGCAGAAGGCGAAGCGGAAGTCGACCTCGGATTTGTCCTTAATTATCTCGTTATATTCGCCGCCGGTGTAGCGCGACGGCTTCTGCACCCTTTGAAGGATTCGCTCAAGCTTCTCGTTCAAGGCAAAGCTCCTCTGTATATTTAATAGAGCTATTTTACACTAATAGCTTCTGTTTTGCAAGCAGAGAAAGAGCATCATAAAGGAAGCGATGACCATCGTCGGATTGCCTGCCGCGCGCCAGACGAGCAATCCGAGGATAAATAGCGCAGTAATCAGCACGACGTCGAGGTAGAGCGCTCTGTGTCCGAGGTATGGCGCGACGATCCTGCCGCCGTCAAGGATGGATATCGGAATGAGGTTAAAAATGCAGAAAACGAGGTTTATTCCAATGAAATACCCGCCGAAAAAGCCGAAAAGCGCGCTTATTACCGCCACTACGAGATTCATTGCCGGCCCCGATAGTGCGATGAGCGCGTCCTGCGCCGGAGAAAAGCCGCCGCAGTAGCGGATATTCAGCCCGCCGAGGTCGGCGGTGAAGCGCTCCACCCTGCCGCCAAGGGCGTAGATCGCCGCGATATGTCCCAATTCATGAACTGCCGCCGCGATGACGGCGAAGAAAAGATCGTCAAGCACCGATAGCGCTTCTGAAGACCGTGCCGAGGGTTTCGACGGCGGAGTGGTAGTCAAGTCCCTCAAAGAGGTCGGGTCTGAGATACGCCGCTCCGGCTACGGCAAAGATTATCCAAGCAAGCACGAGTATCGCAATCCCGCCACCGCCCTGCGGTTTTTTTCTGCGGCGGCGAGTAGTTTTTCCTTCATAGGTCATGGCATTTACCTCCTTTTGGTAAAGGTTATTCACAAAAAGTTTTGATAATTCGCAATTTGTGGGAAATGCTATGGAAGGACTGAGTAATTCCGGCGGAAAAGAGCCGTAAAGCGCCGAAGCCGGCTTTAATCAGTGTTTCCCTGAAAATACAATTCCATAGGAGGTTATTTTATGAAAAGCTTGCGTATCGTTCTGTCCGCCCTTCTCGCGCTGTGCCTTTTTCTCTCGATTCCGGCATTTGCGGCTGACTATCTTACTGTTTCGGTTACTGCTAAGAATGCCGCGCCGGTTGCGGAGAATCTTAACGTCGAAACTTATAAGGGCGTCACTCTCGTATCTTCGTTCCGCGCTCACGACCCCGAGGGTGACAGCGTGACCTACAAGATCTCCGTCGAACCGAAGAAGGGTACCGTTACCGTAGACGGTACTGAGTTCACCTATGCGCCGAAGGAGAATAAGAGCGGCAAGGATAGCTTCAAGTACGTCGCCATCGACTCAAAGGGCGGCGTTTCCGCTGAGGCAACCGTCACTGTTCAAATAAAAAAACAGCAGACGAAGGTCACCTACTCCGACGTTTCGAGCTATGAGGCGGTGTTTCTTGCCGAAAAGGGCGTTTTCCTCGGTGAGATGGTCGGCGGCAAGTACGTTTTCCGTCCCGATGAGACCGTCAGCCGCGGTGAATTCTTGGCTATGTGCATGGATATCTGCGGTCTTGACGCGAACATTGCCGTTTCCCGCACCGGCTTCTCCGATGATGACGCTATTCCGGTCTGGGTCAAGCCCTACGTTTCGGCTGCGGTCATCGGCGGCATCGTGCGCGGCTCTATAAATGAAAACGGCGCCGCCGTTTTCCGCTCCGGCGACGCTGTAACGAGCTATGAGGCGGCGGTTATTCTCGACAATGCCCTCGGCATAACCGAGACCGCCGTAATTGAGGACGACGCCGTTCCCGTCTGGGCCCAGACGAGCGTGAGCGACCTCAAGAGCGTGGATATCCCCTGCTCCGCAGGTTTTCTCACCCGCGCCGAGGCGGCGAAAATGCTCACCCGCGCGGCAAAGATAGTCGAGAGCCGCGAGGACAAGGGGCTCTGGAGCTGGATGAAGTAAGTCACTAACCGCCGGCTAAGCCGGCGGCTTGATTAAGCCCTAGAAGGGCATTTTGCGGACAATACCCCTAAAGGGGCACTGAAAAGTTTGCCGACCGCATTCTTTTTTCAGGCTGCCCCTGAAGGGGCTTTATTTATGC
>JAFVCD010000026.1 GCA_017479425.1 Oscillospiraceae bacterium
CCGGCGCTGCAAAGGCAGTCGGCAAGGTCATCCCCGAGCTCAACGGCCGCCTTACCGGAATCTCTATGCGCGTTCCCACGCTCGACGTTTCTGTCGTTGACCTCACCGTCAACCTCGAGAAGCCCGCTACCAAGGAAGCCATCTGCGCCGCTATGAAGGCCGCTTCCGAGGGCGAGCTCAAGGGTGTTCTCGGCTACACTGAGGACGCAGTCGTTTCCTCCGACTTCCTCGGCGATGCCCGCACCTCCATCTTCGATGCCAACGCAGGCGTCTACCTCACCGATACCTTCGTTAAGGTAGTTTCCTGGTATGACAACGAGTGGGGTTACAGCAACAAGGTTGTTGACCTCATCGAGCATATGTACACTGTCGATCACGCTGAGTAATTAACAGTGAAAAAGATGATCGTTGTCTGCGCCGCTCTTGCATCCATCGTCGCTGTAGCGATTATGGCGATCCTGATCCCGGCGGAGAAGTTCAACTGAAAAGAGTCTCCCGATTCCTTGCGGATTCGGGAGATTTTTTGTTGCGCAAAACAATTTTGAATGGTAAAATAGTACAAAACCACGCGGAGGGTGATCGGAATGAAGCCCGTTGATATGATTAACAGGCTGAAAGGCGGAAATCTCAGTTATGCCCGCAGCTGTGAGATCAATAAGCGCATTGAAACCGCGCTGAACGGCCAGACGCCGGACGCGATAGTGATCTGCTGCTCGGATTCAAGAGTGATCCCGGAAAAGATTTTTTCCGTAACGATCGGCGAGCTTTTTGTTATCCGGGTGGCGGGCAACGTCCTCGATAATCACCAGCTCGGAAGCATAGAATACGCGGCGGCGCATCTCGGCTGCAAGCTTATTATTATGCTCGGGCACACCGGCTGCGGAGCAGTAACAGCCGCGCTCAGCGGACACTCCGACGGTTTTATATCGTATATCACAGAGGATATAATAAAAGCTGTCGGTGATGAGCGAGATCCATACAAGGCGTGCGTTCTTAACGTTGAATATGGCGTCCGGCGCATAAAAACCGAGTTTGCAGCGCATCCGGAGATATCCGACGCCGAGGTTGTTGGTGCTGTGTACAATATCACCACCGGAAGAGTAGAGTGGCTGTAAGGAGGAGAATATGGCAATAAAGGATTTTGCGGCTTTTGAGCTTTTTGTCGAGCCAATCGTGGCGGTAAAGGCGAACGATAAGATTTTCTATATGAATCTTGCTGCAAAGAAGCTCTTTGGCGAGAAATATCTGAACGAGGACGCTACGCTCATATTCAGCCGCAGACTGCTCATGGGCAACGGCGAGGTCACAACGGGCAGCTTTATGTTCAAAAAGCGCTCGTATATTGCTACTCTTGTAAAGATAAACGGCTTCAGAACGATCGTTACGCGCCCGTCAAAGCCCGGAACGCAGATCAGAAGCGAGCTTGAGAGCCTCTATTACGAGCCTCTACTGAGCGTTATGAAGTCTGCGTCCGCGAATATACAGTCGCGCGTGAATTCGATAAAGATGAAGAAATACAAGCTGACGGACAATATGCTGAAGAGCGACGTCGGTGTCATCGATCAGGCCGGCAGCGCCATGACGAGACTTATTGACCATATCGACTACATCACCTGCGACGATGAGAGCGGTACGGATATTGAGCTTTTTGATCTCTATGAGTGCATCGGTGAACTCGCGACGATTGCGGCGACTCTAACCGAGCACAAAAACCTCAGCATCAATTTCCGCGCAGACAGCGATACCTCAAGCTTTTACGGCAATAAGAGACTTGTGAGGATCCTCCTTCTGAACATTCTCTCAAACAGCATCAAGCACTCGCCTGTGGGGTCTATTATCAGCGTTAAGGCTGAGGAGCCGGATGAGGGACTGTATGAGATCACCATCGTCGACAGCGGCGACGGAATACCCGCGGAAAAGCAGAAGCATCTCTTCAAGCCGTTTGAAGCAAGAGATATGAGAGAGTTTTTTGACGGCGCGGGTCTTGGACTTGCCGTCGTTAAGAAGGCGGCTGAGTATCATAACGGCGGAGTGTTCGTTTCGTCGGATAACTTCGGTACCAGCGTGACCGTAACGCTCAGATCCTTCGAGCGCAAGGAGCTCACAGTCCGCGAGCCGAGACCGGAGAACTACGACCTGAGAAGGCTCGTATTCACAGAGCTGTCCGACGCCGTCGATATTCAGGACTTTATTGAGCAGTCGGCATCAAAGAAATAAATTAAGGCGGTTCAGCATGAACCGCCTTAATGCGTCGACAAAGTCTCCGCATCGAACATATTTGCGTTCATAGAGCGCAAATATGACGCCTGCGGGCGGGTTATGCGACGTGAAGGGGCCTCTCGGCCGGCCCCTTCACAGATCCCCGCCTTCTTTGTCTGACGTTTTTTCTTTTGTCTACAGTCTGAGGCGGTTCAGCTTGAACCGCCTTAATTTATTTTGTGAAAAACTCAACGATGAACACCGTCAGACAGCAGCATACCGCAACGGGGAAAAGCCCTGCGCCGAGATAGGACATTACTATGCCGACAATAAGCGCAATCACCCCGGCAACCGGACTCTCAGTGGCATTAACAATGGCGGGGAAGGTCATTACCGCGAGTGTAACGTAAGGAACGTAGAAGAGAAATGAGCGGATGAACCGACTCTTTATCTCGCGCCGGATGAGCGTCAGCGGGAGCGTGCGGACGAGGAAGCTCACAAGAGCTGCGATAAGAATATAGGCGTAAACTCTCATGCGCGTCCTCCTTTCTCGTCCTTGACGGGGAAGAGAAGCGCTGCTGCTGCGGAAATGGCGATAGTCAGCACCATTGTTTTCGTTCCGCTCGACAAGTCAGAGAGCAGGGGAGCAGCGCTGAAAAGCAGGCTGAGTGCAAATGATACAGCCACAAGCGCGAGAATAACGCGATTTTTGCGCGCTGGAGGTATGATAATAGCGAGGAACATACCGTAAATCGCAACGCTGAGCGCGCTTACAACGGCGGCAGGGAGTATGTTTCCGGCGACGATGCCGCAGAATGTTCCGCTTGACCACATTATATCGGCGAGCAGAAACGCCGTGAGTATGTAGCGGACGGAGAGGCGGCCCTTTTCCGCGATTCCGAGACCGAATATCTCGTCAGTTATGCCGAAGCCGACGAGAACGCGGTGGAGCATGGGCGCGTCCGGACTGAGCTTCTGGCTCAGCGCGGCGCTCATAAGAAGGTATCGCATATTGGTGATGAATATGACGAGCGCAATCTCAAAAAAAGCGGCGTTCTCACCGATGAGCGTGAACAGCGCGTACTCGCCGGCTGAGGCGTGATTGAGAAAGCTCGCGATAAAGCCCTGAAAGGGCGAGAGACCGGCGCTTTTAGCCGTTATTCCGAGCGAAAAAGCGACGGCAAAGTAGCCAAGCCCGATGGGTAATCCGTCGCGCAGACCGCGAAGCGTGTCGGATCGGGAAAGATTATCCTGCAATTGATGGTTCCTCCGGGGGTAAAATTAGCGAACACACTTGATTATGCGCTTCAATTTTGAAAAAAGCAATATTTTTCTTTGACAAAAGCTCAATTATAGTGTATAGTATTTTAGCACACGGACAGGTATCGAAGTGGTTATAACGGCCCTGACTCGAAATCAGGTGTACCAGCAATGGTACCGTGGGTTCGAATCCCACCCTGTCCGCCATAGTGAAAGCCCGCGTAAATGCTGAGAAATCAAGCAAATACGCGGGCTTTTGCTGCCTTTTGGCTTGTGAAAGCAGGCGAGAAAATAGTGCGGTTTTGCAAGGTTATACTAATCCCTGATTAAAAGCTTTAACCGAGTGGGCAGATTTTTTAGCGTCATACAAGGCGTCCGGTGCAGACAATACTTTGTGTATTATCAAGCCGGATAACGAAGTATGACGCGAAAAGGGCAAGCGCGAATTGAAGATTTTGATTAGGGGTTAGTATTATACACAGAAAATACACTGTTGTTTAGAGCAGATTATAGTAAAAGCCCGGCGGAGTTATCCGTCGGGCGATTTCCTTATTCCTTACGCGGCGCTTTCAAGATACCTGAGGAAAACATTTACAAGGCTCGGGTCAAAATGCGTACCAGATTCGCTCTTGATTATCTTCTTAGCTTCGTCAGCGGGAATGGCCTTTTTATAGCACCTCTCGGAAATCAGAGCGTCATATACGTCTGCGATTGCCATTATCCTCGCGCAGAGCGGTATTTCCTCGCCTTTGAGCTTCTCGGGATAACCGGTACCGTCCCATCTTTCGTGGTGATATTTCGCGATATCAGTTGCAAACTTTATATAATCCTCGTTAGAAATACCGGAGAGGATCTGGCGTATCACAACACCGCCTGAGGAGGCGTGAGCTTTCATCTGCTCAAACTCTTCTGAAGTAAGCTTTCCGGGCTTTTTGAGAATTGTATCGGAAACGACAATTTTTCCTACGTCGTGCATCGGCGCGAGAGTATAGATAAGAGAGATGTATTCGTCGTTTATCTGATCGGTATAGATACCGTCTTTCAGCGCGCCTTCTGCAATGAGCCTTGCGTATTCGCGCGTTCTGGAAACGTGCTCACCGGTCTCTGTGTCGCGGCTCTCAATGATGCTTGCAAGCCCTGAGATCAAGTGCTCCTGCATATTTGTGATTGTCTTCTCATGCTCAATAAGCTCCGCCTGAATATCCTCCTGCACGAGGTCGTTATAGTAAATGTAGCACATACAGGCTGACATTCCGATGCTGATATACGCCGTATGGATATTCATAACGGTCACCGGAATGATCCCGGCGATAAGTGTGAGAATGATCATTATTATGGTCATAACGTCTCTGTGCCTGAATCGTTTTCCGGCAATAAACATACTGACCATCAGATAAATGAGGCTTGCAAAGTAAAATACTGTGTATATTATAAAAAGCTGACCTCTGTGATAGCCGTCCTCTGCAAAGTAAAAAATCCAGCCGAAGGGAGCGGAGACAATCTCGATAATCGCGTGCGGGATGCAAAACCATATCGCAGCGCGTGACTCGTCGTGCAGACCGAGAGCACCGGAGAAGAATACCGCCATTGACGGGGCAACGGAAAACTGAATCACCGTGATAATCGTAAGAAGCGGAGAATATTTCGGGTCGTAATACCCGCAATGAACTGCAAACTCAGCCGTGGCGCAGAGTATTACGGAGAGAAATGTAATTATATACCAGGTTTTCTGCTTTTTGTTGAAGCCGGAATAACGAACGACGTGGATCGTCATAGCGAGCATAAGCAGATTTATCAGAATAATGGAGCTGAGGTAAAATGTCATCGGGGAGCTCCTTTCTGCGGGATGAGACGAGATGGGTGATTGATAGAATATTATACAATTATTTACGATAATTATCAATAGCAAATACTATGAATTTTTCTCCCGGAGCCAAGCTCGAACATAGCTGAATGCTGCATTTTCACCCTCATCCGCGAGAATACGAAGCATTTTTTCAAGCTCTTTTTTGGTGTCCTCGTGCATGGGAATGTGGTCTGCGTTTTTTATATAATATTCATATGCGCTGCGGTCAGTGTAAGCCTTCCCCTGATACGTTCTGCTTGCCGCTATTCGATCGCAGAACATCTCCGCTATGTACCTCTTCGGCATCGGAAGAGGGGAAAAGGACGGGCTTTTTCCTTGCTCGACAACGTAGTCTATCCAATACTCAAAGTGGTGGCGGTTTCGGCCCTTATGATGGAGCCATGCAAGGCTCACGCCGTTTGTGCGGCGCTCTGCGTCATTCGGAGAGCGGGTGCCCTGATAGAACTTCGCGCCGGGAATGAACTCGGTAGGAGAGTATTTTGAGAGGTCGTGCGTGAGTCCCTGCCGGTAAAGACCGAGCCGGAAGCAGTAGCGGCACACAAGGTGCCGATGGTGCGTGATAGTAATAAAATGCTTTATCGGGTGCATATCGCACCTCCTTCTGAGTGAAGTATAGCATATTCTTCTGCGCTTTACAAACGTGATTTTCGGTGATATATTACTTTTGCACGAGATTATTACCGGGGAGGTACGAATATGGACAGACTTACGCTCGAGGAGGCGACGCGTCTCAACGAAACGATGGTTTCGGAGGAACACTTAATAATCCACGCAAAGAACGTCGCCTACGCGATGGGCGCCATGGCGCGGCATTTCGGAGAGGATGAGGAGCACTGGATGGCAGTCGGAATGCTCCATGATTATGACTATGAGAAATACCCGGACGAGCATCTTCAGCATACGGAGAAGCCGCTTCTGGAGGCAGGCGTACCCGCTGAGGACGTGCGCGCGATTCTGAGCCACGGCTACGGGATCTGCACTGATGTGGAGCCAATAACAAACATGGAAAAGAGCCTGTTCACCGTCGACGAGCTGACCGGAATCATTCAGGCTTGCGCGAGAATGCGCCCTCTTGGTATCCGCGACCTTGAAATAAAGAGCTTTATGAAGAAATTCAAGGATAAAAAGTTTGCTGCCAAGTGCGACAGAGAGCTGATCCTCAAGGGCTGCGAGATGCTCGGAATGGATGTCAAAGAGGTCGCAGAGATAGCGATCGAGGGTATGCGCCCGCACGCCGAGGAGCTCGGGATTGCCGGAAATGGCTGAGACATTTGCATATTTTCAGCCGGGCAGGAGTGACCTGCCCGGTTCTTTTATCTTACGCTCATTCCGTTTTCGTTTTCATCCCAGATATCGATGCGCTCCTCAAGACCGGTCGCGCCGTCGATAAAAACAGTGCGCCTGTTTCCGTCGGGATCAAGGCAGGAAAACTCGTGACAGAGCTTTTCACCTTTGCCCTCGGTCTGGAGCATAGCAAGACCGCGCTCACTTACAGTCAGATCCTCTGAAAGACCGCTCTCAGCGTCAGATTGTGCGACCGCAGGCTCGGAAATCTCGCGCTCTGTATGATTCATAAGGTAATCGCCGGTGTAGAAGCCTACTATGTCGAGCGTGTCGAGCGCTACGACGACCTTAACTGCGTCGGCGTAGCAGTTTACTCCGCTCTCACAGTGGGCAAAGGAAACGGTACAGCGGTTTTCGGAAACAAAATGGCTTGTCCGCTTCATATCCTTAAGTCCGCCGACCTTAAGGATATATTCCTCGGCCTTTGCGACAGCTTCCTCAGCGGAGTAGCGCGCATACTCCACGGGTCGGGAGAAAACGCAGCTTTTGATATACCCGCCGGTTTTCGTAACTTCAAGGAAAACCCCGTCGGCGGAGGCGGTGTAGACCGGCACGGCGGCGTTTTCCACAAGCTCGACTGTAAACTTATTCCGCGATACTCCCGTAAAGCTCTCGCAGAGCTCGAGAACCTCGTCCTCATTCGTAATAAACTTGCCCTCGGTGAATTTCGCCGTGAGGTTCTTCAGGTGCTCGGAAAACTGCCCGTCATAATTTGCACCGGAATATCCGAGAGCGGCCGCCTCAATGCGCTTCAGTGTGCCGTCGAGGGTGACATCGGTTGTGTTCTCGTCCTCGCATACTGCACCGACGCAGATTTCGCCGTTTCTGAGCCTCTCGGCGGCGCTACGCAGCTCGTCTGCCATCGCGGAAGCGTTCTTGACGAAGGCTTTAAGATTTGCCGTATCGCTCTCGCTCGGCTTTACTCCGGCGGAGGCGTTTCGGGCGAGATAGAGCGCAAAGTCGCCGCACTTTGATAAATATTCCGTTGTGCTGCTGAGCGAGGTCGAGGAATCCGGCAGGGAGGAGATAGCGGTCACAGCCGCGGCGGAGTGTGCGTAAGCCTTGGAGAGAATTGAGCTTATCATATTGGGCGAAGCCGAGAGCGTTGCACGCTCGAGCTCGGTCGCCATAGCGTCGGCGTTGGAGGCAAGCTCGTTGAATGCGCGCTCCTCAGCGCTGTCTGCGGCAGCTTTGAGCATTTTTGCCTCGCCCGTCGCAGTGAACGCGATGGCGCTTGTTACGAATGCGAGCGCAAGAGCGTAGGTATAGGCGCGGATGAGTGATCTTCTGTTAAGCATAAAAAACACCTCTTTCAGGCTATTTTTACCCGAAAGAGGCGTTTTATTCTTATGTGCGATTATGCAAGCTTGCTTTTTGCAATAGCGAAGCGGCGGAGCGTTTCGTCCTTGCCGAGAATCTCGCATATCTCGATAGCGCCGCCGGGGGTCACTGCCTTGCCGGCCGCTGCGATACGCGCGGGCCACATGATCTTGCCGATCTTCGCGCCCTCAGCCTCGGCAATGGCGTACAGCGCGTCGTGGATAGTGTCATACTTCCAGTCGTTGATAGCGCGGAAGGCGGCGTCGATCTTATTGAGGAGGTCAAGCGAGGATTCCTTCGTAAGCTTGTTTTTCTTGTTCTCAAAGAGCTCGGCGTCGTACTCCGGCAGGGCGTTAAAAAAGTCGAGAAGCTCGGGAATGTCGCTGAGCTTGTTGATTCTCGACTGAACGAGCGCAGGAATAAGCGCGGCATTGACCTTGTCGGCGTCAACGGCTCTGACGATGTATTCCATTGAGAGCTCGCTGAACAGGTCGGGATCCATATTTTTGAGATAGGTGGAGTTGAAGTAGTTGAGCTTTTCGATGTCAAAGGCGGAGGGGGACTTGGAGATGCCCTCGGCGTCAAAGGCGGCGATGAGTTCGTCCATCGTGAAGAACTCTTTTTCGCTGAGCTCGCCTCTGGGACTCCAGCCGAGGAGCGTAACGTAATTGACTATTGCCTCCGGCAGATAACCCATCGCAAGCAGATCTTCATAGCTCGGGTCACCGTAGCGCTTCGACATTTTGCGCACGACTCCGGTGTTCGGGTCTGTTATCATAACGCTCGGGCAGTGGATGTACTTCGGGATCTCCCAGCCGAAGGCCTCGTAGAGAAGATTGTACTTCGGAGAGGAGGAGAGGTACTCGGCGCCGCGCACGACGTGGGTGATGCCCATGAGGTGATCGTCGACAACATTGGCGAAGTTATAGGTGGGCAGCCCGTCGCGCTTTATGAGCACCTGATCGTCGAGGTCGGCGTTCGGTGCAGTGATGTCGCCGTAGATCTCGTCGTGGAAGGTGGTAGAGCCCTCGGACGGAATGCGCTGACGAATGACATAGGGCTCGCCGGCGTCGACTCTTGCCTGAGCCTCGGCAGGGCTTAGATGGCGGCAGGGGTTTTCGGCTCTGTCAAACTCGCCGGTGTCCTCTTCGCTCTCGGTTTTCTCGCAGAAGCAGTAATAGGCGGCGCCCTTTTCGACGAGGAGCTTCGCATATTTGCCATAGTAAGGTCTGCGCTCGGTCTGAACGTAGGGGCCGACGGGACCGCCGATATCGGGGCCCTCATCGTAGGTCATGCCAACTCCGGCGAGCGTGCGCTTGATGATGTCGACTGCGCCCTCGACCTCACGAGCCTGGTCTGTGTCCTCAATGCGAAGAATAAAGGTTCCGCCGGCGTGGCGGGCTACAAAATACTCATAGAGCGCGGTGCGAAGATTGCCGACGTGCATATGTCCCGTGGGAGAAGGTGCAAAGCGGGTGCGGACGCCGGAGTGCGGAATCCTCGCTTCATTATCCTGAAAAAAGTCCATAAAAATGACCTCCAATAAATTCTCACGATATTGTAAGCTATTTTTTGAAAAAAAGCAAGAACATTGAGCCAAATTGTGGTATAATAATCGCCTGTGCGATTATTATACCTAATCCAAGTCCTTTTTCTCGCCGCTTGCGCGGCTACAGAAAAAGATTACTAACCATTATTTTTTAGAGAGGAGCTGAAATATTGCACTACGCACTGATTGCAATCATGGCGCTTATTCTTTTGCGCTGCGCTTTTTCGCTCCTTTTCTCCGGCTCGAAGGACGAGGTTTGGGGAACGCTCGTCGATAAAAAGGGGACAAGCTACGACCTCACGCACTGGGAAAACCTCATCGGCAGAAGCTCCGGCGCGGACGTTCGGCTGAAATCCAAGACCGCCTCTCCGGTACATGCCGCGCTCGTGCGCGATAACGAGGGGAACTGGACGGTTTCCGACCTCGGAAGCAGAGAGGGGACGATCCTGCGCGGAAAGATTATCACAAAGCGCCAGCGGATAAACTCCGGCGATACTCTTACAATCGGCGGTACTGAGCTGAAATTTACGCGCTCGACAAAGAAAATGGAGGAAAACCTCGAGGCTACGCGCGAGGATGCGTCGAAAAGCACCGGCGCGTGGCAATGTATGATGCTTCTCAGCGCCTTTATCTGCATTCTCGCCCTTGAGCTTTTGCAGAATCTTGAAGCAGCGCTCAAAGTCAATATTCTTTTTGCTTTCGTCTCGGTGCTGATACTTGCGTGGGGCACGTTTATTATGACTGTCAGCGCACGCCGCCGTGGCTTTGAGCTTGAAACGATAGCGTTTTTGCTGACGAGCGTCGGATTTGCGGTCTGCCTCAGCTCTGACGCTAAGAATATTTTTAAGCTCGGCATCTGCCTTGCAATCGGTGTTGTGCTTTACTTTGCGATGTGCTGGTTTCTCCGCGATCAGAAGCGGGTAAATCTCCTGCGCGTTCCGATTGCAGTCCTTGGTCTTGTACTGCTCGGGATAAATCTTGCCTCCGCCTCGACTCTCCTCGGCGCGAAAAACTGGCTGAATATCGGCGGCGTGAGCTTTCAGCCCTCGGAGATTGTCAAGATCGCGTTTGTTTTCGCCGGAAGCGTGGGACTTGAGCGGATATTCTCTAAGGGAAACGTCGTACTCTTTATGGCGTTTTCGGCTGTCTGCATAGGCTGCCTTGCTTTCATGCGCGACTTCGGAACGGCGCTCATATTCTTCACGGTGTATCTTGTCATCGCCTTTATGCGCTCCGGCTCCTTTGCAACTGTATTCATGAGCGCGCTCGGCGCTCTGCTTGCTGCGGTTATCGCAATAACCGCGCGCCCGTATATTGCCGACAGATTCGCCGTATGGGGTCATGCGTGGGAGGACGCGGCAAACCTCGGCTATCAGCAGACCCGTACTATGACGGCGGTCGCCTCCGGCGGCCTTTTCGGACTCGGCGGCGGCAAGGGCTGGTTCAAATCAATTTTTGCCGCCGATACCGATATGGTGTTCGGAGTTGTAGGCGAGGAATACGGCTTTATCATCGCTGCGCTGTGCGTACTTTTCATCGCTTTTCTCGGCTTTACCGCGGTCAAAAGCGTCAAAAACTCCCGCAGCTCATTCTATGCCATCGCCGCCTGCGCCGCCGCGAGCTTCTATCTCGCAGGGCTTATTCTGAACGTTTTCGGCTCTGTGGATATTCTGCCCTTTACGGGAGTGACATTTCCGTTCGTTTCAAAGGGCGGTACAAGCCTTATCGCCTCGTGGGGAATGCTGAGCTTTCTGAAGGCGGCGGACACGCGACCGATGGCAAGCTTTGCCGTTCTGCCTCCCGGCACGCGCGCAAAAAAGAAAAGGAAGCCGAAAAAGGAGGCGCCGGATGAGGAAGCTTAAATATCGCGCACTGATTGTCGCGCTGTTCTCGACTGCGGTAATAGCGCTCCTCGGCTTTTTCGGCTGGAGAGCGTATAATGACGGCGGCGATTGGGCGGCATACCAGGCAAACGGAAATATCTACTCCTCCGGCAAGCTCACGCGCGGCACGATAACCGACCGCGACGGCGAGATTCTCGCCTCGCTTACTGAGAGCGGGATCGTCTATTCCGAAGATGCGCTTACCCGAGCTTCAACACTGCACCTCATCGGAGATAACGCCGGAAATATCGCCTACGGCGCATATCGGCAGTTCCGCGCAGACCTCACGGGCTGGGATTATATCCATGGCGTTTCCGGCGAGGGAGGCAGCGTAGCGCTCAGCATTTCAGCCGAGGCGCAGAGAGCGGCTTATTCGGCGCTGGAGGGCAGAAACGGCGCTGTCGCCGTAGTAGACTACGAAACGGGAGAGATAATCGCCTGCGCCACGAGCCCGGGCTTCGACCCTTATGATATGCCGGAGGTATTGCCGGACGGCGCGTATCTCAACCGCGCGATAAGCGCCGCGTACACACCGGGCTCGGTTTTCAAGCTCGTCACGATGGCGGCGGCGATCGAGAATATCCCCGACCTCTATGAGCGGGATTTCCATTGCGAAGGGGAGACTACCATCGGCGGGGGGAAGATAACCTGCGTTGCAAAGCACGGCGATATGAAGATCGAGGACGCGATGGCAAAGAGCTGCAACTGCGTTTTTGCCGCGCTTGCCGCTGAGATCGGCGGAGAAACAATGCAGAAATACGCCGATAAATTCGGCTTTACCTCAAAAATCGACATAACCGGCGCGAGAATAACTGCTGGCAGGTATTCCGGTGCAGAGAGCGACGATACTGCCCTTGCGTGGAGCGGAGCGGGGCAATCTGACGACCTTATCGTGCCGATGGCGCTCGCGCGGTACTGCGCCGCGATAGCGAACGGCGGCGAGATAAACGAGCTGACCCTTAAAAGGGGTGAGAGCGGCGAGAGGACTCGTCTTTTAGAAAAGAGCACAGCCGAAAGGCTCGGAGAGGTAATGAGCTACACTGTGAAGCACTCCTATGGAGAGGAGAATTTCCCGGCTCTCGAGCTTCACGCAAAGAGCGGAACGGCAGAGGTCGGAGGCGGCAAAAAGCCGAATTCGTGGTTCTGCGGGTATATAGAAAACGACGGCGCGCCGTACGCCTTTGCGGTTATTATCGAAAACGGCGGTTGGGGAATAGGCGAGGCGGCGGACTGCGCGAGGAATGTCCTGAATATCCTTATTCATTAAACTAATTGAACGCTTTTGTTTATTGACTAATTCACTTTCGTATGCTAATATACAAAAGAATGCGCAGACAAATAAATATGCTGAAAGGTACTACTGCTTTGGAAGAAAGAAAGAGACGCTTCGGGGACAGAAAGGACGGTTATCTTCTGCGTGACGTGGACGCCATGCACTACATCACACCGATAATCTACCCCAACAGATGCGATAACGAGGCTTATGTCTCGGAGACTATCGACCTCACAAATCTCAATGCGTTCATAGCTAAGAAGAATGCCGAAAAGCCTGAATTCAAATACACTCTTTTCCACGCAATCGTAACCGCGGTGCTGAAAACGATAACGCTTCGTCCTCAGCTCAACCGCTTCATCGCAAATTCCAACCTCTATATGAGAAACAAAATCTCCGCCTCGTTTATTGTAAAAAAGCGCTTTAACGACAAATCGGAGGAGGGTCTTGCCTTCGTAAAGGCGAAGCCTGAGAGCACACTCGATTCGATACACGATGAGATCAAACGCCAGGTGATCATTGTCCGAGATGATAAGCAGTCCTCCGGCTCCACGCAGGACAGCATGGACATCATAAACAAGATGCCGCGTTTTCTCTCCAAGGCGATCGTGCGCCTCATAATGTTTCTTGAAAAGCGCGGCAAATGCCCGCAGTTCCTTATTGCCGACGATCCTTATTACGCTTCCGTAATACTCTCGAACCTCGGCTCGATCAAGCTGAATAGCGGCTATCACCACCTCACGAACTGGGGCACCTGCTCGATCTTCGTGGTTGTCGGCGAAAAGGCTATGCGCCCGAAATACAACGAGGACGGCACCTTTGAAATGCACGAAATGCTCGACCTCGGGCTTACGATCGACGAGCGTATAGCTGACGGATACTATTTCTCCAAGTCCATAAGACTATTAAAGCTTCTGCTTGAAAATCCTGAGCTTCTCGAGGCTCCATTATCTGAGGAGGTCGATTTCGTATGAGCGAAATAACAGCAAAAACACCGTGGATTTCCCACCTCGGCGATATGCCGAGCCACATTGACTACTATCAGGGCAGTATGTACGGCAAGGTGCGCGACACAGCCAACGCCTATCCGAACAACATCGCCTTTGACTTTATGGGCAAGAGCACTACATATAAGCAGCTTCTCGAGGATATTGACCGCTGCGCCAAGTCTCTCAGAACCATCGGCGTGCGCGAGGACGACTGCGTTACTATCGCTATGCCGAACTGCCCGCAGGCGATCCAGGCTTTCTACGCGGTAAACCGCGTCGGCGCTATCGCCAATATGATACATCCGCTCTCGAGCGAGAAGGAGATAGAATTCTATCTCAACGAGTCAAACTCAGTGACAGTTATCACCCTCGACCAGTTCTACGGCAAGTTTGAGGCTATCCGTCAGAACACAAGGGTGGTCAACATCGTGCTCGCGAGCATCAAGGACGAGCTTCAGCAGCCTCTTAAGACCGGCTATATGCTCACCGAGGGCAGAAAAATCGAGAAGATACCCGAGGACGCGCCCATCATCCGCTGGAAGGACTTTCTAAAGCTCGGAAATGCCTGCTTCTGGAACTATCAGGTTGAGCGCAAGGCGGATTCGCCGGCAGTGATCCTCTATTCCGGCGGCACAACCGGTACTACGAAGGGCATACTTCTTACAAATCTCAACTTCAATGCGCTTGCGGCGCAGATAGTCGGTGTGAACAAGATGTTCCGCCCGGGCGACAGAATGCTTGCCGCGATGCCTCTCTTCCACGGCTTCGGACTTGGCGTCTGCATCCATTCCATGCTCGGAAACGGCGGGCGCTGCATCCTCGTTCCGCGCTTCACCGCGCAGAGCTACGCTAAGCTCATAACCAAGTATAAGTGCAACTTTATCGCCGGTGTTCCGACGCTCTATGAGGCGCTTCTCAGACTTGACAGCATGGATAAGGCCGACCTTTCGAGCCTCAAGGGAGTTTTCTCCGGAGGCGACAGCCTCTCCGTCGAGCTGAAAAAGAAGTTCGATAAATTCCTCTATGACCACAACGCTGTTGTGCAGGTGCGCGAGGGCTACGGCACGACAGAAACAGTCACGGCGTGCTGCCTCACGCCTCCGCATATGTCGAAGGAGGGCAGCATCGGTCTGCCGTTTCCGGACACATATATCAAAATCGTCAAGCCCGGCACCGATGAGGAGCTTCCGTACGGCGAGGAGGGCGAGATTCTGCTCGCCGGCCCGACCGTTATGAAGGAATACCGCAATCACCCTGAGGAAACGGCTAAAACGCTCCGTCAGCACGCCGACGGTCTGACGTGGGTATACACCGGTGACCTCGGAACGATGGACGACGAGGGCTTTGTGTTCTTCAAGGGAAGAATAAAGAGGATGATAATATCCTCCGGCTATAATATCTATCCCGCCCAGCTTGAGAATATCCTCGACGCAAATGAGCTTATCCACATGAGCTGCGTTATCGGCGTACCCGACCCGTACAGAATGCAAAGAGTCAAGGCATTCGTTATGCTGAAGCCCGGTGTTCCCGCGACGGAGGAGACGAGAAACAGCATCATGGAATATTGCCGCAAGCATATCGCAAAATACGCTATGCCGAAGGAAATCGAATTCCGCGAGGTACTCCCGAAAACCCTTGTAGGCAAGGTAGCCTATCGCGAATTAGAGGAAGAGGAGCTTAATAAGCTCAAAGAGAACGAAGGAGATAATAAATGAACAAGATCGACCGTAAAGGACGCAACGACGACCTCTACAAAGCAGTTTTGACCCTTAAAACTATTGATGAGTGCAAGAAATTTTTTGAGGATCTATGCTCCATTTCAGAGCTTCAGGCCATGGAGCAGCGTTTCTCAGTCGCGCTTCTCCTTCAGCAGGGTATGATCTACAACGATATCCTCGACGAAACCGGCGCCTCCAGCGCCACAATCAGCCGCGTCAACCGTTCATTGAGATACGGCTCCGGCGGGTATGACGTTGTATTCGAGCGTATGGATCTCGATAAAGAGGTCAAGAAGTGAGCGCTTATATACCCCTTGCGCCGTTTTACGATGAACTGACTCGCGATGTTCCGTATTCCGCCTTTGCAGACCTCTATGAGGAGGTCTTTGCGGAATACGGAATTTCCGCATATACGATCCTCGATCTCGGCTGCGGCACCGGCACGCTTACCTGCATATTAGCAGAGCGCGGGCATGAGATGATCGGCACAGACTACTCCGAGGAGATGCTCTCCGAGGCGCAGGAGAAGTGCTGGGAGCGGGAGTTTGACGTGCGGCCGATGTTCCTGCACCAGAGCATGACAGAGCTCGACCTCTACGGAACGGTAAACGCCGCGGTCTCAAGTCTGGACAGTCTCAACTACGTCGCTCCGGAGGATATCTCTGAGGTATTCCGGCGGCTGAGGCTCTTTATCGAGCCGGGCGGAGCGCTTGTTTTCGACGTTAACAGGCCCGAGTGGTTCAAGAGCCTCGACGGGCAGGTGTTCGTTGACGAGACAGACGACGTTTTCTGCGTTTGGCGCGCGGACTTTTCAAATGATAAGCTCACCTACGGCATGGATATTTTCTCTCGCGCCGGAAGCGCGTGGTCGCGCAGGCAGGAGGAGCATATAGAATATGCGCACAGCATAGATTTTCTCAAAGAAGAGCTCAGAGCAAACGGCTTCGGAGAGATAAAGACCCGCACCCTTGCGGGCAGTGAGAACAGAGTATTTATTTCAGCAAGAAGGATGTAAATTACCTTGGATGAACTTATAAGAGCAATATCTGCCGACGGCTTTATCAAGATGACCGCCGTCAGCACAAGAGAAATGACCGAAAGAGCGAGAAATATACATCATACTCTGCCGGTAGTCACCGCGGCGCTCGGCAGAACCATGGCGGCAGTCAGTATGCTCGGCAATGAGATGAAGCGCGAGGGCGCGAGCATCACGGTGAGAATCAACGGCGGCGGCCCTGCGGGGACGATACTCGTAACCTCCGACAGCCACGGCAACGTGCGCGGCTACGTTCAGAATCCTGAGGTAGATATCCCGCTGAAGCCAAACGGCAAGCTCGACGTCTCCGGTGCAGTCGGAACAGACGGAATGCTGACGGTTATCCGCGACCTTGGCTACGGCGAGCCGTATAACGGCTCTGTTGAGCTTGTGACGGGTGAGATCGCAGAGGATTTTGCACAGTATCTGCATGAGTCGGAGCAGATTGCTTCCGCCGTGGCGCTCGGAGTGCTTGTCGACCGTGATCAGAGCGTCATCGCCTCGGGCGGCTATATCGCGGAGCTTCTGCCCGGCGCGCCGGACGATACGATAGACCGCCTTGAACAGAATATCAAAAAAGCCGGATATATCACGCCTATGCTCAGAGAATGCACCGCGGAGGAGGTAATTCGCCGAGTTCTCGAAGGCTTTGAGCCGGAGATCCTCGAGCGCGATGAGATTTCCTATAAGTGCTACTGCTCGAGGGATAAGTTTCTCGGCTCGATAATGACAATTGACAGAAATGAGCTCAGAACGATGCTCGAGGAGGATAAGAGGATAGAGGTCCGCTGCCGTTACTGCGGAGAGGTGTATAATTACACCGAGGCAGATTTTCCCGAAATCTTTTGAAAAAAGTTCTTGACTTTGGTGTTCCGCTATGGTATAGTATCTAAGCACTGAGGAACACCGCGTGGGGGCGTAGCTCAGCTGGGAGAGCGCCTGAATGGCATTCAGGAGGTCAAGAGTTCGATCCTCTCCGTCTCCACCAAAGAAAAAGCCCGTTTCCGATAAGGAAACGGGCTTTTTCTTTGGTTTTTTAAACTTTTCAGAACATTTTGCCTTGTTAAGCTTGAAACTGATGCTTAGCAAAACGTAGCAAAAAATAACGCAAAATAGCACATAAGTGATGTAAAGATGATGTAAAGGTTTTTGCTGCTCTGATAGTTGATGCTCGTTTTCCGCTCTGAGAGATCGGGTATTTTTTGTGGCATATTATTGCATTGACGGTCCGGTGGTACACTGATCCGGTTGTCTGGGCTTCGTCGAACGGCATTAACAGAGGTTACGGAAACGGAAAGTTCTTCTGTGGCGCTATGATAATAAGCCTGCAGTTAACGCGAGCCTTGATAAGTTTACCGATAGGGAAAAGGTGAGCGAGTGGGCGCTTGATGCCATGAGATGGGCAGTGAGCAGCGGACTTGTAAAGGGCAACGGCGACGGCTCGCTCAACCCTGCCGGAACGGCTACCCGCGCCGAGGTCGCGCAGATCGTTATGAACTATGATGAGAGAGTGAGATAAGGTCACAGAGCAAAGAGGCGCTGCCAATTTGGCAACGCCTCTAAATGCATATTGCAAAATATAATAATATCTGCTAATATACAACTATATTTTAGCAAATGGGATGATAAAATGAAGAAGAAAGGTCTTTTTATCGCAATTAACGCCGTTATTGCCGTTATGGTCGCGGTTGCGTATCTCTATATGTTCTTCCGCTGGTCAAACGGAGGCAATTTCAGCTCAGCCGGACTGATGACGCTTAAATATTTCACCGTTCTCTCAAATCTTCTCGAGGGCGCGGCGAGCCTTCTGTGCGTAATATTCTACATAAAGGGCACGATTCCGAAATGGCTCGCGGTGCTCAAATATGCCTCGGCAGTGAGCGTGGGTCTGACCTTCTTCACCGTTATGCTCTTCCTCGGACCGGTATTCGGATACCCCGGAATGTTTATGGGCGCAAATCTCGCTTTCCATCTTATTGTTCCGGTCATATCTATGTTCGAATATGTACTGAACAGCGATTATCGTGTTCCGGGGCTTGTTGACAGTCTTATCTCTGTTGTGCCGATGATACTCTACGGCA
>JAFVCD010000027.1 GCA_017479425.1 Oscillospiraceae bacterium
GACAGCCGAATCTCTTACCGTAACAATGAGCGCAGTGCCGCAGAATGCAAACACAGTAAGAGGCGAATTCAGCAAGGAGATCTCGCTGACCGGCGATAAATACGTTCTCGATGTCACCGGAAGCCCGACATTCTCCGCGCAGGACAGCGAAGGCACGATAACGGGATCGCTCAAGGATATAACAATTACAGACGGCGTCTATTCCATCAGCGATGTGACAGCCGAATCTCTTACCGTAACAATGAACGCAGTGCCGCAGAATGCAAACACAGTAAGCGGCGAATTCAGCAAGGAGATCTCGCTGACCGGCGATAAGTACGTTCTCGATGTCACCGGAAGCCCGACTCTCAGCATACAGGACGGCGAGGGCACTATAACGGGCTCCTTCAAGGATATTGAGATCAAAGACAGTGCTTTTGCAATAGATGATGAGGATACGAGCGCTGATTCTCTTACCGTTGATAATGCTTCTGTCGACGCAGTATGCCCCATCAACGGCAGCTACAAGGAGATCAGCGTTGAGGACGGAAAGTTCACCCTCGACAGCAGGGCGGAAGCTGTGCTGACAGTTTCTGGCGGCGACGGAACGATAACGGGTAAGTTCTACAAGATCGTGGTGAAGGGCGGCTCAGTCGTTGACGATACCGGTGACACCAGAGTTGAGATCGACCACGATATGTCCGACGTCAATGAGAGCGCGATCGAGGTCATGGGCGGCGAGCTTATGTTCAGAAACGATCCCGTTATCACCGTAAACTCCGATAATACGACCGCAGTTCAAGTAACCGGCGGTAAGCTGACGATGGAAAACGGCAGCATAGTTGCCATCGGCGTTGCAGCTAAGGCGGTTTCCGTTGCCAAGGGCGGTGAAGTGATTTTCGGAAATCCCGATCTGAACGACCGCGTGATGCCGTCTGTTATGACCTCCGGCGGCAGCAGTATTGCGCTTTACGTCAATAAAAACGGCACAGCTACCATTTACCGCGGCAGCATCTATTTTGACGATGAGTCGAGCCGCGGAATACGCGTTACCTACGGCGGTCACGTTAAGCTTTATCCAAATGATGAATTCGGTACTGCTCATCCTCAGTGGCAGGAGAATCCGCACATTCACATCTATGGCGGCAAGAATGCCTCTGCGGCGATCTGGATCGACTCCATGGCGTCATTTGAGATCCGCGGGCGCGGCGCCCTGATTGAGGAGCCGAACAGCAATTCCGACAGCTACGCGCTCTATATAAGCAGCGGAGCGGACACCGACGCCTCGATCATCGCCGGCGGAACCTTCAACGGAAAAATTTACTGGGACGGAGATGATACCAAGTCAAATCTTAATCATCTCATCGAAACCAACCATTACATCCGCTTTGACGGCAGCAGCGCAGACTTCGGCTGGTCGAACGGCACTCAGGGCATAAGCCCGGATACTATTGATGAATCGGATACAGTCGGCAGCTTCTCCGGCTTCTCCGGCATTGAAAACGAGTTTGACGGCAAGTACACAGATACTGTCGGCAGGAGAGGCGAGTATTACTCCGTGATCGACGCTGAGCACGAGCTCAGATATGCGATGGCAAACGGCGAGCCGTACCAGATACCCGCAGGAATCATTTATCAGAATAATGAGAATGTCGGAATAGACACAGATACTCACAGATACGGCTATGCTTACGATGCGATCGAGCTTGATAAAAACGACCCGACAGTATGGGCAATCGACAAAAGACAGGGCGACCTGGACATTACGGGCGATACTGCTATATATCTTGCCGGCAGGAGAATCAATTATTACGTTGATTTCGACTACTCTGATCCTGACCTTGTCAGCTTTAACGACGGAGAGAACGATAAGCTCCACACGATAGCGGTCACTGACGCAGGCACGAAGCTCACGATAGTTTCAGGCGTATTCGGCGCCGAGGGCACCGATGAGCAGCTCGCGGCAAACGAGGGCGGATATGCCGCCTCCGGCGCAATAAGCTATAAAGGCTATTTCTCAAAGCTCGGTGATGAAAACACCTCCGCAATAAAAGTTGAAAGCGGCGAGCTGACAATCACCTCCGGCATACTGACCGGCGGCGACAGCGGACTCTACATCACGGGCGGCAAGGCAGTTATCGGAACTGCCGCTGAGGACGTCAATAACAGCGTTATCCTGAGCTACGCGAAAAACCAGGCGATCAGAATCGATGGTGGCGATGTTACGCTGAACGGCGGCGCAAATCTCTCAGAACAGGACGGCGTCCTCGTAGAAAGCGGCACCCTCGCTGTAAACGGCGGACTGATCAGCGGTATGAACCAGTACTCCGGCTCGGGAATCCACATCACGGGCGGTGAGGTCACCGTTACCGGCGGCGCGCTCTACGGCAACTATAACACTGTCGGCGGCGTACAGTCAGCGAAGGACAGCGAGAGCGGCAGAAGCCTCGTCATTGACGATGGAACTGTTACTGTTGCAATCGACGAAGCTCACGAGGGCTACGCTGAGGACTTTACGCTCGAAACGGCAAAGCTTCACCACATCAACAACATCGTCGTAAACGGCGGAACTCTCAATTACAGCAGCGCGAGAAACCGCAATAACGGAGCGCTCACCGTCACAGGCGGCACCGTAAACTACTTCGACGGCGTTACAGTCGGAGATACCACAATTTACGGAAAAGAGCACACAGAGGTTGACGATTTTACAACTAAGTTCTTTGTAAAAGACGGTGACTTTGGTGCCTTCCGGGTAACGGGCTATAACGACGATAATACCGTTGCCTATAAGACAGAGAGCTTCCGCAGCAGCGTACAGCTCCATGGCGGCTATTTCACCTCCATTGAAACTGATGTTCTCCTGGAAAACGGGCAATCAACTATTGAGGAGATCCACGGCGCGTGGAAAAAGGCGAAGTTCGACGGCGAGAACGAAGAAACAAGGCGCGTCAACCACTATGTCGAGGCGGTTACAACCGCGAGAAATGAGAGAGGCAAGTGGAATCGCAATAACTCAATCCAGAGCGGTACAGTTTACTCGGGCGTTTCCACTGCAGCAGCCGGCGAGCAGGAGGCGATCTCCGTACGCAACGCGGTTGAGGAGTTCAGAGCCTGGGCTGAGGGTGCAGATGCAGATACGTACAAGCTCTACACTAATCTCTGGATAGGCGATAGCGTATGTGATGAGACGTTCTGCAATGCAGAGGTTGAGGCTCCGGTCGATGTAAAGAGAGCAGAAGCCGAGCTCGAGCTTAACGGCTTCGGCATCTACGGCGATAAGAACGAGCCGGAAAGCTCAGTGCTTGCAATCTCCGGCAGCGCTGCGGTCAAGGGCGCGGATAATAGCGAAATAAGAAACCTCTCAGGCAACGCGATAGTAGTCAAGACCGGCGGCGAGCTGACTCTTGATAACAAGGCGGTCGTCATCGGAAGCTCCGCCGTAACGAATAACGGCACTCTTACGGTAAATGAAGCCACAGTCAGCGGCGATAACGCGATAATAAACACCGGTGCGGCTACTGTTAACGAGAACGCCGAGATCGTAGGCAAAAACGAAGCTATCATAAGCTCCGGTACGCTTACAGTTGAAAACGGCGTCATTACCGGTACTATGGGCGAAGGAATCATCAGCTCCGATACACTCACTGTAAACGGCGGCGCGATAAGCGGCAAGAACGGCATCACAAGCTCCGGCAAGCTCACGCTTAACGGCGGCGCTGTCAGCGGCGAGAGCGGTATTCTGAGCTCCGGCACGTTAACAGTAACGGACGGTACTGTTACCGGCACCGCAGGAGACGGTATCTCCACATCCGGCGACTTTACGATGGAGAGCGGCACCGTTACCGGCACGGCAGACGGTGTTGTCAAGACAGCCGGCACCGCAGTTCTCAAGGGCGGTACGGTTTCAAGCATCAAGACCGACGGCAAAATCAGTGACCTTCTTGACGAGGGTCTGACCCTCAGCGATGAGAGCGGTATTCTTGCAGGAGCTGATGCTCTCGCAAGAAGCTCAATAAAGGACGGCGACAGCTCAGGTGATGAGGCTACCGGCGGCGACAGCGTAAAGTACGATGGCGATGAGATTACTTCAGTCAGCTATGAAACGAAGTTCACAGCCAGCTTCAGCGTTGCTGAAAGGACCTTTACCGAAATAACGCTTAAGGCAAACGACAAGGTTATGCTCTCAATCGAGAACGCGAAGAATGCCGCTCTCGATTCTGACAGCATCACTAACGGCACGGCTACAGTCTATCTTGACAAGACCGGCTCGGCGGAGATAAAGGCAACTGCCACTGCGGGCAACAGCCTCGATTCGATAAAGGTTAACGATAAGGCTGTTTCCAATGTGGCGCACAAAAAGAGCGCGACCGTTACGATAACAGCAAAGGATTCCACCGTAACAGCCGATGGAAAGCCGTTCGGCGTTATAATAGACAGTGTGAGCGGAATCACTGTTACAAAGGACGAGGCAGCATATAAATATACCGTTACGGGAAAGAATGCTCTGAAGCCTGCTGTTCAGAGAATGAATGAACAAGACGAGTGGGAAGCCTTCGAGGACGCGGTTATTAACAAAACAGAAGAGGGATTCGAGGTTGACTTAGGCCTTGATTCGCTCGACTCAGATTACAGAATCAAAGCATATATTGTAATCAACACTGCTCCGACAAGCTACGTTATCACGACGGATGAGGCGGAAAACGGCGAAATAGAATCATCTGCCGACAGTGATAATGCGGGCGCTTCCGTTGAGCTCACTCTCACTCCTTATGACGGCTATATCCCAGTCTCCGTCGAGATAAGGGACACTAATGACAATGAGGTTGAGGCTGAGCTTGTGGACGGCAAGTACGTCTTTACGATGCCTGCCTCCGATGTAACCGTAAAGGCGACGTTCACTAAGAAGGTCAGCCGCATCTTTGACGATGTCAGCGAGGAGGACTGGTTCGATCCTGCGGTGCAGTATTGCTATGATAACGGTCTTATCAAGGGCACTGCTGAAAATCTCTTCTCTCCGGCATTCGATACGACCCGCGGTATGATAGTCACAATTCTCTATCGAATTGAGAAGGAGCCTGCTGTTGTCTCGCTTGCGGACTTTACCGACGTTTTGAGCGGTGCATGGTACGCTGAGAGCGTGACCTGGGCGCAGCAGAATAAGATCGTCAACGGTTATCCTGACGGTTCCTTTGGCGCGGAGGATTACATCACCCGCGAGCAGCTCGCTGTGATCCTATACAAATACGCCGCACACAAGGGCTATGACGTAACAGCAAAGGCTGATGTAAGCGCCTATGCTGACGCTTCTGAGATAAGCGACTGGGCTGTCGGCGCAGTCGAGTGGGCGAATGCAAACGGCTTCATGAACGGCTATGATGGCAAGCTCAGTCCGAAGGGCTTTGCCACAAGAGCAGAGGCCGCGGCGATCATCTACCGCTTCTGCACGAGCGAAGCAGTAAAGTAAAACGTAACCGATATATAAAACAGAGCCTGCGGAAATCCGCAGGCTCTGATTTTATGCAGTGATGACAATTATATTTCTTCCGCTATTTTCAGCGCTAAATAGAGCTTTTCAAGCGAGTGGTTTGCTTTATGCAGCCCCTCAGGAGTGTAGACGGGGGAGTCGAGCACATCGCCGGAGGTGAGAAACGCGTATAGATCAAAACCGTGAAAGTCGCATACCGCCTGCACACCGGCAAGCTCCATATCGACAGCGATACAGCCCTCGCTTACGCGCTTTGCGCGCTCAGAGCAGGTCTCGCGGTAGAATGCGTCGGTCGTCCATACGCCGCCCTCGACATAAGGCGCTCCGAGCTCGTCAAAGAGCGCCCGTACATGCGGGGCATTTTTAATGCCGATGTAATCTGCCGGCGGGGCGTAATGGTAGCTCATGCCCTCGTCACGGTAGGCTTTAGTCGGGATAATGTATTTCCCACGTGTCTTTTCTCCGACGAGCGAACCGCAGGAGCCGAAGATTATAAACCTCGTCGCTCCGGTCGCCCAGTTCAGCTCAATGACGGAGTTTGCCGCCATAGCAGAGCCGACGAAGACGTTGAATAGCCCATAGGTTCTGCCTCCTCGCCGAAAAGCGTAAATCGGAGTGCTTCCTCGAACTGAGCCGATGCTGCCCACTTCAATGCACTCGAGAGCTTCGACGGCGTGAGCCATTATCTCGTGCGAAAACGTGAGAATGCAGGTGTCGAAAAGATGACCCTGCTCGCCGATAAAGGCGCGGGGGTGCGTTATGGATTCGGTCGATGTGTCGAAGGAGTCGGTAATCATAGGCGTTTTTCCTTATTTGCATAGAAGTAATCCTCGCCCTCCGGCTCAACGCGGCGCGTTATCCATTTGAGGCGCTTGTGCTCAGTGGCGGGGTGAGGCTTGTCCGGAATTTCTACAACATAGCGGTTTGAGACGTTTATTACCCGCGTGTCAGCGATTCGCTCCTCGCGCGGGATCGAAAGATCGTAGGTCATGTGAACGTGGCCGTGCAGCAACAGCGTGGGAGTAAACTCGTCAATTAAGCGGTAGAACGCTTGAAAGCCCATGTGCGGCCGATCGTCGAGATCGCCGCAGCCTCGCGGCGGCGCGTGGGTGACGAGAATATCGAGCCCCTTTGCGCGGCGTATGCCGAAGCCGAGGCGCCATACAAGAGCGCGCATTTTGTGCTCGGTTATCTGAAACCTGCCCTCGCGGTATTTGCGGCAGCCGGGAAGTCCGGCTATTACAACTCCGTTGTAGCGAACAACTGCGTTGTCAATGCAGTCGCAGCCCTCCGGAGCGTCCCATTCATAGCACTCGTCGTGGTTGCCGTGGACGTATAGGAGCGGAACATTTGCCATCGTGACGAGAAAGCGCAGATATTCCGGCTTCAGATCGCCGCAGGAGATTATGAGGTCGATACCATCAAGGCGCGATTTTGAGAAGTGATCCCAAAGCGCGGGATCTTCATCGTCGGAGATACAGAGGACTTTCAATCTACTGCACCTCGATTTCCTGCGGAGCCTCGTCCTTGAGCACACCGATGAGGCGCACAAGGCTCTGAGCCGATGGAGTGAGCTCGTCAAATGCCGGAATCCCACCATCGACGGAGGAGACGAGCTTATCCATGTGCATAAGCTCATCCATAGTGAAAAGCTTAGAGCCGTCGGAGATAACCGAACCGTCCTGACCGATGATCCTGCGGCGGAATATATCGAGCGCTTTTCCGGAGATACTGCGCTTCATATATTCAGCGAGGTACTTGACGCCCTCGGGAAGCGTGCTTCCAAGTGTAACGTCGATAACGCCCGCGTCCATGCCGAGCAGGAAATTGACCGCGTCCTTTGAGCCCTTAACGGAGTCGATGGAGCCGGTAAGGATCGCACGCACAGCCTGCTCGTAGAAGGTGCCCCACAGCCAGCAGGGCGAGGCGAGGGTTAGATGGCGACCCTCGTTGTAAAGAAACGTGCCGTAGTGACCGTAGTTCATATAGTCGTTGTCAAGGCTCGGCACGTCGTGACCGGAGATTACGGAAATGCCCTCATTCAAGAGTCCCTCGATCTGTCTGCCGCCCTTACCCGCCCAGCGGAGAATAATCTTCGCGTTGGGATTCGTCATCTCAGCGCCGAGGGCGAAGGCGTTTATCATCGCCGGTTCCCCGGCTGTCGGCGCAAAGGCGACGTAGCCGATCCTGCCGTCCTTGCTCATCGCACCGGCGATAGCGCCCGTTATGAACTTGCCCTCATAGCCGCGGAAGTAGTAGCCGCGCACAGAGGCGTATGGCACGTCGGGCGAGCAGGCGAAGAATTTGACCTTCGGATATTTTACAGCTACCTTCAATGTCGCGCGCAGAAGATTTGAGCTTGTGACAAAAACCGCGTCGGCTCCGTCGCTGACCGCATTTTCCATAAGCCGCTCACCATCTTCCGAGGTGTCGGCATTGAAGTAGGAGAGCGCGGTAACGCGCGAGCCGAAGAGGTCTTCAATGTACCTTCTGCCGTTGTCGTGCGACTCTGTCCAGCGCGAGGTCACGCGGTCACGCTGGTGGATGAACGCCACGGTGACGTGCGACATATCGGGGCTCAGTATGCTCTGAATCAGGCGTTTTTTCGCCTCCGGAGGCACGGAGTCGAGGCTCTTTGTCTCCGCCTCCATATCGCTTGTGAGTGCATTTACGCTCTTTTTGAGCTCGCCGAGAGAAAGCTCCGTGAGCTCCTTGAAGGAATGTGCCTGGAGCCAGGTGAGGAGCGCGTCCTCAGTCCTCGACTTACCGTTGTATGCCTCGTCAAACTTTGAAAACGCCGAAACGAAGCTGCGCCTGAATTCCTCGGTCCATTTCTCGCCGGTTTTCTTTCCGAGGCAGGCGAGGAGCTTTGCGTACTGCCCGGGCTTTTCAAACTTGACTAAATAGAGCTCGGATACCTCGTAAAACTCGAGAAATTCGCGGTATGCCCTGATCCTCGGCTCGTCAGAGTCAGGCGGAAGCACGCGGCGGATCTTTGCGGATACGTTCGGAGCGCCGAAGTGCCGCAGAACGCTGACGCGCTTGTTGCCCTCCTGAACATACAGATCACCGAGGTACTCAACGCAGCTTATGCTGTCGCGTATGCCCTCCTCAAGGTGCGAGGCGGCGAGGGCGATCCACTTGGAGGCAAACTCCGTATCATCGTCGAGAATCGGATAAAAGCTTGCGGAAAAAGCGTTGGTGCGCGCGCCTGTCACTGTTCCGACAACGCGGTCGATCGGGATATTCGCGGTGCCGATGTATATAGCGCCTGCAAGAGTCAGCTCGTCGAGCGTATCCTCCAGAACTGCGGGGTAGGGGTTCTGATTTCTTGTCAGCCTTTCGCGGTATTCCGCGCGCCCCTTTTTGAGCGCGGAGGCGTATTCGTTTCTGGCTTCGGTTATGTCCATTATAGTTCATTCCTTACTAAGTTCTTTGACGGAATATTATCATATTCTACAAGCAGTTACAACAGTCAAGAGGACGTTATTTTGTTAATTTTCTGTTATATATTCGGCGGGATGATTGAAAATCACGGGAATGATGGTACAATACGATCGGTGATATTTGAATGCTCCGAATCAGTAAAATCAGCAAAGTATATAAGACGGGCGCGCTGATACAGCGGGCTCTTGACGGCGTTTCGCTCTCACTGCGCGACAGTGAGTTTGTGGCTATCCTCGGCCCATCCGGCTCGGGTAAGACAACGCTTCTCAATATAATCGGCGGACTTGACCGCTACGATTCCGGCGATCTCATCATAAACGGCGTTTCAACGAAGAAATACACAGACCGAGACTGGGACTCCTACCGAAATCATACAGTTGGCTTTGTTTTTCAGAGCTATAACCTCATCCCGCACCAGACGATTCTCGAGAACGTGGAGCTTGCGCTGACCATCGGCGGCACAACGAGCAAGGATAAAACCGCCCGCGCGAAGGCCGCTCTTGAGCGGGTCGGGCTTGGAGATCACATCCACAAGAAGCCGAATCAGCTCTCAGGCGGTCAGATGCAGCGCGTCGCTATCGCGCGCGCGCTCGTAAACGACCCCGATATCCTGCTTGCAGACGAGCCTACGGGCGCCCTCGACAGCGACACCTCGGTGCAGGTCATGGAGCTTCTTAAGGAGGTCGCAAAGGATCGGCTTGTAGTTATGGTTACGCACAATCCCGAGCTTGCGGAGCAGTACGCGACAAGAATCGTAACTCTTCGCGACGGAGTTATCAGAAACGACACGGACCCCTTCGACGATAAGACCGACGAGTCGCAGGCGGTGCATAAAAACCTCGGCAAGGCCTCGATGAGCTTTTTCACCGCGCTCAGACTTAGCTTCAACAACCTGCGCACGAAGCTTGCCAGAACTATTCTCGTTTCGTTCGCAGGCTCGATCGGCATAATCGGAATTGCGATGATACTCTCGATGTCAAACGGCGTCGATATGTATATTCAGAGCATAGAGGAGGAGACTCTGCAAAGCTACCCGATACAGATAACGAACACGAGCTTCGACCTATCCGGCATGGTCGCGTCAAGGACTGACGCGGGCGACGATGAGCCGGAAAAACCAAAGACAGAGAAGGCTGTCCGTGAGCGCCACACGATCACAACTATGCTCTCCGGCGTTACTACGAACGATTTGGAGAGCCTCAAAGCGTTTTTTGAGAGCGAGGGCAGGGACATAAACGCCTATGTGCGCGCGATTGAATATAATTACGGTGTGACGCCGCAGATATACACCCTGCGCGACGGAAAGGTGCGGCAGGTCAACCCCGATAAGAGCTTCGCCGCGCTGGGCTTTTCCACCGGAGGCTACGGCTCGAGCCTTATGAGCTCGCTCACGAGCACCGATACTTTTCATCTGATGCCGGAGGATGAATCGCTCTACAAGACCGCCTATGACGTCAAGGCAGGCAGATGGCCGGAAAAATACAATGAGTGCGTGCTCGTTCTGTCCGGCACCTCGAGAGTTACCGATATGGCGCTCTACACCATGGGACTTAAAAACCCTGCGCGGCTCGATGAGATGCTGCGCCTCGCAGTCGAGGGCGGCACGCCGGAGACCGATATCGGTGAGCTGCAGTTTGACTACGCTGATTTTCTCGGCATTTCCTTTAAGCTGATCGCCGCCTCAGACCGATTCTCATACGATGATGAGTACGGCGTATGGACTGACAGATCGGACGACGAGACCTTTATGCGCTCTCTTCTTGAGGGCGCGGAGGATATCTCCATTGTCGGCGTTGTTGTTCCGCGCGAGGACGCTTCAAATCTGGCGCTCTCAAGCGGTATCGGCTATCCCGCGAGCCTTGTGTATCACATCATCGACCTCGCGGATTCGAGCGCTTCTGTGAAGGCACAGCTTGATAATAAGGAAACGGATATATTCACCGGCAAGCGCTTTGACGACTATTCGACCGGCGCAGACTTCGACATGGCCTCGCTCTTCTCGATCGACGAGCAGGCGCTTGCAGACGCCTTTACCTTCGACCCCGAGCAGTTTGAGATCGACCCCTCAGACTTCGATATGAGCGATATGGAGCTTGACCCGGGCGATTATGACTTCGATATGCCGAGCATTTCGGGCGACGATCTGTCCTCGCTTCTCGGCTCTGTTAAGCTCGACCTGAGCGCTGAGAAGCTCAGCGGTATATTTGAGAAGCTTATTAAGAGCTACACCGACAGCGCCGGAGAGGACGGAGTTACCGAGCTCAGCGAGCTTCCGACGGCTATTCGCGCCTATCTCGGCACCGAGGAGGCGAGGGGCATAATCTCCGCCGACGCGCAGGCGGCGATCGCAAGCGCCCAGGAAAAGCTCGTCACGATAGACGATCTCAGAGAGAGCCTTGAGCGCATAATGGCGGGACTTGAGGATTATCTCGCTGAAAACCCCGTAGACAGTGCAGAGCGGCTTCGCACCGTAGCGGAATACCTCGCGCAGGAGGAGATTTCTGAGCTTATCCGCGCAGAGGCTGACCGCCTCAGTGAAAAGGCGGCGAGCGCGCTCGACCTCACCGGACTTGCGACAGACCTGACTACGCACCTTGTCGAAGGCTATGAGGCATACGCCGCGGAAAACGATGAGGCGCCCACGATTACCGACGTAACGAACGATCTCAGAGCCTACCTTGAGGGCGAGGAGGCGCAGAGGATCATAACCGAGGGCGTTGCCGGAATTATCGACACCTCCGGCATTGAGACAGAAATAAATAAGCTCGTCGGCAAGTTCTCCGGCTCGATATCAAGTCAGATCTCCTCGCTGATGACGAGACTTGTCGGCAAGATAACGGAGAAATTTTCCGATATTATCGGCGATATGTTCGCGGATTTCAGTATCGACCCCGAGGCGATATCCTCGGCTTTCAGCACAAACTTCTCCGTCGAGGAGCTAAAGAGCCTTATGACGAGCATGATGAGCACCGAGCGCTCGAGCCTTGACTCCAACCTCCGCAAGCTCGGTTATGCCGACCTCAATAAACCGTCGTCTATTACGATATATCCCACCGATTTTGACGGAAAAAGCGCCGTCAAGGGCATTCTTACTGGCTATAACGATATGCGCAAGGCGCAGAGCGAGGACGATAAGGTCATAAGCTACACCGACTATGTCGATACCCTTATGAGCGGCGTTACAGATATTATCGATGCCGTGAGCTACGTTCTCGTGGCGTTTGTTTCGATCTCGCTCGTTGTGTCGAGCATAATGATCGGCGTTATCACCTATATCAGCGTGCTTGAGCGCAAGAAGGAGATCGGTATTCTCCGCGCAATCGGAGCGTCAAAACGCAATATCAGCGAGGTTTTCAACGCAGAGACCTTCATTATCGGCGCGCTCGCCGGTATTTTCGGCGTTGTGATAACGTGGATTCTCATTATTCCCACGAATATCATAATCCACAACGCGACCGGGCAGAACAATATCAACGCCGTACTGCCTGTTCCGGCGGCGCTTATCCTCGTCGCGCTCAGCATCGTGCTGACCCTCATCGGCGGCATAATCCCGTCGCAGAAGGCGGCTCGAAGCGATCCGGTTACGGCGCTCAGAAGTGAATAAAGCAAAGGCAAGCCGTTAAACGCGGCTTGCCTTGTATCTTTTATAGAGCATATATCCGATTCTTATTACGCCGTCGGCAATCATCAGAATGCCGAGCGCGAGCACGAAGGGATAGACGACGGAGCGCGAGATTATCAGAACTGCGCCGCCGAAAATTGCGGAAAAGATCGTCTCAAGTATGTAGAGAACCTTTATCAGTCGGTCGCTCTCGTGCGAAGCCTTGTCCGCGCAGCCGAAGGCGAAGGCGATGAACACAATGCCGAAAATCGTACTTCCCATGATGAACATTGCCTGCTCCTTGATGATAAGAACGAGGCATAGCGCCAGCATCAGTGTTGTTAGCGCGGCTCGCTCTCGCAGACCCTCAATGCGAAAGCCGTTCAGAACGAAGCGCCGGAGTGTGAGTATAAGCTGTATCGCCGCAAGCGCGACGAATATAAATGTCGCAGTCAGCTCGAGAATCGAATCCGTTGTGCAAAGCAGAAGAATTCCGAAGAGCACCATCAAAAGAGCGTGGGCGAAGTGACATTCAGTCAGCCATTGCCCGATTTTTCCGGGGTTGACCTCGATAACAGTGCCGTCGTTCAGCGCCTGACCGGGCAGGGAAGCGAGAGCTTTTTTTGTGACCTCGCTTGCGCCGCCGAGTGAAACTATCGCCTGCTCAAAGCGCAGAGGGGTCAGATCCTCGAGCTTTTCGGCGCCGCTTTTTGTCAGCGTGCTGAAGAGCTCGTTGATGAAAACGGGTCTGTCCTCGCTCTTGATAGTTCCGATCCAGTCGTTGAGCCTCTCACCGAGCCATTCTGAGAAGGCGTCGCGCTTGTCAATGCACATAAGCTCGCCGCCGTCAAAAAGCCATGTCGCCATCGAGTGCTGAATTACGCCGTCCGCGTTGGATTTTACTATAAGCGTGTCCGATATATCCGGCTCAAAGAGCTTTCCGACAACGTCGAACTCCGGCACGATGCGCACAAGCTTCCCATCGGCACGCTTCAGCATCTCGGGGTCGGTGACCTCCGGGCAGAAGCCCGGCCCGTCGAGGCAATAGATGGTTTTCACCGCGCTGAGTTTATCGTCGGAGAGGTGCGCTGCGACATAGAGCGCGAGATTGCCGCCCTTTGAGTGACCGGTTATGTACCATTCGCGCCCGGGTATTATCAGCCTCTCCGCATAGTCGAGCGCCATGTGCTGAGCCTCGGTCTCTGTGAAGGATATCATAAAATCCTCCTGCCAGCCCGCGAGAGTGCTGTCGGTGCCGCGGTAGGCGATGAAGGAGAAGCTATCCGCTCTGAAGGTCACTGCTGAGAACTGGAGCGGCGGCTCTGTGCGTATTTCGTTAACGTAGTCGCTCATCTCAACGCTTCCGAAGCGCCGGGACGATGCGGCGGCGCGCAGAATATCTGTGTAGCCCATATCCGCGCCGGTGATCTCTACCGGTACCTTGCCCTCGTCGATGAGCGGCAGAACGTTGGACAGGAGCGGCTTTTCGCTCTGCGCGAATACCTCGTCGAGATCGAAGTAGGAGATCATGGCGAAAACGAGGTTATCAGCCGTGGAAAGCGGGTATTGCTCAAATGAAAACCGCCCGAGCCACTTGATATAATCCACTAATGTATTCATTTCCACACCTCCCATTCAAGCTTCTTTACGACAATTATACCATAGTTTTCACAAGAAGTAAACCTCCGGCATATAATGTCGTGCAGGGCGAAAGCCCTGAAAAATATCGGGAGGAATTACTCTTGGCACAGTTTTATAATCAGGCGACGCTCACTTACACGGGCGGCACCGTAAACTCCAATATAACTGTGGGCGAGGTCACGGAGGTAATCACCGCGACGAAAACGCCCATTACGAAGGAATACACCGCAGATTCAGACGTGACCTATCTCATAAGCCTTGTAAACTCCGGCGACGTGGACGTGACCGGCGTCACTGTCGTCGATGACCTCGGCGGGTATACCGTCGGCACCGAGACTGTCTATCCTCTGAGCTATGTTGCTGACAGCGTGACTTATCTTGTGGACGGAACACCGTCCGCGGCACCGACGGTCACGGTTAACGGCACAGTGACCTTCTCCGATATCACAGTTCCGGCAAACGGCAACGTCGCGATCATCTATGAGGCGGAAACCACTGCTTACGCGCCTCTCGGCGAGGGCGCGACTATTGCCAACAGCGCGACCATCAACGGAAGCTGCATCGTCGATCCGATAATCGCCGCCGCGACAGTTCCGATGGACATGGCTCCGGCGCTGACGATCTCCAAATCCCTCACGCCGGACGTTCTCTCCGGCTGCACCGAGATAACCTACACCTTCGATATCCGCAATTACGGCGGTGCGGCTGACGCTGCGGCGCAGATCGCTCTTGCAGATACCTTCGACCCGCCTCTCACGGGTCTTGAGGTAACTCTCGGCGGCGCGGCATTCACTGCCTACACCTATTCCGAGACTACCGGCATTATGACCACCACCGCAGGAGCGATAACCGTTCCCGCCGCGACCTTCACACAGAACACCGACGGCACCTGGACTACCGACCCCGGCGTTGTTACGGTGACAGTTACCGGCACGATGTAAAAGAAATCGGCATAGCACTGCTATGCCGATACAGACTGTTGACAAAAAAGAAAAGCGTTGGATAAAGGTGGCGGGGATCTGTGAAGGGGCCGGCCAAGAGGACCCTTCACGTCGCATAATCCGCCCGCAGGCGTCATATTTTGCACGCTGAGAGCGCAAAATATGTTCGATGCGGAGACTTTGTCTACGCATTGAATCGGCATAGCTCTGCTATGCCGATACATAGGAATCAATAAGCCACGCGATGCCGGCGGCGAGACGTTCTTCTGCGTCCTTGAAGTGGTTGCCCTTGTTCCACACGACCTCAATTCCGAGCCTTTGGGCAAGCGCGCGGGTATTATCTCCGACCTGCGCCATTATCAGATTGCGGGTCTTTTCCTCGCGGTCGCCGAGGCTCAGATAGACGAGCTCTGCGTTTATTTTGTGACCCTCGAGGTAATCGACCCAGCCGGGAAACCACAAGGATCCCGAGCAGCTTGCGGCGCCCTTGAAGATATACGTCTCGCAGCTTGACCAAAGCGCGAAAAGCCCGGCAAGCGAGTAGCCGGCTATCATCGCTCCGTTCTGCTCCTTTGCGGCTTTTATTACCCAATCGAGCGTTTCAGGGCCGTTTCCGGCAAAGTCCTGCCCGTTGAAAACGCCGTCAGCCTTCCACGGTGAGAGTTCGCCGTTCCAGTTGCTCACCGGAAACGCGACGAGCCGATAGGGGAGAGCCGCGCACCTTTCGCGGACAAGCCGTGCGATATTATCGGGCTCATCCATCGTATCGTATGCGAAGAAAACGCACGCACCGCCGCTGAGATTATCCTCAACCCGGCAAGTTTTTCCGAATATCTCTTTCTCAATCATTCTTAAGCTTCCTCAGAATTGCGTCACAGCCCTCGCTGACGTCGAGCCATGTCGCCTCAAAGTCTCCGGTGTACCACGGGTCGGCAACTGCGCCGGGACGAGGCGTCCAATCGAGCAGAAGTCTTATTTTATCCTCCGGATCGCCGCCGAATATGCGGAGCATACTGCGACGGTTTGACTCCTCCATGCCGAAAATGTAGTCAAAGCGAGAGTAGTCGGCTTTAGTTATCTGTCTTGCAGTCTTTCCGAGGGCACTTATTCCGTGCTCTCGAAGCTTGCGCTGAGCCGGAGGATAGACGGGATTGCCGAGTTCCTCAGAGCTGGTGGCGGCGGACTCGATGTAAAAGCGGTCGGAAAGACCCGCACGCTCGACCGCGTCCTTCATATAAAGCTCGCACATCGGACTGCGGCATATATTTCCGAGGCAAACAAATAGTATTCTTGTCATATTTTACCCTTCAAAAAAGCTCCTCCGGTATCGGAGGAGCTTTCTGTCAAATCGTCTTTTTTATCGTGAGAATGTTCTTGCCGCCATCATAGCGGTAGTCGATGGAGTCCATCGTTTTCTTAACAAGAAAGATTCCGAGACCGCCGATTTCGCGCTCCTCAGCGGAGAGAGTCGTGTCCGGATCGACCTTTTTCGTGGGGTCGTAAGGTTTACCGGAGTCCGTAAATACCAGCGTAACAACTCCGTCGGCAAAGTCAAAGCCTACCGTAGCATCGCCGCCGTTCTCATAGGCGTAGAAAGCAATGTTGGAGAAAAGCTCGTCAATCGCAACGTCGATTTGCATCTGCGCCTTTATCGGGCAATCGAGCTTTTCAAGCTCCTCATCTACAAACGCCGTTACAGCGCCGATGTTTTCGGTTGTGGCTGCCAAAGTAAGCTCAGTCATTTTCAACATCTCCTTTGCCTATGTATTCAAGGCAGAGCATTGTAAGATCGTCAAACTGCGGCGCTTCGCCGACAAAGCGGTTTACAGCGCTGTCAATGCCCTCAAGGATAGCCTGCGGTGACTCGTTTTCGACTTCCTTAAGCGCCTCGAGCATTCTGTCAGTGCCGAACAGCTCGTTATGCGCGTCTGTTGCCTCGGGAAGACCGTCGGTGTAGAGGAAAAGCTTGCTTCCGGGCTTGAGCTTTAGCTCGTACTCTTTGTATTTTACTCCGCTGAGACCGCCGATGACGAAGCCGTGCTTATCCTTGATAAGCTCGAAGCTGCCGTCGGGGTTTTTGAGAACGGGGTATTCGTGTCCCGCGTTGGCGCAGGTCAGCACTCCTGTGGTGAGGTCAAGCGAGCCAAACCACACCGTTACGAACATCTCCTCGCGGTTATTGGAGCAGATACGGTTATTCGCGGACTCAAGAACATCCTTCGCACTCAAGCCGAGCAGCGCATAGTTCTGAATCAGTATCTTGCTCGCCATCATGAAGAGAGCCGCCGGAACGCCCTTTCCGCTGACATCAGCCATAACGATACCGAGGTGGTTATCGTCGATGAGGAAGAAGTCGTAGAAATCTCCGCCGACCTCCTTGGCGGGGTTCATCGAGGCGAAGATATCGAAATCGTCGCGCTCTGGGAAGGGCGGGAAAATGCTGGGCAGCATATGCGCTTGAATACTCGCCGCCATATTGAGCTCGCTCTCAGTCGCTGCAAGGGTCTTGCCGCGGTCTGTGAACAGAACGCCGTAGATGAGGACAACGGATACGAGCGTCGCCGCATACTGTGTGGAAATACCGAAGAACGCGCCGGTGAGAACCTGATTTAGAAGCGGTATCGTTATAAAGCTCGCGGCTATTGCCTTCTGCCTGCGCGGAGCCTTTGAGCCGACGAGGCAGATAATGATCGCAATAACGGTGATGAAAAGATAGATGAGCGAGAGAAGATACATCTCTCCTCGCATATAGTTTCCGGCCTCGTCAACGATGAAGTAAAGGGGATAGAAGAGGTTGACAAAGCAGGCAAGAAGCGCAGGAATAATCAGAATCTCCAGAGCTCTGCTGCACCATCTTGAAAATACGCTCTCAGTACCGAGGGTCATATCGACGTATTTCCAGAAAAGATAGATGATAACGACGCTGTTTGCGTAGTAAAGAACATTTACTATGAGATTCAGAACTCTAAGCGTCGGGACGCCCTGAACGAGCCAGGACGCGGCGTCGAGATACAGCGCGATCGAGTTTGCGGCGAGAATCGACACAAACATCTGGACGTCGACGCCAGAGTTGCGCTTATCGCGGAGAATGCTGAAAAGAATTGCCGCGCATATTGCTATTCCGAGAATGTCTGCGCCGCAGTTGAATACCCAGGTGCTCTCCATTCCGTCGAATCTACGCAGAGCGCAGAAGAGCACTGCGTTGACGAACATAACGATAGAGATTATAAAGCTCACCGGAAGGGTATAGCGGTTTTCTCTCAGCCTCCGCTCGATTTTCTCGGCCATATTACTCTATGTTGAGAATATCGGAGAAGCCGGTGACCTCGAATACCTCTTTTACGATCTCGTTAGCGTTGGTAACGACCATTTCGCCCTGCTTCATCATGGTCTTGTGTGCGCCGAGAAGAACACGAAGTCCGGCGGAGGAGATGTACTCGAGCTTGGAGAGATCGAAGGTGAGCTTGGTAAGTCCGGGAAGGGAAGCCTTGAGCTCCTCCTCAAGCTTGGGGGCGGTGGTGGTGTCGAGTCTGCCCTCAAGGGCGACGGTAAGTGCGGTTCCGTTAAGCTGCTTGTTGATTGTCATGATTTTATTCCTCCAGTATTGAAATTAGTTTTTCTTGTAGATTATCATTTCAACGGCTGAGCCGTTGATAAAGATCTTTACCTCGTCCGCAAGGGCGGTTACTATGGACTGCTCGAGATTGTCGGACTCCTTCTTATCGGAGCCCTCGTTCTCATAGAAGGACTCCATGTACTTTCTGAGCGACCAGCTCGTCATGGCGTTTGTCATGGAAACAGCCATCGGATCCTCCAGATGATCGTACATAAGTCCGTCGGCGTAGAACTCGGGAAGGGAAGAACTCTCAGCGTCGAGCATACGCTCAAAAACGTCCTTGAGCTTGCCGAGAATACCGGTTGCGGCGGAATTTTTGCCGGAAGTTGAGCTCTCAAGGAGCTTTTTGCGCTTCTCGGAGTTCATCATCGTCATGGTCTTGAGGTGAAGCTCGTACTGACCGTTCGTGTCCTCGATCCAGAAGAGAGCCTCCTTCTCTCCGGTGAGAGAGCGCATAAGCCCCATCATCTCCTCGCTGAGAAGGCGAAGATGCAGACACTCTTTGGGGTCGAGCTTCTTGTATGCTGAGACGGCTTCCGCCTCACGCAGCGCCTCTTCCATGCCCTTGCCGCTTGAATTGACGACAATTACATCAGATTTCATTGTTATACTCCTTTTGTGTATGACATTACTTAGATATCATAGACGAAAATGCTCAATAAGTCAATAAATTTAAGTCTAAAAATCAACCGACAAATTTACTTTAGTTCTTTAGCAGGGTGAGGCGCGATAAATCCCCTGCTTGCAAAAAAGTGTGAAATAGTTGGATAAATTGGAATATTTTTATGAAATTCGTATGAAATCTTATTATCTGTTGGAAAAGAGCGGCAAAAAAATTTGTTGCGCCGGCGCTTTTCTGATTTTATACTCACTGAGCCTGAATTTTTCACAAAGGGGAATAGAGATGGAAATTGAAGTGATAGACGAGAGCGGTAATTATCTCGCGCTCAGCTATGAGGTCACGGAGGAGCGCGGCTTCTATGGCGCAAGCGTAACTCTCAACAATGTTGAGCACGCCGGCGCGACGTTTCTTACTGACAGGCGTGAAGCGCAGATGCTTTGCGATATGCTCTGCCGCAGTGCTGTAACTCCCTCGGTCTTTTTTGACGTAATTCGGGATTACATAACCTGATTGATTTTTTGCTCTGATTGTGATAGTATTAAATTACCAAATAATACGGAAGGAAATAGCGATGATCAGAGCTGCAATAGTTGAGGACGACGCTTCCTGCGCGGAAAACTTAAGAGCGCACATTTTCCGCTTCTCCGCTGAGCACGGAACTGACATAACCGCCGAGGTTTTCGGCGGCGGCTTTGACTTTCTCTCAGCGCCGGACAGCTTTGATATCGTTTTTCTTGATATCTCGCTTCCCGGCATGAACGGTATGGAGATAGCAAGGCAGCTTCGCCGCCGCGACCCTGAGGTAATAATAATCTTCGTTACCCAGCTTGCGCAGTTTGCGCGCGACGGCTACGAGGTCGGAGCGCTCGATTATCTTATTAAGCCCGTGAGCTATCAGCTTTTTGACATCAAGTTTTCAACTGCCGCGCGGCTTATAAAGGAGAAGGAAGCCTCGTATATGATCGCTGTAAAGGACGGGCTTGTGCGCGTTACGGTTACGGATATCTATTACGTCGAGAGTCAGAAGCACTATATGGTCTTTCACACGGTGAGCGGAGATTACACAACGAGGGTTACGATGAAAACCGTCGAGGAATATCTGTCGCAGCATCATTTTGCACGCCCGAATAACTCCTTCCTCGTAAATCTCCGCTGGGTCGACGCGGTAAACGGCTCCTCCGTCAACGTTCACGGGACCGAGGTCTCGATATCGCGCTCATGCAAAACTCCTTTTATGGAGGCGCTCACGAGATATCTCGGTGGGAGGGTCATCCGTGATTGAATACATAGCTGACGCATACAGACTAAACTTCACGATACAGCTTTTAGCCGTCGAGCTTCTGCTGATCTGGTCTGCACCGAAAAAAACGCGCTTTCCGCTGAGGCTTTTGCTTGGCGGGGCTGCGTACATAGCGTTCTGCCTGCTTTTTCCCGACCCGCTCGGCATACCCATCGTAGGCAGCTCCGTAATAAGACTCGCTGCGCTCGGGCTTATGCTCTTTTTATTTGAAGCGAGCTGGAGGCAGATACTTTTCGTCTGCGTTTCCGCGGATATTCTGCAGAACATAAGCCTTAACATAAGTCTTATGCTGCGCTATCAGTTCGATTTCAGTCCGCTTGCGATCGTACTTACATACATTGTTACGATCACGCTCATCTGCCTTGTGTGGGTTTTTGTCAGAAACTCGCTTGTCAGAAGCTTTGACTGGAACGAACGCGACAACGGCATTGCAAAGCTCGCAATAAGCATCGCCTGCGTAATGACGCACTTTGCCGCGGAGTCCGCGCTCTATGCCATCGGACTTGATAAAAACCCGATATCGAGGTTCAGCCTTGCGCTGACGGGCATATTCATCATCGCGATACAGTATCTCCTTCAGAGCGTGGAGAAGATGAACAGCGAGCGAAAGCTTATGATAACAATGCTCGAAAATGAGCGTGAGAGGTACAACATCTCAAGGTCAAACCTTGAGGTCATCAACATGAAGTACCATGATATGAAGCACCAGCTCTCTGCGCTTAGAAGCGCAGGTGAGCGCGAGCGCGCCGCCGCCATGGAGGAGCTTGAAAACGCCATCGAGAGCTACGATACTGTCGCCCGCACCGGCAACGAGCCGCTTGATACGATTATCACGGAGAAGCTCCCGCACTGCCGCGCGAACGGAATCACATTTAATTATATGGTCGACGCCGAAAGACTCAGGAACATAGCCTCGCTCGATATTTACAGTCTGTTCGGCAACGCAATCGACAACGCGATCGAGGCGGTAACCGAGCTTCCGGAGGGGGAGAGAAGCATTCTTCTCCGGGTTCTCGGAAGGGGAAATATGACCGTTATCCACGTGGAAAACACCTGCGCCGGAGAGCCGAAGATAGTCGACGGTAATCCCGTGTCCGAAAAGGGCGAGGGACACGGCTACGGCACCGTGAGCATACGCAGCATAGCGAAAAAGTACGGCGGAACGGTGACCTTTTCTGCTGAAAACGGAAAATTCTCGCTCGATATGCTTCTTGCGGGCTGAGTAAATCGTCATAATTTATGACCTGAGAGCTATTCTCGGGTCTTTTTTATTTAATCTGCACAAAAAACAATGCAAGTTGTGCCAATATAAGCGCCATTTATGCCAAAAGTTTTTTTATTACGCGGTCACAAGCTATAATTAAGCTAACTTGGAGAATAGAGGAACTTCAAGCAATAAATTTACGGAGGTATGAAATGAAAAGCAGAAAATTAGGCTTAAAGCGCGGCCTCGCGGCTCTTCTTGCTTCTATCTTTGTGCTGCTCCTTTTCGGCACTGCGATAGCGGAAGCGAACGCGGGCAAGATCAATTCCTTCCTCGGCACCTCGAGCTATAAGATCGAGAAGACCGGTGAGTCTGCCGGCGACGGAATTTATTTTGAGTCTGAATTCAAGACTCTGAAAGAGGTCATCGACGCTAAAGAGGCTCTCGCCCGCGAGATCAGCGACGAGGGTACCGTTCTCTTCAAGAACAACGGCGCTCTTCCTCTTTCAAAGACCGGCGACAAGGTTACCTTCTGGGGCCTTAACGTCATCGCTCCGACCTTCGGCGGACTTATCGGTTCCACCACTTCTGTCAACTATGAGGCGGGTCAGCAGACCATCACCCTCGTTGACGCAATGAAAGAGCTTGGCTTCTCTGTCAATGAGGAGATGCTCGCTCTCTACAACTCCGACGCTGCAAAGCCCTTTTACAGAAAGGCTGCTTTCTTCGGCCAGGAGGTTCCCGGTCACAGCCTTATCCCCGTATTCTGGCCTATGTTTGAAACTGCCGACAGCTACATAATCGGCGAGCTTCCCGCTAATCTCTACACCGAGGCGGCACTGAACGCTGCAAAGGATACCACGGCTATCGTATTCCTTTCCCGCGACTCCTCCGAGGCCTCCGACTACGCGGTCAGCACGATGAAGGATCCCAATGGCGACAACTTCGAGCGCCCGATGGGTCTTTCCGATTACGAGAAGGCGATGATCGAGCTTGCAAAGGCAAACTCCAACGGCAAGGTTATCGTAGTCGTAAACGCCGACGTTACCATGGAGCTTGAGGATCTCAAGCAGGACGACGGCATTTCCGCTATCGTCTGGGCAGGACTTCCCGGAGCCTACGGCTTCCGCGGTGTTGCCGACGTTCTCGCCGGCGACGTCAACCCCTCCGGCCACATCTCCGACACCTACGCTGTTGATTCCACCTCTGCTCCTGCAATGCAGAACTTCGGACTTTTCTTCTACACTAATGAAGACATTGATCCGGGTAATGACAAGGGCAACTGGTACATAGTAGAGTCCGAGGGCATCTACGTCGGCTATAAGTACTATGAGACCCGCTATGAGGACGCAGTTCTCGGTCAGGGCAACGCCACTACCGGCGCCGGCGCTACCGGCGGCCGTGCTTATTGGAACTATGCCGAGGAAGTAACCTATCCGTTCGGCTATGGCCTTTCCTACACTACATTTGATCAGGAATTCCAGTCTGTTGACTTCAACATCGGCGGCGAGAGCAAGGCTGTTGTTAAGGTCACCAACACCGGTTCTGTTGCCGGTAAGGATGTTGTTCAGCTCTATGTTCAGTCCCCGTACACCGCAGGCGGACTTGAGAAGAGCGCTATCCAGCTTGTCGGCTTCGCCAAGACCGGCGTCCTTCAGCCTGGTGCATCCGAGACCGTTACTGTTGACTTTGACGCAAAGTACGTCGCCTCCTACGATGAGAACGCAGTTAAGGCTGACGGCACTGCCGGTGCTTGGGTTCTCGACTCCGGCGATTACTACTTCGCAATCGGCAACGGCGCTCACGAGGCGATAAACAACGTCATCGCTCTCAAGCAGGGCAGCGCAGACTTCCTTGAGAAGACCGCCGATACCGACGTAATCGATATGAATCGCGCAAAGAAGGTTTCTGTTGCTAATAAGGATATCGAGACCTACTCCGTCGGCGTTCAGAACGAGCTTCAGGACGGCGATATAAATAAGCTTCTTCCCGGCACCGCTGAGTACTTCACCCGCGCCGACTGGTCTAAGGGCTGGCACGGCACCTGGGGCGTAACCGCAAATGAGGCTATGCTCAAGAACCTCCACAACCAGGTTTATGAGCTCACTGAAAATGGTGATGGCCTTACTTGGGGCGCCAACAACGGTCTCCGCCTCATCGACCTCGTTCAGTTTGACGAGAACGGCAACTATCAGGGCGCTGTCGCCCTCGACGATCCTCTCTGGGATATGCTCCTTGAGAACGTAACTCTTGAAGAGGCAGTAAACTTCATGGAGAGAGCCGGAGATAACTTCGACCCGATCAACTCCATCGGCCTCCACGCCGTTACCGCTTATGACGGACCTGTCGGCTTCGTATCCGACCAGGTTCCCGGCTACACTGTAAACTGGTCCGAGAGCGAGAAGAATGAGCCCACTTATGTTGGACCTAATGATGAGTATGCTATGTGGCAGATGCCGACCTTCCCAACTGAGCCCGTTGTCGCCGCAACCTTCAACGTCGAGCTCGTTGAGCGCGAGGGCGAGCTTATGGGCGAGGACAGCCTCTGGTCGAACGCCTGCTCCATCTTCGGGCCGGGCCTCAATAACCACAGAGCAACCTACAACTCCCGTAACCATGAGTACTATTCTGAGGACTCCATGCTCACCAACATCCTCGGCGTTGCAGTCTGCAAGGGCGGCAAGTCCAAGGGCCTTATGATGGAGCCGAAGCACTTCGCGCTCAACCATCAGGAGGCTAACCGCTCCGGTACCTCGACCTTCATCACCGAGCAGGGCGCCCGTGAAAACGAGCTTCGCGGCTTCCAGGGCTGCCTCGAGGGCAACTACGCTCAGGGCGTCATGACCGCGTTCAACCGCCTCGGCACCGTCTATGCCGGCGCTCACAGAGGACTTCTTACCGAGATCCTCCGTAATGAATGGGGCTACACCGGTTATGTCATCACCGATATGATCAACGGACCCGAGTATATGAACTGGCGCGACGTCACCCTCGCGGGCGGCGGCGGATGCCTCACCTCTACTGCATATGAGTCTTCTGTTATCGGTTCTGCTACAAGTGCTGAGAATATGAAGAAGATCCAGAAGGATACCGCGTTCCAGCAGGAGCTCAAGCAGATGCTCAAGTACGACCTCTACACCTTTGCAAATTCCAACACAATGAACGGCATCACGAGCGATACGCGCATCGTCCGCACCTTCCCGTGGTGGGAGATCACCGTTATCGTCGCTGACGTAGTGTTCGGCGCCGCAACCGTCGCCCTCTGCGCGCTGTATGTCGTTGACCTCTGCAAGAAGCAGAAGGAAAACTGAGAAGGAGGGAATGAATAATGAAAGATAAGGTTTCTATCGTCGGCTTCGCGCTTGTCTGCGCTTCCACCGTACTCTCTGTCGTTGCCGCAATTCTTTATAACTTCGCTCTTCTTAAAAACGGAACGACCTATGTTCTTCTCGTTATTGCCGCCGTTCTCGGCGCCGCAGCTCTTGCCGCCGCGCTCAAGCTCGGCAAGGAGATTCCCAACATCGTCGTAGTCGCCCACACAGTTGTCGCAATGGCGGCCTTCGGCGTTTCCATCGCTCCGATGGTAAACGAGATCGCTCTCGTCTATGCCGGACTTAACCCCCAGTCGAACCTGACCGGCTACATCGTTTTCGCGGTGTTTGCCTGCGTGACCTGGCTCGTCGGCCTTGTTGCGGCCTTCACCGGCATTACAAAGAAGAACTGATCTGATAATCCTAAAAGGCGGCGGCATTTTACCGCCGCCTTTTTGCGGGGTAGAACTATGAAAAAACTAACCGATAAAATTGACCTCGTCGCCCTTGTGATAATCTCCGTCTGCGCCGTCTGGCTCACGATCGGCTATTTCGTGCTCGGCGAGCTTACCGCGGCGGTTACCATGCTCGCGATTCAGACTCTCTATGTGCTCGTCTCGCTCGCGGCATACCGCGGGAGAATGCCGTTTGTGCACGTTCTGACGGCGATTTTCGGCTTTGTACTCGGAAATATGATGAACTACAAGGAGACTACGGCTTATAACTTTGCCTTCTGGATCGAGGGAGCGGTGGGAACTCTTGCCGCCCTTGCCGGAACTGCTGCGATGGTGTATAATAAGGAAAAGCTGAAAAGGCTGCCGATATTCGAGGGAGTGACCACGTTTGTTGTGCTCGCTCTCTGCTTCGGCTCGTGGGGATGCTTTACTGCTGCCGATAAAACCGCCTCCGGCCGCGCTCAGCACACGATGTGGGCTGTTCCTATGCAGTTCGATTCAGCGGAATGCGACAGACCCGGTACGCTCGAGGAGCTTATCTACGAAACTAAAGCCTATGCGACGGATAACCGAACTGTCACAAAGCGCGCGCTCGTCTATCTGCCCTACGGCTACGATGAGGCAAAGCAGTATAACATTCTCTACCTGATGCACGGCACCGGCGACGATGAAAATTACTGGCTCAGCACCTATTCGTGGAACAAAACGATGGTCGATAATCTAATAGCAAGAGGTGAGATAGAGCCGCTTATCATCGTTACTCCGACCTTTTACGTTGAGGACGACTGTATGGACGGCCTCGACGCACTGACATATTCCTTCCGCGAGGAGCTGAGGGGAGACCTTATGCCGGCTGTTGAATCGAAGTATTCTACCTATGCCGGATCCCCCGACGATGAGGGCTTCAGGCTGAGCCGCGACCACAGAGCCTTTGCCGGCCTCTCGCGCGGTGCGGTCACGACTTATCACTCCGCGTTCTGCGGCTCGCTCGACTATTTCGCATGGTACGGCACCTTCTCCGGAAGCAGAACGGACAGAGAGTATTTTGAAAGCACCATCCGTTCAGAGAATCTGCGTGACTATCCCATAAACTATCTCTACGTCACAAGCGGAGCATTTGACTTCGCGCTCCCGCGCCAGTGTCAGGATAATGCCGGGCTTTTGGAGCTTGAAGATCGCCTCACGACCGGCGTGAACACCGATTTCGACGTGTTCCCGATGCGTTATCACTCGCAGGGAAACTGGCACCTTGCGCTGTACAATCTTCTTCAAAGGATATTCTGAAATGAAAAAGTGGCAAATCATCACGATCTGTGTTATTCTTGCGGTTGCGGTCGTAACAGGGCTCAATCACAGACTTGTATGGACGCTCTGGCACAATATGTTCGCGCCGAAAATAGAACTGGACACCGCTGAAAGCTGGTCAGGCGGGAGCTATGAGAGAGTCTTCTACGGCGAGAGCGAAGCGCAGTATATTGACCTCTATGTTCCGTCTTACGCCGAAAAGCCTCAGCTTTTCGTCATGGTACACGGCGGCGGCTTTATCATGAACGACGCACAGTCGAGGCAGGCGCAGTTCTATTACCGCTACTTCCGCGACCACGGCTTTGCCTGCGCGAGCGTAAACTACCGCCTTGCCGACGAGTCGCCGTTTCCTGCGGCGTGCGAGGACGTCAGCGCGGCTGTGAATTACCTTGCCGACAACGCGGATAAATACGGCTACAAGGCTGATAAAATCGTAATCTGGGGCGAGAGCGCGGGCGGACACCTCGCAACGCGAGAGGCTCTTACCGAGACTGGCGCGAATATCGCGGTGCTTGTGAGCTACTACGGCGCATATGACCTCAGAGCCGCCGAGGAGCAGTTTATCGCGCAGGGCGTGCCGAAATGGGTGCGTACTATCGCAAACAGCTGGACAAACGGTCATCTTGGCGGATACGATTCCTGCGAGGAGTATTGGCTCAGAAAGAACTACGCCGAATGGACGCAGGACGACGTAATCGCCGCCTCTGTGCAGAATATAGCTGAGAATACCGCGGCTAATCCTTCACTCAAAACCCTCCTCGTTGTCGGAAACGCAGATATAACCGTTCCGACTCAGCAGACCCTGAATATGGAAAAGGCGCTATCAGCGCGCTACGGTGCTGAAAACGTGCGTCTTGATCTCTTCAACGGCGCTATTCACGCCGATGACAGAATGTACACGGACGAGTATCTGGCTAAGGTCGAGAGCTTCATAAGAGAGGCGCTCGGTTGAGTATAAGGAGCTGATTTTATGCCGAAGCTTTGCTGCCCCAAATGCGGCGAGGCGCTGTGGGATGTGGGAAAGACCCTCAGATGTGCCGGCGGTCACTGCTATGACAGGGCAAAGCAGGGGTATGTCAACCTTCTGATGTCGAACGCCGCATCGTCAAAGCGCCACGGCGACGATAAAGAGATGGTTCTCTCCCGCAAAAGCTTTCTTGAAAAGGGGTATTACGAGCCTCTCCTGCAGCTAATATGCAAAAAATGCGTGAAATACGGCTCTCCCGACGCGGATATCCTCGACGCCGGCTGCGGCGAGGGGTGGTACACCGCCGCCGTAAAGATGTCGCTGCCGCACAGCAGCGTCGTCGGAGTTGATATCTCGAAGGAGGCAATCGTTGAGGCGGCGAAGCGAAAAGCGGGGATTGAACTCGCTGTGGCGTCAGTCAGCTCGCTTCCTGTGATGGACGGCAGCTGTGATATTGTGCTCAGCATATTTGCGCCGGACGCTGAGAGCGAGTTTCGCCGAGTGTTGAGAAATGGCGGGTACCTTATCCGCGCCGTTCCGCTCGAGGAGCATTTATTCGGGCTAAAGCGCGCGGTCTACGATGAGCCGTATTTAAATCCACCGGCGAATTACGCACCCGAGGGCTTCGAGCTTGTTGAGCGCGCCGAGCTCAGATATACGCTCTCATTTCAATCGAATGAGGATATCCTCGAGCTTTTCAAGATGACCCCGTATTACTATAAAACGGGCAGGGAGGATCAGGCGAAGCTGTTGAGCCTTGAAAAGCTGCAAACCGAAGCTGCCTTCTGCGTATTTATCCACAAAAAACTGTAAAAACCCGCTTGTCACTGGCACTTGTGCCAGTGACTTTTTTTGCAGTTTTGGTAGAATATAATTGTATCAGAATATACAGGAGGTCGTTTTTATGAAAAAACGGATTCTGAGTATTTTACTCTGCGCTGTTTTGCTGCTCTCGCTCATACCGAGCGCTTTTGCGGCAAAGGAAATGTTCTTTGTTTATGCCGTCAAGGTCGAAATTGACGAGCCAAGTGCGGGACAGCACCCGGATTTTACCGTCACCCCGCACACCACGAGGTATTTTATCTCGAAAATTATCTGGCATGATATTACCGATGACGTTCAGCTCCATGCCGATGACGTTTTCAAGCCGGGTCATCAGTATAACGTCAGTATTTTCTTCTTCGCTGATGACGGACTGAGATTCTCTGATAAAAATCAGTCTTTTGCAGCGCTCAACGGTGAGGAAGCTGAGTATACCATAGACGAGGATGCCACCACCTGCAGCATCGAGAAGACTTTTCCTCCGATCGACGCTACTTCAATCACCTCAATCGAGCTTACCTTCGGAGCGAAGGTCGGGGACGACATTGAAAGCTCGGTCAAGGCGGCGTTTACAGACGATATGCCCTATGTTCTCGACCACATCTCCTGCTATAACAGAACAGACGGCATTTCTCAGAACAGCGGCAAATTCCTCAGCGGCAAGGTCTACGGAATTTCAGCTTACATTCTTCCGAGGGACGGCTATACCTTTGCCCAGGCGCCAAAGCTGACCGCCTCAGTAAACGGAACCAACGCTGAAGTCAACTATGTTGACAGCAGACCGGAGATGAGGACGATAGTTTTCAAGGCCGGCCCGCTTGAGGGCAAGGATCCTGACATTGTTGACTCAGTAAACGTTACCATCGAGCCGGCAAAGACCTACGAATACCACTCCTATATCGTAAAGCTCACAAACGGCTGTGTTGTCGGCGGCCTGACGTGGAAGGAGACTGACCAGAGCGGTACAATGATTCTTTCAGAGCTGAACCCGGACGAATACTTTATGGGCGGCACGACCTACGCCGCTTTCGTGACTGTCAACGCGCCCGAGGGCAAGAAGTTCAGCGAAATGCCGACTGTAAAGGTAAACGGAGTCGTCTGCAAGCAGGGCACTGTCAGGAATACCTGGAGCTTCAATTCCGATACTCAGATAGTAGTCAAGGCTGTTTTCGACACTGACCCGACCGATGAGCCTGCGCCCGATAAGGAGCAGGGCTATTCGCTCCAGACTCAGCCGGTTGAGAGAGAGGAGATCCCCGCCTCCGGAACTGCGTATGAAAATCACCAGATGATAGAGATCGACGGAGCCAAGACAGAAGTTCAGACCTATATGATCAAGGATAAGAACGGAAACGGCACAAATTACATTCGCCTGCGCGATCTTGCGTCACTGCTGAACGGCACCTACGCTCAGTTTGATGTTGACTATGAGCAGGGAGTCGGAACAAACTGCATTACAAGAGCGGCGTACGATCACCCGAACGGGACTGAGGGCACTATTCCCTTTACAGGAGAGCAGCCGTATAAAGTTAATCTTGCGGATACGAGGATCGACGGATTTCCGAAGCCGCTTACAAGCTTCTTTATAAACGATTCAAACGGCGGAGGTCATACATATTTCAAGCTCAGGGATCTCGGCAACGTGCTTGGCTTCAACGTCGGCTGGACGAGCGAGCGCGGTGTCTTTATTGAAACAGATCAGCTCTATACTGCGGCAGATTAAAAAAGGAGGAACAAACATGAAAAAAAGGATCATCAGCTTAATTCTCTGCGCCGTTCTGTGCGTAAGCCTTCTTCCGATGAGCGCCTTTGCGATCGAGGTGATCGAGAGGGTGGAATTGGATTTCACAATCCCCGTTGCGGGCAAGGTTTACCATGATGGCGACAGCAACGTGAAAATCTGGGGCTACGGCGTATCGCTCGATTTCTTTGCGGGTTACTCGACCTCGTCTGAGGAAGTACATGACGGCGACGAGTTCCAGATTGGCGAGGAGTACTATGCAATAGCGTACTTCAAGGCAAACGACGGCTATATGTTCTCAGATAATGTAACGGCGAAGGTCGGCGATTTTCGCACCGAGACGACAATCAAGGGCGAGCTTCTCGAGGTCGTCGTACATTTCCCTCCCGCAAGATGGGATGTCGGCACTGTTTATCTGCGTATTGACGAGCCAAAGACCGGCGAGAAGCCGAGCTATAATGCCTCCCCGGAGAGCGAGAATTATCACATCGCAAGAGAGGGCGTTGCTTGGTATGAGGTAGGAGCGGATAATAACATCAATAAGGCGCTCTCTGAAAACGACGTTTTCGAGGCCGGGAAGAAATATGCTGTTAACGTCATCGTAGTCTGCGATGACGAGCAGCGGATGTTCACCGAGGACACAAACGGCGAGGTCAACTTCAAGCCGACTGAGTATTTTGACGTATACAATGACACAGAGGGCGCGGTAACCTTCTTTTTCGACGCTCTGCCTGAGGCTAAGGTTATTGATGCTGTTTCCGTCAGTCTGACTGCGCCGAAGGTCGGCGCCAATCCCGCGCTGACAGGCACAGTCCCCGCAAATGCAAACTATAAAATTGAAGACGTCAACTGGTTCTGCGATGAGGATGGCCGCTCGCTCACCGCAAGCGATAAGTTCGAGGCTGGCAAGACCTATATCCTCAATATAACGCTTACCGCCATAAACGGCTATGATTTTGTCAATACTGTAAAGGGAACGCTTAACGGCTTTGAGCTTCAGGCAATGAGATATCCCGACAAGGTCATTCTGACCAGGTATTTTACCATTCCCGAGATCGTGATCGAGAGCGTTGATATCGGTGAGAAGGGTATTGCCTATGAAAATGTCAGCACTATTACTGTAGATGGAGTAAAAAAAGAGCTCAAGGCGTATATGATCCTGAGTGATAATGGCTACGGCACAAACTATATGCGCCTGCGCGATATTGCCGCTCTGCTGAACGGCACAAACGCTCAGTTCGACATCGTGTGGACTGCCGATTACGGTACAAACGTATTCACACACACTCCGTACGATCATCCGAACGGCTCCGAGGGCAAGATACCGTTCCACGGAGAGCAGGTTTACACAGTAAACCACGCCGACACCATCATTGACGGCGTCGCAACGAGCATAACGTCCTTCTTCATTACCGATGATAACGGCGGAGGTCACACCTTCCTCCAACTTCGTGACTTCGGCAAGGCGTTCGGCTTCAACGTCGGCTACACCGCTGAGCGCGGCGTGTTTATTGAGACGGACAAGCCCTATTCCTTCGCTGACTGATATTGAATAAATTTAGAGCCGGTTCAGATCGAACCGGCTCGATGCGTCGACAAAGTCTCCGCATCGAACATATTTTGCACTCGGAGAGCGCAAAATATGACGCCTGCGGGCCTATTTGCGACGTGAAGGGGCCTCTTGGCCGGCCCCTTCACAGATCCCCGCCTACTTAATCCAACGGTTTTCCTTTTTATAGACAGTCAGAGCCGGTTCAAATCGAACCGGCTCATATTTTTTATATTCTTGCGACGCCCGTTTTTCTCGCCGCCTCAGACGCCGCCTTCGCGACAGCGCCGCAGATGCGCGGGTCAAAGGCTTTAGGGAGGATGTGCTCACTGCCGAGTTCGTCGCCGACAAGGTCGGCAAGAGCGTTCGCCGCGGCAATCTTCATCTCATCGTTTATCTCGCTCGCTCTTACGTCGAGCGCGCCGCGGAAGATACCGGGGAAGCAGAGAACGTTGTTTATCTGATTGGGATAGTCGCTTCTTCCGGTGCCGACGACAGCCGCGCCTGCGGCCTTTGCGACTTCCGGCATTATCTCCGGAACGGGGTTAGCCATAGCGAAGATTATCGGATCAGGAGCCATGGACTGAACCATCTCCGCAGTCACAAGGTTCGGCGCTGATACGCCGATAAAGAGGTCTGCGCCGTAGAGAGCTTCCTTTAACCCACCGCGGGCAGCTGGATTTGTCATATCCGCAAGCTCGGCAAGGTACTTGTCGTTTGCCAGATCGGGTCTGCCGGGATAGACTACGCCGTTGATATCGCATAGCACTGCATTCCGCAGCCCCATTTTCCACAGAAGCTTGAATATCGCCGTTCCCGCCGCGCCTGCACCGGAGAATACGGCCTTGAGCTCCGGGAGCTTTTTGCCTGTTACCTTCAGCGCATTGATGACCGCAGCCGCTACCACTACCGCCGTTCCGTGCTGATCGTCGTGGAAGATGGGGATATCGGAGATCTCTTTAAGGCGGTTTTCAATCTCAAAGCAGCGCGGCGCAGAGATATCCTCAAGGTTTACTCCACCGAAGGAGCCGAGCAGCATCGAAACTGTCGAAACGATCGTATCGACGTCCTTTGAGCGGATGCAGAGCGGAATCGCGTCGACCCCGCCGAAGCCCTTGAAGAGCGCGCATTTGCCCTCCATTACCGGCATACCCGCCTCGGGGCCGATATCGCCGAGACCGAGAACAGCCGTCCCGTCGGTGATTACGGCGACTGTGTTCCAGCGGCGCGTAAGCTCATAGGACTTATTGATATCCTTCTTTATTTCAAGGCAGGGCTGTGCAACACCGGGTGTGTAGGCAAGGCTCAGCGCCTCGGCTGAATCCAGCGGAGAGCGGGTGCTGACCTCTATCTTGCCCTTCCATTCATAGTGCTTTTTGAGTGATTCGGAAGCGTAGTCCATGTCTTTTCCTCCTTAAAGGTCGATTTCGAGCATAACGGGGCAGTGATCGCTGCCAAATACGTCGGAGAGTATCTCAGCGGCCTTGATCTTGTCGCGGAGCCTGTCTGAAACGATGAAATAGTCGATTCGCCATCCCGCGTTGTTCGCCCGAGCGTTGAACCGATAGCTCCACCAGGAGTACGCGCCCGACCTGTCGGGGTAGAGATAGCGGAAGGAATCGGTAAAGCCAGAGGATAGAAGCGCGGTCATTTTCGCGCGCTCCTCGTCGGTAAAGCCGGCGTTCATACGGTTCGTTTTAGGGTTCTTTATGTCTATTTCCTCGTGGGCTACGTTGAGGTCGCCGCAGTAGATAACGGGCTTCGTTTTATCAAGCTCAGTGAGATAATCGCGTATCGCGTCCTCCCACTGCATACGGTAGTCAAGACGCTTTAATCCGTCCTGCGAGTTCGGGGTGTAGCAGCAGACAAGGTAGAAATTATCATATTCCGCGGTGATTACCCGACCCTCGTGGCGGTGGATATCGTCGCCGAAACCGTATGTAACGTTAAGAGGCTTTACGCGGGTGAAAACCGCAGTTCCTGAATAGCCCGCCTTGTCGGCGCTGTTCCAGAATTTTTCATAGCCGTCCAATTCAAATTCCGCCTGCTCGGGCTTCATTTTGGTCTCCTGAAGGCAGATCGCGTCTGCGTTCGAGGCGGCGCAGAAATCGAGAAAGCCCTTTGAGAGGCAGGCGCGCAGTCCGTTTACGTTCCAGGAAATAAGCTTCATGCTCTTGCTCCTTTTGTAAGTATTTTCGCTGTTTCAAATATGCTCTGATGAATAACCTCGCGCGGCTCGAATTTTATCGCGCGGCAGACTATGTTCATCGCTATGCCGGCGCCGAAGGTGCTGATAACGGTGCCGATACCGACAGGGCCGCCGAGCGCCCAGCCGATTGCGAGCGCAGCGCACCACTGGAGAATCTCAATCGTGCCGATTGAGAGCCTTCGCAGCCGCTTGCCGACTCCGATTACAAAGGAGTCGCGCGGGCCGCACCCGAGGCCGGTGCTAGTGTGCATATACTGACCCGCCGCCATAATGAATAGACCGAGCACAAGTACTGCGATGCTTACTGCGATATTGTCCGGATGGGGCAGGGGATTGAGGCTATTGAACATATCTATGAAGTTTCCGGTGAGAAGCGCGTCGATTATCGTGCCAAGTCCGATCTTCTCGCCCATAGCGAGGTCTATGAGCACGATAATAACGCTTATTGAGGTCATCGCGAGCCCGTAATTGAGCGGCGTGTGGTACGAAATGCCCATACCGAGGCAGTCAAAGGGCGCAAGCCCGATGTTTGCCCAGATAGTCAGATGTACGCCGAGGGAAAAGACGAGAAGTCCCGCCGTTCCGAAGAGGGCTTTTTTGAGATTATCTTTTCTTGTCAACGCTTTTTACCTTATTTTCGTTTTTTCAGCTTATCTTAGCATAATATGATCTTTTTCGCAATATATGATATTTCATAATTTAATGTGGAAAAAAACAGAGAATTGTGATATAGTGAGTAAGTAAATTATAATGCCGGAGGAGTGCATTTATGAAAAAAGAATTCTGGTTTGTAGTCGGCTCGCAGTTTCTTTACGGGCAGGACGTGCTCGACACCGTCGCCGCGAGAGCGGAGGAGATGGCGCGGGAGCTCAGCAAGGTGCTTCCTTATCCGCTTGTCTACAAGGTCACGGCAAAGACTAATAAGGAGATTTCGGACGTTGTAAAAGAGGCAAATTACCGCGACGAGTGCGCGGGAATCGTGACTTGGTGCCATACCTTTTCACCGAGCAAGATGTGGATCGACGGACTCAGAGATCTTCAGAAGCCGTGGTGCCACCTTGCAACGCAGTATAACCGCGGGATACCGAACGAAGAAATAGATATGGACTTCATGAACCTCAACCAGGCGGCGCACGGCGACCGCGAGCACGGCTTCATCGGCGCGCGCCTCAGAAAGCCGCGCAAGATAATCGCGGGTTACTGGAAGGATGAGAGCGTTCAGAAGCGCCTTGCAAAATGGCAGAGAGTGTGCATGGGCGTCTGCGCCTCCAAGGAAATGAAGGTCATGCGCTTTGGCGACAATATGCGCGAGGTCGCAGTCACCGAGGGCGACAAGGTCGAGGCGCAGATAAAGCTCGGCTGGCAGGTCAACACATGGGCTGTGGGCGATTTAGTCAAAGAGATGGCTAAGGTCACCGAGGCTGAGATCGACGAGCTATATAATGAATACACCTCAAAATATGACATCGCCACCGACAATATTTACGCTATCCGCTATCAGGCGAGGGAAGAGATAGCGATGAAGAAGATGATGGACAGACAGGGCTGCAGGGCGTTTTCTAACACCTTCCAGGATCTCTATGGAATGGAGCAGCTTCCCGGACTTGCCTCCCAGCACCTTATGAGCCTCGGCTACGGTTACGGCGGCGAGGGCGACTGGAAGGTGAGCGCCATGACGAGCATCATGAAGGCTATGGGCGAGGGCGGCAACGGCGCCTCCGGCTTTATGGAGGACTACACTTATCACCTCGTCGAGGGTGAGGAGTATTCTCTCGGCGCGCATATGCTCGAGGTATGCCCCTCTCTTGCGGCAGATAAGCCGCGTATCGAGACCCACCACCTCGGAATCGGAATGAACGAGAAGGATCCCGCGCGCCTTGTATTCGAGGGCAAGGCAGGCAAGGGAGTTGTTGCAAGCCTTATAGATATGGGCGGCAGGCTTCGCCTCATCGTTCAGGACATCGAGGCTGTGAAGCCCATTATGCCGATGCCGAATCTTCCGGTAGCGAGAGTAATGTGGAGAGCGCTTCCCGACCTCACAACCGGCGTCGAGTGCTGGATAACCGCCGGCGGCGCGCATCACACTGTTCTCAGCTACGACGTTGACGCTGAAATGCTCCGCGACTGGGCGAGAATTATGGATATTGAGTTTGTACACATCGGCGCGGACACCACGCCGGAGAAGCTCGAGGAGGAGCTTTTAGTAAAGGATTTAATATGGAAACTGAAATGAAAAACTGCACTCTCGGAATAGAGTTCGGCTCTACCCGCATTAAGGCGGTGCTTATCGACGAAAACCACATCCCCGTCGCCTCCGGCTCGCATGAGTGGGAAAACCGCCTCACTGACGGTATCTGGACCTACACGATGGAGGATATACACGCAGGACTGCGCCGCGCCTACGCCGACCTTGTAAAATGCGTCGGTCACCCCATCGAAGAAGTCGCCGCGATCGGCGTATCCGGCATGATGCACGGCTATCTGCCCTTTGACAAGAACGGAAAACAGCTTGCGGAGTTCAGAACGTGGCGCAATACCATAACCGGAGAGGCGGCGGAGAAGCTGACCGCCCTTTTCGGCTTCAATATCCCGCAGAGGTGGTCTATTGCGCACCTCTATCAAGCCATACTGAACGGCGAGAGCCACGTCAAGGACATCGCACGGCTGACAACGCTCGCCGGATATATCCATTATGAGCTGACGGGAGAGCACGTTATGGGCGTTGGCGAGGCTTCGGGAATGTTCCCCATAGACAGCGCGACCTGCGACTTTGACGAGGGTATGATACAGAAGTTCAACGCTCTCACGGGACTTGACCTCAGAGCGATTCTTCCGAAGGTGCTTCCAGCAGGCGCGAACGCGGGTTATCTTACGGAGAGCGGCGCTAAGTTCCTTGACCCTGCCGGAAACCTGAAGCCCGGCATCCCCGTCGCGCCTCCCGAGGGCGACGCCGGAACGGGTATGGCGGCGACAAATTCCGTCAGAGTACGCACCGGAAACGTCAGCGCCGGAACGAGCGACTTTGCGATGATAGTCACCGACAAGCCCCTCGGAGTTCACCGCGAGATAGATATGGTAACAACGCCGGACGGCGCGCCGGTTGCGATGGTGCACTGCAACAACTGCACCTCGGATATTAACGCGTGGGTCAATCTCTTTGCCGACTACTCCGCGCTTATGGGCACGCCGGTAGACAAGGGTGAGCTTTACACGAAGCTTTTCAAAGCCGCGCTGGAGGGCGAAGCGGACTGCGGCGGCCTTATGAGCTTCAACTACTTCTCCGGCGAGGGCGTTACCGACCTCAACGAGGGCAGACCGCTCTTTATGCGCGCGCCCGACGCAAAAATGACGGTTGCAAACTTCATGCGCACGCATCTTCTCTCGGCTCTCGCAACGCTGAAAATAGGACTTGACATCCTCACAAAGGAGGAGAACGTGGCAATCGACAAGCTCTACGGTCACGGCGGCTTCTTCAAGACCCCCGAGGTCGGTCAGAGAATGCTCTCCGCGGCGGTGAATGCGCCCGTCAGCGTAATGGAGACTGCGGGCGAGGGCGGCCCCTACGGTATGGCGCTCCTCGCGGCGTATATGGTCAGAAAAGCTGAAAATGAATCGCTTGCAGATTACCTTGACAGCAAGGTATTCAATAATGCGAAAAGCTCGACGCTTATGGCAACAGACGACGACGTCGCGGGCTTCAATAAGTTCCTTGAAACGTACAAAAAAGCGCTCGAGGTCGAAAAATGCGCTGTGGAGGTGCTTAAGTAATGCTTGAAGAGCTGAAACAAAGGGTTTTAGAGGCGAATTTGCTGCTTCCGAAGTTCGGACTTGTTACCTTCACATGGGGCAACGTCAGCGGAATCGACCGCGAGAGCGGACTTGTAGTCATAAAGCCCTCCGGCGTTGAGTACGACGGAATGACGGCGGAGGATATGGTCGTCGTAGACCTCGACGGCAACAGAGTAGAGGGAAAATTGAAGCCCTCCTCCGATACCGCGACCCACGTCGAGCTGTACAAGGCTTTCCCGAACATCGGCGGCGTCGTACATACGCACTCAAGCTACGCAACGAGCTGGGCGCAGTCCGGGCGCGACATTCCGTGCTACGGAACCACTCACGCCGACTACTTCTACGGCTCCGTGCCGTGCCTGAGGTGCCTCACCAAAGAGGAAATAGACGAGGCCTACGAGCGCAACACCGGAAAGCTCATCGTTGAGCATATGGCGGAGCGCTATGAGGCGACCCCTGCGGTGCTGTGCAAGAACCACGGACCGTTTAGCTGGGGCAAGGACCCCGTCGACGCCGTTCACGCGGCGGTGGTGCTCGAGGAGTGCGCGAAGATGGCGTACAGAACCGAGCTGATTAACCCAAATGTCAAGCCCGCGCCGCAGGAGCTGCAGGATAAGCACTACTTCCGCAAGCACGGCGCAAACGCATATTACGGACAAAACTGATTAGGAGCAAATTATATGAAAACGCAATTTGAAAACAATTCACTCACGCTATTCCTTGAGGGCCACATCGACTCCTCCAACGCTCCTCAGCTCGAAGCTGAGGCGATGGATGAGCTGAATAAGTACCCTGAGGCGGAAATAATCGTCGACTGCGATAAGCTCGAGTACATTTCCTCCGCAGGACTTCGCGTAATTCTCAAAATCAAGAAGATGAAGGGCGAAAAGCTCACGGTTGTAAACGTATCACCCGAGGTTTTTGAGATTTTCGATGTGACCGGCTTTACTGAAATGCTCAATATCAAGAAGAAGCTCCGTGAGATATCCGTTGAGGGCAAGGAGAAGATCGGTCAGGGCGGCAACGGCGCCGTATACAGACTTGACGAGGATACGATAGTCAAGGTCTACAAGCCGTGGATGGGCTTTGCAGATATCGACAGAGAGCGCAGCTTTGCAAAGACGGCGTTTGTGAACGGTATTCCTTCTGTCATCGCTTATGATACAGTCAAGGTCGGCGACTGCCTCGGCGTTGTATTTGAGATGCTCAAGTCCGACACCCTCGGCCACGCGATGCGCGACAACCCCGATAAGCTTGAGAAGTACGTCGACCAGTACGTCGCTCTTGCGAAGACACTGCACTCTACCCACGTTCCGCAGGGAAGCTTCGCAACGATCCAGTCTGTTTTGCACCTTCGCGCGGATAATCTTACGGAGTGGTGCACTCCTGAGGAAATCAGCCTTCTTCACAGCATTATCGACGACATTCCCGAGGCTGATACCGTTACGCATAATGACCTGCACCCCGGCAACATCATGATACAGAACGGCGAGCTCGTTCTCATCGATATGCCCGAGGTCACGATGGGTCCGGCAATCTGCGATCTTGTTTCCATCTTCCGCGATATGATCTCCGCACCGAAAAACTCCGGAACGATAATTGAGGGCAGCGTCGGAATGCCGGCGGAGATGATAAGCAGAGTGGGCAATATGTTCTTCATGAAATACACCGGCATAACCGACCCTGCCGAGCTTGAAGCATATTATAAGAAGCTCGGACTTCTCTTCGCGTTTAACGTAGTGCTCGTTGTCGGCTCCGGCGCCGAGCGCTCGAGGCAGATGGCGAAGCATATCATGGATAATCTTCTGCGCGCTGTTGTCATCCCCAACGAGCAGGCGATCAGATATTTATTTAAGACGATGTGAGGCGAAAAAATGAATTCCAGGTACGATAACGGCATTCTTACGCTTTTCCTTGAGGGGCATATCGACTCCTCAAATGCTGCCAAGTTTGAAAACGAAGCGATAACAGAGCTGAATAATTATCCCGGCGCGGAAGTGATCCTCGACTGCGATAAGCTTGAGTACATCTCCTCAGCCGGACTTCGCGTGGTTCTTAAGATCAAAAAGCTGAGGGGAGCGAGCGTGAAGCTCGTGAACGTATCCTCTGAGGTATATGAGATACTTGAGGTCACCGGCTTTTCAGAAATGCTCGAGATACACAAGAAGCTCCGCTCGGTATCGGTCGAGGGCTGTTCTCTGCTCGGTCAGGGCGCGAACGGCACAGTCTATCGCTTTACTCCCGATGAAATGATAAAGGTTTTCCGCACGGGGCTTACTCTCGACGTGATCGAGGAGGAGCGCGAAGCGAGCAAAAAGGCGTTTCTTCTCGGCGTTCCGTGCGCGATACCGTTCGATACTGTGCGCTGCGGAGACAGCTACGGCACGATCTACGAGCTTTTGAAGGCAAAGACGATAGCTGAGCGAATCCGCGAGAATCCCGAAGAGCTTCCGGAGCTTGCCGAAAAGTCCGCAAAGCTTCTGCGCGAAATGCACGAAATCGAGATCCCCGAGGGAAATATGCAGAGAGCGGATAAAAAGCTGCACGAAACCATCGACGCACTCACTGACGATTTTACAGCGGATGAGATCGAGCTTATGCATCGCATCTACAACTCGATACCGCAAATGAACCGCTTTATACACAACGATTATCACCCCAAAAACGTTATGGTCTCCGGCGGCGAGCTTATTCTTATAGACCTCGGCGACGCTGGCGCGGGTAATCCTATCATAGATATAATACACAGCTACATGGTCTACAATCTGATCGGCGCCGATATCCGAGCCGAGAAGCCCGATGAGATATGCTTTGTCGGCATTACTTACGCCGAGGCTGAGCGTTTCTGGAAGATATTCTCGAGAGTCTACTGGGGCAGCGAAGAGAAGTCCAAGGAGATGGACGAGAAAGTCGCGCCCTTCGCGACTATGATGTATCTCACCGTCAGCATGGCTCACCCGAGGCTTCCGAAGGAGTATCATCCGGTCTACGTGGACAGAGTCCGCAAAAACGTTTTCCCGCATGCTGAAAAAATGCTCAAAGCATTTGAATAATGAGACAAGGAGCGCTGTCAGATAAGACAGCGCTCCTTAAGCTTTTCGATCTGTTTTTCCGTGATACCAAGCCCATTGTGAATATAATCGAGCACCGAGCCGTATTTTTCATTCAGATGCGCTATCGACTCGCGCAAGAACCGCTCTTCGACCGATTCAAAGACGCCGAGTCCCATTTCTGTCAATGCCTCATCCCAGCCGAGCGAGGAGAAATACCGCTTCATTTTGTCGATCGAGGCGGAGTTATACTCGTTTGTCAGCATATAATCGGAAACTACGGTCTCTTCGTCCACACCGAGCGCCGTCATCAGGAGCATCGCGGCAAGCCCTGTTCTGTCCTTGCCGCTCGTGCAGTGCCATAAAACAGCGCGGTCGGGAGCCGCGGCAAGAATGATGCGGAAAAAATCACCGAATCCGCGCTTGCCGCTTTCGCAATCGAGGTATTTCTTATAAAGCGCCGTGCCGAACAGATCGTAGCGCGCCATAATGTCTATGATTGCCCGTATATCGTTAAGGTCGCTCTGAATATCTGCAAACGCGGCAAATTCGCTGTCAGTCATCTGCATAACGTCGATATTGTGGTACTCTGCGCCGCTTATCACCGGATCCTCGAAGCCGGCGATCTCCATCGGCATACGGAAGTCGATTATATCGCTGACCTTGTAATAATCGCGCAGCAGAGCAGCTTCTTCATCTGATATGCCGTTCAGCTTCGCAGTGCGAAGCAAAAGACCGCTTTTTATATGCCGACCGTCGGCGGCAGCGTATCCGCCCAGCTCGCGCGCGTTTTTGACGGATTTCAGAGTAAAACCCATTTTGTGACCTCCGTAGCTTTTTCTATACATTATATAACAAATCTCCTGCCGGTCAAGACAGGAGATTTATATTTTCATTTATCGAACGAAGGATTAATAGCGTAGATATTCTTTTTATCCATCTTCTCTGTGGCGAGCCTCAGAGCCTCACCGAAGCGCTGGAAGTGTACTACCTCGCGCTCCCTGAGGAATCTGATAACATTGTTGACGTCCGGATCGTCGGAGAGGCGCAGGATGTTGTCGTAGGTCACGCGAGCCTTCTGCTCAGCGGCAAGATCCTCTGTGAGATCGGCGATAACGTCGCCCTTGACTGCGAAGGTCGCGGCAGTCCACGGAGTGCCGGAGGCAAACTGCGGATAAACTCCGGTGGTGTGGTCGACGAAATACGCCTCCATGCCGGCTTTTTTGATCTCCTCCTCGGTCATATTGCGCGTGAGCTGCTGGACTATGCTGCCCACCATCTCGAGGTGTCCCAGCTCCTCTGTACCTATATCGGAGTCAAAATGGAGAGGTCAATGCTCACAATGCAAAGCAGACACATAAGAATTAGATGGCAGATCATAAGCGGACAGCTTTTTATTTTGCTCATAAAAACTACCTCCATAATTGTATTTTTTCTATGTATCATATCAGAGAAAAGATATCAAATGAAATAAAACGGCCTCTGCAACGCATAAACTCTCCCATAGAGGGGGGTAAGCATATATACGATAAAGGTGTTTACGGGTCTGTGATAACAGCAGATGGCGTTTCACAGAACTTCCTTTTTGAGTTTGAGAGAGCCGTACTTATCGCGCTTAAGGAGGAGGGGGTGATTGACGAGCTTCAATACAGCTTTGCAGAGGAGAAGCTCAAGACACAAAAGGGCAGAAATAAATCTGACTAATATATTTCATTTTTCGTTTAAATATGATATAATCTAAAATAAAAATTACTGATTACTGACCGACCAGTACGAAAGAGAGCTGATTTAGATATGAACGAAGACTTCCTTATAGAACGAAGGCTCATGAAAATATCGCCTGAGCTTCATCAGAGAACCAAGGACAGCGCCTTTGTTCTGCAAAATATGCTCGAATCCTATCTGCCGCGCTTTCCGGATTTTACCGATCACTCCATTCTGCACAGTATGGACGTGCTCGATTTCTGCAATAAGCTTGTCGGCGTCGATCAGGCTGAGAAGCTCAGCGCCGCGGAGTGCTATGTGCTTATTATGGGCTGCTATCTGCACGATATCGGCATGGGTGTTAACGCTAAGGACTATGAGCTGTTTTCTAAGGAGATAGACTTCGGGGACTATCTGCTTACACATTCGCTGGATGACGCTCGCAATGTCACGCGCGCCTTTCACAATGAATACAGCGGGCTGTTCATAAGAAAATACGCTTCTCTTTTCGATATTCCCTGCGAGGAGATGCTTTTCGCGATAATACAGGTCTCGCGCGGTCACCGTAAAACAGACTTGTACGATGATAAAGAATATCCGAATCTGACAAGTGAGTACGGGGTAATCAGAACTGCTTATCTTGCGGCGTTAGTTCGGCTTGCCGATGAGATCGACGTTGCCTCAGACCGCAATCCCGAGCTGTTATTCGACACTTCAAAATATTCCGATCCCATCAGCAAACGCGAGTTCGGAAAGCACGAGTCTATCCGCAGAGTTGAGATCGAGGATGACAGAATAGTGCTTCTTACAAAGCCGAAGAGCCCGGAATTCGTTCCGCTTATCGAGGAGCTTGCCGGCAAGATTCAGAAAACTCTTGACTATTGCCGCGACGTTGTGGAAAAGAGAACTGAATTTCATATCACTCAGTCGAAAATTGCGATTCTTCCGTGGGAAGAGTGAGAGGAGAGATGATTATGAGCACTGCGATAAAAGCAAAGGGCGCGAAGAACGATACCATTATCCGAAAGCTGTTCCAGACGACGATGATTACAATGATGATCGCGGAGCTTTCCGGCGCGCTTTCCTCTGTTATCGACGGCCTGATTACCGGCTTCAGCCTCGGTCAGATAGAGCTTGCGGCGTTGGGAGTTTGTCTGCCGTATTACAGTATTCTAAGCATAATCAGCGGAATTCTTATGATCGGCTGCTCCGCAATGTGTACAAGTGCGATAGGAAGAGGCGACTCAAAGGAAACAAGCAGCGTTTTTTCATTGACAGTTCTTATCGGCGGCGCGCTCTCAGTCGCGCTGACTGTTGTCGGACTCTTATTTCCCGAGAGTATTGCAAGCCTGTTCGGTGCGAAAGCTGAGGCAGCTGACCTTCACAGAGAAACCGTAAATTATCTGCGCGGAGTAGTGATCGGCGCTCCGGCGCTCGTTTTCTTCGTTGTGCTTACTCCGATTCTCCAGCTTGACGGCGATACAAAAAGACCTCAGCTCGCCTCCGCGCTTATGGCGATTACCGATATTGCGGGCGATCTTCTGAACGTCTACGTTTTCCACGGCGGAGTTTACGGAATGGCGCTGGCAAGCTCTGTAAGCCATATCGTCGCATTTATCACGATTCTTTCGCATTTCACAAAAAAGAGCGGGCTTTTCCGATTCTCCTTATCCGCGATTCGCTTTGATATGATACCGGCGCTGACGAAGGGCGGACTTCCGCGCGCGGTCTGTATGCTGAGCCGCACTCTGCTTCCGATTTTCATGAACACTCTTGTGCTCGCGCTTGTTGGAAGCACCGGTGTTACGGCGCTTTCCGCTCAGAGCACGCTGTCCTTCACTATCGCATCTCTCGGATGGGGAATCGGCGGCGCCGTTTCGATCATGGGCGGTATGATGGTCGGTGAGCAGGATGAAAAAGGGCTCGAGGAGGTTGTCAAAACCGCGCTTTGGGATATCCTCATCGGCGTTACTGCAATTTCGGTAGTTGTTTTCCTCGCCGCTCCGTTTATTGCCGCTCTGTTCGTTCCTGAGGCAGGTGACACTCAGAAAATGACTGTCGACGCGATCCGCTCGTATACGTTCGCTCTGCCGTTCTTTGCGTTCAACGTGATGTGCGCAAACTATTTGCAGGCGATAACGAGAATTCTTGCCTCGACGCTTGTAAATATCGGCATTGAGGTCGCCTTTACTGCTGTTTCCGCTTATATACTGAGCTCCTTGTTCGGTACGATGGGTATATGGCTCTCTTATTTCTGCGGTCAGGCTATTCTCAGCCTTGTGCTGTTCGTAATTGCCGCCGTTAAGAAAGACCCCGCGCGACATGGTCTTGCGGCGCACATGGTGCTGAAAAAGGATTTCGGCGTGCCGGAGGAGGATCGCATCGAGCGCTCACTCAATACTATGGATGAGGTCGTCGCGTTCTCTGAGGATGTCAGCAGCTTCTGCATGGAGCATAAGCTCGGAAGCAAGGAGTCGAACAGACTCGCGCTATGCGTTGAGGAGATGGCGGGAAACGTCATTGAGCACGGCTTCACCGGCGATAAGCCACACCACCTTGATGTTCGTGTTCTAATCAAGGGCGAGAGCGTCATACTCCGTATGAGAGATGACTGCGAGAAGTTCGATCTCTGCGAAAAGGCGCAGAAGTGGTCGTTTGATCCAGAGCATCCGGAGAAAAATATCGGCATCAGGATCGTTCTCAAGCTCGCGAAGGATATATCTTACACGAATACGATGAATACAAACAATCTCATTATTACAGTCTGAAGCTGAGTGATCACAAAAGAAAAGGAGTGATAATTTCAAAGAGGTGCTTTTATGATTAAGGTCGCAGTTTACTGCCGCGTTTCGACGGATAAGGACGATCAGGCGAATTCCTTTCAGGCGCAGCAGAGATACTTCAAGGAATATATAGACAGAATGCCGGAGTGGGAGCATTACCGCACCTACGCCGACGAGGGCATCTCCGGCACCTCGACGATTAAGCGCGCTCAGTTCAACAGAATGATCGCGGACGCGCGTGAGGGGCGCTTCGGGCTTATCATCACAAAAGAGGTAAGCCGGTTTTCCAGAAATATACTTGACACCATCTCCTACACCCGAGAGCTCAGAGCTTTGGGTGTGGGAGTTCTTTTTGTGAACGACGGAATAAACACGCTTGAGCCGGACTCAGAGCTGCGACTCTCGATCATGGGCTCAATCGCGCAGGAGGAGAGCCGAAAGACATCAACGCGTGTCAAGTGGGGTCAGACGAGGCAGATGGAGCGCGGAGTGGTATTCGGAAGGTCGCTGCTCGGCTATGACGTTAAGGGCGGGAAAATTTCAGTCAATCCCGAGGGGGCGGAGATCGTAAGGCTCATATTCCGCAAATACGGCATTGAAAATAAGAGCACGTCCGAAATCTCGCGTGAGCTCAGGAATGAAGGGTATAAGACGCTTTCCGGCAGTGATTATTGGTCGCCCGCGCACATTATTAAGATACTGAAAAATGAAAAGTACGTCGGGGATCTCGTGCAGAAAAAGACGATAACGCCGGATTATCTCTCACACACGAAAAAATACAACCACGGCGAGGAGCCTATGATTACGCTGAGAGATCACCATGAGCCTATAATCGACCGAGAGCTGTGGAATGAAGTTCAGAAAGAGCTGAAAAGGCGAAATAAGCACTCTGTGCGCTCAATTGGGCGGTCTGCGATATATGCTTTTTCCGGAAAAATAGAGTGCGGAGAGTGCGGAGCGAGCTTTGTATCGCGCAGTAAAAAGCGCGCGGACGGCAGCTTTGTGAGGCGTTGGTGCTGTGCAGCGGCGACAACCCGAGGCGCAAAAGCCTGCGGCGTAGGCAGAGCAATACGCGACAACACGGCGTCGGAGTTAATGCGTAACGCCATAGCTTTACTGTGTTTTGACAGAAATATGATTATTGATAATCTGACAAAAATTGTAACAGAGGTGATTCGATCCGGCGAGGAAACAACTGAGAAGCTGGCGAATGAAGTCGACAGAATCTTGAAGAAGAAGGCGACGGTGCTCGACAGCTATTTTTCCGGAATCATCACAGAAGAAGAAATGCGCCTGATGACCGAGCGCTACGATGGCGAAATTTCGGCATTGAGAGAGAAAATCGCAATTATTCCGCTGTGCGAGTTTGACAAAATAAGAAACAAAGTTGCGGCTGTGGTTAATGGTGAGAACGGATGTGATATATTATACAGAATGCTTCTTGACCGGATGACGGTATATAAGGAGGGTAGAGTTGAGGTTCGGCTTAAGGAGATACCTGAGGCGTTTTATTTTTCGCTATTTTGAACCCTCAGTACCTATATCGGTAAGAAGACCCCTAAGCTCGGGGTATGGCATCGAAAACCTCTGGCTCAGATAGCGCAGTGAAGCGCCCAGCTCACCGTCGGGACCTCCGTACTGAGAAATAATAAACTTCGCGAGAGCGGGGTTGGTGTTGCGTATCTTTACCGGATATTGAAGACTTTTAGTATAGCTGAACATCAGTCGGTCGCTCCTCTCTGATTGAACTCCCACGGCCACGGACCTTCGATCCACGTATAAGAGTCCATATCCTCAAGGTCATACAATGTCAGCGGGCCGAAGCGCGCTGCAAAGCGGCGGTTTGCCTCTTTCGATAGCTTTATAGTGTCCTTCATAAGCTTGAAGGCGGCGGCATCGTCCTTGTGTGTGTCAAGATAGAGCTGCAGCTCGTTTACCATGAAGCGTAGCGCCATGACCTCACCGAGCGGGGTACCGGCGTAAGGATTTGTTCGGTTGACTGTATTCTTGAAGGGCAGCTCAAGACCGGGAAACAGCGTTCCACGGCTCAGCGCGTCTGCGGGGTTATATCGCGGCTCGGCGTCCTTCTGTACCGGAACGTAGGGAACGGAGAGGGGAGCGCAGGCGGGCAGCTCGCCGTAGCGCCATGTGCATTCCTCCGTGCCGTTATCGTTCATCGGCTCTTTCTTTTCGTCCAAGTTATCACTCCTATTCCGGGGGCTTTGCCCTTAACATACTATGCGGGAAAGCACAATTAGTGCCGGCTGTCGCTGCTGAGTGACCGACCGTTCCGCAAACATTGACTTTTTCACGGGAACGTGGCTATAATAAGGTCACACAGGAAGGGGGATATTTTTATGGAAGAGCTTATTACGATCCTCAGAGCCCACGCAGAGAAATATCCGCTTATGCGCCCTCAGGACGCGGTAAAGCTTATCTATCAGAACGAGTTCGGCGGCGGGCACCTGATCTTAGATCACGGCTGGAGCCTCAATTATATCCGCAAGGAGCAGTCCGAAACTGTTAAAAACCCGCAGCTGCCGCAGCTTGAGGATATAGGAAACGGTATCGTGCGGGTAAACCTCGCATCGACTGAAATGTCGCCCGAAACGCTGAACGAAATATTTATAAAAAGCGCCGAGATGCACCGGGGCGATATGTCGTCGTTCATAGAGAAGCTTGAGATACTCAGATTGAACGCAGATATCTTTCCGTTCTCCGCAGAGGAGCTCAATTCATATCTCGATTATTATATTTCTCAGGGCTGCCCGATGGTTTCGCACTCCGATGAGTACAGAAACGCGTATCATCCGGCTTACAGAGTGGTGATGAAATCGCTTATCAAAACCCCTCGGCAGGAAATTGAGGAGCTTAAAGCGCGCATTGTAGAGCTTGAAAGGCGCGTATACGGCTATCAGCCTCAGCCTCAGTACCGTCCTCAGCCTCATTATATTCAGCAAAACCCACAGCCTGTACAGAAGCCTGCTGTCGAGGCTCAGAAAAAGCCAAAATTCAGCGAAACAAGCATCGGAAAATACGGCGTCGGCATCGTAGCGGGACTGCTTATTCTTCTTGCGGTCGCGCTCGGGATCAGAAACTACTGGCAATATATCCCGGGAATAGCCAAGTTTTCCGCGATTCTCCTTATCGGAACTGCAGTCGAAGCGCTCGGATGGGTAAACCTGCGCAGGACCGGAAAGAAAAACGGCTTCTGGTCGAGCGTTACCGGAACTGGTGCGGCAGTAGTGTTTATCGCGCTCGTTGCCGGAAATCTTGCCTGGTCGCTATATGGACTTGTACCGACGGGGCTTCTGCTCGTTGCGTGGTTTGCCGTCAACTTTATCCTTGCGATGAAGGCCGATTCTGTCGCTTTCTACGCCGTGACGTATCTCGGCGGGGCGGTCAGCGTGCTGCTCTCAGCGCTTAAGCTCAGAGAGGGTATGGAGCTCAGCGGCGAGATAGGTATGCTGATTATAATTGCGGTGATTATCGCATTCGGTATTGTTCTGCGCAGAAAGAACAAGGCTCTGCCGTTTTTCGGCTTTGCCTTCGGAGCCGCTTCATTCGCGCTCATACTCTGGAGCGTTTACGGAGGGTTTGACCCCGGCGACGGCAGTATGCCGCTCGGCATTGGGCTTCTTGCGCTGACGGGTGTTATGCAGCTTGAAGGCGCGCACCTTATGGAGCGGGAGAGCCGAATTTCAAAATGGGTGAACGCGATTGCCTCCTTTATCGCCGCGTTCGGGGTTTTCACTGCATCGTCTAACCTGTTTTCCGCCTATCTTAACGCCTCTGCTGAGGTTAAGGACGCGGTTTTTGCCTCTGTCAGCCTTGTGATCTCAGTCGGGACTGTGCTCTTCGTGAGCAGAAGGGCTGACGAAAGGCTGCTCGCCGTGTCGCTTTTTACCGCGGCTTCGCTCTCGCTTATATCGCAGAGCATTTTCGGAAGTGCAGGAATTATTCCGGCACTCTCGGCGGCGCTTATTCTCGCGCTTCCGGCGCGGAAGAACATCTATCTGCGCCTCAGCGCTTATGCTTCTTTTGCCGTAGCTCTGTGGATGAATATGGATAACGGTTGGGATTATACCGACTCTGAGAGGACTGTTTCCGCAATCGCACTCATAGTGCCCTGCGCCGTTGAATATGTAATGACTATCCTCGATAAGGATATGAAGCTCAGAAAAACGATCGGTATTCTGGCGCTCTCCACCGCGTTCATCGCCTCCGTTCCGATAGATTTTGAGGTGATGTGGAAGCTTCTCGTATTCTCAACTGCAATTATTTTCCACAGAATCGCTGTTATGGAGAAAGTGAGTAAAGCTGACGCGGATTCAATAATAGCATGGATATTTGTCTATATCGCGCTCGCGTTTATCCATATTACAGTATATATTTACGCTCTTTTCAACGAAAAGCCGCTTGTAGAGGCGCTGGCATCGGTAATTCTGATATCTCTTTCTGTTGCGGGTATCTATGACGCAATAAGATACAAATCGCTTCCGATTGCGATACTGTATGTAGCTTTGGCGAATTTCAACGTGTTCTACCTTACGCAGCTGATCCTTGACTCCGAAGCTGTTCTGACGGTCAGCGTTGCGGGTATTGTTATTGCGGCGGGTCTTATCTGCGTGGGCTTTATCGTCAGAATGAAGAGTCTCAGGATACTAGGGCTTGTGAGTATGCTTGTCTACGTTCTCAAGATAGCATTTCTGGATGTGCCGAGCCTCGGAGGCTCAGGACTGAACGTCATACTGCTCGCAGGTGCGGGACTCGTTTGCTTCGGCATCAGCTTTGCATATAATAAGCTCGATAAGTATTTTACAGGGCGGGAAAGCGAATTGAGTGAGTAAAAATAGTCGGGTACTGTCAAATCGTACCCGACTATTGCTGTGTCGTATCGGCGCGAAAAATGCATTTTGTGGTCAATTTATACTTAAAGAGTTGATTTTTTCAATATGTAGTGATAAAATAAATCGATTATATGCGTAGACAAGGAGTTCTTTTATGCGTGCATATCACAATTCGCGTGATACAGTTTATCGTGCGCCATTCGGCGCGGCTAAGAGAAACGAGGCAGTTTACCTCACAATAGACGTTTTCGACGATGAAAACGCCTCCTGCAAGCTCAGAACGTGGCAGGACGGCATCGGAGAGCGCCTATATGATATGGACAGAACGGAGATAGAGGGCGGCGTCCGCTTTACAGTTCAGTACACGCCTGATACGACCGGACTTGTCTGGTATATGTTCTATGTTACCGAGGGAAACGGCCACACTCAGAAATACGGCGCGCACCTCGGAAAGACCGGCGGAGACGGCGACCTATGGTATGAATTCGACCCGCCTTCCTTCCAGATGACGGTGTTTGACGAGCGAAAGGTGCCCGACTGGTACAAAAACGCCGTTGTCTATCAGATTTTCCCCGACCGCTTCAGCCGAGACGAGGCGTGGCGCGAGAGGGCGGAAAAGGCGATCGCCGAGCATAATAAAAACGGTACGCCGAGGGCTATCGTCGATAACTGGGACGAGAAGCCGAACTACAAGCGCTATCATAACGGCGCTATCGAGAGATGGGACTTCTACGGCGGCAGCTTGAAGGGAATTGAGGAGAAGATTGATTATATAGCCGACATGGGCTATACGGCGCTCTATCTCAATCCGATATTCGAGGCTCACTCAAATCACCGTTATGACACCGGCGATTACCGCAGGATTGACCCGATGCTCGGCACCGAGGAGGATTTCGAGCATCTCTGCGCCGAGGCTGAGAAGCGCGGCATTTCGATTATTCTCGACGGTGTGTTCAATCACACCGGTTGTGACAGCATCTACTTCAACCGTTACGGAAACTACGATTCCGACGGCGCATATCACTCTGAGACGAGTCCGTACAGAAACTGGTATCGCTTCACTGAGAGCGGCTATGAGGCGTGGTGGGGAGTAGAGGACCTTCCCGACTGCGAGGAGGCCGACAAGGGCTATCAGGACTTTATCTACGGCGACGATGACAGTATTGTCCGCCATTGGCTCAGAAAGGGCGCCAAGGGCTGGCGACTTGATGTTGCTGATGAGCTTCCCGACTTCTTTATCGAGGGCATAAAGACCGCCGCGGTTGCGGAAAAGGGCGATGAGGCTCTCGTCATCGGCGAGGTCTGGGAGGACGCCTCCAATAAGATTGCCTACGGCGAAAAGCGCCAGTATCTCATGGGCAAAGAGCTCGACAGCGTTATGAACTATCCGTTCCGCGATTGCGTCAAGGAATTCTTCCTCAAGAAGATCACGGCGCAGGAGGTTGCGGAAAAGCTCTGGTCGCTCTACGAGAACTACCCGCGCGAGGCTTTTTACTCAACTCTCAACTCCCTCGGAACGCACGACAGAGCAAGAATACTCACAGTTCTCGGCGACGCTGACCCGAATCTTCCGGAGAATAAGAAGTTTGAATTCAAGCTCTCCGACGAGAAACGAAATCTTGCAAAGGCAAGGCTGCTCGTCGCTACCGTTATGCAGATGACCATGCCCGGCGTGCCGTGCGTTTACTACGGCGACGACGCCGGACTTGAGGGTTACACCGATCCCTATAACCGCGGCACGATGCCGTGGGATGATATTGACGAGACCTGCAACGAGATAGTCCGCAACTGCATCGCGCTCAGAAAGAGCGTTCCCGCGCTCGTTGACGGCGATTTTGAGCCGTTTGCTCTCTCTGACGATATTCTCGGCTTCAAGCGCACGAAGGGCGATGAGACCGTTATTGCGCTCTTCAACCGCCAGCAGGGAAAGAATACGGATATCGAGATCCCGGCTTACGGCGATTGCGTACACGAGCTTATGCGCGGAAGACGCGCCGAGATCAAGGACGGCAAGCTGAAATTCAACCTCTGGGGCACGAACGCCGCGGTTTTCTACTTCACCCCGAAAAAGATGCTTGCCGAGCCGATGCCCGAGGGCAGGGGGGTTCTCTGCCACATAACGAGCCTTCCGAACGAGAAGGGCGCCGGAACGATCGGAAAAGAAGCCTTTGAATTTATCGACTTTCTCAAGGCTCACGATCAGAAATACTGGCAGATCCTTCCGCTGAACCCGCCGGACGAGTGGGGCTCGCCCTACGCCGGCGCCAGCGCCTTTGCGGGCAACGAGGCGCTTATCGGCATGAGCGACGCTGAGATGGCGGCGAGATTTGTTACCTTTGTGCCCGAAAAGGATTACGAGGATTATTGTAAAGATAACGCATATTGGCTCGACGGCTACGGTATGTACTGCGCCCTCAGCGAGCGCTATAATCACAAGGCGTGGCAGGACTGGCCGAAGAAATACCGCAGATATGACCCCGCATTCTACAATGATGAGAAGCTTCGCCGCAGAGCGGACTTCTTCCGCTACCGTCAGTACATTTTTGACAAGATGTGGAAAGAGGTTCGCGCCTACGCGAAGAAGAACGGCGTTATGATAATCGGAGATATCCCGATGTACGTCGCCGCCGGCTCAGCCGACGTGTGGACTTCGCCTGAGATGTTCTCGCTCGACGAGAATTATCATCCCTTCTGGGAGGCGGGGGTTCCGCCTGATATATTCTCGATGGAGGGCCAGCTCTGGGGCAATCCGACGTACAACTGGGATAAGATCCGCGAAACAGGCTACGACTGGTGGATAAAGCGTATGAAGCGCGCGTTTGATCTCTATGATTTCGTCCGCCTCGACCATTTCCGCGGCTTTGAGCAGTACTGGGCGGTGCCGCACGGCAAGAGCGCGAAGTTCGGCCACTGGGTCTACGGCCCGGGTATGGAGCTCTTTGAAACAGCCGAAAAGGCGCTCGGCTCGCTTAAGATAATGGCTGAGGATCTCGGCTTCATAACACCCGCGGTCAATTCGATGCTCGCCCGCATCGGCGTTATGGGAACTGAGGTCATCCAGTTCTATGACGGCAACGTCCTCAAGCCATACGATTATCGCTCCGATAAAATAATATACCCCGGAACTCACGATTCCTGCACATTAAAGGGCTGGGTAATACTGAACCTCGCAAAGCACGATCCCGAGAAGGCTTCGCTGAAGATACTCGATATGATCTACTCATCCGAAGCGCCCGTTATCATCACGCCGCTTCAGGATCTCTTCGGACTTGACGACGAGGCGAGGATGAATACGCCCGGAACGACCGGCAAAAACTGGAAGTGGCAGGCAAAAAAAGACGATTTCGCAAAGTACGAAAAGCGTATTGACAGAATTTTAAAAATAAAAAAGGGGGACAAAATCGATGAATAACGTATTCTACGCACCGAAAAACGATTTTATGCTTGACTGGGGCGGGATGGGCCTCGACGAAGCGTGGCTCCAGGAGATGGAGCCGAAAATCAACGCCGCGCTGGCTGGAATGAAGAAGCTTGACGCCGGAGAGGTCGTAAACGTTGACGAGGGAAGAATGGTCGGTCACTACTGGCTCCGCAACTCCGCCAAGGCGCCCACCGCGGAACTCAAGGCTGAGATCGACGACTGCCTTGCGAAGATCGCGGACTTCACCGCAAAGGTACACTCCGGCGAGATTCTCTCCGGCACCGGCAAAAAGTTCAAGAACGTCATTGTAGCCGGCATCGGCGGCTCATCGCTCGGCCCCGTATTCGTTGATAAAGCCCTTGCAACTCCCGAGGATAAGATGAAGCTCTACTTCCTCGATAACACCGACCCCGACGGAATGGATAAGGTTTTCCGCGCCGTAAAGCCCGAGCTCGAGGAGACCCTCACCGTCGTTATCTCCAAGTCCGGCGGCACCATCGAGACCCGCAACTGCCAGGAGGAGGCCAAGGCCTTCTACCGCGCTAACGGACTTGACTTCGCAAAATTCGCAGTCTGCGTTACCGGCACCGGCTCCAAGCTCTACAACACCGCCAAGGGTGAGGGCTGGATCGACATCTTCCCGATGTGGGACTGGGTCGGCGGCAGAACGAGCGTTATGAGCGCAGTCGGACTTCTTCCGCTTTCTCTCAAGGGCATCGACGTCGCCGCGTTCCTCAAGGGAGCCGCCGATATGGACGAATTAAACCGCGCCGACGATTATCTCAATAACCCCGCCGCTATCATGTCCCTCGGCTGGTACAAGTGCTCCGGCGGCAAGGGCGGCGAGACTATGGTCGTGCTTCCGTATAAGGATTCTCTCGACCTCTTTGCAAAGTACCTCCAGCAGCTTGTTATGGAGTCGCTCGGCAAGGAGCTCGATCTTGAGGGTAAGACCGTAAAGCAGGGACTTGCAGTCCTCGGCAACAAGGGCACCTCAGATCAGCACTCCTACGTTCAGCAGCTTGTCGGCGGCCCGGACAACGTATTCGTCACCTTCGTGCAGATCCTTAAGGACCGCGAGGGCGCGAGCGCGATCGTAGGCGAGGGCAGCACCTCCGGCGACTACCTCAACGCCTTCATGCTCGGCACCAAGAAGGCTCTCGAATCCCACGGCAAGCGCACAATGACACTCACCGTTCCGTGTGTTGACGCATACAACGTCGGTCAGCTCATCGCAATCTTCGAGCGCTCTGTCGGCATCTATGCAAACCTCATCGGCATCAACGCCTATCATCAGCCTGCTGTCGAGTTCGGTAAGAAGGCCGCCGGCGGACTCATCGAGCTCAAGAACAAGGCTCTCGAGGCTCTTACCGATAAGCCCGTCACCGCCGCAGAGCTTGCCGCCACTCTCGGAGCCGCGGAGGAGGACGTTTTCCGCCTCATGCTCCACGCAAGCGCAAACGGCGCCGCGAAAATGACAAAGTGTGACGATATCACAAAGTCCGTTTTCTCCAAGTGATCGCGGAATAATTGAACATAAACAGGCTCTCGCATTCTAAGAATGCGGGGGCTTGTATATTTGCATAAATTATCTATTGCATTTTTATATAATATATGGTAATATAGCATCGAATATAAGGGAAACTATCCTTTCAGCATATATCACAAGGAGTTAATTTTTATGGCTGGCGAACTCAAGCTCAGATCAGGCACAAAACTGCAAATTGCATACGATGTTCCTTTCGGTCAGGAGCCGAAGTTCAATCTCGTTTCGACCTTCTTCAAGTCGATCGACAATACCTTCTTCCTGATTTCGATTCCGATGGTACAGGGCAAGCCGATGGAGCTTGACGACGGTGAAAAGCTGCTCATCCGCTATATGCAGGGCGGCGTTGAGAACATCGTCTCCGGCTATCCCGACGATATCATCAAGGAGGGCATTCGCCGCTACTGGAAGATCCGCCGCGTTACCGAGCAGAGAGTGTTTGCTCAGCGTGCCGACAAGCGTCTTACTGTCACGCTGCCGATCAAATACCTCCAGCAGACGTGGCCAGTCAATTCAGATGGCTTTATCGACCCGGAGGACGGCATGACCCTCGATATCTCGAACGGCGGCGCCGCGCTTTTTGTCAATCGCCGCTTTGAAGTCGGCGAGATGTGCGATATAACGTTCCCGCGCGTCGGAACGAACCCCGAGGGTGCCGCGATAAACGACCTCACCGGCGTAGTGTGCTGGCTGCGTGAAGCTCCGAAAGGGAACATCTACCGCTACGTCACCGGTGTCAAATTCCGCTTCGGTGACGGACAGCAGGATCGCCTTGCCGCTTATACTTCAAACATTCAGAAAAAATACAAGATCGTGGGATGACCTATGGCGGATAAACTCTCGCATAAAGACATCGTCCGAGTTGAAAAAATCAAAGATCGCCTGAATAAAGAGGGCATAACCGACGTTTCCGATGAAGAGATCGTTTCGCTGTATCTGCCGGAGCGCAAGGCGAAGCGACTCGGAATGGCGTTTCTGAGGCTTGATAAGATAAAAATCTTCATCATTTCCGCACTTGCGCTGATCGCTGTTATCTTCATTTTCGCATTTATGCAGGAAAAGGCGGGCAACTTCACGATTAACCTCGACCGTCTTGAGCTGTTCCGCAAGGGAATTTCAATCTCGGCGGACGCTGATTTCACCTCTCCGACGGCGCGACTTGTCGCACAGCCGGTCATCGACGTAACGAACATCGCGCGAAGCGACATTCCGCCGGAGATCGACGGGGTCGACGGCGACCATTCCGGCGAGAACTACATGGCGTACACCTATTACGTCCGCAACGCCGGCAAGGAAACTGTCGATTACATAGCCTCGCTCGTAATAACGAGCGCCTCCAAGGGCGTTGAGGAGGCGTCGCGCGTCGCAATTTGGCGAAATACGAATCTTCTGGGCGTTTACGCGAAGCGCGCGGCGGACGGCGAGCCCGAGCCGGATACGCTTCCGTTCGTTTCAGACAGAATCGTTTTCAGATACGCAAAGCCTCAGTTCGAGATAGGCGACGTTGATAAATACACCATCGTAATATGGCTCGATGGCGACGATCCCGAGTGCGTCGATAAGATAGTAGGCGGCGGCATCCAGTTCAGAATGGATATCTCCGCGGATAACGACGATTGGGAGCCGCTTATAGTCTACTACCTGCAGGATATTGTCGACTCGCTCGTTACCGGCGATAAGCCCATAAACCCCGCGGGCGTGGACAGCCCGGACTTCGACGCCTATGAGAACGTCACCTGGCAGACAAGACACAATCAGGATAACGTCTATGAGGATGTTGTTGAGGAAGAATCTATAGAGGAAGAAGCTTCCGAAGAGCAAATTTCCTGAATATAATCACCCGTGGTGCTTTGCTTGCCCCCGAAATTTACCGCGAGCATAACTCTATCAAGCGGGGGCAAGCAAAGCACCACGGATTATTTATTTATTTCACCACGGTACACCCGATACGCCGCATAGTATCGTTGTACATATATAAATCGGAGCGCACGACTCTTTGTGCGAAGAGGCGGGATCCTCACCGGTAAAAACGGTGAGAGAGACTGCACAACACTCTTTTAACCGGGCCCGGTGGGAGTGCTGCCTGTTCGCACGGAGAAATGCGTAAACCCGAAATCTATTCCTAAAAAAGTCCAATGGTAATAAGTCAATAGAGTAAAACAGAAAAAATTCGAGTAGAATGAAGGATAATTGGCAGATAAGCGAGAAAAAAGAGTAAGCTACCGCCAGCCCTGCCTGCATATTTTTTTGAACAGGGCCTAAATCATGA
>JAFVCD010000028.1 GCA_017479425.1 Oscillospiraceae bacterium
ATCCCATTGGTTTTGGAGCAGCGTGGCGGAGCGTTTGCCGTAAATTATCGAGAATTCATCAAAGAGCGTTTTGCAGAAGATATCGGTTTGGATTACAAAACAGGCAACGATGTAAAAAATGATGTGGCAAACTGTGTTCTGGCCGGATTGGTCGAAATAATGCTGTATGAGTTATCAAGTGAGATAATTCCTGACGAGTTCACCTATAAGATTGGTGACGGTATTATAAAAAAAGGCGTTGCACTGACATTAAACGATGATTTGAATATCAAGTTTGGAAAGTAAGCGCCGCTTCCGGCTCGCTTAAGAGGCTCGGCGCGAAGTCCGAAACAGCATCTGAATGAATGGTGACAGTGAAATCTGTCTGGGCATTTATCGGGCCGGTGATCTGTTTATCCATCTCTCCCTGCCCGGAAACGACTGCTGCCATATAAGCGCGGAGCATAGTAGATGCAGGCGGATATGGCATAATCTGGAACGATGACCTCGACCTGTCCTGCGATGAGCTTTTTGCAAACGGCGAGGTTGTAAAGACTCCGTTTGACGGTCTGATGGCGTTTACTGATGCGACTCAGCTCTGGGGACTGAATGAGAGCACATTGAGAAAGGCGATTGCTTACGGGAAGCTTGTAAACGGCGTAGATGCCTGCAAGTATGGCAAACAGTGGATCATCTCGACTGAGGCGATGAAAAGGGAGTATGGACAGCCGAAGGAAGCGTAAAAACATCAGCGCGGCGGGGTCACATCACCGGCTCCAATTAAAAAAAGTCACCCGATTGGGGTGACTTTTTTGTATTGATAGGGGAAATGGAAGCTTGTTGTCAGATCGTCTGGAGTGCGAAGCTAAGCATTGGGAGCCACTCTGTGAAGAATTTGAAGAGCAGGAGAGCGAGGATAACGCCGCCGATTGCCCAGAGGATTATGCGAAGCACCCAGATCTGCTTGCCGGGGAGTATGTTTGCGCCGCCTGCGCGGACAATCTCGAGGGTTACATAGCCGAGATAGATGACGGCGAGGGCGTTGAACGCGATGAGAAGGATAATGTAGACGGGGAAGCCCTCGGAGATCTCAAGCGACGATGCGGTGGCGTTAGCCTCCATAAAGAGATAGTGCTTCACGCTCTCACGCAGCTTGTACTGACCGCCCTTCGAGGTGAGAGCCTCGGCAGAATAAACCGTGGACTGAGTGGTGCAGACGAGGTCGCAGCCTGCGGCAAGCGCCTGCTCAGCCTCGGCTGTGGTAAGGCTCTGCGCATCGGTGATAATGGCTCCGGTCATGCCCCACTCGTTTCTGAGTATGCCGGTGCAGACCGCCCATGAGCCCGGAGCTATGCGAGCGCCGATCCTCGCCATGGAGAGCATAACACCTGCGGAGGGAACTGCCTTGAGGGGAAGCTCAAAGGCTTTGAGGTAAATCTCACGTATCGCCTGTTCAGCGGCAAAGGGAGCGAGGCGGCCGTTTGCACCGCGGTTGAACTCCTGATCGTTAAGGAAGAAGTGCTTTATCTGGCAGTTAAGGCCGTTTCGCTTTGCCGCAAGAACTACCTCGCGGGCAAAAATACCGCTGAAGGTGCCGTCCTCGCCGTAATACTCGAAGTTTCTGCCGGAGAAGGCGGTGCGGTGAATGTTGACCGCCGGCGCCCACCAAATCGAGGCGCCCTTGAGGGTAAACTCCTGGCTGACAAGGTCGCCGAAAAGCCTGCCAAGCTCCTTATTCCACGTGGCGGCGAGGAGGTTTGCGTCGGTGAATTGGTAGCCGACTCCGCCGGAGACATAGTCTATCATACCCTGCGGGCCGTCCATGAAGAAGCTCTTGGCTTTGCCTATGGAGCTGACGGCGTCGTTGCCCCAGCCGGACTTTCCTGCAAGCTCAGTTTGCTCAGCCTGGGTCATCTGATTTAGAAGCTTATCCCAAGCCTCGTCATCGTAATCCTTGCCGGAGAGGTCGGAGAGCGTCAGACCGTTCTTCTCGCCGTAGGAAACCGCCTCCCACGAGCTGTCGTCCATACTCTTAGGATTTCCGGCAACTGCCCAGCCCTCGCTTTTCAGAACGGCGAGAATAGCGGGGTCGACCTCGTGGGTGTAGACGGTGCCTTTTTCGTCCATCGTCTGGCTGTCCGCCGCCATTGTGCCGTCGGCATAGCGAATGCCGCCGTTATCGAGAACGCTCCAGTCCGCGCGGCTGAGATACACGGCGTCGGGGAGAACGGCATCGTCAAAGAGATTCGTAATCTCATTTCCGGTGACTGCGGTGGAGAGGGTTTTCAGCTCGGAAAGGGTGTACTTATGCGTGAGAGCCTCGGAGCCGGACTTTGCGGCGAGGATCTTTTCCACAGCGTCGTGGGCATCTCTTGCGGCGGTGATGTAGTAATCGCCCGCCTCGAGGATGTAGGTCTTGGCGCCCTTAGCGTCGTAGCTCTTCATATCGTTTGCGTTTACTTTGAGGGTGATATTCTCGCTCTCGCCGGGGGCGAGAAGCTTCGTCTTTGCAAAGTCGAAGAGGTTGACGGAGGCCTTTTCAACGCCGTTTTCGCGGTCATAATCGGTGTAGGGCGCCTGGTAGTAGACCTCGACCACGTCCTTGCCGGCATTTGAGCCGGTGTTCGTGACCTTGAGGGAAATGGTCATATTGCCGTCCTCATCGGGAGCGGATACGGTGTAATCCGTCCAGTCAAACGTGGTGTAGCTGAGGCCGTGACCGAAGGGGAACGCCACGTCGGCGGCGTAATCGTAGCCTGCGGTATTGCCCTGACCGAGAACTGCGTCCTCATAGCGTGTCTCGTAGTACTTGTAGCCGACGTAAATGCCCTCACCGTAATTGAGATAGCTGTAGGTTCCGCCGACTGTTGTGGTGGTGGCGGCAACAAGCGCGCCGTTTTCGGTGAAGCGGAAGTCGCCGAAGTTCTGCATCGCGGGAGCGTTGAAGTTATCGTAGACGAAGGTATCGACTGTTCTGCCGGAGGGGTTATACTCGCCGGTGAGAAGCTTTCCCATGACCTCGACGCCGTCCTCGCCGGTGCCGCTGACCCAGATAATGGCGTCAAAGCCGTAGGCGGCGATGTCCTTCATGTTCATAGCGTTCGTTGTGTGCATAATAAGCACGGTTTTCTTGAAGCCGGACGCCATGACAGAGGCAAAGAGGTCTTTTTCCTCGGGGGTGAGGTCAAGATAGCTGTCGCTGTCCGAGCCGCCGTAGCGACCCATATATCTGGGCAGGTCGCCGCCCTCAGAGCCGCCGCGGGAAATTACTACGATTGCGGCGTCGGAGTAATCGGCGTAGCTCGACTTAAGTTCGTCGGTGTACTCGCTCTGCGGCACCTCGTCAAGCTGCCAGGTTCCGGCAACGCCGCCGTTACCGAGGTTTGCGCCAATGCCCCAGTCGGTGTGCTTGGACTGCTTGTAGAACTTTCTGAGCGAGGCGTTTATCTCAAGCCCTGCGCTCTCGAGGCTCTCGAGGAAAACGGTGTCCTTCGTTCCGGTGATGCGCTCCTTGGTCATCCACATCTGCGCCGTCTGACCGAAAACGCTGACCTTGTCGCCCTTTGAGAGCGGCAGAGCGCCGTTATCGTTTTGGAGAAGCACAGTACCCTCAGCGACTATCTGAAGCTCCGCATCCTTTTCGGCGGCGAGAAGCTCCTCGATGGTGGAGTAGTCCTGAGTTTCCACGGCGGCGATCTCGGTGCCGCCGACAGTGCCGAAGTATCCCGTGAGCGCTCTGTCCCAGCTCATAGCATAGACGGTTGCGCCGATGTTCAGAACGAGGGCGCAGACGAGAAATACGCACCAGATTATAAGTCCGAGCTTATTCTTTTTCATATTGGTCACCTCATTAATAGATAAGCCCGGCGGGTGCCGGGCTTGTATGCTGGAATGGTTTTACTCTGCGGGAGTTTCAACGCCGGTCATGGTCATATCAGCGTCATTGAGTACCCAGACGTGGCTTACTGCCGGCCAGATCTGAGCCTGGAAGCCCTCCGGCTCACCTGTCAGGGTCAGCGTAACGGTGTTGCCGTCCTTCACATAGGTGCAGTCGAAGGAAACGGCGGCGGTGAAGGTGGCGCTCGTCTCGTCGTTCAGAACGAGAGAGGCGTCGAAGCTCTGGTCGCCGAGGGCGACAGTGGCGGTGTAGCCGGTGCTTTCAGCCGGAGTCTCCTCAGCGGGGGCTTCCTCTGTGGGCTCGGGAGCGACTACAAATGCGCCCTCACGAGCAGCCTTTTGGAAGTCCTCAACGGAGGCGTACTTTATCTCCTTGGAGCCGGTAAGGTTTGCTACACGGAAGTACTGACCGCCGGCAATGCCGAAGTCGAAGCCGAAGCTGTAGCCGCCGTCAGCCTCCTCATAAACAACGTAGCTGTACTTGTGACCGATGCGGTCCTCAATCTCGCCGCCGGTCTCCTCTGCGATGTTGATGTGAAGCTCATCGCCGTCCGGGTCGGCAACCTTTTCCCAGGAGCCGAAATAGCGGTAGTCCGCGCGTCCGTCCTGATACTGGTTTGCCATGACGGAGCCGTCGGAGTAGAGGTTCATAAGGAAGGAGAAGGCGATGCCGTACTCAGAGTCGCCCATATCCCAGTAGCCTGTGAACTGATACTCGGCGGTTTTGGAAGCCCAATCCTCCTCAAGCCACTTGTGGAAGCCGGTCCAGTTGCGCTGAGCGGGCTCTTCGGTGCTGGCGGCGGGCGCGTCGGTCTTTGCTTCTGTCTTGGCTTCGGGCTTCTCGTCTGCGGTATTGCCGCCGCATGAGGCGAGGGCAAGCGCGAGAGTGAGAACAAGGCAGAGTGCGATAGCTTTCAGAAATGTCTTTTTCATCGTTATTCCTCCATTATATTTATTTGGGGCTTGTTACGTGAAAATAATAGCTGTTTAATGTGCCTGCCTCAACCGAAAAAACACAATCTAAGCCATTTTAACATAACCTAACAGCATAAATTAAAATTGACCTTTGCTTTGGAATTTTATATAATTGCTTTGAGAGAAGGTGAACGGTTTGGCGGTTATCCACAGCATCCTCGGAGAATACACATATAACTTCATCGTAATTTCGTCTTTTTCAATTCCGATGATTATTTCAATACTGCTCTACTGCAGATATCTTCCGAAGAGGAGATACTTTGTTCCGAGGCTCATTTTTGCTTTTTTAATCTGCATAGCGTCATTTTACCTGCTCGCCGTTCTTCGGACGAAGGTAAACGGCATATTCACCCGGCTTCTTACGATGCTCGTTACATATTTCATTTTCCTGCTGCTCATCCATATATGCTATGAAGGAAGCCCGTATAGAAAGCTTATGGCGTGGTGCGCCGCCTACGCAACAGAGGAGATTTCCTCCCGCGTTTTCACCCTTTGCGTTATGCTCTCGGGAAACGTTCACTATGAGACGATAAGCCTTTTCAGCACACCGAACGATACGCGCGACTGGCTTATAATGTTTTTGATAAGAACCCTTGTTATAATCGGATTGTGGCTTGCATTCGGGCGGGAACGGCTCAGCGAGGCGGACAGAGAAACAAAGGGAAAAATCCCCGTTCTTTCTATGCTTTTTGCGCTCTGGCTCGTATTCTTTCAGGCGCTCAGCCGCGAATATATGCGAGAGAGCGATGCGCTGTACTTCATAATAAACCTGAGCGGCATCGTCGCAGCTCTGTTCGTTCTCTTACTGCGCACCGGAATATTCGTTCAGAACCGATACCGCCAGGAAATAGCCCTTACCGAGCGCCTTATGCGGGAGGAGAGAAAGCAGTACGACAGCGTCAAGGAGAATATAGAGCTTGTCAATATGCGGTGCCACGACCTGCGCCACCAGCTTGACGACCTCAGCTGCAAGCTCACTGAGGAGGAGCTGAAAAATCTGAAGCAGGCGCTCCACTTCTACGATTCCGGCATAAAGACCGGCAATGAGGTGCTCGACGTCGTCATCTACGAAAAGCAGCTTGTGTTCGATAAGGAGGGCGTGCGCTTTACCTGCATGGCGGATGGCTCGCTTCTCAGCTTCATGCGAACTACGCATATCTACTCCCTCTTCAATAACGCCCTCGGCAATGCGCTCGAGGCTGTGCGAAAGCTCGATGACCCGGAAAAGCGCATAATCGACCTCTCAGTGCGCCGTGAGGGAGACTCTGTCGAGATAACTGTCACGAACTACTTTGACGGGCAAGCCCATGAGCCCACAACAAAGGACGACAAAAACCGCCACGGCTTCGGCATAAAGAGCATGAAATACATCGCATCGCTCTATAATGGCGAGCTTGAAACGAGCGCAAGCGGCGAGGTGTTCGAGCTTATCTGCCGCATACCGATACAGGATTAGGTTATGCTGCAAAATCCAAGGTTACGCTGCCTCGGTTGCAAATCCGCCCCGGAAATGCCATAATCGGCGCAAAGGGAGTGATAGTGTGGCAATAAGAATAGCGATAGTCGAGGACGACATAGCCGCCTCCGACACAGTAAAGAGCTATATCGAGCGCTACGGGCGTGAAAACTCCCTCCAGTTCAAAATCACGCAGTATCCCGACGCCGTTTCGCTCCTTGACCGGTACTCCGCGGAGCACGATATAATCTTTATGGACATTCAGATGCCGTATATGAACGGTATGGACGCCGCGCACCGCCTCCGCTCACTCGACGGAAGGGTGATACTGATATTCACAACGAGCCTGATGCAGTACGCTGTCGAGGGCTATGAGGTCGACGCGCTCGCGTATCTCGTAAAGCCCGTAAACTACTATGAATTTGCGATGAAGCTCACTAAGGCAGTAAAGCGCGTGCCGTTTATCTCCAAAGCTGACGTAGTGATAAACACGAAAAGCGGCGATATACGCCTCGCGCAGGAGGATATACGCTTTGTGGAGATAACCGGACACTGGGCTGTCTACCACACTCTCGGCGGCGACTACACACGCTATTCGAGCCTCACAAAGGTAGAGAGCGAGCTTTCAAAAGACGATTTCTGCCGCTGCAACAGCTGCTATCTTGTGAATCTCGCCTGCGTTTCGAGGATAAACGGTCTCGACTGCATTCTCGATAACGGCGTGGAGCTGAGAATAAGCCAGCCGAAGAAAAAGAGCTTTCTCGCCGCCATCGAAGCCTACCGCGCAAGACATACAAAATAATAATAATAATAAAAATAATACGCCGCCCTCGGCTTGAGGACGGCGCTTTCTGCGTAATACTGCTCCCAAATAAGCAGACACAGGGGAAAGTTACGGATCGCCTTTGTGACGCAGTTGGATAACGTCTTGCTTTAATTAGGGATTAGTATTACATCACCGGCTCCAAATAAAAAGTCACCCTCTCGGGTGACTTTTTGTGCTATATGAGCAAAATTTTGGCTTATCTTTGTTCGATCTCGGTATAAGGACGGTTCGCGGCGCCGGCCTTGTATGCCGGACGGATGATTCTGCCGCCGGTCAGTATTTCCTCGATGCGGTGAGCACACCAGCCGGCGATCCGCGCCGTGGCGAACAGCGGGGTCAGCAGATCGTCGGGTATGCCGAGCATACTGTAAACAAACCCCGAATACATATCGACGTTAGCGCAGATCGGGATCGTAAGGTGCTTCCTTTCCATAATAAGCGGTATGCCGAGCCGCTCAACGGACTCCAGTATGCGGAAATCCTCACTGAGCCCCTTCTCCTCAGCCATTGTACGCGCGTATTTTTTGAGAAGCACGGCTCTCGGGTCGGAGATCGTATAGACCGCGTGACCGAGACCGTAGATCTTGCCGCTTCTGTCTCCCGCCTCGCCGTCGAGCAGCTTAACGAGATAGTCCTTGAGCGCACCATCGTCGGCGGGGTTGGATACGTTTGCCTTTATATCGAGGAACATATCCTTTGCCGCCTTCGCCGCGCCGCCGTGCAGCGGACCCTTGAGAGAGCCGACCGCCGCCGCAATCGCGGAATAGGTATCGGTTCCGGTGGAGGACAGCACACGGCAGGAGAATGCTGAGTTGTTGCCCGCGCCGTGCTCGGCGTGGAGAATGAGCATAAGGTCGAGAAGCCTCGCCTCCTCCCCGGTATAGCTCTTATCCTGACGGACTATGCGGAGAAAGTTTTCGGAAACGGAGAGATTTTCGCGCGGAACGTGGATATAAAGGCTCTTACCGTCGTAATAGTGGCGCTTGACGGCATATGCGTTCGCCACAATGACGGGGAAACGACCTATAAGCTCAATGCACTGGCGAAGAATGTTCTCAATCGACGTATCGTCAGGATTGTCATCATAGGAATAGAGCGCGAGAACGCCGCGCGCGAGCTTATTCATAATGTTGCGGCTCGGCGCCTTGATGATCATATCCTCCGTAAAGCCGTCCGGCAGGTAACGCGCCTGCGACAGAATGGCGTCGAATTTCTCCAGCTCCTCCGGAGTCGGCAGCTCGCCCATAAGCAGAAGATACGCGACCTCCTCGTAGCCGAACTTGCCGCTCTTTGCGTGACTGTCGACTATCTCCTCAACGTCATAGCCGCGGTAATAGAGCTTTCCGGGCATGGCGATCGGCGCGCCGTCCATCACCATATAGCCCATAACGGAGCCGACCTTGGTGACGCCGGCTATAACTCCGGTGGAGTCGGCGTTGCGCAGGCCGCGCTTGATGTTGACCGTGCTGTATTTCGAGTAATCGATAGCGTATTTTTCGGCAAGATCCTGCGAGAATGATGCGACGTATTCATGGACGAGCTTCTCGGATAAACTGCTCATGGGAAAAACCTCCGGGTGTTAATGAATGGATTATAACGCTATACTAAAGAAAATGCAATAGCTTATCAAAAAAAGTGCATTTACAACAAAACGCTAAAGTGATTTTGCAGGATGACAAGTGCAATTTGCATTAAATTATAAAATATGTTGCAAAACTATTGCTATATTTATGCGAAAATGGTATACTGTTCAGCACTATATAAAACGCGAATGAGGTGCGGATAAATGATTAAATTAACCTCTCATCCGGTCATGCTTACGGGCGGAGCTCCGGTACAGTGCGGGAAGAGCCCGCAGGGGCGCGAAAAAACGATGGCATATTCTGTCCTTCGCGCGCACCACAGGGGCGGGGACGGCTTCAGGGTGAAATTTGACAGCCTTATCAGCCACGATATAACGTACGTCGGAATTATACAGACCGCCATGGCGTCCGGGCTTGAAAAATTCCCGGTGCCGTATGTGCTGACAAACTGCCACAACTCGCTCTGCGCGGTCGGCGGAACTATCAACGAGGACGACCACGTTTTCGGGCTTTCCGCGGCTAAAAAAAATGGCGGGATCTACGTTCCGGCGAATCTCGCCGTTATCCACCAGTACGCGAGGGAACGCCTTGCCGGGTGCGGCAGGATGATACTCGGCTCCGACTCACATACCCGCTATGGTGCGCTCGGAACTCTCGGCGTCGGCGAGGGCGGGCCGGAGATCGTGCGCCAGCTTCTGGAGAATACCTATGATATTGCCGAGCCGGAGGTAGTGCTAGTCTGGCTCACCGGCACGCCGGCTCACGGCGTAGGGCCGCACGACGTGGCAATAGCGCTCTGCGGCGCGGTCTACGAGCGTGGCTTTGTAAAGAACAAGATCCTCGAATTTGCCGGACCCGGCGTCTCGGCGCTTCCGATGGATTACCGAATCGGCATCGACGTTATGACTACGGAAACCGCCTGCCTTTCCTCAATCTGGACAACGGACGAAAGAGTGAGGGAATACCTCGCGCTCCACGGCAGACCCGAGGCTTACCGCGCGATGGCTCCGGAGGAGGGCGCGGTGTATGACGCGATGATCGAAATAGATCTCTCTTCGCTCGAGCCGATGGCGGCGCTGCCGTTCCACCCCTCGAACGCCTATACTCTGCGCGAGCTGATCGCAAACCCGGGCGATATTCTCCGCGAGTGCGAGAGGAAAAATCCGCGCCTGAGGCTCACGGATAAGCTTCAGGGCGGCAAGCTGAGCGTCGATCAGGGCATAATCGCCGGCTGTGCCGGAGGAATGTACGATAATCTCGCGGCGGCGGCGTCAATCCTTAAAAACCGCAGCACCGGAAACGGCGGGTTCAGCCTCTCGGTCTACCCCTCGAGCGCGCCGCAGAATCTCGCGCTTATGCGCAGCGGAATCGCCGAGGAGCTGATGATGAGCGGCGCGGTAGTAAAGCCCGCGTTCTGCGGTCCGTGCTTCGGCGCGGGAGACACGCCCTCGAACGACGCCATCAGCATTCGCCACACCACCCGCAACTTCCCGAACCGCGAGGGCAGCAAGCCGGGCGAGGGTCAGATAAGCTCCGTTTTCCTCATGGACGCGAGGAGCATCGCCGCGACCGCGGCAAACGGCGGCGTGCTGACCTCGGCGGCTGACGTTGATTACGAGGAGCCGAGCGGGGTCGGCTACATCTTTGACGGAACTATATATTCAAAGCGCGTTTATGACGGCTGGGGCAGGGCAAACAGCGAGGAAAAGCTCATCTTCGGGCCGAATATCGTACCGTGGCCGTCGCTTCCGCCGCTTCCCGAAAATCTGCTTCTGCGCCTTGACAGCGTTATACGCGACCCCGTGACAACGACTGACGAGCTGATACCCTCAGGGGAGACTTCCTCCTACCGCTCAAATCCGCTTCGCCTCGCTGAGTTTACGCTCTCGAGAAGGGATCCGGGGTACGTCGGGCGGACGAAGGAAACAAAGACGATCGACCCGCAGGAAATACTGAAAAAAGCCGGTATCCTCGGTGAAGCTCCCCTTGCCTCGGCAATCTATGCCATACTCCCCGGCGACGGAAGCGCAAGGGAGCAGGCGGCAAGCTGTCAGCGCGTGCTCGGCGGCGGCGCGAACATAGTGCGCGATTTTGCGACGAAGCGCTATCGCTCGAACGTAATAAACTGGGGTATGCTGCCGCTCTACTGCGACGGCGAATTTTCCGGGGAGGTCGGCGGATTTGTCTATCTTCCGGGCGTGAGAAAAATTATAGAGAGCGGAGGGGCGGAGGTGCCGGGGGTGCTTATCTCCGGCGAGAAGAAGGAGAGCATCACCTTCAGACTGCCGCCGCTGACCGTGCAGGAGCGCGAAATACTGCTCGCCGGGTGCCTTATGAACTGGTATAAATCGAAAAAAGAGGGTTAATATGGAAAAAATCAGAATGCCCGTCCCGATCGTCGAAATGGACGGCGACGAGATGACGAGAGTTATATGGGCCGATATAAAAAGGCTCCTTCTTGAGCCGTATATAGAGCTGAATACCGAGTATTACGACCTCGGACTCCGGCACAGAGACGAGACGGGCGACAGCGTTACGCTCGAGGCGGCGGAGGCGATAAAGAGGCTTCACGTCGGCGTTAAGTGCGCCACGATAACGCCGAACAAGCAGAGAGTTGAAGAGTACGGCCTGCACGGACTGTGGAAGAGCCCGGACGCCACGCTTCGCGCCGCGCTTGACGGAACTGTGTTCCGTACTCCGATACTTACCAGGGTCGCAAGCCCCGTTGTAAAGACGTGGAAAAAGCCGATCACGATTGCGCGCCATGCCTACGGGGATATTTATAAGGCGACGGAAATACGCATACCCTGCGCCGGAAGGGCGGAGCTTGTGTTCACCGGCGAGGACGGCAAAGAGAAGCGCGAGCTTATATACGATTTTGACGGTCCCGGAATTTTGCAGGGAATGCATAACCGCGACGACTCCATAGTATCCTTTGCCCGCGCGAGCTTTGCATATGCGCTTTCGCTTGGGCAGGATCTGTGGTTTTCCTGCAAGGATACGATCTCCAAGCAGTATGACGGCGAATTCCGCGATATTTTCCAGCGGGTCTATGACGAGGAGTACAGGGCGGAGTTTGAAAAAGCCGGTATCACCTACTTCTATACGCTTATCGACGACGCCGTAGCCCGCGTTATCCGCTCAGAGGGCGGCTTTGTCTGGGCGCTCAAAAACTATGACGGCGACGTTATGAGCGACATGGTGTCGACGGCTTACGGCTCGCTTGCGATGATGACGAGCGTTCTCGTTTCGCCGGACGGCAACTTTGAGTACGAGGCGGCGCACGGCACCGTGACGCGCCACTGGTATCGCTATCAGGCCGGCGAAAAGACGAGCACTAACCCCGTAGCCACGATTTTTGCGTGGAGCGGAGCGCTCAGAAAGCGCGCCGAGCTCGATTCAAACGCGCCGCTTGCAGCCTTTGCGGATAAGCTCGAGGCCGCGACGATCGAAACCATCGAGTCCGGTTTCATGACGAAGGATCTCGCGCTGATTGCCGAGGGAGTCGGGGCGAAGATGCTGAATACAACGGAATTTCTTGAGAAAATCGCGGAAAAGCTGTAACAATCCATATACAAAAAAGCCACCCGAGGGAGACACTTCGTAAGGAGGCTTCTCCTTTCGCTTTGAAAGAAGGCAATTGACCGCGCCGGCTTGAGATGATATAGTTTCTTCCGGAAAACCGCGTTTTATAGGGAGATAGAATATGATTATTTGGATCAGCGGTCCTTATGGAGTTGGAAAATCTACCCTTGCAGAAGCCATGGCGGCTAAAATGGAAAATGCGCTGATCTTTGATGCGGAAGACGTCGGCAACGCTGTTCGAGGGAGCTACCCTGACTGTCCCTATGGCTTTATTTTTGAGGATTATCCGCTTTGGATTGAGTTCTGTTATAAGCTTCTGAAGGATATTCATAATCAATTTGATAAAGACATAATTGTTCCTATGACACTGGTGCGGAAAGAGTCATATCGTATCATCAGAAAGCTAAGGCGTATTGGAATCAAAACGAAACTTGTCATCTTGGAAGCCTCTTATGAGAGCGTTCACGATCGTATTTTAGCCAGAGGAGAGGACGAAGACTGCTGGTGCATGAAGAATATTGAACTGTCTCGGAACGGTTCTTCTTCATTGCCGGGAATTCATGTTGTAACAGATGACAAAACAGTTGATGAACTGTGTTCTTATGTGCTTGTCAAAGTAAGTCCGCAGACTTGATCATAAATCTATCTCATAGGAGCTTTCTCGCCGCCCTCGAAGCCTGCCGCGCAGGACATACAAAATAATAATACGCCGCCCTCGGCTTGAGGACGGCGCTTTCTGCGTGATGGAGGTGCGTGTTGCAATTTCTCAGCTTCTGTGCTATGATACGGATAAAAAGGGAGGAGAGGGAATGAAAGGCTTTTGTGAGAAAAAGTTTGGCTCAATGTTTCTCTCCGGCACGTTTACAAAGGCGGTCATGTACCTCATGCTCCTTTGCGACAGTATTGTTGCCGGATATTTTATCGGTGAGTCGGGCGTTGCGGCGATTAACGCAATAACGCCGGTGACCGGTATAGTGACCTTCTTCGGCGACCTCGTCTCAACGGGCGTGGGCATAGTCTATACAAGAGAGGTCGGCGCGATGAGAAAAGCGCGCGCTGACGAGATTTACAGTCAGGGGCTCATCATCAGCACCGGCATCGGACTTATCTCGGCTCTTACGATATTGCTCATTCAGAACGTCTATTTCAACGCAAACGGCATTACGGGCGACATTCTCGCAAACGCGCTCGAATACTACCGCTTTGTTCCGATAAACGCGTTCCTCACCATCGTGATCTTCTATCTTGAGCAGATGGTGTACTCCGACGGCGACGAGCTCTGCAACAACATCTGCTACGGCTTCCAGATCGGCGGAAACGTCATTCTCTCCGTAATTCTGACGCGCTTTCTCGGCATGACGGGCATCATACTCGGCTCAGTCATCGGCAACGCGCTCGGTATTCTCGTCTGCTTCTGGCATTACTTCCGCAAGGGCAACACGCTCCGTTTTGTGTGGCACCTGAAATTCAGCGACTTCCTGCTCACCTCGCGCTACAGCATAGTGGACTCCTCGGTCTACCTCTGCTGGGCGCTGATGGACTACGTTATGATAGGCTTCGTCTCCAAGCATTACGGCGAGCCGGGACTCGTCACGCTTGCCGTTGTAGTCAGCCTTATTGAATTCGGCGTAGTTCTTGACGGCGTCGGTATGGCGATGCAGCCGCTTGTCGGAACATACTTCGGAGAGAAGAATCACCGGCTCATCAAGAGAGTAATGAAGTCAGCCGTAAAGGCGGCGCTTATCGAGGGCGTTATCGCAACGGCGCTCATCTGGATATTCCCGGCGCAGTTCTGCGCGCTCTTCGGCATCTCCGGAGGCGAGACGCTCGCGCCGTCGATAACTGCCATCCGTATCGTGTCGCTGGGCTTTACCTTCTGCAGCGCGGTGTCGCTCATGACGTCTTATTATATGCTCATCGACCGCATAGGCATGGCGACAGGCTTTGCCTGCCTTCAGAACGGGCTGATGTACATAGCTTTGCCGATGCTCTGCGGCACGCTGTTCGGCATAAACGGAATGTGGGCGGGCTTTGCAATCTCACCGGTGCTTACGCTTATCTGCTCACTCGGCTTTGTGCGGCTGAGATTCGGAAAGGACAATTTCCCGTATCTGCTGGGAGATATGGACTCGGAAATCGAGGTCATGGACGACGCCCTCAGCGCAAAGAGTGCGGCGGAGCTATCAAAAAAAGTCGAGGAGAGCCTCATTTCGCACAGCTTTCCGAAGACGCAGGCAAGCCGCGCGGCGCTGTTTGTTGAGGAGATAGGTATGACGATCCTCGACACAAACAAATCGGCAAAGAAGCCGGTGCTTATAGAGCTGTCGCTGATTTATGAGGATGGCTCGGTGCTCGTAATCGAGCGCGACTCGGGCGAGCTCTTCGACCTGACCGATCCGGACGCGAAAATCACGGGACTCAGCAGCTTCCTTCTGAGCGGGCTTATGGAAGCGCACAAGGAGAAGGCGTATCTTGTAACAACGGGCTACAACAGAAATATGATCCGCTTTTCGCAGAATGAACCCCTGCAATAACTTGATCACAACGGCAGCGTTACCGCAAAGGTGCTGCCGTTATTTTTTTCGCTCTTGACGTCTATGCTCCCGCTGTGGATATCCACGATGCGCCGGACGAGGGCGAGCCCGAGACCGTTGCCCTCGGTGGCGTGGCTTGTGTCGCCCTGATAGAACTTCCTGAATATGCTTTTTATCGTCTCTTCATCCATTCCGCAGCCGGTGTCGGTCACGGAAACAACGGCGCTGTCACCGAGCTTTTTGACGGACAGCGTTATTTTGCCGCCATCCGGCGTGAACTTCACGGCGTTGGAGATGAGATTTGACCATACTATGCCGAGCATTTCGCGGTCAGCACTGATAAAAACACCGTCGTCAAGGTCGGTTCCTATTTCGAGATTCTTTTCCTCCCAGCGCGGCTCGAACTCGAGCATGCTCTCGCAGACCTGCTCCGCCAGGTCGAAGCGCGTTTTCTCGGGAAAGATCTGCTGATTTTCAAGCTTGTTGAGCTTCAGAATATTTGTTATCAGCGCACTGAGACGATGCGTCTCGGCGCTTATTTTTTTTGCGTATTCAATGCGCGTATTATCGTCAAGGTCGGCGCTCTGGAGGAGCGTGGCGTAGTTTTGCAAAACCGAGATCGGCGTTTTCATCTCGTGCGAGACGTTGGAAATGAAATCGGTGCGGAGAGTTTCAACAGAACCGAGCTCCTCGGTCATCTTGTTTATGCCGTCTATGATGCTGCCGTACTCATAGGCGTTGCCGACGCCCTTTTTGTCGATGCGGGAGGTGAGATCGCCGGCGGTCACGCGGTCGATGCCGTCCTGAATCTTCTTCACCGGCTCGTCGATCATCTTTTTGCGGCGGTGATTGTCGATAAACCAGAGAAGAAGCGTCATCGCGACGGCGTTCGCGCCGGTTATGAGCGCGGCGAGGGTGATATCTCCGATTTCCATAAACAATAGAAAGTTTACCGTCAGAAACGCCGCGACGATAAACAGATACAGCATCAGCCTGCCTAAATCCCGAAGTTTTCTCATTTTATCACCGCCTTGTAGCCGAGACCGTGGACGGTCTGGATCTCAAAATCATCGCAATGAGCGAGCTTCGTGCGCAGCTTCGTGATGTACACGTCGACAACTCTCGGGCCGGAATCACTCTCCGCGTCCCAGAATTCCTCCATAAGCTGTGTGCGCGTGAAGGTCTTTTTCGGGTAGGAGAGGAGCTTGTATAGGAGGTTGAATTCGCGCACTGTGAGCGGTATATCCTCACCGCCGAGGGTGGCGCTGTGCTCGTCCATATCGAGCGTGAGCGCGCCGACCTCAAGCTTGCGGCTGCGCGCGATCCGGCTGCGCCGCAGGAGCGCGTCAATGCGGAGAATGAGCTCGTCAAGATCGATGGGCTTTACCATGTAGTCGTCTATTCCGAGCCTGAAACCCTTGCGCTTCGACTCAAAATCGTCCCGCGCGGTCATAAAGAGAATCGGAATGTCGCTGTTCAGCTCGCGGACGGTTTTTGCAAACTCAAAGCCGTCGATTCCGGGCATCATAATGTCTGAAATGATGAGGTCGAACATATTGGCGTACATCTCGTTATAGGCGTCATTCGCGCCCGGCGCGCCGATAGCCTCAAAGCCGTTCTGAGCGAGATAAGCGCAGACGGTGCGGTTAAGCTCCGCATTATCCTCCACGACGAGTATCTTGAACATGGTAAATCCCCCCTGTGAGCTGTTTCAGTGAGGATTATAGCACAGAATTGTTTTAGTTTTGTTAAAGTTTTAAAATTTTACGCCGTTATTTCTGTTGACACGATGTCAACAACCTGCTATAATAACCACGCTGACACGATGTCAATAGAAAACTATCGAGGTACTGCCATGATTAAAGGAACGCCGGAGCTGATAGCCGGTCGCAGGGAGGAGATCATCAACGCCTGCGAGGAGCTGTATAAAACGAGAAGCTTCAAGGAAATAACTCTGAAGGACATAGGGAACGCCGTGCCGTTCTCACGGCCTACGATCTACAATTACTTTCAGACTAAGGAAGAAATCTTCCTTGCGCTTTTTGAGCGGGAGTATGAGCGCTGGAACGAGGAGCTTACCGGGCTGTTAAACTGCGACGGAGAGGTAAATCTGACGGAGGCGATAGCAGGTTCGCTCGCAAAGCGCGGCCAGCTTCTGAAGCTTCTCAGCATGAACAACTACGATATGGAGGCCTCAAGCCGCAAGGAAAACCTTGTATCCTTCAAAAAAGCCTACGGCCGCTCCATGGAGCTTGTAAGCGAGCTTCTCAGAAAGTACCGCCCGGAGATGGGGGAGAGCGAGAGACGGCGCTTTATATATATGTTCTTCCCGTTTATGTTCGGCATCTACCCCTACACCGCCGTTACGGATAAGCAGAAAACGGCAATGAAGGACGCGGGGATAGACTACGTTTATCAGTCTACCTATGAGCTGACGCTCAGCTTTCTTAATAGACTATTATCTGAAAAGGAGAGTTCAAAATGAATAATTTACCGAAAATCGCGCTTGGCGCATGGGCTTGGGGCAACGACGGCACCTTCGGCGGCGACCTCACAGCCGACTCACTCCGCCCTGTTTTTGACAAGGCTATGGAGAGCGGTCTCAACCTCTGGGACACCGCCTATGCCTACGGAATGGGCACCTCTGAAAAGGTGCTCGCGGGCTTTTTGAAGGGCAGAGCGAGAGAGGGCTATTTTGTGTCGGATAAGTTCACACCCCAGTGCGCAAACGGCAGGGAAACCGCGATGGCGGATATGATCGAAATGCAGCTTGGGCTTATGGAGCTTGACCGCTTTGATATTTACTGGATACACAACGTATGGAACGCGCCGCACTGGACGGAGGAGCTTGCAAAGTACTTTGAGGGCAGGGACAATGTGCCGATGCTCGGAGTATCCAACCACAATCTCGCGGAAATAAAGGAGGCAAACGAGATTCTGAAGGCTTACGGACTGACGCTCTCCGCCGTTCAGAACCACTATTCACTCATAAACCGCTCCTCCGAGGAGTCCGGCATACTCGATTACTGCAAGGAGAACGGCATAATCTTCTTCTCCTACATGGTGCTGGAGCAGGGCGCTCTCAGCGGAAAATATGATACTTTTCACCCGATGCCCGCCTCCTCCGACAGAGCCGCAACCTACAATCCCATGCTCGGCAAGCTTGAGGTGCTGAACGCCGCGCTGAAAAAGCTCGCGGATAAATACGGCGTCGGCACGGCGCAGATACCGGTCGCGTGGGCTATCGCAAAGGGTACGCTGCCTATAATCGGCGTTACGAAGGTCAGCCACGTTGAGGACGCGGCAAAGGCGGCTTCCGTTACGCTCACCGACGAGGAGGTTTCGGAGCTTGAAAGAATAGCCGACAGCCTCGGAATAAATGCGATACGCTATTGGGAAAAGGAGATGAAATAATATGGCAAAGAAGCTCTCAGTCAACGTAGTTGACAAATCCTGGCTCAAGGGAGCCGACAGAATGGGAACGATAAGTGGAAACAAGACCGATAAGTCCGAAGCCTTTAAGTGGACGATGGGCGAAAACGGCGCACCGCTTATAGACGACGCGAAGGTCTCCATCGAGTGCGAGGTCGGCGACTGCGGAAGGATGGGCTGAAAATGGGAGAAAGGATAGTACAGACTGCCGGAAGAGCGCAGCTCGGAGAGTTCGCGCCGATGTTTGCCCACCTCAATGACGATGTTCTGTTCGGCGAGGTATGGAACGATGAGGCAATCGACGTAAAAACAAGGTGCATTGTCACAGTCGTGGCCCTTATGGCTTCTGGCATTACCGATTCATCGCTTCTATATCATTTGCAGAATGCAAAGACTCACGGCGTTACGAAGGAAGAGATCGCCGCAATAATAACCCACGCTGCGATGTACGTCGGCTGGCCGAAGGGCTGGGCGGTGTTCAGACTGGCTAAAGAGGTCTGGGGCGAGGATTGAGCGGTATGAAAAAAGCATTGGCACTTATTTTAGCGCTCGTTATGGTTTCGGCGCTTGCCGCTTGTGCGGCGAATGAGCCGGAAAAAGAAGCACAGCCGCAGGAAACTGTCACGGAAGCAGCCGAAGCGGAAGTGCCTGCTGCGGAAAACAAAGAAGAGCCTCAGCCCGAGAGTGCTGCCGAGCCGGAGCCTTCTGAGGAGACGCACAGCGAGGTGCTTGTAGTTGTGTTCTCGGCCACCGGCACCACAAAGGGCGTGGCGGAGAAGATAGCCGCCATCGAGGGCGCGGAGATCTATGAAATCAAGGCGGCTGAGGAATACACCGACGCCGACCTCAACTGGAGCGACCATAACAGCCGCTCTACAAAGGAGCAGAACGATTCCGGCGCTCGCCCGGAGATCGGCAGCGAAGCAATTTCTCTCGACGGCTATACGAAAATCTATGTCGGCTATCCTATCTGGTGGGGTGAGGAGCCGAGAATTATGGATACCTTCGTGGAGAGCTATGACTTTGAGGGCAAAACAATGATTCCGTTCTGTACCTCTTCCTCCAGCGGCATCGGCAGGAGCGGCAAAAACCTTGCCGAGAACGCCGGAAGCGGCAGCTGGCTTGAGGGTAAGCGCTTCTCCGGCGGTGTTTCAGAGGACGAGCTGAGAGCGTGGATTGAAACGCTCAAATGAAAAATCTGAAGCTCTGCATTGACGCGCTTTTATGCGCTCTCTTAATGCTCCTCATGGCGTATCAGGTGACGGGCAAAGTGCTGCACGAGTGGTTCGGCGTCGCAATCGACCTCGCGCTCATAGTCCACCACGTTCTGAACCGCAAATGGTACTCCTCGCTGTTCAAGGGCAGGTACACCGCCTATCGCATCGTTCTCACCGCGGTAAATACTCTTCTGCTTGCCTCGATTGCGCTGACCGCGCTCTGCGGTATGGCGATGAGCACCCACGCTCTTCCTTTCCTCTACGGCCTTCTGCCCGTTTCCTTTGCAAGGCAGTTTCACCTTGCGATGAGCTGCTGGTCGTTCATTCTTATGGGACTGCACCTTGGTATGCACGTTCCGGCGATGACCGCAAAGCTCGGGAAAAGAACGAAAACCGCCCTCGCGGTGGCGGCGGCTGTGGTCGCAGGCGTTGGATTGTGGCTGTTTATCGGGAGCGGGATAGCGGATTACATCCTCTTCCGCACGCCCTTTGCCTACTTTGACTACGATAAGCCGGCGGCGCTCGTTTTCGCGGAGAACCTTTCGATGATGACGCTTTTTGCCTTTATAGGCGGCGCGTGTGCTCGCGTCTTGCGCAAAAGCCGCTGATGTGCTAATATAAATCGGAAAGACATTCAGCAAAGGAGAAAACTCTATATGAAAAGAAAGCTGATCGCACTGCTTTTAGCTCTGACTCTCTGCCTTCCTCTGACCGTCCCGGCGGGAGCGGCAGGTGAGGAATGGTACTCCGGCGCCGTACAGTGGGCGCAGGAGCGCGGTATGATAACGGCGGAGGCGGATGCGGACGAAGCAGTAACGGCGGAAGAGCTGTCCGCGATGATGTCTGCACTGACCGGCGGCGAAAGGACCGGTGACAGCGAGGCTTTGACGCGCATTGAGGCGGTCAGAATGCTGTCTGAAGCGCTGAGCGCGCAGCTTCCGACGGTGACCTGGCACCCGTTTACAGACTCGGATGCTTCAGAGACGGCGCTCTCGTGGGCTTGGATGGACGGAGTTGTGCTTGGCGTGGGCGGCAGCGCCTTCGCGCCGGAGGCTCCCTGCACCCGCGCGCAGGCGGTCACGATGCTCTGGCGCTGGGTGCTGAGGCACCCGGACTACGCGCTCTCGTCGGTATATACGATTGATTCGCAGAGCATCGGTCTTGCGGGTATAGGCAACGCCCGCGAGCTCGGCGGCTATGTTATGCAGGACGGCAGAACTGTGAAGCGCGGAGTTCTCCTTCGCACTGCGAAGCCCGCGGACGGCACAGAGGAGGATCTTAAAAAGCTCGTTGAGGTCTATCACCTTGCGGAGCTTGCCGACTTCCGCATGGAGAGCGAGGTCACGCAGGCTCCGGAGCCGGAGCTTGAGGGCGTAGTGAACCGCTGGCTGCCTATTATGGATATGGAGCTGCTCGCGCATCGCAGCGCGGATATGATGAAGAGCCTTCAAGAAAAGGGCGTTGACTACGCAGCCGCAGACTCGGTAACGAAGCTGCTTGCCGCCGTGGACTCCGGCATCGTGAGCGAAAATATGTACGTCGAATTTCTATCCGGCAAGGCAGGCAAGGAGAATTACCGCAAATTATTTGAGGATCTTCTGGCGCTTCCCGAGGGGCAGAGCCTCCTTTTCCACTGCACGCAGGGCAAGGATCGCACCGGAGTTGCCTCAATGCTTATACTCTCGGCTCTCGGCGCCGACGAGGAAACGATCATGCGCGACTATCTGCTGACTAACGATTTTAACTCCCGCAAGATCGCAGGCGAGCGGAAGATGCTCTCTGAGAGCGGGATCCCGGCAGAAAAGCTCGACCGGTATCTTATTGCGATGGACGGGGTCAATCCCGTTCTTATGAAGAACGCGCTCCGGTGGCTCGAAGAGAATTACGGCGGCGCGGAGGGCTATCTCACGCAGGAGCTGGGGCTCGACGAGGCGAGGATAACGCTTTTGCGCGATAAATTTCTTGAAACGCCGGCGGCGTGAAAAACGGCTCAATGCGTAGACTTTGTCTACGCATCGAACATATTTTAAGCTCCCCTTCTTTTTTTCGGAAGGGGAGCCTGTTGTTTATTCGTCTTTTCCGACCCATGTATGCTCGTAGTCCTCTATTATCCAGTCCTCGACCCTGACCGCAACCTGATAGTGATCCTCGTAGACGATCTCTCCGGGGGTATTGGTGTAGACAACGTAGTAGGGGTGATTGTATCTGTCGAGCAGCCAGAGAGCGGGGCGGATCCACTTCATCATCTCGCCCGAGTTCTCGGTCTTGAAGAAGCAGACCACCTTCTCCTTGTTCATGCACTGAGGCGGGAAGGGCAGATTCTCGGCAAACCATGCGTCTATCTCCTTGAAGAGCTCCGCATCCTCGCCGTCCATAACGTCGTCCTGAATGAGCTTCCAGCACATACTGAAAACGCCCTTTGCGTACATAGTCGCGGCGGCAAGCTCGCGGCCCTGAATGCGAACGTATTTGTAATCCATCGAAACGCCTCCTTTTCAGATATTATATTTGAAAAACAGCGTAAATTCAATAGCTTTCACAGGCTCTTGCTATGGGAAAATATCTGGAGTATAATCAGAAATACGGAGGTGCGGCGATGATAGGAACTGTAAATACCGCGCGCTTTTCGATGGACTATCTGAAATTCGGAAGCGGGCGGGAGGCGCTTGTGATAATCCCGGGACTTGGTGTAAAGAGCGTTATGCTCTCGGCAAAGGCGGTCGAGTCGGCGTACTCTCCTTTTGCGGAGGAGTACACGGTGTATCTCTTTGACCGGAGGAGAGAGCTTCCGGAGGAGTACACGATTTCGGATATGGCGGAGGACACCTATGAGGCGATGCGCGCGCTCGGGCTGCGCTCAGCGAACATTTTCGGAGCGAGTCAGGGCGGTATGATAGCGCTCGCGCTTGCGATATCGCACCCGGAGGCGGCAGATAAGCTTATCCTCGGCTCAACGACGGCGCGGGTTACCGGAGAGCGCTTTCGCGCGTTCGCGGATTGGATAGCTCTTGCGGAGGCGGGCGACGCCGAGGCGCTGTTGACCGACTTCGGAAGGAGGGTCTATCCCGAAAAAATATTTGAAGCCTCGCGGTCCTTCCTCAGAGAGCTTGCAAAGGGCGTTACGGATAAGGAGCTTGCGCGGTTTGTCAAGCTTACAGAAACGATGGAGGGCTTCGACGCCGCAGACAGACTTCGTGAGATAACCTGCCCTGTGCTGTGCGTCAGCTCACGCGACGACGGCGTGTTTGGAGAGGGCGCGGAGAGCGAGATCGCCGAAGCGCTCGGCGGCAGGGACGGTTTTGAGCTGTATTTTTACGATGGCTTCGGCCACGCCGCCTACGATACCGCGCCGGACTACAAGGCGCGGATAATGGCATTCCTGAAAGGGAATGCGGGCGTTAAGCTTGTAAGTAAGTGAGCAAAGGTCATACGCACGAAAACACCTGAAACACCTGAAACACCTGAAAGACCTTAATCTTATTATATATATATTATTATGTAATGTGTCTCGGGAGTTTAAGGAGTTTAAGGAGATTAAGGTGTTTTTACACTCTTACAGTCATTCGGGCGGGTACGCTCACCGCCCATATAAGCGCAGAATTGTATAATCCCCGGTTCAGACGAACCGGGGATTTTTATCTTGTGCTTTGCCGGAATATCGGTGAGCACCTGACGTACACCGCAGTGTACGGTCGGCTTGGGCTGACTATCCGCGCCGAGAGCGTATCCGCGGCGAGGCGACCGATGTCGGTGCTCGGTATCTGCGCCGTTGTGAGCGCAGGCTCGACCATAGCCGACTCCATAGAGCCGTCGAAGCCCGTGACCATCTTCTCCTGCGGTACCCGGCAGCCGAGCTTTTTGAGCGCAGCCATGAGGTGGATGGCGAGATAGTCGTTCGCGCACACGAAGGCGTCGGGCATTTTATCCATCGCCGACAGCCTGCCTGCGAGCCATTCAACGTCGCCGTAGCACTCGCCGTCCGGGTCGAGAATGCACTGAGCGCGGTCTATAATAATGCCGGCACGCCCGAGCGCAACGCGGCAGCCTATCCAGCGCTCGTAGAAGCTGTTGCAGTGCTCAATATCTCCGACAAAGCCTACTGAACGCGCTCCGGCAGAAATGAGCCTGTCAACGAGCGCGAATACCGACGCGGTGTTCTCCATCGAGATAAAATCGCAGTTCTTGACCGCCTCGTTGATGTGCGCGTACCCGTCGACGAAAACAGTCGGCTTGCCGAGTGAGCAGATCATCTCGACGTAATCGCGGTCAAACAGCTCAATGCCGAGTATGCCGTAGGTATCGTCGAGAGCAAAGTGCGGCGGGAGCGACCTTGCGCGGATCTCGTCGGGGGAGATCTCGTAAATCTTGAGAGTGTAGCCCGCGCGGGAGATCTGATCGGTAAAGCTCGTTATGAAAAACGCGCCGAAATTGTGGCTCAGAAGCTTGTGCTGAGTTAAAAGCGCGATATTCTTCGCGCCCTTTTCCTCCGGCTCGTCAGCTATTATCTGATTGTAGCCGAGCTCCTGCGCCTTCCGGAGCACCATTTTCCTTGTAGACTCGGGTACAGCGCCGCGGGAGTTAAAAATCTTTGAGACAGTATTTCTCGACAGTCCGCAGGCGGCGGCTATATCCTGCATGGTCACACGTTTACGAGCCATCGCTAAAAGCTCCTTTTGTATAATTCATTGTATCTTACTATACCATATGATACAAGAAAAAGCAAGATGTGCAAAATGTAAACTTGCAGACCTCTGACTTATTCAAACTGCACAAGATGAAAACATATCTTTTATTCACAGCTACAAAATGTAAATAACAAACAGCACGACTTATTGACAATATGTAAAAAGAAAACTATAATTTGCACAGCAAGATTTTACTGAAAACTGCGCAGATTTACAAAATGTAAACTAAGACAGTATTGGAGGCCTTAATATGAAAAAGAGAATCGCGTTAGCTCTGTCTTTGCTGATCGTTCTGTCTGCGGCTGCCTGCTCAGCCGGAGGCGAAAACGGTGCGGCAGCGGGAGCGAACAACACCGCGCCCGTGATCACCGGCGTTATCGACAAGTATATCGACGCCGGAGAGGTGTTCGACGCCTTCGAGGGCGTTGCCGCCACCGACAAGGAGGAGGGCGACATCACCAATATGATCTATGTGCGCGCCGAGCCGGAGCTAAAGTTCCGCAACGGCAAGCTCACGCCGAAAAAGGGCGGCACCTACGAGCTTATCTATACCGTGACCGACAAGGGCGGTCTGAGCTATGAGGTCGAATCGACCCTGACGATCTCCGCCGCTATCGGCGAGCCGGAGGTATATAAGCAGTTTGATTTCTCCACGCAGACCGTCACCGAGACCTTCGGCTGGGAGGCGAGGATCGGCGAGGCGGCGAGTGCGAAGGCTGAGCTGAGAGAGGGCTCCTACGTCTTTGACATCGCAAATGCCGGAGTCGGCGACGGCGATATCCAGCTCGCGTTCTCCGGACTTGACCTCATCGAGGCGCAGTACCGCGTGAAGGTCTGGGCAAAGTCCACTGCTGATACCTACGCGCACCTCATCGCCCGCAACGAGCGTGCAGAGGGCTGGGAAACCTGGGGCGCCGTATGGAATCAGCGCATCGGAGCGCACGTCGCGCCCATAGTGCTCGACTTCACCTCCGGCGGCAGGGGCAGCGCAGAGCTGCTTCTGAACCTCGGCAAGATCACACCGAATCCCGATAACCCCGCCGACACAACGCCCGAGAACTTTACTGTTATGATCGACAAGATCGAGCTTTACGAGATCACCGGCGATGAGAGCGAGGCGCCGATCTTCAACGCAGACTTCACCACAGGCAGGGGACTGAACCTCGCCACGAGCGACGGCGCGAAGGCTGAGGCTGTCTATGAAAACGGCGAGGCGATCGCGAACATAACCTCCTATCCGAACGGCGGAGGGATATGGAGCGTTAAGGCGAATCTCTCCCTCGGCGGAAACAAGATCGAGAGCGGAAGCAAGTACTATTACCGCTTCGTGATGAACTCCGAGAACGCGCAGAACGGCGAGGCGCTCGTTGAGAGCGACTCGAGAGAGTGGCAGGCGAGAGCGCACTTCAACGGCTTTGCCGCACCCGCCGGAGAGGACTTTGAGATAAGCGGCGTGTTCACCGCCGAGACCGATATCTCCGACCCCGTAATCCGTCTCCAGATCGGAAACGCGGCGGAGGGAGTAACATCGAACAGGATAACCTTCAAGAGCGTTGAATTCGGACTTGTCGAGGGCGACAGAAGGGTTGACAAGACCACGTACACATGGATGGCGTTCGGCGGCGACAGCGATAACAGCTTCAATCCTGAGCATCCGTGGGTGACCTTCAATGCCACCGACGACGATAACGACCGCGGCGTCGGCACGGTATACGCCGAAAACGGCAGCTTCTTCTACCGCATTGACGACGCCGGAACCGTTGACTGGCACAATAAGCTCGTCGCCGGCTACCGCGAGAATCCCTTGAAGCTTGAGGGCGGCAGCTACTACACCGTCGAGATAACCGCGAAGGCCGACAAGCGCGTTTCCTGCAACTTCATTCTGAACCCCATAGGAACGTGGGATCCGAGAATCAACGAGGTTATGGATATCGCCACCGAGGCGAGAACGTTCACGTTCAGCACCGACAGACCCGTAAACTCCGATATGGACTTTGAGATGCTCTTCCAGTTTGGCTCCGAGGCCACCGCCGCGCTCGGCGACGTGACCGTTGAGCTTACGAACGTAACCATCTATCAGCAGAAGGTTCTTTAATGGAGGTCACTATGAAAAAGAGAATGACAGCGTTTCTATTGGTACTTGCCCTCGCACTCACGCTCTGCGCCTGCGCCAAGAAGGCTGAGGACGGCGAGGAGTTCAAAAAGGTCGACGGCGAGACGGACTTTTCCGCGATAACCGACCCCGAGGACATGGAAAAGAAGTTTACCTACAAGGGCTACTTCCTGCCAGCCGCCTACGGCCCCATTCAGGCTTACGTCGGAGATACGATGCCCTACTATGAGGACGGCACATATTACATCTACTACCTCAAGCAGGGCGCCGACAGCTATAACCACTCCATCTATCTCACACAGACCACCGATTTTGTAAATTACACCGAGACCGAGGACGTTATCATCGAGTCCAATTACGACGGCGGTCAGGACGGCTGGGTCGGCACCGGCTCGGTGGTCAAGGTCGGAGGCAGATATCTCTTCTTCTATACGGGACACCACTCCTCGGATTACGCTGAGTACAAGGAGAAGATCCTCGTAGCCGAGGGCACGAGCCTCACCTCCTTCACGAAAAAGACCGACTGGGAGCTTATCCCGCCGGAGGAGCTCGGACAGAAAAACGACTTCCGCGACCCGCAGGCATACGTCGATGAGGCGACCGGCAACATTATCCTTACCGTCACCGCCTCGCAGGGCGGAGTCGCGAGGATACTCAAGTTCACGCTGAGCGCAGACCTCTCGAGCGCGACCTACGACGGCGTTATCTTCACCGACCCCACCGGGCGCTTCTGGAACCTCGAGTGCTCCGATACCTTCAAGCTCGGTGATAAGTACTACATAACCTACTCCGGACAGGACGATACGCTCTGGTACGCGATGAGCGACGCGCCCTACGGTCCCTACGGCGACGCTTACCGCCTTGACGCCAAGCTCTTCTACGCGGCAAAGCACGTTGAGGGCAAGGACGGCACATATATGGTCGGCTGGGCAAGACGCTCCGAGTATGCGGACGATACCGAAAGAGTTGTCGCGTGGGCGGGCAATATGGCTGTTCAGAAGCTCTGCCAGAACGCTGACGGCACGCTCTATCTCGCACCCGCGGATTCCATCGCCGCGCAGTACACTGTCCGCAGAGAACTCAATATCGACAGCATGAGCGCGACCATAGCCTCCGGTTCGAGATACTCTTACACTGATGTGTTCACCGCCTACGAGAGCTTCATGCTCAAGGGCAGCTTCAAGTTCGACGGAAACGGCGACTTCGGCCTTGCCTTCGACTACAACGGAGAAAAAGAGAGCTATAAGCTCATCACGCTGAGTCCCTCCGAGGGCACGCTCAGCCTCTCGTTCAACGAGGGACTTACCCCCGTTACCGAAACCCTCGCCGCACTTGAGGCTGGCAGGGAGTACACCTTCACCTACATTCAGGAGGGCAGCGTCGGCACGTTCTACGTTGACGGCGTCGCGGCGCTCACAGTCCGCCTCTACGGCGTCGCCGGAAAGCCCGTCAGACTTTTCTGCGAGGAAAACACAGTCGAGTTTACCGGACTTAAGGAATACACAAGATAAGGATTCAGGAGGGCAGTATGAAAAAGTTAAGTCGAATTCTTGCACTTTCGCTTGCCATAGTAATGATACTCTCAGGCTGCGGAGCGCAGACTCAGGAGCCCGCTAAGACCGAGGAGCCGACCACTCAGCCCTCGCAGACTACCCCCGCAACCACGACCCCGTCAACACAGCCGGCGCAGACGACTCCCACAGAGCCGAAGACAGACGATACACAGTCCGTGCCGGCGATGAGCCTCGGCACAAAGGAGTATTCCTTTGAAAACGTCTCCAGCGCGGTGTTCAATACAAAGCTTGAGGGCGATTCTGTCGCCGCGACGAGCGAGGTTGTAAACGGAGCTTACAGAATCGCCGCCTCCAGGACCGACGGAGAATCGTGGCACTTGAAGCTCGAGAGCACGCTTGCGACAAATCCGGGCAGCACCTATCGCGTCACCTTTGATTTCGATTCCGATACTGCCGGAACGGTCAAGTTCGGCGATAATCAGAGCTTCACCATCGAAAAGGGCAAAAACACCGTAACCGGCACCTTCAAGGCTGACGGCGACAACAAGTACATCGACCTCCAGCTCGGCGCGCTCGCGCCCTTTGTGGTCGACCTCTATGAGATCATGGTCGAGGAGTACGCGCCGGACGGCTCCGGCTCCACCGCCACCATCGGCGGCGCGCTGAGAGAGACCGTCACAGAGCAGCACGACGGCGGCTACGAGGTACACCTCACCGCCGCCGAGACGGGCGCGAAGCTGAATATCGCTGCCGCTCCCGCCTCCGACAGAGGCGTCTGGAAGGCTAAGATGCTCATTAACACCGGTGCTGCCCTCGAGGCGGGCAAGACCTACCGCGTGAGCCTCAACGTCGGCGCTGAGAAGAGCCAGAGCGAGTATGAGGTCTGCTTCGACGGAGAAGCTGAGAACGCCTACGGCGCGCTCTACGGGAGAAGCCTCGCTGCGGGCGGCACTGACAGAATCGAGTACCTCGTCACTCCGGAGAGATCCGCCGGCGAGCTTGTGCTTCGCCTCCAGCTCGGCAAGACCAATTCTGCTTCCGGCAACGTAATCAGCGTTTCCAGTCTTAAGGTCGAGGAGGTCAACGTCAGCTACCGCAGCGTAACGCCCGCGATCACCTACGGCACCTTCGAGGCTGTGAGCGAGCAGCACGCGGATACCTACACCCAGCACCTCGAGAGAGCCGCTGACAGCGCAGTGCTCAGGATAGACGCCGTTCCCGAAAAGGGAGAGGTCTATGAGTCGAAGCTCCTTATCCATACCGGCGTAACGCCCGAGGCGGACAAGAGCTACGCCGTCAGCTTCTCCGTTGAATCGGAAAAGGAGACGGAGTACGAGATTTCGTACAACAAGGCGTCAGAGGAGAAGGGCTACGGCGCTCAGTACGGCGAAAAGCTCGCCTCCGGCGAGAAAAAGACCGTAGAGTACACAGTTGCCGGCACTGACGGCAAGGGAGAGCTCACAATTCAGCTCATGCTCGGAAAGAGCCCCGCTGAAAACGCTGTCACAGTCAGCGACGTCAAGGTCTGTGAGATCATCGAAAAGGGCAATGTAAGCGTTCTTCCCGAGGCGATCAATTACGCCTCCGTCGGCAATATCACAAGCTGGCTCTTTGACGGCTGCGAGGCTTCGCTCGCAAATACCGATACCTCCGCGACGATGACGATTGAAAAGACCGCGCAGTCTCGCGAGGTCTGGATGGCGAAGCTCCTCGCCGATACGGGCGTAGTCCCGGAGGCCGGCAGGAGCTATCGCGCGACCTTCACCGTTGAGACAAATAAGGCGCTCGATTATGAGCTCTGCTATAACAGCGGCGACGTTGAGAAGGGCTACGACGTCCTCTACGGTCAGAAGCTCTCTGCAAACGCGAAGAAGACCGTCGAGAGAATCATCACCGGCGCGAGCGATGATAACGGCAGACTTGTAATTCAGCTCTCCGTCGGAAATGCGGCAGAGGGAACTAAGATCACAATAAGTGATATCAAGGTCGAGGAGCTCACGTCCGAATATACCGATATCCTCCCTGAAGCCTTCTCCTTCAACAGCGTTCTCACCAAGATGGTAAGCGCTGTGATGAAAACGCCGATAAACAATACTTCCGTTCTGCCGGCGTCCTTTGCATACAATACCGCAGTCTCTGCTTACGAGGATCATTACAGCGGAGATGACGGCGATTATGCGGTTGAGCTCACAAGGAGCGCTGACAGCGTCAAAGCGAGCGTTGATCCGGCGGGCGAGAGAGCGGTATGGAAGGCGAAGCTCCATATTAACACCGGCGTAACGCCTGACGCAGGTGAGGTTTACAGAGTTTCCTTTAAGCTCAACGCAGAAAAAGCGCAGAATGAGTATGAGATCTGCTTCGACGGAAAGGGAGAAAAGGATTACGACGCTCTCTACGGTCAGAAGCTGATTGCAGGAAGCAACGACGTTTACTATGTTTTCTCGCCGAAGGAGAGCAAGGGAGAGCTTATCGTCACGCTCCAGCTCGGTAAGACTGACGACGAAAACGGAAATACGATCACTCTGAGCGATCTAAAGGTTGAGAAGCTGACGCTCGGCGCAGAGAGCGCTCTTGGTCAGTCCTTCTCGTACAGCACGCATTACACCATCAGCGGTACGCATGAGGTTACTGTCAAGGACGGACTTGAGAATGTTCTTGATACTCCGATATCGTATGAAACGCTTATAAATGTCACAAAGCAGGGCGATAAGGCGGGCGATCTCAGTACAAGCGGCGGAAGCGCCACCCTCAAGGTTAACGGCGGGGGAGCTAATGTGTATGACGCAAAGCTTCTTGTAAAGACCGGAGTAGTTCCTGCTGCGGGAGAAGAGTACAAGGTAAACTTCAAGCTGAATGCCGAGAAGGCGCAGAGCGGCTTTGAGATAATCTTTGACGGCGATGACAGTCATGCGGCATACGGCGGTATGTACGGGCAGGAAACAGATGCCGGAGAGAAGACCTTTGAGCGTTACTTCAAATGCGAAGAGTCCAAGGGTGAGCTTGTGATAAAGCTACAGATCGGAAAGACCGATGAGGACAACACGTTTACAATAAGCGATATCAGCGTAGTTAAGGTCACGTCAGCAGAGACTACGCTGACCGGCTTCAATTACCCGGTAACAACCGCGGCAACGACAAGTACAGTCTCGGCTCACTATGAGGCGCAAACTCTGACGCTCTCTATCGCGGAGGTTATCGCGTGGGATGAGTCGACCGCGACGGCGGATATTTCCGATGGTTCTGCGACTCTGAATATTACGAAGGCGAGAAAGACGGATGGCGGCGGAATCTGGAGTATCCGCAATCATATTGACACAGGAATCAAGCTTGAAGCTGGGGCTCAGTATCAGATCAGCGCAAAAGTTTCCGCGACAAAGGCAACTCAGTTTGAGATGCTGTTCAGCAACGGAAGCGGCGAGAATGATGATTATAACCCCGGCGGACTCGGTTACAGCTCCGCAGTCGCATCCGGAAGCATCGATTCTGATAACGGATATTCTGAGATATCCCAGGTTATCACAGTCCCTACCCGCAACCAGTATAATAATCTGATCCTCCGATTTCAGGTGGGAAACAGCGATGTAAACACAATTACCGTGAGCGAGATCAAGGTCGAGAAGTGGATACCGGAGCATGATGAAACAACCGGAGGCACGACAGAATACAATCAGTTCAGCATCGAGGCGAACAACGGTACCGCGGCTGAGCTTACAGGCGACGGCAGCAGCGCCACAGCTCATATTACAACACCGGGCGATGACTGGCATATAAAGCTCTACGCTAAGCCCGGGGTCGAGCTCAGCACAGAAAACACTTACAGAATTTCTTTCAATGCTTCTGGAGCGAACGGCGCGTCGGTCTGCTATAAGCGCGTAGACGGCGAGGAAACCGATTACGGCACTGAACAGATCGCCTCTTCAGACGCGCTCGTGACTCACATAGTTAAGCCGGAAACAACCGGTACTATGGAGATCCTTCTCAAGCTCGGCGCACTGATAAGCGGATCGAATGTTAAGATGAGCAATGTCAGGATAGAAACGCTTACGTTTGGTCAGAATCTCGCGGCAAGTGAGCTCGTAGCGTACAGAGCGGTTAACCACTGGTCTCACGATGAATACAAAACGTCTATAACCAATACTGAAAAGTCAGCCACTGTAACTATGAACTCTGTGCCGGATTCGCCGGAGATTTGGAAGACCAAGCTCTTTTTCGAGACCGGCGCACAGCTTGAGGCAAATAAGGAGTATCAGATCAGCGCCACCGTAGCTGCAACCGCAGAGTCAGTATTTGAGATCTGCTATAACAGGGGTGAAACCGAGAAGGGGTTCGGCGCGCTGTACAACCAGACGGCAAAAGCTGAAGTAAGAACGATAACGTTTACTGTTACTCCGACAGAAGGCGGAGAGCTTATATTACAGTTTAACCTCGGTAATGTTGCCAAGGATGTGAGCTTCACGGTTTCAGATATCAAGGTTGAGAATCAGAAGTACAGGACAGAAACAACCACTGAAACGACCTACGAGCTCGGCGGCCCCGTAAATCACTGGGCACATTCAGATTACGCCACCGACATATCCAATGACGAGAGCTCCGCAACGCTGAAAATCACCGGCACACCTGCATCAGACAAGGAAAGCTGGAAGATCAAGCTTTTTGCCGAGACCGGCGCTGCGCTGACTGCGAGCAATACCTACAAGATCATCGCAAAGGTCAGGGCAACGAAGGGGACAGACTTTGAAATCTGCTACAATAACGGTGAAAAAGAGGCAGCTCTCGGCAAGCGCGAGCAGCTGCACGCTGATGAAACAGAGAGTACAGTAGAGTTCTTTGCCACTCCGCTTGAGGACGCAAACCTCATACTGCAATTCAATCTCGGAAAAGCCGACAGCGATACGGAGTTTACGATCGCCGGTGTCGATGTTATTCCGATGTCTGCCGGAGAGAACCTCGTGCCTGCGGACTTCGGTTACGAGAAGGAGCGCTATCTTGAGGCGTTCGTGCATGAGGACTATGCAGCGACGCTCTCCGGCGGCGAGAATGCAAAGCTCAGCGTAACGAGCGCACCCGAGAGCGGCAGAGAACCCTGGAAGATAAAGCTGTTCATCGAAACCAAGGTTAAGCTTGAAAAGGGTAAGAACTACCGCATCAGCCTCAACGTAGCGAGCTCGAAGCCCATAGATTACGAGATCTGTTACAATAACGGCGGAGCTGAGAAGGGTGTCGGCGCACTTTACGGACTTAAGGGCGACACTAACCCGAGAAAAGTCAATTATGACGTCACGGCGAACGGCGAGGCTGATCTCATAATCCAGCTTTCACTCGGTAACGCAGTTGAAGGCTGCGAGGTCACAGTGAGCGACGTTGCAGTTGAAGAAGTCGATTATAAAGTCGTTGACGCGCCGTATATGACTGAAGTTCAGGGCCCCATAAGCTACTGGGCACACGAATCCTACAAGGCTTCGCTCACCGGTACGGATGACGGCGCGACGCTCGATATAACTTCGCTTCCGGAAGATGGCAGAGAACCGTGGAAGGTCAAATATTTCGTCAATACGCTTGTGAAGCCTCAGGCGGGCGAGAGCTATCGCGTAAAGCTCGACGTTCTCTCCAAGACCGAGCAGCCGTTTGAGATCTGCTATAATAACAACGGTGAGGAGAAGGGCTACGGCGCTCAGTACGGTCTTACCGCTCCTGCGGGCGAGAATAAGACCTATGAGAAGATAATTACAATTCCGGATAACGTTGGCTATGCAGACAACCTTATTCTCCAGCTCTCGCTCGGCAGCGCAACAGCCGAAAATGAGATAACCGTTTCAAACCTCGTCGTCGAGAAGATCGGCTTCACCGGCGGCACTGACGCACTCACAAAGCCCATAAGCTACGTTACCGGCTCGAGCCTCGACTTCTGGGCGCACGAGGATTACGAGGCCTCCGTCGCCGGAACGGGCAGTGCGGCTGTTGTGAACGTAAATAAAACTGCTGAGAACGCTGAGCCGTGGAAGATCAAGCTCTTTGTCGCCACCGGAGCGTCACTTGAGGCAGGCAAGAGCTACCGCGTAAGCGCGTCTGTCGCCGCTGAGAAGGCTCAGGGCTTCGAGCTCTGCTTCAATAACGGCGCCGCCGAGGCGGGCTACGGCGCTCTCTACGGACTTAAAGCGGGCGAAAAGAGCGATGTCGGCGGACTTATCACAGTTCCCGCGAATATGGAAAACGCCTCAGACCTCGTCCTTCAGTTCAATCTCGGAAATTCCGAGAGCGGAAACGCGATAACAGTTTCCGATATCAAGGTCGAGAGCGTTGAGCTTACCGAGGGCGAGAGCGTTCTGCCGACTGCGTTCAGCTTCGCCTCGAAGAGCACCGTAAACGGCTGGGCACATGAGGATTACGCGGTAAATCTCACTGATAACGGTACATCGGCGACGATGAACATCACCTCCGTTCCTGCCACCGGCAGAGAGGCGTGGAAGGTCAAAATGTTCGTTGAGACCGGCGCTCGCCTCACGGCAGGCAAGACCTATCGCGTGCGCATGGACGTTTCGGCGCAGTCGGCGATAAATTATGAGATCTGCTACAATAACGGCGCGGTCGAGAAGGGCGTCGGCGCGCTCTACGATCTGCGCGCGGGCGCGAGCAAGTCCACCGTTACTGCGACTCTCACGCCGAATGCAAACTCCGAGCTTATCATCCAGCTCTCACTCGGCAAGGCGGCAGGCGCGAACGCGGTCACTGTCTCGAACGTCAGAGTTGAGGAGCTTGTGACGGGCGGCGCGAAGAGCGTGCTTCCGGCTGAGTTTAAGTATGTCGCAGCAAAGGAGATCGATTACGCTACCGCCGAGCCGACGGCTGTGAGCAGCATACTCTTCCCGCAGAGCGTTGTGTGGATGTACAACGCAGAGGGCAGCGCGAGCGGCACTATGAGCACCGCGGGCGGCAAGATCACCTACAACATGACAAAGATATCCAAGTCCGACGGAGAGAACAAGATCACCATTCCCGACGTCGAGCTCAAGGCGGGCAAGACCTACACCGTGACCTTCAAGGCGAAGGCGGACAAGAATATCGACTGCGTGTTCGTTCTGAACCGGGCGGGCGAGTGGAACACCGAGATTTATGAGAACCTCGGCGTCGGCACCGAGGAGAAGGAGTACACCTTCACAACAAACGCCCTCGACGCTGACTCCGCGTATGAGCTTCTGTGGCAGTTCGGTTCTTCAAAGAACAATAAGCTCAGAACAGCCGAGGTAGAGATCCGGGACGTCGCAATATACTCGAAATAACATAAAAGGGTGCCACGAGGCACCCTTTTTGTATAGTCTAAAAAGCAGCCGGTTCGCTTTGAACCGGCTGCTTGCGTTTAATATTTTCAGCTCTTGAAGCCCTCGCGCGCGGCGTAGGAGGTGTGGAGCAGCTCGTGGGCGAGGTGGGAGTTCGGCTCGCCGAGGAACTTCTCGTAGAGCTCGATGATCTGCGGATTGTTGTGCGACTGGCGGACTGCCTGACGCTCGTCCTCGGAGTAGAGGGCGCCGGCACGCTTTTCCTTATAGGTGTCGAGAATATCGTCGCCCTCGTTCGGCAGGAAGCAGGAGCGGACGTACGGCTGACCGCCGCCGTTGATGCAGCCGCCGGGACAGCCCATGATCTCGATGAACTGATACTTCGAGGTGCCTGCGCGGATCTCGTCAAGCAGCACCTTCGCGCTCTTCATACCGGAGGCGATGGCTACGTTAACGACGGTGCCGTTTATGTCGATGGAAGCCTCGCGGATGCCGGCGTCGTGGCCGCGGACAGCCTCAAAGACGATCTTATCGTGCTCAACCCCGGTGAGCTTGAAGTAGACGGTGCGGAGCGCCGCCTCCATAACGCCGCCGGTAACGCCGAAGATAACGCCGGCGCCGGAGTAATCGCCCATGATGTCCTGATCCCAGTCCTCCTCGGGCAGGCGGTTGAAGAGAATACCTGCGCGGCGGATCATGCGGGCAAGCTCGCGGGTGGTGATAACGGCGTCAACGTCGGGTATGCCGTTTACCTTCTCCTGCTCGCGCTCCTTCTCAAACTTCTTGGCTACGCAGGGCATGACGGAAACTACGAAGATATCCTTCGGGTCAACGCCGTGCTCCTTTGCCCAGTAGCTCTTGATGATGGCGCCCTGCATCTGGTGGGGCGACTTGCAGCTTGAAAGGTGCGGCAGAAGGTCGCTGTAATTCATCTCGGCGTAGTTGACCCAGCCGGGTGAGCAGGAGGTTATCATCGGCAGCACGCCGCCGTTTGTGAGGCGGCCGAGAAGCTCGGTGCCCTCCTCCATTATGGTGAGGTCTGCACCGAAGTTGACATCGTAAACTCTCTCAAAGCCGAGCCTGCGAAGCGCGGCAATCATCTTTCCGGTGACGGGCGTGCCGACGGGGTAGTCAAACTCCTCGCCGAGCGCGGCGCGGACTGCGGGCGCGACCTGAACTATAACGTGCTTGCCCGCCTTTACGGCCTCGTCGATCTTGCCGATCTCGCTCTTTTCCATAAGGGCGCCGGTCGGGCAGACGGTGATGCACTGACCGCACTGGATGCAGGGGGAATTTGCAAAGCTGCGGTTCTCCGCCGGGGAGACGAAGGTGCGGAAGCCGCGGTTCTCAAAGCCGAGTATGCCGAGACCGTGGGCATTCTGGCAGCGCGCGATGCAGCGGCCGCAGAGAATGCACTTGGAGGTATCTCTGACGATCGCGGGAGCGACGTCGTCGTAATGCGTTTCGCTGTGCTCGCCGGTGAAGGCGCCCTCGCGAGCTCCGGTGAGGTATGCGACGTGCAGAAGCTCGCACTTGCCGTTTTTGTCGCACTGCTGGCAGTTCTGATTGTGGTTTGAAAGGAGAAGCTCAACGCTTCTTCTGCGCGCCTCGGTCGCCTTCGGGGTGGAAATGCGGATCTCCATTCCCTCGCTGACGGGATAAACGCAGCTTGCGACGAGGCCGCGCGCTCCGGTAGCCTCAACGAGGCAGACGCGGCAGGAGCCGGGGTTGCACTCGCCGTGGTTGAAGGCGCAGAGCGACGGAATCTCATAGCCGCACGCCTTGGCGGCTTCAAGTATTGTAAGGCCGGCCTCTACCTCGTAGGGAACGCCCTCGATTTTGATGTTTACTTTACTCATGACTGTTCCCTCCTTATCGCTTCTCGATCGCGCCGAAGCGGCAGACGCTGAGGCAGGAGCCGCACTTCGCGCAGACGGTGGAGTCGATTGCCCAGGAAGCGAGCTTGTGACCGGGCGCGACATATTCTGTCTTGTGGATGCAGTCCACCGGGCAGCCTCTGTGGCACATACCGCAGCCGATGCACTTGTCGGGGTCGATGTGGTACTCCATAAGGCTCTTGCAGACGTGCGCCGGGCACTTCTTATCGACGATGTGGGCTATGTACTCATCGCGGAAGTGCGTGAGAGTGGAGACAACGGGGTTAGCCGCGGTCTGACCGAGAGCGCAGAGGGAGTTGTTCTTGACGGTGTCGGCGAGAACCTCCAGCTCATCGAGATCAGCCATCGTGCCCTTGCCCTCGGTGATCTTGGTGAGAATCTCAAGAATGCGCTTCGTGCCGATGCGGCAGGGCGAGCACTTTCCGCAGGACTCGTCGCAGATAAATTCCATATAGAACTTCGCAACGTCGACCATGCAGTTGTCCTCGTCCATGACGATCGCGCCGCCGGAGCCCATCATCGAGCCCTTGGCTACGAGGTTGTCGAAGTCTATCGGCTCGTCGAGGAACTCCTCGGTAAGGCAGCCGCCGGAGGGGCCGCCGGTCTGGATGGCCTTGAACTTCTTGCCGCCCGGGATTCCGCCGCCGATATCGTAAATCAGCTCGCGGAGGGTGGTGCCCATCGGAACCTCGACAAGGCCGACGTTGTTGACCTTGCCGCCGAGGGCGAAGACCTTGGTTCCCTTGCTCTTCTCGGTGCCGACGGAGGCAAACTCCTTGGCGCCGTTGCGGAGAATGTAGGGTACGCAGGCGAGAGTCTCGACGTTATTGACTATGGTGGGCTTGCCCCAGAGTCCGCTGACAGCGGGGAAGGGAGGACGGGGACGCGGCATACCGCGCTTGCCCTCGATGGAGTTCAGAAGAGCCGTCTCCTCGCCGCAGACGAAGGCGCCCGCGCCGAGACGGATGTGGCAGTTGAAGGAGAAATCTGTGCCGAAGATGTGCTCGCCGAGAAGCCCCTGCTCGGTCGCCTGAGCGATCGCTATGCGAAGGCGCTTTACGGCGATGGGGTACTCGGCGCGGACGTAGAAGTAGCCGTCGTGCGCGCCGATGGCGTAGCCTGCTATGACCATTCCCTCGATAACCGCGAGGGGGTTGCCCTCGAGAATGGAGCGGTCCATAAACGCGCCGGGGTCGCCCTCGTCGCCGTTGCAGACGACGTATTTCTCATCGTTCTGCTGGTTGAGAGCGAACTGCCACTTTCTGCCGGAGGGGAAGCCTCCGCCGCCGCGGCCGCGAAGACCGGAGGCGAGAACCTCGTCAACGACCTCCTGCTGGGTCATCGTGAGCGCGCGCTTGAGACCCTGGAACGCGCCGAAGCCGAGAGCCTCGTTAATATCCTCGGGGTTTATTACGCCGCAGCCGTGAAGAGCGACGCGGCGCTGCTTTTTATAGAAGTTGATATCGTCCTGCTTTGCGACCTTGACCTCGGTGCCGGGCTCGACGTAGAGCAGGCGCTCGACTACCTTGCCGCCGATGATGTCGGACTCGACGATCTCCTCAACGTCCTCGATGTGTACGAGGCGATAGAGGGTGTCCTCGGGATAGATTTTTACGAAGGGTCCCTGCGAGCAGAAGCCGAAGCAGCCGACGTGGTTGACTGTCGCCTTGTCGGAGACGCCCTTTTCCTCGAGAACCTCTTCAAACCTCTTCATGATCTCGTCGGAGCGGCTGGAAAGACAGCCGGTACCGCCGCAGAGAACGATGTGGCGCTTGCCGTCAAGTCCCTTGAGCTTATCGTCAAGGCACTTTGTGCAGGACGCGGTTTTTGCGTTGAGCTCTTCAACGGAGTTTATCATTTCGGCATCTCCTTTCCCTCGTTAAGATACTGCTGTGCGATGACCTCGCGCACCTGAGCGCCGGTCATCTTGGGATAGACCTTGCCGTTTACGCTGACTGCGGGGGCGATGCCGCAGGCGCCGATGCAGCGGAGAGCGTCGAGCGTGAACATACCGTCGTCGGTCGTCTCGCCGGGCTTGATACCCAGCTCCTCGGAGAACACGTCGATGACCTTCTGCGCGCCCTTGACATAGCAGGCGGTGCCGAGGCAGCAGCCGATAATGTACTTTCCCTTAGGCGTGAGGGAGAAGAAGGAGTAGAAGGTGACAACGCCGTAGATCTCGGCGACGGAGATGCCGGTTTTCTCGCTGACGAGCTCCTGCACCTCAAGCGGGATATAGCCGTATTCATTCTGAATATCGCTCAGGATCATCATAAGCGGCGTCTTTTCATTCTTGTAACGCTCGCAGATCGCGGTGATCTGAGCTACGGCTGACTCTTGTAATTTCATAAAATATCATCCAGCCTTTCTGCGGAAGATTATTGAGGCTTGCTATTTTTTTGACAAGCCACTTCTAATGTATAATATCATACAGACCGCTGATTAGTCACCGCTAACTTGCAGAAAAAACGCCGTATTTCGCTATATTTTTTCAGTTGACTTTTGTTCAAAAAAGTGATAAATTTCCGATTGTTGAGCAGCAGAAATGCGTAAGTCCGAACGATGGACCGACACATCATTTTGCAGGCAAAGAATGATCAGCTTCCGCTCAAAGAGGCGGGGTTCTGTGAAGGGGCCGGTCAAGAGGCCCCTTCACGTCGCATGATCCGCCCGCAGACGTCATATTTGTGTGCCAGCACACAAATATGTTCGATGCGGAGGCTGTGCCTGCGCATCGATGCGTAAGTCCGAACGATGGACTTGCGCATTATTTTTTTGTATTCGGAGGTCAACATGGAAGGAAAACAGAACTACCTTGCCGAGGAAGAACTCGGCACACTCATGCGGAAATACTCGGTTCCGTGCATCATATCTCTGCTGGTCGGAGCGCTTTACAACATTGTAGACCAGATATTTATCGCTAACGCCGACTATCTCGGCTCCTACGGCAACGCGGCGAATACCGTGGTTTTCCCGCTGACGGTCATAGCCCTCGCAGTCGCCGTCTGCATTGGCGACGGGTGCTGCTCGATGGTCAGCGCCCTGCTCGGAGAGGGCAGAGCCGATAAGGCGCGCCGCTCCTTCGGCAATGCGATAGTGCTCTCGCTGGCGTCCGGCGCAGTCATTACGGCGGTGAATCTCATCTTCGGCGACGGCCTTGTAACGCTCTTCGGCGGCAGAATCAACGCAGAGACCTTCGCGCTCTCGAAGGAGTACTTCTTCTGGATCGCGCTCGGGATACCGTTTTATATGTTCGGTCAGGCGATGAATCCTGTCATACGCGCGGACGGCAGCCCGAGGTTTGCTATGGCCTCCACGCTCGCCGGCGCGGTAATCAATATAATCCTCGACCCGATATTCATATTCGTGTTCAGAATGGGTATGGCAGGCGCGGCGATTGCAACTGTTATCGGTCAGATAGCGACTGCAGCGCTTGCCGTGTGGTATCTTTTCCGCCTCAAAAGCGTAAGGCTCGACTTCGGCTCCTTTGCGCTCAAAAGGAAGACGGTCGGCAGAATAATCTCCCTCGGGCTATGCAGCTTTCTTTCTCAAATTTCGCTCGTTGCGGCGATGGCGGCAATCAACAATATGATCCGCAAGTACGGCGCGCTCGACCCGGTGTTCGGTCTTGCGGAGTACGCGCAGATACCGATGGCGGTGGTAGGAATAGTAATGAAGTTCTTTCAGATCGTTATCTCTGTCGTAGTCGGTATGTCTGCGGGGTGCATACCGATCGTCGGCTTCAACATGGGCGCAAGGCGCTTTGACAGAGTGAAAGACCTCTTTACCCGCCTTCTCGTCTGTGAGGCCATCGTCGGCGCAGCCGCGCTCGTAATAGTCGAGGTGTTTCCGGGCGCGCTCATCAATATATTCGGCGCGGCAAACGAGAGCGCCTACTATACAGAATTTGCCGTGAAGGCGTTCCGCATTTACCTCTGTATGATCGTTTTCGCCTGCGTAAATAAGGCGACGTTCATCTTCCTGCAGGCGATGGGCAAGGCGCTGGAGTCCACGCTTCTGTCAATGGTGCGCGAGATAGTTTTCGGCGTTGGCTTTGCGCTTGTGCTTCCGATGCTTCTCGGCCTTGACGGCGTTCTGTGGTCGATGCCGGTATCGGACGCTCTGACTGCCGTCATCAGTGCGGTTATAATCGCAAGGACTTATACTAATCTCAATAAAAAAGTCTTGACTTTTTAACAAAAGGTAGCTATCCTTAACTGAGTTAGAGAAATCTAATTCAGAGATGGTGCAGAGCATGAAATACGGAATTATCGGCGCGTTTAAAAACGGCGTTTGATTATATCGGGAAAGAGATACCGGAGCTCGAAAGGAGTACCCGATGAACCGGTACTATTACTTCAAGAACGAGCGAGAGCGCATCAAAACAACTCCGGAAGCGGAGTTTTTTGACGGGGATAGATTAGATACTTCTAACTCAAAGAACGACAAGTGTACGAAAGGGGCAACAACAGTGTCAGCAGAGGATAAGTTTTTGGAGATCGTAGACCTGAGAAAAAGCTTTGGCGAAGGCGAGGCACGCCAGGAGGTTCTGAGGGGCGTTGATTTTTCGGTAAAGAGGGGAGAATTCTGCGTGCTGCTCGGGCCGTCAGGCTCGGGTAAATCCACGCTTCTGAATATTATCGGCGGAATAGACAAGCAGGATTCCGGCTACGTCGCAATCAGCGGCGATAAGCTCGAGGATATGGACGAAAAGCAGCTCACGCGATACCGCAGGCTTCATCTCGGGTATGTGTTCCAGATGTATAACCTTATTCCGAACCTCAACGTAAAGGAGAATATCGAGGTCGGGGCGTATCTCTCATCAAAGCCGCTCGACGTGGAGGAGGTGCTGACAACGCTCGGTCTGCAGGAGCACAAGTATAAGTACCCGAATCAGCTCTCCGGCGGTCAGCAGCAGAGAGTTTCAATAGGCAGAGCGGTTGTGAAGAATCCCGATATACTGATGTGCGACGAGCCGACGGGCGCGCTCGATTATAAGACGAGCAAGGAGATACTTGCGCTCATCGAGGACTGCAACCGGAAATACGGCACAACGGTCATAATGGTCACGCACAACGAGGCAATCAGCAAAATGGCAGATCACGTTATCCGCCTGCGCGACGGCGTCGTGCGCCATAATATCACGAACGAGGCGAAGGTACCGGCCTCCGAGCTTGATTGGTGAGGAGGAAAAGACGTGAAGAACCCTCTTATAAAGCGCATCCCGAAGGAGCTTAGGACGGAATGGCACAAGTATCTTGTGATAATCGTCTTTATGGTCGTAATGATCGGGGTTATCTCGGGTATGTACGTCGGGCATGACAGTATGCTCGAGGCAGTTGCGGAAGGCAGGGAGGAGCTGAATATCGAGGACGGCTCCTTTGAGCTTAAAAAGAAAGCCTCGCCGGAGCTTATTCGGGCGATCGAGAGCGGCGAGAGAGCGGACGTAAGGCAGTATTTTATCGACGAGGGCATTCGTGAGGCGGACAAAGAGGTCGCAGAGGCAATCGAAGATGAGCTTCGGGAAACCGTCCGAGGCGAAATCGAGCGCGCAGTCAGAGAACAGTGCGCCGCCTACGGAATAACCGACGAGGACGTAATAAAGAGTCAGATCGACGCCGCTATCGAGGCAAATTATGATGACACAATCGCTAAAGCCCGCGAGTCTGAAGATTTTCAGAATGCGGAGGCAGAGGCTTTTGAGAAGGCGCACGAGGCGGTTGTTGAGAAGGTCGATGAAAAATGGAACGAAATAAGCGAGGAATATGAGCTTGACAGCGCATTCAATGCCGTGCCGGTCACTGTTTTTGAAAACTTCTACCGCAACGAGCCGGAGGACGATGAGGGTGACGGCGCGGAGGACGCGACGATCAGAGTGTTCAGCAGCGATTCCGAGGTAAACAAGGCTTCATTCCTCGAGGGACGCGCGCCGGAGAAGCGGAACGAAATCGCAATCGACCGTATGCACGCGGATAACGTCGGCGTAGCAGTCGGAGATACGATTACCGTCGGAGGGCGGCGGTTTGAGGTCGTGGGACTACTCTCCTACGTCAACTATCTCACCCTGCACGAGTCGAACACTGATTTGATGTTTGACGCCTTTGGCTTCGACGTCGGCATGGTGACGCCGGAGGCATTTGACGATCTTCCGTCGAGAATGCACTATAACTATGCGTATTTCTATTCAGAAGAGCCCGCGGACAAGATCGCGCTTGCGGACGATGCAGATAATTTCCTCAAAATGCTCATCACGCAGACACTTGTGAACGATAACGAGATCGAGGACTTTATACCCGAATACCTGCGGCAGGCGAGCAATTTCGCGCCGTCTGATATCGACAGCGATACGGCGGGCACGGCGCTTATGTGCTATATTCTCATCGCGGTCATCGCCTTTGTGTTTGCAATTACGATAACGAACACGATCGAGAAGGAGGCGACGGTCATCGGAACGCTTCGCGCCTCGGGCTATACAAAGCGCGAGCTTGTCGTTCACTATATGACGATGCCGGTGATCGTTACGCTCATCGGCGCCGCAGTCGGAAATCTACTCGGCTATACGGCGTTTCGCACGGTGGCTCTGAAGCTCTATTACAACAGCTACAGTCTGCCCGCCTGCGAGCCGATCTTCAGCCGCGAGGGATTTGTTAAGACAACGGTCATTCCGCTTGCGCTGATGTTTTTTGTAAATCTGTTTGTAATTCTGAGGCAGCTGAGGCTATCGCCGCTGCAGTTTCTGAGGAGAGATCTGCGCAGAACGCGGAGGAGCAAGGCGCGCAGACTTCCGGCGTGGTCGTTCCTGCGGCGGTTCAGACTGCGGGTCATGCTGCAAAATATAAGCAATTACGCGGTTCTGATTTTCGGAGTTATCTTCATCGAGCTGATGCTCTGCTTTGCTTTCGGCCTGCCCGACTCGCTGGAGTATTACAGTGAAAAGGCGCCGGAGATGATGTTTGCGGACTACCAGTATATGCTGATGGGCAATAAGGACGAGGACGGCGAGTTAATTACAACGGGCGAGCCCTCAGCCGAGCGCTTCTCGAGCACAACTCTGAAATACGCGAAGAGCAGAAACGCGCTGTTTGAGGGCTTGGGCTCAGGAGGCGACGAGTCTGTCACGGTCTACGGCATCGAGGACGGAAGCGCCTATATTTCGCTTCCGGACGAGCTCAGAGAAGGCGAAGCGTACATCTCGTCGGCATTTCGTGATAAGTTTGGCCTGCGCGCGGGCGATAAAATCACGCTCAGCGAGGAGTACGCAAACAAGTCTTATACGTTCACAGTAAAGGGCGTTGCGGATTATGACGGCGGGATTGCCGTGTTTATGAAAAACGCCGCCTTTAACGCAGCGTTCGATAAGAGCGAGGACAGCTTCAACGGCTTTTTGTCCCGGGAGGAGATAACCGACCTTGATGAGAAGAACATTGCCGTTGTAGTTACCGAGAAGGACATCACAAAGGTCACAAATCAGCTTATGCACTCCATGGGGCAGTTCTTCTGGGTGTTCAAAATTGCGATGGTGGTGCTCTCCGCTGCGCTTATCTATCTTCTTGCGAAAATCATCATCGAGCGGAACGAGCAGCCGATCTCCATGGCGAAAATATTGGGCTTTGAGAACAGAGAAATCGCCTCCGTTTATATTCTTCCGACCGCGATCGTGGTGACTGCTTCTGCTCTTTTCAGCTTCGCAGTCGGTTATTTACTGATGATTCAGCTTTTCAAGCTGTTTATGCTGCAGATGGACGGGTACTTTGCCTTTTATATGAAGCCGGAGTCAATGGCTCTGAGCGTTGTGTATCTTCTTGTCGGATATGCGCTCGTCTCGCTCGTCGATTTTGCAAGGATAAAGCAAATTCCGACGGACAAAGCGCTGAAAAATATGGATGTATAACAAAAACCCGCCGCGTTTCAGCGGCGGGTTTTAAATTGCTGCAAAAATGGAACGAATAGGCGAAATTTTTATCAAAAGGCGATCCTGACGATCTTCATTCTTACAAGGCTGTCGCAGAAGCGGATCATAAGCTTATGGAACGCACCGACCTTATCGTAAATATCCCGGTATCCGCGCATATAGCTCTTCGCCGTGACGGAGGAGAAGCGCTCGCTCCATCCCGCGAGGGAAGCTTCATTCTCGAGCGAGAAGAATGCGCCGACGTCGGTGATACCCGCCTCGCGGAGCCATGTGCTTCGCATGAGCTTCGCGCCGCGCTCATTGCAGGAGTCAAAGGCAAGCACACCGCCCGGGAAGCGCTCCGCCATCGCGCAGAAGAGCCTTTTCACGTCCTCGGTTCTGAAATAGTAGAATACGCCGGCGGCGAAAAACACCGCGCCGTCGGCGGCGATGATTCTATCCATCCACGAGTAATCATTAAGATCGCAGGATATGTTTTCCTCGCGCTCTCCGGCGGGCAGAAGCTCGTTTCGCACACTTATAACGTCCGGCAGGTCGATGTTATAGCCCCGGCACTCGCCGTTATCGACCTTTGAAAAGGTGTCGTCCAGCCCGCAGCCGAGGTTTATGACTGCCGCCCTCGGATGTGCCTTCAAATACCCCTCAACCTCACAGCGCAGGTCATACTGGCGCTGCGCCACCTCGAGCGCACCGAAAAGCCCCGCGGCGGATTCCATCTTCTTCCGCTTTTCTTCAAAGTCATAGTCGAGGCTGTCGCAGATGCGTTTTGCCTCCGGGTCAGAAAAAAGCTCCGGAAAGCGCTCGGAGCATACAAGCCGCCCGAAAAGCGGAATGACAAGCGTCTCCTGAACGGTATTTTTCTCAATATGGTATTTCATCGTAAGGTTCCTTTCTTTTTGTATCCGCAGTCGCAGTATGGGCCTCCGGAGGCTATAGTGTACTCACGCCGAAACTCCGACGCGCCGCCCGCCTCGCTCATCGTATAGTCAAGGCGGCACATGGCGGGAACAAACTCAGAAATCCCCAGTTCACCCATAAGCGCGCAGATTCCGCACCTTGTAAACCTCGCCTCATAGCCGCTGCCGTCGGGGTATGGCAGATACTCCATATTCCATGAATACGGGTTGCGGTTGGCGGCGCGCAGAGCGGCGGTCTCTCTCATGCCTCTGATATCTGCTTCGGTAAACTTTCTCCTGCCGCTCAAACGGCAAAAAAGCTTCATGGGCGCGGTCATCATGGCTTTACGGTAATAATCCGTCACCGTTTCGACCGCAGGTCTTTCCGGCAGGCTGAGAAGAAAGGATGAGAGCATCGCGCAGCTTACGATGTTCATTCTGAAGCGATCCGCGCGCTCAAACTCCGGAAGACTCTGAATTATCTCCTTGTATTTACGCTTTGCCCCTGAGGTGACGGACTTTGCCGCTTTATCGTCATATCCGAGCGTATCCGTCAGCTGCCTGCGGAACGATCCGGCAAAGAGAAGCCACATACCCGCAGGCATTCCCGCGTATTTCATCGCGCTCCTCCTTACCATTCAGCGAGGGCTTTTCTCAGCCTTCTGTCAATGTCGAGCCGCGTTTCGCGGCACTGCCTCTTATGCTCTTTTCCGGCTTTGAACATAAAGGAAACGAGAAGTCCCGAGCCAACCGGAAGCATCATTCTGAGCATGGAATCCGGAAAGACAAAGTGTGTTCCGTGCTCATAGAGCCAGCTCTCGCAGGTGCAATCGTGAGGCATTTCGGCAAGGCGGGCTTCCATTCTGCGTATGTATCTGCAGGTGTCCCACAGAACGTCGTCCTCCGCGCCGATGAATATGAGCTTCCCGCGGATTCTCTCGACCTTGATGCGCTCGGACTCCTCGATGGGGTGACGCTTTTCGGACTCGTCAAACATTCTGCGCGAGGCGACCTTGTCGCCGCCGGACCTTGCCTCCTCCCTGAGCTTCTGCCAATATTCGGGGTGCCGGTAGGCGTATGGAAGGAACGGGAGCGGCTTACCCTGCCACGTTACCGAGGATTCGTGATCGCCGGGCCGCTCTGTCGCGCCGTCCTTTCCGTCGCGGTAGAAGCCCTCCATCACGAAGTCGGGAGGGGAGATGGCAATCGTCAGCGACAGCTCGGGGTAATAGCTTGCCGCCAGAAGCGCCATCATACCGGTGGTGGAGGCGCCGACAACGCCGAGCTTTCTGCACCCCTGCGCCCGCATAAACGCAATCGCTTTCCCGAACCGCTCCAGCGGATAGCTGTGATGCCCGTAATCCTTCTTGTCCGGGCTCATCGCCATAACGCTTATGTTCTGCCCGTTCAGCCACTTCGCGCCGGACTCTGCCATTCTGTCCTCAGCGCTGTCACCGAGCATGAGGATAACAGCCCGGTCAGAGATAGTAGAACAAGGGTACCACGCTCCGTTAAACCCGTCTGAGCCGATCCTGAATACCTGCTTTTTTCCCAACATCAGCTTATCCTCCGATCCGCAAATACTCTGTTAGTTACAACTAACTATATCACGCCGCCGCGGTCAATTCAAGACTTTTTTGCGGATAAGCAAAAAAGCCTGATCGGCTTGCGACCAGGCTTTCGATGAGTAGACTTTGTCTTTTGGCACGCTTGATGCGAATTTTCGTACGACCGCAAAAGTCGGAGTTTTCACTTGCTTTGGAAAAACGCTTATTCTGCGCCGTTTTCCGGCGTTTTCAGGCAGTATCCAAAAATAACTAAAATCGCCGCGAAGCCTTGTGAACACTGGCTCCGCGGCGAGTTTGCCTTTTAGCGGTTAAATCAAACGCTGCTGCGCTGATTATTTGAGCTTCTGATAGGACTCAACGGCGTTCATAAGCGAGCGCTTTCTCGGCTGACTTATGCGCAGCTCGGTGCCGTCCTGCATATAGAGCGTGTAGCCCTTAATGCCCTGAACGTATCTGAGGTTTACGAGGCAGGAGTTGGAGCAGCGGGCAAAGCCCTTGCCGGAGAGCAGCTTTTCAAGGCTTGAGATAGTCTGAAACTCGGAATAAGTGCCGTCAAAGGTGTGGTAGGTGAGGAGATGGTCCTGCACATCGATATATGTCACATCGCGCAGGCTTATCCGCGCCGTCCCGTAGCCGGTCGGCACCATAAGTCCGTCGTTTTCATCGGAGTTCAGGTGGCGTATCGCCTTTGTCATTTTCAGAGCGAAGTTGTAGTACTGCACGGGCTTCAGAATATAGTCGAGCGCTTCGACCTCGTAGCCCTGGATTGCATACTGCGCGAGGCTCGTTACAAAAATCAGGCCAACGCTTGCGTCCAGCGCACGGATACGCTTTGCAGCGTCCATTCCGTTTATGTCGGGCATCTGAATATCCATGAAGATGATATCGTACTCAGCCTTGTACTTTTCAAGCAGCATGAGGGGAGAAACGAAGGTGTCGACAAGAAAAGCGATATCGTTCTCATCTCCGAAGCGCCTGATATAATCCTTAAGAGTTTCGCGCGCTTTTTCTTCGTCCTCTACTATTGCAATCCGGACTGTCATAACGCACCTCCTTCGTTTCCTCTATTTTAGCAAAGACCTTTAGCTGTTTCGAGCCGTATTTCTTGAATTAAAGATTTTTTTCGTGAGCTAAAGGCAGGGGAATGGAGATGAACACAGTGTAAATATCCTTCTGAGTCTGAACGTTCAGAGTTCCTCCGTACTCGGCTACGATATAGCGCATAGACATAGTTCCGAAGCCGTGATGGTGGGAGTCGGACTTCGTGGTTTCGCCGGGAGATACTAATGCGCCGTCAAAGAAGTTTGTAATTTCAATATGTATTGCGCCGTTTTTCTTACCGATGGTCATACTGATAACGCGCTTATCTTCATCATCGAGCTTTTTTACCGCCTCGATAGCGTTTGAGAGAGCGTTATTGAAAAGGGAATAGATGTGCCTTGTGCGCATAAAGCTGAGAGCCGCGCCATCTGCTATGCAGCTGAGCTGGATATGCTCCTTTTCACACGAGAGCTGGGCGATGCGCAGCACCACGTCCAAAACCTCATTGCCGGTCTTGATGTTGGAATCGTAAAAATCCATGGCGCCCCGCAGCTCGTCAAGCTCACGGTCTGTGAGCCTGCCGGAGAAGTCGTCAAGCTGGTGCTTGAGGTCGTGACAGCGGGTATTGATGACGTCGATGTTCTCCTTTAGCTGCAGATACTGCTTGCGCTCCTCACGAAGTACCTGATCCATAATTTCCTTTTCGGTTCGGTATTGGCTGCGGAAGGCGATCTCGTTGGAGTAGAGGAGAATAAAAATCGAAATCGAAACGAGATAGAGGCGATAGAGCAAAAACGAGGCGAGGCTGTCCGCCGGAAACTCTGTCCTGAGGCAGTCCGGAACGATCAGAATAAAGAGACAGAATGTGGTCAGCAGCACCGTGGAGGTGCTGCTTTTTTTGTCAAGCTCCTCATATTTTTCGTAACGGAAGAGCTTAAAAAGAGCGAAGTAGGCTATGGTGTTGATTACGAAGAACAACAGCCAGTCCCATACAGTGGTGTTGAACTCTCCGCCTATTCTGAAAAGGGAAATAGTTTCGCGCTCATCGCCGCCGGAAAGAGTGAGGATGAGGGAAAAGAAGGCAAGTCCGATTTCCGTTGCACCGATAGAGGCGCACAGCACCTTGAGCCGGGACACAATGCTGCCCTCGCAGCAGAGCATAATAATAAGCAGCGGCATACAAAACTGGGTAAAGCGCATGAATGCGCGGGTGTAGATATTGTCAAAGCTGTATCTGAGGTAAACCGTGCAGATAAGCGCAAGAGCACAGATAAAGAGCGAGAATACAAGGCGCAGAGCATATGTCGGCTTTCTGCGAAGGGGATACATGAAAATAAGCACGCTGATTATAAGCCGGACGCTGGAGCTTAATTGTATGAATAGCTGCTGGACAAGATCTTGAGGAAAAATTTTGAGAATTTCCGACATTTTCATCCTCCTTTCGCGGTACTTATATAAAATATCACCTTTTTTTAGCGCGGTCAATAAACGACCCTTTAGTTCACGAAATAATTGCTTACTGTACGAAAAACCGGTTGTTTTGCAAGGGTGTTTCTGGCTAAAATGCACTTATAACCAATCCGCGAAAGCGGAAATTTAGGAGGATATTACAATGAAAAGAATCGCAGCACTTGTTCTCGCGCTTGTGATGATCTTCGCCCTCGCAGCCTGCGGCGGAGAGAACACATCGAATACCCCGGCAAATAATACCCCGGCAAACACCGCACCCGCAGACAATACCCCTGCTCCGGCAGACAATACTCCCGCTCCTGCCGCAACTGAGAATTATCAGCTCGTCGGCAAGTACGAGGAGGAGGGCGAGGGCGCAGACCGCGTTTCCGCCGCCTTCAAGGTTGACCTCAACAAGGACGGCACCGTTGTCGTTGACCGCTATCGCTATATGAGCGATACATATGAGGATACCTTTATGACCGGCACCTGGGCTGCCGCTCAGAAGGACGGCATCGACTGCCTCAAGATCGACCTTGCCTGCGATAACAACGGCGAGAAGGCAAACGAGCAGACAGTATATGCCTACGATATGGCCGGTACCTACTCTGTTGAAATAAGCTTCCCCATCATTATCGGAATGGACTATAAGCGCAGCCTCACCGTTGAGGGCACAAACGAGATGAAGTACGACGATGAGTCCTTCAAGGCAGCCTACGCATGGACCGCTCCCGCCGAGGAGCAGCCGGCCGAGGAGCAGCCCGCTGAGGAGCAGCCTGCTGAGACCGCCGCTAACGAGTACCATATGCCCCTCACTCTCGGCGAAAACGAGTTTGACGCAGTTCTCACCCTCGTTGATGATACTAATGCAACCCTCGTCGCAGCTATGACCTTCGAGTGCACCTACACCAAGGACGGCAGCGTCGTAACCCTGACTCCCGTTGAGGAGCCTGCCGATATGAAGGCGACAGTATGGAGCGTTGTTCCTCACCAGCTCAAGCTCAAGGACGACGGCACCATGGAAGCCTACGTCCCCTTTGAGGGCGAGGCAAGCCCCTATGCCGGCGAGTATGACGTTAAGAACGTCAACGGCGACGGCGAGGAGAGCTACTTTGAGGAGTTCATCATCGACGAGGACGGCACCGTTCACGGCGCAGTCGATGCCTCCGGACTTACCGGCTTTGAGGGCACCGTTGACGCAGAGGGCAACATCACCGCAGAGTACGGCCGTCTCGGCGGCACCATGACCGGCACCGTTGACGCTGAGGGCAACATTTCGCTTCACAGCGAGGTCCGCGGCAGAACCTCAGAGGCCACCGGTGTAAAATTCTGAGATACCATAATTTCCCCCTCCCTTTTTGTCGCCGGGATCGGTATATCCGGTTCCGGCGACGCTTGTCTGAAAGGATCGAAAATGAACAAAAAAATAATAGCTTTTTCGCTTGCTGGCATTCTGTTTATCAGCCTGCTGTCCGGCTGTCAGACAGCCCCTCAGAACAAGCCGGATGATATTGTGGAACCACAGCCTGTCGCGGAACCGGAATCCCGGAGTGAGCCTTCAGCTGTTGAACCTGTTGAGCAGCCTGAAAAAACTGAACAGACTCCCGTGGAAGCAGAAGCCGAGCCTGAGGTAAAGCCTGAACATCCGATTATGAAGGAGTTCTCTGAAAAAGAGAAGGCGAAGCTCATGTATATGCAGGAGCCGATCGTCGAGGATACTGCCGGATTGTCGCTAAAGGATTATTACGCCGAGCGAGGCATTCTTCTCGGCACTTTCGTAACACCGGATGACTATAACGACCCATGGTGTATGATGAAGCTTGAGGAGCAGTTTGCCTGTGTTATCCCTATGTATGAGTTCAAGGCAGGCGCGCTCCTTGATCAAGCAAGCTGCCGGAAATCAGGAAAGCTTGAAGTAACCTTCAGCGAGATGGCACAGAACTGGATGAATTGGGCAAAGGAAAAGGGAATAAAGCTCCATGGTCATACCCTTTTCTGGCACAAGGAAACTCCTGACTGGATATTCCGCGAGGGCTTTACCGATGACGGCGAATATGTCTCACGCGAAATAATGCTTGAGAGAATGGAGAACTATATAGCTTCTCTTTTCGAGTCCCTTGACAAGGGCGGCTGGCTTGAATGCTTTGACAGCTATGATGTCATAAACGAGTATCTCTCACTGGACGGAACGGCACCGAACGAAAGCCCGTGGGTTGACAGAGTGGGCGAGGATTATATCTATTACGCCTTTCTCTACGCTGACCGCTATGCGCCTGAGTATGTAAAACTCGTTTATAACGAGAACTATGCCGAGGTAGATACTAATAAGCGTGACGCCGTTATAGAAATGGCGAAGACGCTTACGGACGAAAACGGACGCAGTCTTGCGGATTGTATCGGACTGCAGTGCCATGTTTACAGCAATATGAAAGTGGAAGATATATGCGATAACATACGCTATATCGCAGAAAACAGCGGTCTTGAGCTTCAGGTCACGGAGCTTGACTTTACTATAATGAGTTCCCGAGACGGAATCGCGATGCTGAAGAAGGAAGGCACGGCGTTCTACAAGGTCTGCAAAACGCTCCTTGACCTCAAGGAAGAGGGGTACCCGATATACGCCTTTTCGACCTGCGGATTCTGCGATATGACAAGCTGGATGGGAGCACGCACGGCACCGCACCTTTACGATATTTACGGAAACGAGAAATACTCTTATTTTGCAATGCTGCAAATGAAGGAACTCTCTGGATTTGAAGAGAACGCAGAGTAATGGAGAATAAAAATGAAAAAATCATTATCCATTTTACTTGCTGTCTGCTTTGTTATGACAGCACTGGCTTCCTGCGGCGGAAATAACACGCCGACAACGGCACCGGCGGATACAACTCCGGCGCCGGCGGTTCAGAACGAAGAGCCGGCACCTGCAGCACAGAACCCCGAGCCGACGCCCGAGGCGCCTGCCTTTGCGGTAACTGTAAGCTCCGCAGCTCTTCCGCAGGCGGAGTTTGCCGGGAGCGAAATCGAAAAGGCGGCGTCAAACACTTCGCTTAACGCTGACTGGAGCGTTTTTGTTGAGAACATCGACGAAAGCCTCGGCGCAGAAAGCTATAAGATCGAGGTCGGCGAAAACTCCGTCACGGTCACGGGCGGCGACGCGACGGGACTTATGTACGGCGGACTTCAGGTTGCCGACGAGATAAGCTTCGGCGGCATTGAGAGCGTTAAAAGCTCCTCCGCCTCGCCGACGGTTCTTAATCGCGGCATAAAGTTCAATATTCCGCTGGATATGCGCACTCCGAGCTATACCGACGCCGGTGACGCCGCTCAGCTCAATATTGAAAATATGTGGGATATGGACTTCTGGAAGGCGGAGCTTGATGAGCTTGCACGCAACCGCTTCAATGCGCTCTCAATCTGGAACCTCAACCCGTTCCCATCTATGGTGAAGCTTGCAGATTACCCGGACATTGCCCTTGACGACGTCTGGAAAACTACGATCCCCTTTGACGGAAGCTATAACGGCACCGCGACTAATATGGTGCGCGAGGAGCACTGGTCGAATTACGAGGTCGTAAAGACCATGACGATCGATGAAAAGATCGACTTCTGGCGCTCCGTAATGGCTTACGCCCATGACCGCGGCATCAAGTTCTATGTATTCACCTGGAACATCTACCTTTACGGCGAGCAGGGCAAGTACGGGCTTACGACCGACATTGACAACGAGGCTACGAGAGCCTACTACCGCGCCTGCGCCAAGGCAATGGTGGAGACCTATCCCGATCTTGACGGCATCGGAATCACCGCCGGAGAGAATATGAAGTGGGAGGCGGGCGACGAGGAGAAGAACGAAAGCTGGCTCTGGGAGACCTACGGCATGGGCGTGAACGATGCGCTTGAAGCCGAGCCTGAGCGTGATTTCACCCTCATCCACCGTATGCACCTCACGGATTTCGCTCTTTCCGACTCTGTTTGGGCGGATTTCAAGGGCACTCTCGATTACTCCGATAAGTACTCCTTCGCGCATATGCACTCCACCTCGACCCCGCACTTTGCCGACGAAACGCTCTCGCTTCTTCCGGAAAACCGCAGAATGTGGCTTGAGGTGCGCTGGGACGATATGTACTACGCCCGCTGGGGCGACTATGAGTTCATCCGCGACTACGTTTCCGGCATGCCGGATGAGAGTAAGCTCCGCGGCTTCCTCTTCGGGCCGGACGGCTATATCTTCGGCAGAGATTACACAAGCCTCGACTCAGAGGAGCGCGGCAGACTGCACATCGAAAAATGCTGGTATGAGTACGCTCTTCTCGGCAGGCTCGGCTACGATCCGACGCTCTCCGAGGACTATTTCACAAGCCTTATCGCCGCACACTACGGCGTAGAGAGGGATAAGGCGGCGCTTCTCTTCGGCGCTATGAACGACGCCGGAAAGATCGTTCCGCTCACAACCCGCTTCTTCTGGATCAATACCGACGCATATTACCCCGAAATGTGCCTCACTAACAAGACCGCCTTCGGTTTCCTCACCGTCAAGCTCTGGGCAAACGCGGAAAACGCCCTCGAGGGCGGCGGAATGATGAGCATGCCGGCTTACGTGGACGCCGTAATGGCGGGCACAGAGACCTTTGAGCTGATTACTCCGCCGGAGCTGATCGAGCTTCTGAGAGGCTATTCTGATTCCGCCATGGAGAAGGTGAACGCGCTTCTCACAGATGAGCCGAGCTCTTACGCTTCAATAGGCGAGCGCGAGTTCTGGTCGACTGTCAAGGATCAGCGCCTTCAGGCGGAGATGGGCTACTATTACGCCCAAAAGACCGCAGCGGCGCTCGACCTCAGAATGTATAACGCCACCTCAGACACGAAGTATCAGGACGCAGCAATCGAAAAGCTCACGAATGCAGTGGAGCTATGGAAGACCTACGCCGCAGATTTCAGCGAGCGCTATACTCCGCTTCTTATGGGCAGACTTCAGCTCGCACCGGATCCGACGGCGCTTATCCCCGACGTCGAAGCCGATATAAAGCTTGCCCAGCGTTACAGACCTGGAAGATAAAAATTTGAAAGGAGACTATAAATGAAAAAAGGACGCATTTGGAAAATTCTTACCCCGATCTTTGCCGTACTGCTTGTAATTTGTATTGTGGCGATACCGGTGTCCGCACAGTTTGCGAGCGTTATCAACGTAGCGCTCAAGGCACAGACTCAGAAGATCGTGGCGGAGGACGGCGCAACCATCTACTTTGCCAGCGCATGGGACTCTGAGGAAGAACTTGTAGCCCACGAGGCCGAGCTCTGCCGTCAGATTGAGGGCGAGGGCGCGGCGCTTCTCGTGAACCGCAACAACGCTCTTCCGCTTGCAAAGGGCACAAAGTTCACGACCTTCTCACAATCGAGCTACAACCTGCTCTACGGCGGCACCGGCTCCGGCTCTATGGCTGCCGACGATGCGGTTACCCTCAAGACCGCCCTTGAGACCGTTTTCGGCGAGGGCACCGTCAACACCGACCAGTGGAAATTCTACGTCACCAGCGGCTATAAGCGCGTAAACGCGGCGACCACCGGCGGCAATCAGGCGCAGTACCGCATCAACGAAGTGCCCTGGGAGAAATATCCCGACGCGCTCAAGGGCACCTGGGCAAACTACGGCGACGTTGCTCTCGTAGTTCTCGCGCGCTCCGGCGGCGAGGGCGCCGACCTTCCCAGCGGACTTCCCGAGCTTGAGGAGTACATGACCGGCGGCGACTATCTCCGCCTCTGCAAGGAGGAGATCGAGATGCTTGAAAACCTTGAAAAGCTCAAGGCTGACGGCACCTTCAAGAAGATCGTCGTTCTTCTTAACTCCTCCAACGCACTTCAGCTCGACTTCGTCGACAAGTACGGCATCGACGCCGTTCTGTGGATCGGCGACGTCGGCATGACCGGCTCTCTCGGCGTTGCGGATATCCTCGCGGGCGACGTGAACCCATCCGGCAGAATCGTCGATACCTTCATGAAGGATAATCACTCCGCTCCCGCAATGCAGAACTTCGGCGCCTACAAGTACACTAACGGCGCAGAGTACGAGACCGAGACCGCGCAGAACAACACCGACCCCGGCATCGGCAAGGCAAACTCCGACTACGTTGTCTATCAGGAGGGCATTTATGTCGGTTATCGCTATTTCGAGACCCGTTATGAGGACTCCGTTCTCGGTCAGGGCAACTCCGGCGACTGGAACTATGACGACTGCGTAGCCTTCCCCTTCGGCTATGGCCTTTCCTACACTGATTTTGAGTATAGTAACTTCAAGCTTGACGAGAACCACAACGGCACCTTTACAGTCGAGGTCGACGTAAAGAACGTCGGCTCTGTCGACGGCAAGCACACCGTTCAGATCTACTTCCAGAGCCCCTACACAGAGTATGACAAGCAGAACGGAGTAGAGAAGGCTGCTGTTGAGATCTGCGGCTTCGACAAGAAGATGATCGCCGCCGGCGCGACCGAACACTTCAAAATCGAGATCGACAAGGAGGATCTGACTTCCTACGACGCTCACCTTGCAAAGACCTATATCCTTGAGGACGGCGACTATTACTTCACCGTAGGTAAGAATGCCCATGACGCAATAAATAACATCCTCGCCGCAAAGGGCGCGAACGTCCCCGGCAATGCCGAGCTTACCGGGAAGTGGACAAACGACAAGTTTGACAAGGAGACCTACTCCGTATCCTCCAAGACCGGCAAGCCCATAACTAACCTCTTTGACAATGCCGACCTCAATAAGTACTCAGGCGCCGGCAATCAGACTGTTACATATCTCTCCCGCTCCGACTGGCAGGGAACCTATCCCACCACTCAGTCTCTCTACATCACCCCCGATATGTGGGCTGACGGACTTACCCACGACGAAAGCGGGCACGCAGCCATCGTTGAAAAGATGAAGGCTGCATACTATCCCGGCGCGACGATGCCGACCGTGGGCGTCGCCGGAACGCTCAAGGCGGGCGATATGGCCGAGGCTGACTATGACGATCCAAAGTGGGCGGAGCTCATAAGCCAGATGCCCTATGACGAGATGACGACCCTCATCTACAACGGTTTCCACTTCACCGAGGCGGCTCCCTCCATAAGTCTTCCCGGCACTCTCGATGAAAACGGTCCGCAGGGCTTCACCGCGTCTCTTATGGGCGGCGCTTCCGCTATGGCATATACCTCCGAGGACGTTATGGCTGCGACCTACAACCGTTCTCTTATAGAGGATATGGGCTCCTGCATCGGCGAGGACTTCCTCCACGCTACCCCGGCAGGCGCAGACAAGGTCTACGCCGGTCTCTACGGCCCCGGCGCAAACATCCACAGAACGCCTTATTCCGGCCGCTGCTTCGAGTATTACGGCGAGGACGGCTGGGTCTCCGGCGAGGTTGCGGCTGTTGAGGTTGCGGCAATAAGAGCCAAGGGCGTCTACGTATTCACGAAGCACTTTGCCCTTAACGATCAGGAGGAGGGACGCTACGGCATTTCCACCTGGTCAAATGAGCAGGCTATACGCGAGCTGTATCTCGAGGGCTTCGAGGGCGCGGTCAAGGAGGCGGGCGGCAACGTAATGAGCTCCTTCAACCGCCTCGGCGTTATCTGGAGCGGCGCACATCACGGCCTTATGACCGGCATTCTCCGCGATGAGTGGGGAATGGAGGGCGCTGCGATCACCGACTGCTCCGTCTACGCGAAGTACATGGATTACCGCTACGGCGTTCTCGCGGGTCAGGATCTCTGGGATGGCTACTCCATGGGTATGGCGACCCTCGACGGACTGAACAATGACGCAGCCATGGTAACCGCTATTCAGGAGAGAGCGAAGAACATTGCCTACAACGTAACGCACTCCCACGCTATGAACGTCGGCAACGCGACCATCGTTCAGATAATCCCGTGGTGGCAGATGACCCTTTACTGCGCTACCGGATTCTTCGGAGTCCTCACAGTCCTCGGCGTCGTTATGTGGGTGCTCTCCGCAAAGAAAAACAAGGCCGCGAAATAAGTTTTCTTCATTTCTTCCTATACAATGGGCGCCGCCTGTATCCTTTTGGGTACGGGCGGCGCTCGCTTTTAGCTTGCGAAATACTTATTTAGCTCACGAAAAAGCGGTTGTTATGCTGCTTTTAGCAGTTAAAATGGATTTATAATCCAAAATTAAGGAGGATAAACAATGAAAAGAATAGCAGCACTTATTCTCGCACTCATTATGGTATTCGCTCTTGCCGCCTGCGGAAACGGCAATACTGCGAAGCCCTCGGGCGGCACAGATGACAGCGCCCAGACGCCTGCACCGTCAAACGATGCGCCCGCCGCCACCGGCGCCGACGTCGCAGGTACCTACACCGTCACATACGGTACGCAGGAGATCTCAGGCAATATCCGCCACACCGGCTACATAACAAGCCAGGGCGGTCAGGAGAAGAACACCCTTGTTCTCAATGCCGACGGCACCTATGAGTACACAAAGCTCGTCTCCACCGACGAGACGATCATAGCCTCCGGCGTAGCCTCGACCGAGAACACCGGTTCTTTTGTCCTCCTCACCTCAAACACCACAGCTCCGCAGGTCGTGCTTCTTGCCTCCACCTCCGCTCCGCTTCTTTTCAGCTGGGAGCCGAACAACGAAGGCGACAGCAAGGGCAGCTGCACCATGGATTTCTACGCTGACGGCACCTATGAGTTCCAGTTCCCGTCCTACTCCATCTCCGAGGAAGGCACCTGGAAGTGGGAGAGCTGGAACATGACCCTCACGAAGCCCGACGGCGCTGAGGTAGCGGTCGAGATGGATGAGGAGCACTCCCTCAAGATGTACTATGAGGCTGCTATCAACTCCATGCTCAATCAGAACTTCATCGTAAAGAGCGACGTCTGGGGCAACGCCCTCGGACAGACCGGCAACTATGAGCCTGCCGCCGCTTCCGACGCTCCGGCTGAGGCTCTTGATGTAAGGGCTGCCTTTACCGGCACAGCCACACGCAAGACCTCCGACGGCAACGATTACGAGGTCGCCATAACCATGATCATGCTCACCGACGGCACTGTTTACCTCGCTGAGGACAATGCCGGCACCGTTAACGTATCGCTCGGCACCTATGAGGGCAACACCATCACCATCGGCGACAAGAGCGCACAGACCGAGGGCGCTAAGCTTGTCTGGGACGGCGCTGAGCTGAGCTATGCCGCCAGTGTTCCCGAGGCATACGCAAACGCCGACTGGGCAAAGCTTATCGAGGAGGCTCAGGCTCCCGCAGCCACCGGCCCCGTAGTTCTGAAATACGTCTTCACCGGCACCTACACTGCCGACGGCACCACAGTGACGCTCAACCCGCCCACCGCCTGCCAGTGGAGCGAGGACTGGGGCGTTTTCCAGAACCACGGCTTCAAGAACGGCAGCGGCAACGAGAACGACAAGGTCTGGCCGAAGGGTGAGAGCGATAAATACTTCTGGGCAATCGAGCACTTCGTCGGCCCCTACGTCATCGCAAACTCCCACCCCGCCGAAGAGGAAGTTCCCGCCTCCAACACCACCTCTCAGGCTGTTGAGGTCAACCCGGCTAACGGCACCTTTGAATATATCATTGTAAGCGCATTCGATTAATATCCGCTTAATACTGCGGGCGGAGTACTCTCCGCCCGCAAGCATTATACAGGAGGCAGATTATGGAAAAGAAAGGCATGAAAAAATCTACGTTCCTCGGCGTGTGGTCGGGCGTGTTTGCGCTGATTCTCGCATTTATGCTCGTTCTCACAATCGTTCTCAATTCCTATGATTCCATCGTTACTCAGTTTTTAGGCTCGGTCGGCGGCGGCATCACCGCCTCTGACGGAACCGGCGACACAGAGTATTTTAAGCTTGACGCTGACTACACCGCCGATAAGCAGGCGGCGCTGAATAAGCAGATGGCGGACGAGGCGGTCGTGCTTCTCCGCAACGAGGGAGGAAAGCTCCCCATCACAAAGTCTGGCGCCGCCGTTACGCTCTTCGGCATGGCGGCAACTGCAGGATCATCCACCGGTACAGGCTCGGGTGAGGTAAGCATTGCCGGACAGAGTATTGTAAAGAGCCTTCAGGACGCCGGCTTTAAGATAAATGAAGAGGTCATCTCGCATTACGCTAAGAACAGCACCGCCCACGGCACCGGAACGGCTGCAGGCGGCGGCGGAGACAAGGGCGAGTGGTCGCTCGGCAAGGAAGCCGACTTCCCGACCGGCGCACTTGCCGATACCTTCAAGAGCTACTCTGACGCGGCGATTTTCGTAATCAACCGCGGCTGCGGCGAGGGCGGCGACCTTCCCCGCACAATGGATAACCACGGCGGCGCTTACGAGGATAATTACCTCACTCTCTCACCCTCCGAAAAGGCGACCCTTGAGGGCATACGCGACAGCAAGGCCTTTGACACAGTTATAATGCTCGTAAATTGCCCGAACCCCATGGAGCTGGGAGAGCTCGATAAGTACGGCGTCGACGCCGCGCTCTGGTACGCGGGTCTCGGCACCGTCGGTCTTGAATCCGTCGGCGAAATTCTTGCGGGCAAGGTAAACCCCTCTGCAAGACTTGTCGATACCTACGTTTTTGACAACCTCTCAAATCCCGCAGCTCAGAACCACGGCGATTTCCGATTCCTCATAAACGGCGAGCCGACTCAGGCATATACGAACTACGCCGAGAGTATCTACGTAGGCTATCGCTACTATGAAACACGCTATGAAGACGCAGTTATGGGCGTAAATAACGCCGGCAGCTACGACTATGCAAAGACTGTCGTCTATCCCTTCGGCTATGGCCTCAGCTACACCGAATTTGAGTGGTCGAATTATTCAGCTTCCGTAAACGGCGACACCGTCACCGTTAAGGTCGACGTTAAGAACACCGGCTCTATGGCGGGCAAGGACGTAGTCGAAATCTACTTCCAGTCGCCCTACACCGATTATGACAGACAGAACGGCGTTGAAAAGAGCGCCGTGAGCCTCGTAGAGTTCGGCAAAACGAAGCTTCTTGCACCCGGAGAGAGCGAAACTATTGAAATAAGCTTCCCCGTCTCCGATATGAAGAGCTACGATGCTTACGGACAGTATAAGACTTATATTCTCGAGGCAGGCGACTATTACATCACCGCCGCGAGAGATTCTCACGAGGCTGTAAACAACATTCTTCTCAAGAAGGGCTACTCCAACATTGTCGGCACAGGCGACGCAAATAGAGCGGAGAAGTACGCCGTCAGCGAGACAAAGGCGCTTGACACCGCTCCAACCGGAGAAAAGATCGGAAACCTCTTTGACGATGTCGCCCTTGACAGAGATACCTATCTCAGCCGCGCGGACTGGTCGAAGATGGACGGGGCCGCTCCTGCGGGAGTTGAGGGCGTTCTCGGCGCAGGCTCTCTCACCACCGCAACAGGCTCCGGCGCAGGCTCCAACACCATGGGCGCCTCCGGACTTTTCGGCACTATGACGCCTTCCGACGCTTTCCTGACTGAGCTTAATAAATCCGGTTACGAAGCGTCCGGCAACCCCAAGAGCATCGACAGCTATGAAGCAAACCGCACCTATTCCGAGGACAGCGGCATTGAGCTTGTAGACCTTCAGGGACTTGAGTACGATAACCCGATGTGGGATACTCTTCTCAACGAGATGAAGTTCTCAGAAATCTATGAGCTTTACGGCCACGCGGGCTACGGCACCATCGAGATTAAGAGCATCAATAAGCCGAAGACTCTCGAGTACGACGGCCCCACCGGAATAAACAGCTTCGTAAACGACACCGCAGGCTATTCCTATCCCAACGAGATCGCCATGGCGGCGACCTGGAATCCCGAGCTTCTCTATGAAGAGGGACGCTTAATCGGAAACGATATGATCAAGATGAGCGAGGGCATCTACAAGGTCTCCGGCTGGTATGCTCCTGCAGTCAACATTCACAGAACTCCCTTCTCCGGCAGAAACTATGAGTATTATTCCGAGGATCCCGTCCTCACCGGAAAGATGGTGACCCAGGTTCTGAAGGGCGTTCAGTCCAAGGGTGCTTACGTCTACATGAAGCACTACGCCTTGAACGATCAGGAGTCCAACCGCTCCGCAAACGGCAGAGTAGCAACCTTCTCGACAGAGCAGGCAATGCGCGAGATATACCTCAAGGCGTTCGAGTACGGCGTTGTTGACGGCGGCGCGACGGGCATTATGAGCTCCAATAACCGCATCGGCGCAAGGATCGCCTTCGGAAGCTGGCCTCTTATGACCGGCATTCTCCGCAATGAGTGGGGCTTCCACGGCGCTATCATTACCGACTACACCTCCGGCGTGACCCCTGCGTTTGCAGATCAGATACTTGCAGCCGGCGGCGATCTCATTATGACGAGCGCTTGGAACGCACAGACCGGCGTTGTATCCGATTTTAACGCAGAATGGACGAGAGCCGAGCTTCGCAGAGCCGCCCACGACGCACTCTATATTCAGGCAAACTCCCTCGCTATGAACGGACTGAGTCACGGCGCAGTCTACAACCCCGGCTTCCCGATCTATAAGATAATTCTTATCGCTCTCTGGGTGATCGCAGTCGCCGGTATTGCATTCGGCGCATTCCGCGTATACCGCACTATCCCATGGACAGAGGAGCAGTGGTACTCAAGAAAGAGAATGGATAAGAAGGCTAAGATTATTATGTGGTCTGTGATCGGCGCCGTCGCCGTAGTCCTCATTATTCTCTTCTGTATATTCCTCCTGCCCGAAATTATAAAGGCATTTGTAATGTAAGAAAATAATTATCGCCCTTCCCATTTTGGGAAGGGCGATCATATTTTAAAGAGTGATGATAAATCGCTTATAGCTTGTCAGAAATGGAGCTGATTTTGTTCTCGCCTCTGCGATGATGTGAAGAGTCTCGCCGGATCGACCGCCGGATATAATTATTTTTTTATCGTGGGATATTTGACATTTCCCGGTGAATGAGCCGGCCTCCGGGTAAGGGTAGAAGAGAAGCTCACAGCCGTCAGCGCTGACGTTCAGCCGCCGGTCCCTGATCTCGCCCTTTATTTCAGGACGGCACGAAGCAATAGCCGGGTCCGGAGAGAACGTCCAGAGCATCCTCGCGGCAAAATCATTCTGAAAAGCCTCTCGCCAGCGCCATATCGTCGCCTGAGGACTTGTGTGCATTCTGCCGTCCGAGCCTAAAACCGTATCGGATGCGTTTGTCCAGATGCTGTGCCGCTCTGTGACGCCGAACTGAGCCTTTTCCGGCCTGTAATACTCATATCTGCCGCCCCAGCCGCCGTAATCCGGGCGCTCCGGCACGTTCAGCCCGTTTGGAATGATCCATAAAAATGACGGCGTATCGCCCTCGACTATATATTTCGGATGAGGATAGAGCGCGCCGAGTGCGCCTTTTGAGCGGATATTCGTATCGATCCAATCATTTGAAACGAGGTCGCGTCTTCCGCCGGAGAAGCCGAGAGTTTTATGCACACCATCCTCACTTCCATGCTTAACAAGGTCGGAGCTGATGCCCGGCCAAGCGGCCTTCCAGTAGGTGTAGTTTCCGAACCATGAGCCGCGAGAGGGCGAGACTATCCAAAACAGTCTGTCGCCGTATTTCTTCCGAAGCCATCGTGATGCATGATCCTGATCGGATATTCCGTAAATACGAAGCTTACCGAGCGCTGTGCTGAGCTTGTCCGGCATCAGCTTCTCAATCTGCCAGACAGCCTGCGCGAGGGTGTTTGCTCCGCCCCAAAGACCGACATACAGAGGACGTGAATCTTCCCGGAGAATGCACTCGATAAGAGCCTTGACTCCGGTGTTTTCCTTGTATTTCATCGAGGCAAAGCCGAAGCCGGGCATAAGACCGTATTCGTCGATCCCGGCATAGGTTATGGAGTGATAATAATCGGCGCTCCGCCATCCGGAGGCGTGCGCGCGAAGATTCGGCAGCGCCTCGCCGTATGCGTCGATAATGCGGTGAATCAGCCCGACGCGACCGCTGACGTTACCCTTTACAAAGCAGGAGGTACAGCAGATAAGAGCCTCGATATCTATTTCATTAGAGTAAAGCATGAGCCTTATCATTGACTGGATGTCGTCAACCTCAAAACCGTCCAGAATATCAGTCAGAACTACGTACCGGGGTTTTTCCATATTTATGACCATTCCTTTCGCAAATGCCAAAGGCACAAAATGACCAAAAAGGAATGGTCATAAAATGCCATGTTTTTCGATTGCCGCTATGCGGCGAGAAAAACGGCTTTGATTCCAATGAAGGTTGAAACTTGCTTCAACCTTACCACTCCTTTTTCTCAGTATAACACTTTTGCCTGCATAATAGTAGTATAAAGTTGACTGATTGCTTATTTTGTGCTATTATTTAATCTGATCGTAAACAAGGAGGGGAGAATAATGGCAAAAAGAAGAATTGCTGCGCTCGCGCTTGCCGTCATAGTTCTCCTTTTCTGCGCTCTTACGGCTGTACTCGGCGTTTCACACGCTCATCATGGCTGCGACCATGAGGACTGCGAGGTTTGCGCGTTTATAGCGATTTGCACAAGGCTTCTTCGCGAGGCTGCCGCTGCCGCGTGTATTATCGCTCTATTTGGGGCGGTTATTGCAGAGGCGCGCGATTATATATGCGGCGATTGGCATTTTTTTGCCATGACGCCCGTAAAGCTTAATATAAAGCTCTCCATCTGAGAATGGAACAGATCGGGGTCGAGGTCTGCTTATAAGCAGGCCTTGGCTTCGTGTATTTATACCCATTTTCAGCTTAGGAGGGCTATTTTTATGAAAAAATATCTTGTATTTATACTAATTCTCGCTATTGTTCTCTCGCTTTCCGCTTGCAGTACGAAGGTGGAAAAGGGTGAGAAGCCGAGCGTCGTCGTTACGATTTTCCCGATTTATGACTGGGTAAAAAATATCGCCGGAGATTCAGTAGAAATTACGCCGCTGCTCGACAACGGAGTTGACCTTCACAGCTATCAGCCGACTGCGGACGATATGGTAAAAATCGCGGCCTGCGATATGTTTATCTACGTCGGCGGAGAATCCGACGAGTGGGTCGAGGACGCGCTCAGCGAAAAGGTCAACGATGATATGGTAGTTATTAACCTTCTTGAGGCGCTTGGAGACGGCGCCAAGGAGGAAGAGACGGTGGAGGGAATGCAGGAGAAAGACCACGACCACGACCACGGAGAAGACGACCACGGGGAAGAAGACCACGGGGAAGAACACGACCACGATGAAGAACACGAGCTCGACGAGCATATCTGGCTCTCGCTCAGAAATTCTGCGGCGCTGTCGGGCGAGATAGCCTCAGGGCTTGAAGCGCTCACCGGAGAGAGCTATTCAGAGGAGCTTGAGGCATACACGTCGGCGCTGAGAGAGCTTGACGATAAATACACCGCGGCCGTTAATGGCGGAAAGGTAAAAACTGTCCTCTTCGGCGACAGGTTTCCGTTCCGGTATCTTACCGACGACTATGGACTAAGCTACTATGCCGCGTTTGCCGGCTGCTCTGCTGAGACGGAGGCAAGCTTTGAAACCGTTATTTTCCTCGCTGACAAGGTGGATGAGCTGGGGATTCGCGCCGTTCTGACCATAGAATCCTCCGATGGGCGCATTGCAGAGACGATAATTGAGAACACGGCTTCTAAAAATGCGAAGGTGCTGAGGCTTGACTCCATGCAGTCAACGACCTCGAAGGACATCGAAGCGGGCGCAAGCTACGTCGGAATAATGGAGAAGAATCTTGAAGTGTTAAAGGAGGCGCTTGGCTGATGCTCATAGCGTGTCAGAATCTGTCGCTGGGGTATGACGGCAGAGCTATCGTAGATAATCTGAGCTTTACCGTAAACGAGGGTGACTATCTTTGCATAGTCGGAGAGAACGGAGCCGGAAAGAGCACTCTGATGCGTACCCTTCTTGGCTTGCAGCCTCCTCTCGGCGGCAGCATAATGACAGACGATGGGCTTACACTGCGCAAGATTGGTTATCTTCCTCAGCAGACTGAGGCTCAGAGCGATTTTCCGGCGACTGTACGGGAAATCGTACTCTCCGGTTTTGTGGGAAGAATGGGACTCAGACCCTTTTTCACAAAAGAGGAAAAGCTGCGCGCTGAGGAAAACATAGCGCGTATGGGCATTTCTGAGCTGCATGACCGGCCGTTTAACTCTCTTTCCGGAGGTCAGCGGCAGAGAGTTCTGCTAGCCCGCGCTCTTTGCGCGGCGGAAAAGATACTTCTTCTTGACGAGCCTGTTGCGGGCCTTGACCCGAAGGTGACGAGGGAGCTGTATGAGCTTATAGAGAGCCTTAACCGCGAGGGCGTTACAATAATAATGATAAGCCACGACCTTGCCTCCGCGGTGAGATACGCAAGCCATATACTTCATATCGGCAGCGAAAGCTTTTTCGGCACAAGGGAGGAGTATATAGAGAGAGGGGGCGCGGAGAATGGCTGAAACGCTTGGAAAGCTTGTGAATTATCTATCTTTCCCGTTTGTCCGTTATGCGCTTATAGTGGGCGTTCTTATTGCGCTGTCGGCTTCGCTTTTAGGCGTGACGCTTGTATTAAAGCGATTTTCCTTCATAGGCGACGGACTGAGTCACGTAGCCTTCGGCGCGATGGCGATTGCCGCTGTATTTGACCTCAGCGACGATATGCCGCTTGTACTTGCCGTTACGGTCGCCGCCGCGATACTGCTCCTCAGAACGGGGCAGAGAGCGAAAATAAAGGGCGACGCGGCGGTGGCGATGATTTCCGTCGGATCGCTTGCGATAGGGTATCTTCTTATGAATATCTTTTCAAAGTCCTCAAATCTCTCCGGCGACGTCTGCTCCACGCTTTTCGGCTCGACCTCGATCCTGACGCTTCGCAAAAGCGAGGTGTGGCTCTGCGCCGCACTCTCGGTTGCGGTCTGCGCGATTTTCGTTATTTTTTATAACAAGATTTTCGCAGTCACCTTTGACGAAAGCTTTGCGAAGGCAACGGGAGTGAAGGCGGATACGTACAACCTCGCGCTTGCAGTCATAATCGCGGTCATAATCGTGCTTGCTATGAATCTTGTGGGCTCGCTGCTGATTAGCGCGCTTGTCATATTTCCAGCGATCTCGGCTATGCGGGTGTACAGAAGCTTCAAGGCGGTCACTGTAGCATCGGCGATTATCGGCGTTGTGTGCGCGCTCCTCGGAATACTCGTTTCCATCGTTATGGGTACTCCTGTCGGCTCGACGATCGTGGCAGTCAACATTTCAGCGTTCGTTATCTTCTCCCTTGCCGGGAGATTTTCGGGAGGCAGAGTATGAAAAGGTTACTTCCGCTCGTTTTAATAATTCTTACACTTACGGCTTGCTCAAATACTGAGAGTACCCCAGTACGTGAAAATACCGGCACAATTTCAACCTCGCCGACGGTCGGCGATATACTCGAAGGAGCTGCTGAGGCTGAGTCTGCACCTGAAAAAGAGCCGGAGCCGGAAATATCCGAGCCGGTTGAGAACGAGCCGCACCCCGGAGTAGACATTGATCTGACGGCGATGAATTCGGTCATGGTTTATTCCGAAGTATCGCGCATGATGTATGAGCCGGATGAGTTTTTCGGCAAAACAGTGTGCATGGCAGGGCAGGCGGCGTCAGACTATTCAGCAGATACGGGACTGACCTATCACGCCGTTATTATCGCCGACGCAACGGCCTGCTGCGCGCAGGGCATTGAGTATAAGCTTGATGAAGGCGCAGAATACCCGTCTGACGGCGATGAGGTGACCGTTATCGGCGTGTTCTCTGAATATGAGGAGAACGGATTTATGTATCTTAGGCTTGACGGAGCGAAGCTCATATAAGCAAAAATTTCACCGCGATGCCGCTCGTTTGAACAGCACCGCGGTGTTTTTTATTTTACAAGATGCGAAAAATCTCTTGTTTTGCCGAGATATTCAGCTCTCGCGTAGCTGCCGGACTTCAGCTCCGAGGCGTTAGCGCCGAAGAGACGGGCGATGGAGTACGCCGCCGTGAAGTGAACGTCAGCTTCAAGTCTGCCTTTCTGCGATCCGTCTGCGCCGGTGACGGTTATGTCCGCCTTATAGTCAGCGTCTGTCATAATCGCGCCGGAGGATTCCTCTGTGCCGTTATAGAAGCTTATTCCGTCGTCGCTGTAATCGTGATATACTATCCTGATTGAAATATTGCTGAGAAAGCCTGTCTTGCGCGTAAGCTCAGCGTAGCCGGAAGCCTTGCCGTAGAGCTTGCCTGCAAAATCCATGTTTTTAGCCGGAGCGGTGGCGTAGTCGCCGACGTCGGGCGTTTGGACGGCTTCTGCGATCTTGCCGGGAGTATAGTCAAGAAGCTCGGCAATCCGCACTCTGACACCGCCGCTCTTTTTGCCCTCGATCCACATAAGCTTGGTGCCGGTGTCGTTCCAGGAGAGGGGAGAGCGGAAGACAAAATCCTCATCGGGGTCGCCGAGATAAACGCCCTTATACTCGGTATCGCTCACCGCACGATCCATTTCAACGAGAGCGGGGCCAACATTGCCCTCTCTGCCGCTTCTCACCCCGGTAACGCAGTACATATAAACCTGCGCGAGAATGTTGTGAAGCGGCTGACCGAGCGGCCTTTCGACAAGCCCAAGGGCGCCCATATCGGTCTTATCCGAAAAGCGGCTTGTCATAACTGCGCCGAGGCGCTCGTCAGGCGAGAGAAGGGTTGTTTCGTCATAGCCCGGGGCGCAGGAGAGAAGCGTGACCTCGCCGGTCGCTATATCCTGCTTTACGGAGTCCGCCATACCGTTAGGCGCAGAACCGACGAGACTTATCGCTCTGCCGCCATCAATGAACTGCTTTACCTCTCCGCCGATGACCGGCCTCGCTATAAGCCTTCCGCGAACGTCGGGGTCGAGAATAAAGCCGTCCATATTGCTGATATACTGCGCATTTTCAATGACGTATTTATCGCCGCTCTTTTTAAGAGAGCCCATGGCGTTAACAGCTCCGCAGTCGCTGCGGCGTATAGTCCAGGCAAAGTGTTCACAGTCCGGCGCAATAATGACCTCAGTCCATTTCTGAACGACAGCGCTGTCGCTGCTGAACTCGCGCGGAAACTCGATCGGCACAAGCTTGCCGCTGTCAGCGGGGCAGTTATCGAGCGTATAACCCTCCGGCGCCTCAAGAATGTTATCGCCCATGAGTACGCGGGTATTGTCCTTGAAGGGAAGTATGCGCGAGGTACCGGCGCCGGAGCCGCGATAAACCTCAAGGGGGTCGGTGCCGTCGTCGTTCATGGTGGTGATAACGGTGTCCGCACCCTCGCGCGTAACGACGATTACTCTTCCGGAGAAGGAATAACTGCATCGTGAGAGAGTGGTGTTTTCAGCAAGCGGCAGAGTTGTGATTTTCACTCTTCCGATGCTTCCGCTTTCGTCAAGAGCTATGCGCTCGTCGGGATCGGCTTCGTAGCCGCCGGTTCTTCGCGCACGGGAAGCGCTGTAGCCGATCACACCGGCAACAACGCAGAACAGGATAATTGAAGCTAAAATGATAAGAAAAATTTTCAGCCCTTTGCGGCTCTTTTTTGCTTTTGTCATTACTGCGCCTTCTTTGCTTTTTTAAGAAGAATAACATATGCGTATTAGTAAATTGTTTGAGAGATGTTTGAGAAATGTTAAATATGCCGGGACGACATAATAAGTCGCCCCGGAAATAATTAAATAACAGGTCTTGCCCGCCATTTTTTGACTATGTCGCGTTCCTTTTCGACGTCAGGCTTGAGATATTCGGGATAAACAACCCACTGAAGTCTGCCGTAAAGCTGAGGCTCATAATACTCTGAAAACTCCGCGGCGTATTTATTCCAGCTTTCAATTTCACCTTCGACGTGGCTCATAGCGCTTTCGCGGTATTTTTCGTCGCCGGTATCGTTGAAATAGCGGATATCTATGGCGGCGCAGGTTTTCTCAGCGTAGTAGAGTCCGAGATTTGCCCACATCCTTTGGTCGTGTACCATCTGCCAGAACTCGCGTTCACTGTCGCTTGAGTAGTTTGACGGCTCCTTTTTCAGGAGCTCCTCAGCTATACTGAGAGCCTCCCCGGAGTAAGTCCTGAGACTGTCAGCGGTCTCGACAGGCGTGCGTCCCTCCGGTATCGCTTCGCCCTTTACGTCGGCGTCAACGAATTCCGGCGTAGAAAGCACTCCTGCTCCGGGCTGGGTGTTGACGCTGTTTGCCCAGGTTTTAAGACCGATAAAGCCGAAGCTCGTTATATGTGTAGCTGACGCTTCGGGGTAATAGAGGTCGCTGGAGATCCAGAAATATGTCGTCACCAGAGGAATAATCTTTCCCGTGTTCTCCATCGCCGCAGCCAGCTTAACGGCGTCGTCGTGGGAAGCGGCGCCTTCAAAGTGCTCAGCCATCAGCTCGGTAAAATAGGACGTAGGAAGACTGAGATCGTAGCCTAAGCGTCCCCAGAGCATGAACTCATACCAGTGGCGCTTTGCGTAGAGCTGACCCTTAAAAGCGGCGTCCTTCATTTTGTACTCTCGGGCGAAGATGTATGCGTCCGAGCCCATGAAGAAGCCTCTGAGCTGACTCTCGTCAGGCATACCTCCGAGATAGTCGCGTATATAATCCGCGTCGCCCCATCGGAGATTGAAAAAATCATCGTTTCTGAGCTCAAGCCAGCTTTTTATGCCGTCCGGCATCTTGGAAAAGTTCTCCTCGACAAAATTCGGGGTGGTAGATGAGTGGATATGTCCGACGGAGTACTTGTCACTGTAATCAAACTTTCCATTGAAGTCAGCCCAAATCTCAGCTACTGCGTCAAAATCCGTAAGGTGCAGGCGGTGAAGAATTGTAATGTCGCGGTCCGGATTAGCTTCAAGCGCATCGTTAACACCCAAACCGTAGGTTTCCCAGAGCCATTTTTCGTTCTCAATCTCCATACCCGGCGCCCAGTCCATAAACTCGCCGGCTGTTATTCCGATGCCGGCAAGGTCCGGATAGGTATCTACAAGCGCCTTTACGCTCTTGCGATAGTAATCACGAGTCACATCGTTGTCCACGTATGGCGTTATTCCGTACTTGTTGTGCTCTCCGTAGGTATAGACGTTCCATGTATAAATATAGAACTTTATACCCCGGCTCTTTGCATAGGACATCACCTCGCGCCAGAAGTCTATCTTCTCGTCGATGGTGATTTTCTTGACCACTTCGTAGTTTTCCCAGTGCTCCGGACGAACGAGGTTGGAGGCCGTAGTGTTGTAGCTGTCGTCAAAGGGTATCGTCGTGCGCCAAACGTCGTCAAGCGCGACATCCGGGTATTCAGCTACCTTTACCATGCTTGGAAACGGATTCAGATTCCACAGGGAAAAGGCATTATAGCGGTTAAGGGCGAGAAAGTCGAAATACTCTCGCCAGAAATCAATATCCCATACATTTTCTATGTTCGCCTGGGCAACGTCGCCGGCATCGGAATAACTGGGAGTGCGCATATCGAGCGGCGCATTGAACTTAATGCCGCGGTTAGCTATGCTCGGCTTTGCTTCGGATGAGCTGACAAATCCGTACAGCGCAAGCTCTTCCGCAACCTGAAATCCGCCATACATAAGCCCTGTCTCGTCACCGCCGGTTACAGTGACGGAATTATCGGACACTTCAATTTTGTATGCCTCATATCCGAGGCTCTCATCGATAGTCTCAAGGTTTACAATTAAATCTGTCGTTATAGCGGCGTTAACACCCTCAATCTGCGATGCGGCAAACTGCGCCTGCGGAAGAGAAGACGCTTTGACTGTGACTGCGTAAGACGGTTCCGGTTCAGGCTGAGGATCCGGTTCCGGTGCGGTTTCGGTGGGAAGAGCAGGCTGTAAGGATGGCATTTCACCCGTTTCTTGTGCCGGAGATGAAGGTGCAGAGCAGGATGAGACAGCTCCAATAGTTAGAATAATAGCGAGAATAATTGAGGTATATCGTTTCACTGTTTAATGTCTCCTGTTTTCTCTTTCGGCTTTTTCATAATAAGAACGATTCCGCCTGCAAGCGCAAGAGCAATCACTACGTCCGCGGCGATAAGCGCTATTTTCCACGGCGACATATCATAGCGTATTGTGGTGCCGGGAGCGACGCCCTGCATCGCGGCGGAGTTTGCCACCGTGTAGCAAACGTCGTGCAGAGCGCGGCGCATAACGGCGTGAGAGGTGGGACTCTGGGAATCCTCGATTCCGCCTATTGTATCAAACGTGAGGAAGGTATCGCAGCCGGAGCGGAAGGCGAGATCGTACATATTCTTGCCCTCCATCCAGATGTACATATCGCTGTGAACGGTGCCGTTAAAGCCCCATTCATCGCGGAGAACTCCGGTGAGAAGCGAGTAGTTGCCGTGGGCAATTACGGCGCCTATGTCGTTCTGAGAGGCCATAACAGCCGTAGCGCCGCGCATAACGCGCTCTGCGGTGTTGCCCTCGCTGTCAGCAACGTATTTTACCGTCATACGGGCTTCCTTGAAGGGGATCTCAAAGGCTTTGAGATAGATCTCGCGCATTGTCTGCTCTGTTGCCCATGTGTGCAGGAGAAATTCGCGGTTCGTTTCCTGATCGTTGAGGGCAAAGTGCTTGATATAGCAGTACATTCCGGCGTCACCTGCTCCGCTTACGACAGCGGCGGCGATTTTACCGGTGAGTACGGGATCCTCGGAGTAATACTCGAACACTCTTCCGGAGAAGGGACTTCTGTGAAGGTTGATAGCGGGTGAATACCAGCCGGAGATGCCGTTTTCCATAGCCTCCTGACCGAACATTTTGCCGACCTCGTACATAAGCTCCTTGTTCCAGGTGGAGGCCATCAGGGGCGCGTAGCCGTAGGTAGCGGAGAGATTCATGCCCTCGTCGGTCTTTACAGCCTTTATGCCGTTTGCGCCGTCGGCGTGGAGCACATCGGGAAGCCCGAGAGCGTCAACCTTTGTCGTTGTATAGTTTGCGCCGGCCATAAGGCTAATGATCTGTGCGAGAGTATCCGCATTGGAGTAGTCGATCTGATCAAGGAAGGAATCCCACTTTTCATCGTAATAGGGAACTGCGCGCATATCCGAGAGAATGAGACCGCTGTCGGATATGGCTCTGTCCGCCTCAGTGTAAACCGCAGAGCCCGGAACGTTGCCGAGAAGCGGGTCAGACTCAGGGCTGAAGGTCTCTTCGATTCCGAAGAGCGCGACTGTCTCGCTTGTCGCCTCCTTCACACGGCTTTTTGACTGGGGAAATGTGTTTTTCCAGTCTGCGCGGCTGAGCATCACGGTCTCGCGCTCCATATAGGCGGTAACGTCCTCAAAGCGGTTGTGAGCCGCGGTATAGGGAGAATCTGTGCCGTCGGCGCGGACGTCGAGAACTGCGCCGTTGTCGTCAAGGGCGGACTGGGCGGTTATCTCGCTCCTGCGCGGATTGGAGGAATCGTACCAGATGGTTTCGGGAACGGCGACTGTTTTTGCCTCCACGACGTCATGGCTGTTAAGCCTGAGCGAAACGGTGTATTCTCCGCTCTCAAGAACGTAGGCGCCTCTTGTGCCGTCGCCGTTATCGCGGGTATAGCAGTAGGAAGCCATATCCTCCTTCATAAAGCTCAGAGTGAGCTCCTGCTTTTCACCGGGAGCGAGGAGCTTCGTCTTTTCAAAGGCAACAAGATTTACCTCGCTCTTTTCAATCTTATTCTGAACGTCAAAATCAGTGTAGGGCGCGGTGTAATAAATCTCAACTACGTCCTTTCCGACGCTCGAGCCGGTGTTCTCAACGGTGACTGTCAGCTTTATCTCGTCGCCGCTGTCGTCAAAGGCGGTGACAGACTTATTGAAGCTCGTGTAGCTCAGACCGTAGCCGAAGGGGAAGACTACGGACTTGGCGTAATCAAAGTCGGGGTCGACTGCGTCGGCTGTTTCGTAATAGCGATAGCCCATATACACGCCCTCTTCGTATTCGATGAAGTAGCGGTAATAGTCGCCGTTGCCGGTGGCGGAGGAGGGGGTGCCGTAGGGCTTGGATTTAAAGGTTGCGTTTGAGTAGTTGAAAACGCCGAAGTTTGCGTAGGTGGGATCCTTTGTAAAATCAGCGGGCCATATATCCACCGTTCTTCCGGAGGGGTTGACGCTGCCTGTCAGAAGATCTCCGAGCATCGCAAAGCCGCGCTCGCCGACGTGACCGACATAGAGAATTGCGTCAGCCTCGTATTCACCCTCCATAAGGCATCCGACCTCCATCGGTGCGGAGGCGGCGAGAATGACTACGACGCTTCCGCAGCTTTCGCGGGCGAATTTGATGGTATCGCGCTCGTTTTTTGTAAGAGCGAGATAGTGGGGGGTGCCGTCGGAGTAGCCGTCATACTTCTTGTCCGAGCCCTCCTGACCTGCGCGGGAGATAAAGACGAGAGCGGTGGTGTTCTTGACCTCACCCTCAATTCCGGCGTAAATGTCGGCGCCGAACTCATAGATTTTGCTGTCGCCGCCCATGAGATCGTTGACGGCTCCGGCGCTTGTGGCGCCCTCCGCCTCAAGGAGAGCCTCCGGCTTCATAATCGCCTTCATTTTGTTGAAGGCAGCCTCGTTTACCGTAAAGGCGTCGTGAACCGCCTTGTAGGGGCTGACCGGCTCAATAGTCCACTTTGCGCTGCCTGCTGAGGAAACCTGACCGTAGATCGGGCTGAGATAGCGGTATCCGAAGGGCGTGACCGCACTCTCGGCGGCGAGGGGAAGAACGCCGTTGTTCTTGAGCAGAACGCTTCCCTCAGCCTGAACCTGAAGAGCAAGGGCGTAAGAAGCCTCGCGGGATTCGATGTTATCCGCATAGAGATCAGCATAGTATTCCGTAGCGCTGTCGGGGAGAGAAGTGCTCTTTACGATATGGCGCTCGCCCTTGCCGAGATAATCGTCCATAACGGACGCGAAGGCAAGCATTCCCACGTTCGCCGCGACGGCTATGACAAGCACTGCTGCCATTATAGGAATGAGAATTTTGCGGAGTCGATTTGTACCGGTCTTTTTCATGATAAGCCTCCTTTTTTATATGTAAAACCATCGTAAGGCTTGACGCATATAAAAACAATTTGTTTTTCGCCTTCTAAAGCTTTATTTCGCGGATAAAAAAGACTCCGCAGAAAAAACTGCGAAGTCTTAAAACTTACTCCATTACATAAAAACATTGCCTCTGATTACGCTTTTAAGTATGCCGACAAGCTCCTTGGGAGTCATCGAAATATCGGTTGTAAGCCATATCTGGATAAATCCGAAGGCGGCGGAGGCGGAGGTTGCCGCCATAAGCAGATATTCATCGGAGCGGTTATCCGTTCCTGCGGCGGAGGCTTTTTCGGCCGTCTTTTCATTGATGATTTCCATCGCTGCGCCGGCGAGATAGTTTTCGGCATTTTCTGAAAACAAAACCTTTAGCTCCGATTTTTTCTCGGAAACGTAGCTTATGCAAGCTTCAACGGCAGCAGAGTCGTCCTTGTCAGATGCACTGTGATTTGATGAGTATATGGAGGACAGCCTGCTTGCGTATTCACGGGCAATTTCCCTTAATATCGATGCGGGAATGTTATAATGATTATAAAAAGTGGCGCGGTTTATTCCAGACTCGCGGCATACGTCGCTTACTGTAATTCTTGATAGAGTCTTTGCCTCCAGACAGCGCAGCATTCCCTCGCGCAGCATACGCTCTGTAACCGTAAAACGCATATCTTTTTTCAAATGCCGTCACCTCAAATCGACAAATTAAGCCATTCCATCAATTATATTCCAAAAAATATGATAATTGCTTATTGATTTATTATACACCTGTTGATTATAATCAATTGTGGCTGAAAAGTCAAATATAAACAGGAAGGTGTAAACATTGAAAGAAGCTTTAGTCTCGTTCAAAAATTCAAAATGGTTTCCGCTTGCTATGAGCGTATTGTCGGTTGTCATCGGCATAATCCTCATACTTAACCCACAGCTCAATATGGAGAGCGTTGCGCTCTATGCCGGCGTTATGTTCCTTATCTACGGTATTTTTCAGGTGTGCTGCGGTATTCTGATGAAAGGAAGCACAATGTTCCGCGTATGCGCAGTAATTCTCGGGGCGTGCATGATAATTCTTGCAATAGTTGTATTTGCAAACCTTGCTCTCATCGGTAAATATCTTCCGACGCTTGCGGGCTTTTTTATGATCATCAGCGCGATCTCTTATCTGCTGCCGTCCTTCGCACTATTGAAGGACGGGATAAAGACGTGGTGGTTCGGCGCGCTTCCTGCAATAATTCTGCTTGTTTTTGGCCTTGTGTTCCTGCTTCTGCCGGGCTTTGTCGGTCAGGCATTCGGAATCTTCACCGGTATTGCCATGCTTATAAACGGCGCAAGCGGACTGATCAGCTTTTTCCAGATGAGAAAGGAATAAACGGATGACGAACGCTGCAGAAAAGAATCCCGTTATTAAAGGGACCAGATTTGCTTTTAAGCTTATGAAAAATAAGCTTGTTATTTCGCTTTTGATGATAGTTCAGGGACTTCTGTTCATTTTTTACCCGTCGGGCAACGTCGGCGGTCTTATTCAGACCGCCGCGGTAATAGTTATAGCGGCGACAGTGATCAACGTCCTTCTCCATCTCCTGCACAAGGACAGAACGGCCGGGGATTATGTTCTCGCGGTGCTGAATATCGTTTTATGCGTCTTTGCGGTCTTTTGCCTTGTGCTTCCGGGAGCAATCGAGCCTTATGTCAGAGCTGCGGTAGGGGTATTTACGATCGGAGCAAACCTTGTGAGCCTCGTTGAGGTGCTGCGCTATGAAAATAAAAAAAGCTGGCGATTCATCGTCGGAATTATTGCGGCGATAGTTATGATCGTTCTTGGCGCGGCAATGATTATTGCGCCCGAGAACATAATAGCGAACATTCAGATCGGCATCGGCTGGATACTGATACTCAATGCCGTTATAAACGTTTGGTACATTGTAAGACTCTACTTCTCATCGAGAAAAAATGTGAAATAGGTGAATAAAACCGCCGCGAAGCCTTGATAAATGAGGCACGCGGCGGTTTTCTTTTTTAGTGTATTATTTTTTTATCCTTTGCAGCGATGCGTTCAGTGAACGGATCATCTCGCCCGGAACGCTGTCGCCCGCTTGCTTTATAAGGCTCTCGAGGCTCAGACCTGCCATCATTCTTTCAAGATTTGCGTTGCCGTGGGCGGCCTTCGCAACGTCGCCGCGGGAGGCTGTCATGCGCTCCATCAGCCTCTCAAGGATTGCGGCGGTTTGCGGATTTGATTTTAGGGCGCCCATTGTATCCTTGATCGAATAGCACGAGGGATCATAATCCGCCGCGTCGAACCAGTTGATGACCGCCTGCTTGCGGAATATATAATCCCTGTTCGGCTCGTACACACGTCGGATCACTATCTCATCCTCACCGGCGCTGATGCGGTGCTCGGCGGAGATGGGCACGTTGAAGGTGAAAACTCTCTCTGCGCGCTTTGTTTCAAACTTCCTGCCATCGACAAAAAGCGTGATCTCCGAAAGATTTGAGTAAACCTTTATTTCCGTAATATCCTCACAGCGGTCAGCGTAGCGGGAACCGCAGATATGTACGAAAGGCGCCTTTGACCATGCCGCCTTATAGAGATAGAAAGCGTCCTTTTTCGTTTTGCGGTCAAACTCCACTAATCCCTTTTGATTTTCGCCCCTTTTGCCGCCCTCGTCGCGCCCGTCGGCGGCAAAGTCAAAAAGATTCCAGACGTGCGTTGCCCAGAGATACGGCCGCTCGTCGATCAGTTTCAGAATATGCTCGTGATAAAGACACTGATATTCCTCGGTGTAGTCGCCCTTTTCGGGCGCCGATGAGTGAAAGCGGATGTTGGCGTCGGCGCCGTACTCGGAAAAGCCTATTATCCTGTCGGGATAACGGGAGTGATACTCGTCAAAGAACTCGTCGTTCTGTTCAAGGTTGCCGAGATACCATCCGAAATAAAGATTATAGCTTGCAATATCAGCAACCGGAATGAGCGGTGAATCCTTTTCGAGCATAAATGCGTGCGCCATCACAGTCGGGCGGGTCGAATCCATCCTGTGGCACAGCTCGTGCAGAGCCTTGTGGTCTGAAATAAGCTCATCCGTAACCGTCCCGGAGGCTGTAATCTCGTTTGACAGCCCCCAGCAGACTATTGACGGATGGTTATAGCATTGCGTAATGAGCTCGCGCATCTGGCTGATTGCGTTTTCTCTTCCGCCGGACATATGTTTTGTTATATACGGAATCTCAGCCCATACGATAAGACCGTTCTCATCGCAAAGATCGTAGAACTCTTCGGCGTGCTGATAGTGCGCAAGGCGGAGCGTGTTGGCGCCTATTTCGCGGATTATCTCCATATCCTCGCGGTGCTCCTTCATCGTAAGAGCATTTCCGAGACCCTTTCTGTCCTGATGGCGGCTAACACCGCGCAGGGGATAGCTTCTTCCGTTGAGGAAAAAACCCTTTTCCGGGTCGATATGGAATTCACGGCAGCCAAAACGCGCGCATACCTCGTCGCCGCTTGAGAGCCTCGCGGAAGCGGTATAGAGATACGGATCGTCAAGTCCGTCCCAAAGACGAACGTTTTCAATAGTAAACACTGCAGTGTTTTTAACGCATTGTGTTTCTCCGTTTACGGTTATATATACACATTCCGAATTGTGCCATGTTTCAACGGTAACGGTTGCGCGCTTTGCCGCAAGGTCGACCGAAGGAGTTATCTTAATGCCGCGCGAGCCGTCGGTTACAAGCTCGAAATGCTCGGCAGGGACAATTATAAGGTTTACATCACGATAAAGACCGCCGTAAAAGGTGAAATCGGCCATCTGAGGGTAGACACGCTCGTTTTTCGAGTTGTCAACTTTAATGCGAAGGTGATTGTCTTTTTTCAGATAGTCCGTGACGTCAGCACGGAAGGTTGAATAACCTCCGTCGTGGCGGACAAGCGCTACTCCGTTAAGCGACAGATCGGCGCTCATTGCCGCGCCGTTCAGCTCGATAAAGCAGCGCTCGCCGGAGAGCATATCGGGCATCGGAAAATATTTTTCGTATGTCGCGATCCCGCGCCTGTAATCATTTCCGCCGTCCTGCCCATCCAAAGCGTTCCAGGTGTGGGGAAGAGTAACGGCTGTCGTCTCCTCGCCGGGAAAGGAAAACAGCCAGTTATCATTGAAGTTTATGACAGTCCTCATAAGCTCCTCCTCGGTGTGTTATTTTCCGAGCTTTATTCCGGTAAGATGCTCGTAATACTGTGCGATTGCGCTGTGATCCTTCTGACCGCCGCCGTTTGCGTGCATCCACTGCATGACCTCCATAACTCCGGCTGTAACGGGCGCCGGAGCGCCGACGGAGTGGGCGCAGGATAGGGCGTTGTTCAGATCCTTGATGTGAAGATCGATTTTAAAGCCCGGCTTGTCGTTTCCGGAGAGCATCATAGGCGCCTTGGCGTTCATTACGTTAGAGCCCGCAAGACCGCCCTTTATCGCCTCAAAAACGAGCTCGGGATCGACTCCGGCCTTCTGCGCAAGGGTAAGCGCCTCGCTGAGCGCCTGAATGTTTGCGGCGACGATTATCTGATTTGCGAGCTTTGTGGTGTTTCCGGCGCCGATCTCGCCGCAGCGCACTACGGACGCGCCCATATGGGAAAGAACGGGCTTCATCTTATCAAAGATTTCCTGCTTGCCGCCCACCATAAAGCTGAGCTTGCCGCTTATTGCCATAGGCTCGCCGCCGGAAACTGGAGCATCGAGCATTTCTACGCCCTTTTCAGAAAGCTTTGCGGCGATCTCCTTGGAGTCGATGGGGTTAATGGAGCTTGTGTCGACGAGAATCTGCCCTGCGTGCAAGGCGTTGTAGAACTCGTCTGCGAGAACGACCTCGCGAACCTGCGGGGAATTTGAAAGCATCGTGATTATGACATCGCAGCTTTCGGCGATGGAGAGGTAAGTGCCTTTTTTTGCTCCGGCGGCAACGGCTTCGGAGCACTTACTCTCGGTGCGGTTTGCTACGGTAACGTCAAGTCCGGCCTTTACAAGATTGATTGCCATGGGCTTTCCCATAATACCCATGCCTATAAAGCCTATTTTCATTTAAAAATCTCCTTTTATTTTTTGAGTTGAGTATATACAAAAAAAGGGTTCAGGTATATAATTGAATTCGAGATTGTATCTCCAAATTCGTCTTTTTGAGGTGAAAACTATGTCCGCGTCAAATCTTAGCGTACAGGAGCGAATCGAAAATCTGAGGGAGCTTTTATCCTTCGGCGGAAGGATGTACACATGGGTTTATAATCTCGAGGGCGAGGTGCAGGAAACGAACTGCCCTGACCTCGTTCTGCACAAGGTATTTAAAAAATCGGGGTACCTCGAACGAATGCTCGAGCATGCGAGAGAGCATTCGGAGCCGATAGTCTTCAGCGTTCCTATGGGGCTTATGTGGGGCGCGGCGTTTGAGCGCGAGGGAGACGCTATTTCCAATATACACGTATTCGGGCCGGCGTCGTCTACAGAGCTCAGCATATGGGACGTGGACGATGCGCTGCGAAGAGCTGAGATGAGTCCAGGCCGGCGCAAGAAGCTTGAGCAGATACTGATGAACATTCCGACAGTTTCCACAGTGGATTTTTTCAGATACATTCTTATGCTGCACTATTGCGTTACCGGCGAGAAGCTGACTAATTCCGATATCATATTTATGTCTCAGGGGATTGAAAAGACTGACTCCGGCGAAACGACTAAGCGGGACAGAATGAAAACCTATATGACAGAGCAGGCTCTTATGAGAATGGTCAGCGAGGGCGACCTCAACTATAAAAGCATCCTTAATAATGCTGCCAATATAAGCAGGGGAGTAAGGGTTGACGATAACATGTCTTTAAGGCAGGTCAGAGTATCGCAGATCGTGTTCATTTCGCTCTGCACCCGCGCGGCAATCGAGGGCGGCATATCTCCTGAGGTAGCCTATTCCCGCGGTGATGCCTATATTCAGGATATTCTCGATTGCAAAAGCGTTACTGATGCGGTTCAGATCGGACACACTATGTACGATGATTTTGTCCGCCTCGTTCACAAAAGCCGGTCAAACCCCAAATATTCAAAGCAGATACAGAGCTGCTGCGAATATATAGAGCTGAATGCCGAAAAAAAGATAACTCTCAAGGCTCTTGCGTGTCATGTAGGCTACGTTGAATATTATCTTTCGCGCAAATTTAAAGAGGAGACAGGCTTTAGTATAAACGACTACATTAAAATAGTAAAGGTTGAGCACGCAAAAACGCTGCTGATTTCCTCGGATATGGGCATTCAGGAGATATGCGATAAGCTCGGCTTCGGCTCGCGGAGCTTTTTTGCAGAGACCTTCAAGGAGATCACGGGTCTTCCTCCGGCGCGGTTCAGGGAGCAGAACAGAAGAATGTAATTTTAGCAAATATGAGGACATGGTAGCTAATTCAAAGATTTTTTTGCCGTAATCCGCAATGTATACTGTTTTCAGGCTCGTTTAGAAATAGATGAAGGAGAGCGATAGAATGAACCTGAAAAAAATCATTGCTGGAGCAAAGGGCTCAAATAACGGCGTATACCGCACCGCGAGCATGAGATCAATGATTCTCGCCTGCGCCACCAGCGGCGGCAAGAACATCTTTATGATGCTGATGATGTACTCAAGCTACATAGCCAACGCGGGCTTCGGGGTCCTCGTTGCGGTAACTGGCATTATCATGACCGTTAAGACCATCTTTGACGGAGTATGTGATCCGTTCGTTGCCGCGATCTTTGACCGTATGCCGGCAGGAAAGCATGGTAAAATGCGCAAATTCCTCGCAATAGGGTACGGCAGCACGATTATCGCGGCAATTCTGATGTTCAGTATTCTGGTCAATAAGTTTGACGGAGTCATGGGCATCGTTGTATTTTGCCTCGTCTATGCGTTCTTCGTCGTAGGCTATACCGTTCTCAGTATCGGCGGCACCACGATCCCGACAATTCTCACAAACGACCCGAAGCAGCGCCCGTTCATGAACTTCACGGCGACGCTCTATCAGTATCTTGCTCCGCTTATTGTCAATAACCTTATGGCGTTCACCATTCTTCCGCGCCACAATAACCAGTATGACGCGGCCTGCCTCGGCGAGGCGTGCTATCTCTTCTGCGGAATCGCCCTCGTGTTCATGCTCCTGACCTTCATCGGTATTGCGCCGGTTGATAATGACAAGGTGCTCGGAGAGCTCATGAGCCTCAGCGGAAAGAAGCAGAAGGTCGGCATCAAGGAAATGTGGAATATGCTCAAGGTCAACAAGCCCCTTCGCTGCTATATCGTAGCCGGCGCCTCCGATAAGCTTGCCACCAAGATGAGCACCGACTCCGTCGTTACGGTTATGCTCACGGGTATCCTTATTGCAAACTATCAGGCAACAACGATGATAAATAACTCCGCTATGATCGTCGGACTGATATTTGCATTCCTCGGCGGCGTATTTATTGCCAAGTACGGCGTGAAGACTTCGACGGTAGTCTGGTCGTATATTAATATTGCGGTGTCTCTCGGACTCTTTGCACTCTGTATGGTCATGGGACCGTGGGGCATGAAGCAGATCGGTATAGGCGGCTGGCCTATGATAATCTACGTCGGACTTATGATGGGCAAGAACGCGGCCCAGATGGTGCTTAACACTGCCGAAGGAATGATGCGCGCGGATATTGCCGACTATGAGCTTGACCGCAGCGGCAATTTTATGCCCGGTATGGTCGGAGCCTGCTATACCTTTACCGAGAAGCTCATCGCCTCTCTCGGCTCAACCTTCGTTACCTTTGCGGTCGCCCTTATCGGCTACACAACCGTAATGCCGCAGATGGGCGATAAGCCTTCGATTCCGCTGTTCTTCCTCACTATGGGTATGGTTTATGGAATGCCCATTCTCGGCTGGATCTGCAACCTTGTTGCGATGAAGTTCTATGAGCTCGATAAGGAGCGCATGGTAGAGATCCAGACGAATATTGCAGAGAAGAAAAAAGCGCTCAGCGCGAAAAAGTGAAAGGAAGGCAAACGATGAACAGAAAAGCTATTGCACTTATTATGGCACTTATTCTCTGCGTCGGAGCGCTCTGCGCTTGCGGAGAAGGCTGGGTCGAGCCTGTTGAAGAGGATACCGGAGATATAATTCTATCAGGTTCAAAGTGGGACGGCAAGGTAGCCATCACCATAACGCTTCACCCCGACGGAACATTGACCTCTGAAGCTAACGGAACTGTTACCGAGGGCACATGGGAAAAGGGTACGGGAGACGTTGCCATAGTTTTCCACGCTTATGTAAAGGAAGACCTTTTGGATTTTGAGGTTTATGACGACGGAAATCAGTATACCTGCGTTTATCACCCTGTTCCTGATTTCAGCATTACCGGAGCAAAGCCCGGAGCTGAAGCTGTCACCGAAAGTCCTTCAGAAGCGCCTGTAGAAGCTCCCGCAGAACAGCCTGCGGCTCCTGCTGAGGAGGTTAAGCCGGCGCCGAAGACCGGCGACCTTGTCCTTGAGTTTACCGCTGAAATAAATTCTCAACTCGCAACGACGTTCTGGATCACTCCGGAAACCGTCAGCGAATCGCTTGAGGGCTATACTCCCGAGGACAGCGAGGACGTTCTGTTTTCGTGGCTGAATGCCGGAAATAAGAATTTTATGGATTTCTTCAAAAACGGCACCTACGAGTACCGCTTCACTATGATGGAGATCACCGAGCGCGGCACGTGGAAATATGAGGGTGGGGTTATCACCATCACCACCGAGTCCGGACGCGAGATGAGCACAACTGTATCTGAGTAAAAAGGAAAAGCAGGCTCTTCTGTTTGAAAAGCCTGCTTTTTAGAAAGCCAGCTTGAATATGAACTATAATAAAATGCGTGATGACGCTGAGAGAATAGCCTGCAGAGCAATAGGCTCATGCCTGCCGGATGAGGCGGTCAAAAGAGCGCTTTCCGGTAAAAGCTTTTCAGGCAGGGTGATGCTTGTAGCCGCGGGTAAGGCGGCGTGGCAGATGGCTAAAGCAGCCGCTCAATGCACTAAGATCGACGGAGGCATCGTCATAACGAAATACGGTCACGTTATGGGCGAAATACCGGGAGTGCGGTGCTTTGAGGCGGCTCATCCCGTTCCCGATGAGGTGGGAGTTTTGGCAACGGAGCGGGCTTTGGAGCTTATTCGCGGCCTTTCTGCCGATGATACCGTGCTGTTTCTCCTGTCCGGAGGCGGCAGCGCTCTGTTTGAAAAGCCGCTTGTCTCTCTGGATGAGCTGCGGAATATAACCAACGCGCTTCTTGCCTCCGGCGCGGAAATAACTGAGATAAACTCAATCAGAAAACGACTCTCAGCCGTTAAGGGCGGAAGATTTGCGCTCGCATGCGCTCCGGCGAAGGTCGAAGCGGTCATACTTTCGGATATTCTCGGCGACCCTGTAGATATGATTGCATCCGGACCTGTCAGTCCCGATTCATCAAGCTGCGCCGATGCGCTGGAGGTTGTCCGGAAGTACGGGATCAATATGAGCGAAAGCGCGCTTGAGCTCATGAATGTGGAAACGCCGAAGTATCTTGATAACGTTAAGATCAAGGTCGTCGGCTCGGTACGGGAGCTGTGCAGGGCGGCGGAAAGAGAGGCGGCAAGCCTCGGGTATCAAACATTTTTCCTTACGGATATGCTCTCCTGCGAGGCAAAGGAAGCGGGCAGAATGCTTGCGTCGATAGCGCAAAGCCATGCAGGGGACGGAAGAAAAGCGGCGTATATTCTCGGCGGCGAGACGGTAGTTCACCTTACCGGAGACGGAATGGGCGGAAGAAATCAGGAGCTTGCGCTCGCTGCGGCGGAGGGACTGAGCGGAATTAACGCCTGCGTTATCAGTGTTGGCTCTGACGGAACTGACGGTCCGACGGACGCGGCCGGGGGTTATGCAGACGGCGAAACTCTTGAAAGACTGAATATTTCCGGCATAAGCTATTATGAAGCGCTCAGAAACAACGACGCATACAACGCCTTAAAGGCGGTTGACGGACTTATATTCACTGGTCCGACCGGTACTAACGTCAACGACGTTTCGGTACTCCTTATCGGGGGAGCGGATAGATGAAATATCTTCGAGGATTTGGAATAATACTGTGCTTAAGCGCCGCAGGAGAAATACTGCGGCGCTTTATCCCTTTGCCGGTTCCGGGCAGCATATATGGGTTGGCGCTTCTGTTTGTTCTTTTGCGTCTGAAGCTCGTTAAGCTTGATGAAGTCAAAGCTCCGTCGGGTTTTCTTATAGAGATTATGCCGGTAATGTTTATTCCGGCTGCTGTCGGCTTAATGGACAGAGTTGACGAGGTAAGCGGATTTATTGTGCCGATTATGGTGATTGTCGTTGTATCGACTTTCGTTGTCCTCGTAGTCAGCGGGCTTTCATCGCAGGCTGTAATAAGGAGAAGAAGAGATGAATGAGATTTTCGCTTCGTCGGCACTTCTCGGAACGGTTCTCAGCCTTCTTTGCTATTATATCGGCGCAAAAATTAAGACCCGCGCGAAAACGGCGATTGCGAATCCGCTGCTGATTTCCGTTATTCTTGTTATTGTGTTTCTATCGCTTTTCAGAATTGACTATGCGAGCTATCAGGCGAGCGCAAAATACATAAGCTGGTTTCTTACCCCCGCTACCGTGGCACTGGCGGTGCCGCTTTATGAGCAGCTGGAGAGGCTCAGGAGAAATCTTGCGGCTGTTGTAATAGGGGTCGGTATGGGAACTTTTTCCGGTATTCTGACCATATTCCTGCTTTCAAAGCTGTTCGGTCTGGAGAAAGCCGAATTTGTAACCCTGCTGCCTAAATCCGTCACAACCGCAATCGGAATAGCCGTTTCTGAGGAGCTTGGCGGATATCCGTCGTTAACTGCGGCGGCAATCGTGATCACGGGAATACTGGGAAACGTCTGCGCCGAGGGTGCTTGCAGAGTATTCAGAATTACCGAGCCGGTTGCAAAGGGACTTGCAATCGGAACTGCGTCCCACGCTATCGGCACGTCAAAGGCGATGGAGATCGGCAAAACTGAGGGGGCTATGAGCTCACTTGCCCTTGTGCTTTCGGGGATCATAACCGTAGCCGGCGCGAGTATCATTACTAACATATATTAAAAGACCTGAGCGGAAATTAACCGCTCAGGTCTTTTCTTACATCCATTCACTTGGATCCTTCCAGCCTCTTGCACCGAGGAATTTTTCAAGAGGAAGCTTCTCAATCTCCGATTTCGGCAGGTTGGAGTTCATCAGCCTTGCCCAGCCTCCCTCAGCCTTTCCGCCGGAAACCGCGTCTGACTCACGCATAAGATTCATAAGCGGCTCGTCAGCTTCAAAGCGCCTTGCATTTTCGCGGATTATCTCAATGCTCGCCGCCTGTCTGTCAGGAACCTGCGGAGTGACGTGCGGCGTTATATAGACATTTGACATTTTCCAGAGCGGGGAATCCGCGCTGAGCGGCTGCTCCTCAAATACGTCGAGTCCGGCGCCGGAGAGAGTGCCGTCCGACAGAGCTTCAATAAGAGCATCGGTATCAACAACTCCTCCTCGTGAAATATTCACGAGGAACGCGCCCTTTTTTATTTTTCCAAAGGCGTCCTTGTTTATGAGATGGAAGGTCGCATCGGTCAGCGCAACGGTGAGAATAACGAAGTCGGAGCCTACAAGAAGCTCGTCAAGGCTGTCGCCGTTCTGGGCTGTCAGCTTTTTAGCATAGTCAAAGCCCGCGACCTCGGAGCGATTGTAGGTAATTATATCCATACCGAGCGCTCGAAGCCTTTCGCATAGCATTTTTCCGGTATGTCCCATACCGACGATACCTGCTGTACACCCGTATAGACCGCGCCATTTTTCACTGCCCTCAACGCCCCAGCGGCACTCATCTTGAGCGCGAAGAAGCTCTCGGGTGTGATAACAGCTCTGAAGCATGAAATAAATGGCGTGTTCTGCGAGCACCGGCGCGCTTCTGCCTGCTGCGCCGGTTACAGGTATGCCGCGCGCAAAGACCTCGGGTCTTGCGGAACCGTTCAGACCTGCGTGGTCGCAGTGTATCCATTTCAGCGTGTTTTCTCCGAGAATGCAGTTATCCACGTCGCCGAGAAGTATGCAGACGTCGGCGTCCTTAACCTCTTCGGAAAGCTTCTCTTTGTCATAAAAATCCACATAGACAAACTGAGCGTTTGGAAACACGCGGCGGAGAGAGTACATATTCTTTTTGTTGTACCAGACTGTGGTCACTACCTTGTTAATTTTCGGCATACGCAGCGCCTCCTTTTTTCTAATTATGCCACAGTATTGAAACAATGACCATACTTAAATTCGCTTTTAAATTCGCAAATTCGCTTTTTATAAATAGCGAAAATAGCGACACAAAAGCGAATACGAAAATTTACTAAGAAGAGCTTTTGCAATAGAATAAATTCAGAAGAAAAGGGGGCGCAGAGTATGTCAGAATGGTGGATAAACTACCCCTGGCGGGTAATACAGCCGAATTTCAGAGAAATTGACACCGTTAACTTTGATACCGAAAGATTTATTGCTGAGCTTAAGGAGTTCAAAGCGAACGTCGTTATGCTGAATGCGGCAGGACTTATGGCGAGCTATCCGAGCGCTCTTTGCGATGAGCCGCAGAGCGAATATCTTGATGACTTTGACCTCGGAGCCCTTGTGGAAAGGCTTCACAGGGAAAAGATCAAGGTTATCGCGAGAACGGATTTTTCTAAGATTTCAGAAAGCGTTTTCAAGCGTCATCCGGAATGGGCTTACCGCCATGCAGACGGTTCTCCGCTTATTTATAACGGCTATGTTCAGACCTGCGTTCTCGGCGGCTATCAGGCGGAGTATATGGACGATATCATTCGGGAAATGCTCTCGAAAATACCCTTTGACGGGATCTATATCAATATGGGTTCGGCAACGGGATATATCGTTGATTACAGCATGAACCGGCACGGACCCTGCCATTGCGACAGATGCAGAGCTGCGTTCAAAGCGGCTGCAGGACTTGAGATACCGGCAGAGCTTCGTCCGGGTGACAGAGCAAGCATGATGTATTTCGGTTTTCAGCAGAATATTGCCGCGGCGCAGAAAAAGAGAATAACAGAGCTTGTTCACTCCATAAGTCCGGAAATAGCCTACTGCTCGGTAGATTACTCCAGACAGGAGGCGCAGGCAAGCTACGGCGCAGAAACGTGGCAGTACGCGGCGTCGTCAAATGCCCGTATGATGCGCGGTATGGACTTGGAGGCAACGGTAGCGAACGTGGATTTTATGGGTTTTTCTTACCGCCACGTTTCCTGCCCGCCGGCACTTCAGGAACTGAGGGCCTGGCAGACGCTCGCAAATTTCGGCGGCCTTGACTACTACGTTATGGGCAGGCTCTACGATAAAGCCGACAAGAGCGCCTTTGAGCGAATAAAGCGCGTGTTCGGGTACGCCGCAGAGCACGAGAACATTGTGTACGGAGTAAAGAGCAAGGCGGACATCCTGCTTGTAAAGGACTCGTATATTATACCGAACGCCGAGGAACGCGGCTGGGTAAGACTGCTCACCGAAAACCACTTTGTTTTTGATGAAACTCTGCTGAGCGGGCTTGCTAAGAAAGGACTTTCTGAGTATAAACTTTTGATCCTTCCCGACAAGTCGAGAATCCGAAAGCCTTTGAACGCAATAATTGATGAGTATGTAAGAAGAGGCGGCACAGTTATCACAAGCGGCGCCGTACCGGAGCTTGAAGCTGTCGGCGTTACAGGAGTACAGAATACAGATAAAAACGAGGGCGCAGTGCTTTTGGACGGCGGCAAACGCCTCATTCCGGGAAAGAAGTATATTAAAAGCACAGTAAAGCCCGGCGCGGAAAAGCTCGGGTCATATCTCGCGCCTGAGCGATTCGGTCCACCGGAGCTGTGTTATGCAACAGAGCCGCCGACAGAGTATCCATGCGCTGTTGTGAACACCTTCGGCGGAGGTAAGTGCATCACACTTCCGTGGTTTATCGGCGAGTGCTACTGCACAGATGGACACACGTCATATCTCGACTATGCGCGGGAGCTTATTGAAGCTAAGTGCAAAATAAAGAGCATCGGGAAAAAAATCAGCCCTATGGTCGAGGTTACCCGCGGAGTCAAGGACGGCGCGGAGATCATTCATTTTGTGAACGGAACAGGCCGTTTTGGCAACAGCTTTTTTGATCCGGCGGAGCTGAGAGACCAGAGTATAACTATACCGTGGGAGCGGAAGACCGCAATTTGCGAAAATATTGACGACCCGGATAATGTAGAATATGAGCTTTCCGACGGAGAGCTGACAATTTATTTACCAAGGCTGAACTTTCACGCCTGCATTGCAGTCAAGGAGGAAAATAGATGACAGTTCCGGAAAAGGTAGCAGAAGCCAATGAGAGGGTAATAAATATAATGACGAAGGCGCGCCCAGTCTGGACGGACGTTCGTCCGGCAATAGACGCAGTTCCGGGTATGGAAAAGAATCTCATACTTATTCCCGGACCGCCGATAGAGGTGAAGGAATTGCCGATACCGCTTAAAACCGCGGTCTGCGGCGCCGCCTGCCATGACGGCCTTGCAAAGAACGTGGACGAGGCGTGGGAGATGGTTTTGCGCGGCGAGATCAAGATCGCGCCCAGTCAGGACTATAACTGCGGCAACGCCGCGTCAAGCGTTATGAGCGCAAGTATGCCGGTGTTCGTAGTGGAGGATAAGACCTCCGGCGGGGCAGGCTACTGCGTGCCGCACCCCGGCTCAAATCCGAGAGTGCTCCGCTGGGGCATTTACGGCGAAGATGTTGAGGAGAATCTGCGCTTTATTCGAGGCGACTATGCAGAGGTTCTGGGTGAGGCAGTCAGAAAAAGCGGAGGAATAGACCTCGTAAGAATCCTCTCCAAAACTGCCGGAATGGGCGATGAGAACCATAACCGCCAGCCTGCGGCTTCAATGGCTCTCGCGCTTGAACTCGTTCCGTTTCTTCTTGATGTTCAGCATCCTGCGAGGGACAGGGTAATAAAGGAGATCTGCGCGAACGACCGCTTCTTCCTGCACGTTATGATGGCGGGAGTAGAGGCTGTTATGCAGAAGGCGAAGGAGGAGCCGTACTCCACCGTTATGGTGGGCATGGGAGGCAACGGAGTCGAGTTCGGCATACAGGTTGCCGCAACGGGAAACAGGTGGTACACTACGCCGGCGCCGAAGATTTCCGGAATCTTCCTGAAGCCGACCACCACGGAAGCCGACCTTCTCGGCTACCTCGGCGACAGCTGCGTTACGGAGGTCTGGGGCCTCGGCGGCATGAGCGCTATTGCTGGCCCGGTCTATCTCAGAATGACCGGCGGCACCTTCCGCGACGCAAAAGAGCGCACGGAAAAGGCAAGGCAGGTTTCTCTCGGGGAGCATAACTTCGCGCCCGTACCGTGGGACGATTACAGAGGCTTCCCGGTCGGAGTGGATATCCGAAAGGTTGTAGGTCTTAACATTCTGCCTGTATCCCATGGAGGCAGCGCACTCAAGACCGGAGGTCAGGCTGGCGCAGGAGCAGCCGAGCTTCCTATGGAGGTTTTCAAAAAAGCCGTTGAGGGTGTAGCGAATGAGGTAAAGAGAATGGAGGGCGAGGAGTAATGAGTGTATTTTTTATTATCCAAAAGGACAGATATATAGATTCCCTCGAGACCCTCTCGGAAACGGCTATGCTGAACGATCAGCCCGGTATCGGTACGGGATACGTAGGTATGGCGACTGAGGTGTTCAAGGAGGTCACGAAGGAGATAGGACTTACAGCACCCGAAATACTTGCCGCAGCCGACTCGGATTATGTGATAGTCGCCGAAGCGGAGAGCGAGGAGGCGTTCAATAAAGCCATAGAGAAGCTCCGCACAGAGAGCGCGCCGGTGGACGATGAGGAAAAGCCAGTGTCGTTCAGAACGAGCGCTCAGGCAAAGGAACATGAGCCGAGGGCAAACCTCTGCCAGATAAGCGTGCCGGGCGAATATGCGCTTGAGGAAGCGAAAAAGGCGCTTAACGCGGGAATGCATATCTGCGTATTCTCAAATAACGTTCCGCTTTCGGACGAACGGGAGATGAAGGAACTAGCACGAGAAAAGGGACTTTTGTGCATGGGACCCGACTGCGGCGTTGCAAATATAAACGGCGCGGCTCTGGTTCTCTCCAGCATAAACAACCGAGGCCCGTTCGGCATCGTCGGAGCTTCAGGAACGGGCATACAGCACGTCGCCGCGATACTCCACGAGGCGGGCAGCGGCGTAAGCCAGACCATAGGCACCGGCGGCAACGACCTCAAGGAGCCGGTGGGCGGCATAACAATGCTCATGGGCATCGACGCGCTGGAGGCCGACCCGGAGACAAAGTATATAATCCTCATTTCGAGAAAGCCCGCCGACAGCGTTCTCAAAAAGCTGCTTGAAAGAATAAGCGGGATGAAGAAGCCGAGAGTCGTATTCTTTATGGGCTGCGACAGAGAAACCATCGAGGCGACCGGCTCTGTCTGGGCGGAAAATCTCGACGACTGCGCACTGAGAGCGCTGGAGCTTATACATAGCGATTATTCCCTCGGCAGTATTGACGAGCTTAAGGAGACGGCGAAGGAAGCGGTAAAGGGAATGGCGCCGGAGCAGAAGTATCTGCGCGGAGCATATACAGGCGGCACGTATCTCGACGAGGCTATGCGCACTATGTGGGATGCCGCGGGCGGGATATGGTCGAACGCGCCTCTCTCGCCGGAGTGGAAGCTCAAGGGCGATAGCCGGGAGCACACCTGCATCGATTACGGTGAGGAGGAGTACACCCTCGGCAGACCGCACCCTGCGATAGACGCGTCCATAAGAAAGCCGGCAATACTGAAAGAGGCGTCGGATCCCACTGTTGCGGTCATCGTTCTCGATGTTATTCTTACGCCTCCGGGACATCCAGACCCATGCGGATATATGGTGCCGGATATTATAAAGGCTCAGAAGATGGCTGCTGAAAGAGGCGGGAAGATAGTGTTTATAGCCTCCGTTCTCGGCACGACCGCAGACTGGCAGGACATAAGAAAGCAGGAGCAGGAGCTTCGCGACGCCGGCGTCATCGTATGCCGCACAAATTACCGCGCCGCGCTGCTCTGCGCGGAGATAGTAAAACTCAGGAGGGACGCGCAATGACAGATACAAGCAAGATACTGAGCCTGTTCCGTTCGGAGCTTGTTGTGGTCAACGTTGGGCCAAAATCTTTTGCCGACGTTCTTGAAAAGCAGGGCTACAAATCGCTCCAGGTCGATTGGAAACCCGCGGCCGGTGGAGATAAGAGAATGCAGGAGCTCCTCGATTACCTCGGAGGTTATTGAAATGAAGGTTTTAGTCTGCAACGTCGGCTCGACCAGCCTTAAATTCAAGCTCTACGAAATGCCGGAGGCAAGGGTGCTCGCGCAGTGCGGCGTAGAGCGCGTCGGCAGCGATAAGGACGCTGTATTCAAATACGAAAACTTCCTCACAGAGAAGAAAAACGCCGCTGAAAAGGCGGACATTCCGGATTATGAGAGCGGTATACGCCTTTTTCTTGAATATCTCACCGATAAAGAATACGGCGTGCTCGGATCGGTTTCCGAGATAGAGCGAGTGGGCTACAAGGCGACGCTCTCCAAAGGCCACCTCGGCGTACACGAGCTTGACGATGAGGTTTTACGTGGAATGGAGGACTGGATAAGCCTCGCACCCCTGCACAACAGAGCATACCTTGCGGCAATTAAGGTAATGCGAAGCTTTTTACCTGAGGCCAGATTCGTAGGCTGCTTTGAAACGGCTTTCCACCGCACGATACCGCTCGAGCGCAAAATCTACGGCGTACCCTACGAATGGTATGAAAAATACGGGGTTCAGCGCCTGGGATACCACGGCGCAAGTCACGGGTATATCGCGGACGTTCTGAACGCGAGATACGGCGAGTATGCAGCCGTTTCCTGCCACTTGGGCGGAAGCTGCTCCGTCTGCGCGATTGAGAACGGCAGAAGCGTTGACACAAGCTTCGGCATGAGCCTTGAGAGCGGACTTATCCACGCAAACAGAGTGGGAGATATGGACGCAAGCATGCCGTATTTTCTCAGAAGCGAGGGAGCTTCTGACGATGAAATTTTGAAGGGTATGCAGAAAACCGGCGGGCTTTACGGCATTTCCGGAGTTTCAAACGACCTGCGCTACGTTATTGAGGCTGCGGAGGACGGAAACGAGAGAGCGAAGCTTGCCATAGACGTGTTTGTAACCGGCATAGTCCACTATATCGGCGCCTTCACCATGGATCTGGGGCGGCTTGACTGTCTCGTGTTCACAGCCGGAATAGGAGAGCATTCGGCCTATATCCGTCAGAGAGTTTGCGAAAAGCTGGGGCTCCTCGGCGTTAAGATAGATAAAGAGAAAAACGGCAAAAACGAAGAGGACATTTCTGCGCCGGATTCAAAGGTGCGCGTGCTTGTGATACCGACAAACGAGGAGTTGGGCATTGCCCGGAGAACCTATGAATACAGATAAGCTGCCTGAAATAGATCCGACAGCGCCGGGAATGAAAAATGCGCTCAGAATGCTGCGGCGCACGGTACAGCTTGAGGCGCAGAGAGTAAAGGAGCAGGACTATATTTTCGGAGAGAGCGAAGAGAGGGCGATGCTCTATCTTCACGGCGGCGGGTTTTACCTGCCTGCACAGGCTTTTTCTTTGAGGCTTGCGGAGAGATACGCAAAGGAGCTTGACTGCGCCGTATTCGTGCCGGAATATCCGCTTGTCCCAGACGCGGGCGCAGATGAGATCTTCGGCTTCTGCCTTCGGGAATACATAAAGCTGCGGGAAAAATATCCGAAGCTCATAGTATATGGCGAGAGTGCCGGCGGCGCGCTGGCGCTTGGCATAGCTCTCCGGGCAAGGGATGAGGGTATTTCCGCGCCGGACGGTCTGATGCTCATCTATCCGGCGCTTGATGATAGAACTGATAATGAAATGCCGGAGGCTGCGTGGACAGCGAGGGCAAACCGGCTTATGTGGGACTCTTATCTCAGAAACGCGCCGCAGGAGATGGTAAAGTATCTTGCCCCGATGCGGCACGAGGACTTCTCCGGCTTGCCGGTGACCTATGTCGAGGCGGCCGAGCTTGACATACTCTGCACTGAAGCGTTACAGTGCGCGCATAGGCTTGGAACAGAGGCAAATATAATCCGCGGCGCGAAGCATATGTTCGACGCTGAAGCGCCTTTATCCTTTGCACAAGAAACGATAGATAAACGGATAGCGTTTGAAGAGAATATATATATTTCTGACAAAAAGACACCGTAAAAAATAGTCCCAATACAAAGTGAGAAGTCGTGAAAGCGGCTTCTCACTTACTGTTTGCATCTATGGAGCATGGGAATATAGGCAGGATAAATACAAAAGTTGTGCAAAAACAGACATACGTTTTCATTTACAAAACACCTGCGTAAGATATATGAAGACCTCGGCTTCCCAAAAGAGTTTCACCTCCACACGCTCCGACACCTGTTCGTCTCAACGCTCCTCCACAACGGCGTGGACAAGCAGACGGTAGCGGAGCTGGCGGGACATGGCGATACCTCATTTTTGGAGCGCACCTACTGTCACAGACAAATCATCACGAAGCCCAGCGGAGCGGGTTCGTGATGACAAAGAAGAAGAAAGGAGCAGATATGCAGTTTTCGTGCGATGAGCGCGGAAACGCTTACCTCATAGTAGTCTCGATGGGCTATGACTATGAAGGCAAGCGCAGACCGGCGCAGCAAAAGAAAGTACATCCGCCTAAGGACCTGACGAAGAAGCAGACAGAGAAGTGGCTAAATGGACAGGCAACGCTGTTTGAAGCAGAACATCGACCGCATACTCCCTGCGCTTAGTAGGTAAAGACTGTAAAACGAGGTGTAGGGCGGCATGCCATGATTTTCGGTTGCCGCACAGCGGCGAGAAAATCGGCATAAAATAATAATAACAGAAAGCGGCGCTGAAGGAGGAGAACATCAAGTACGAAACCTACTACAAGCTTCTGCTCAGCACAGGTCTGATACTCAAAAAGCATGGACTGCCGGAAAACCTTACAGTTCACTCCTTGCGCCACACCGCAGCGAGCCTTATGATAGCAAACGGCACGGATGTGGCGACGGTAGCCGGTATCCTCGGACACAACCAGGTCAGCACCACCCACGCCTTCGATAAGAATAAGCGCACCGCCGGCGAGGCGCTTCAAGAGGTGCTGGAAATAAAAATCTCCGATTTGACGAGAAGATTGTTCTCGACTTGTAGGAATCAAAGTGGTATTGTCCGTGTTACGCAATGCTCTGATTACTGCGACGCAAAAGGAAACCGTGGAGAAAAGCAAATCTCCACGGAATCAGTATTTTACACCTCGAACATTTATGGGCCGCATATTCAGGTAAGGCGGGCAGCGGCGGAAAATATCAAGCCTTGCGTAATTCTCGTTCCACTCGTCATCGGAGCAAATTTTATATTCCTCGCGGTCAAGGACTATGCCGATATCGGCGCAGACAAGGCGCTTCATATACTCACCGGCACTTGGCGCAAGCATACCGATTTTTACAAAGCCGATCGTCACAGTGAGATCGGATAGAACGGCGAGGTCGGCTTCACCGGTATCGCCGTTCATGCCGCTGGGAATGTCTACGCTGACAACATAGGCGCCGGATGCGTTCATCTCATTGATAGCGGCGGCGTATGGCTCGCGGATACTGCCTGAAAAGCCGGTGCCGAGAAGGCAGTCAACGATCACGTCCGCACCCTCAAAACAGCCGGAAGCGAAGGGTCTGATTCTTACCCCGAGCTGTTTTGCCTTTTCTGCGTAAAAAGCGCTGTCGGGGGATAGCTTGCCGGAGAACGTGACGACCCGGCAATCGAAACCTCGCTCTTTGAGAATGCAGGCAAGCGCGAAGCCGTCGCCGCCGTTATTGCCAGAACCGACCACGATAGCAATATCGCCGCGCCATTCGGCGGCGAGAAATACACCCATAGCCGCGCGGTACATCAGCGTGAGGCTCGGAGTGAAGCTTTCGATGGTTTTCCGGTCGCTGAGACGCATATTTTCAACGGAAATACAGTCAAGCATAGTAATGACCTCGCTTTGCTTTTTTTGTCATTAGTTATTATACGAAAACAGCCCCGGCTTTTCAAGGAAAAACCGGGGCTTGTGGATTTTTCACTTTTACGCCCTGACGTCATACTTTTCAACGTCTATCACGGCGTCGCCGTGAGCCTCGAAGCTGATGCCGTCGGCGCTGAGCGGGGTGTAATATGTCATCGTCAGTGCCTGCTCGCCGTCGTTTACGAAGATTTCGGCGCTGAAACGGTCAAGGATTATGCGCAGCTTTATCTCGCCGCCTCGGTCGGCGACGATTATGCGTCTGTCGTGTACAAAGTCGCGGTTAAAGCCGCTCATCTTGCGGCTGAGGTGCAGAAGCTGCTCATTCGGGCGGTAGGATACCGAGGAGTAGTGCTGACTGCCCCTTGCGAATTTCAGCCGGAAGAGGTCATAGGAGCCCTTTGAGCGCGGGCGAACGGTGACAGTCATATCGAGAACTCTGCCGTAAACCCCGCGAAGCGTAGTCTCCGCGCTGACGGGAATGTTCTCGTAGCTGACCCTTCTGCCGCGCATCGCGTCTAATTCTCGGATCGGATTCTGACAGAGCCTTCCGCCTCTGATGGTAAGCTCGCGAGGAAGGGTCATCTGACCGAACCACTTGGCGTCGCTGGGGTGGCTTGTGCAGGTGTCCCAGTTCTGCATCCACGCTATCATTACGCGCCTGCCGTCGGGAGTGAGAAGAGTCTGCGGAGCGTAAAAGTCAATGCCGTAGTCTATCGCCTGCACGCTCTCGCGCTGAAGCTCGTTTTTCTCGTCCATCGAGCCGATAACGCAGAGCGTTCCGTTTCCGTTGTGAAATTCAAGACCTATCGGGCTCATATCCTGCGGGCTTGTCAGAAGCACGGCTTTGCCGTCAAGCTCAAAGAGGTCGGGGCATTCCCACATCTTGCCGTACTCATTCCAGCTCCTGTCAACGACCGAGACAAAATTCCATCTGAAGCCGTCCTCAGAGCGGAAATAGAGTATCGCGCCGCTCTCGTCATCCGTCCGGCAGCCGACGACGCAGCCGAATGAGCCGTCCCTCTCGCGGAATATTTTGGGGTCGCGGAAGTCGTTTTCCGAGAACCCTTCCGGCACGTCCCTGCCGCTGAGCACGGGATTGAAAGAATATTTTTCGTAATTTACACCGTCGCCGACGGCAACGCACTGGGTCTGATACGCTTTTTTTGAGCCGTCCGGCTGCTGCTCCTCGCGCACGCCGGTGTACAGAAGAAGCTGCCTGCCGTCGTCAAGAGTGACCGCCGAGCCGGAAAAGCAGCCCGCGCCGTCATATTCAGCGTCTGGCGCGAGCGAAACCGGGAGATACTCCCAGTGCAGCATATCGGCTGAAACGGCGTGACCCCAATGCATAGGACCCCACTGATTTGAATATGGGTGATACTGGTGGAAGAGATGGTACCTCCCGTTATAGACCGAGAAGCCGTTCGGGTCGTTCAGCCAGCCGATGCGCGTTGAATAGTGAAATACCGGGCGCTCCGACTCGCCTATAAATGCTCCGAACCTTTCCTCGTAGTCGCGGGCCTTCTGTAAAATATCACTCGTCATAAAAATCCTCCATGCACATAAAAAGCTTTTGATCAGGGATTAGTATAAGGCAGCCGGATCCCGCAGAAAACGGCTGCCTTATCGGGGAAATAGTTACTTATTGCTCATATAGCGCGTATAGGCGCTCTGGTAGACGTCGAGCAGACGGCTCATGCCGCAGTTGTCCTCGAGCATTTTGAGATATGCGTTCCACTCGTCGTCGGTGGGGCCGCCGTTCTTGAGCCATGTACCCTCGTACTCCGCGACCTGACTTACGAAGTCCGCCTTATAGCGGCTGATGACCTCGAGCTCGTCGTTAGTGAAGGTGACGTCGTTGGGATAGACGGCGGGGGACTGGACGTAAGGCATCCAATACTCCTCAATTTGGTGCAGACGCTCGGTGGCGCGATCCTCCATGTAGAAGATCTTGTTGTAGTACTCGGCGAGGATAAGACGGGGGCCGAGAACCTCATACTGACCCTTGAGCTCGCCGGAGGACTTGCCGAACTGAGCCTTTGCCGCCTCGTCGGTAATGGACTGCCATACGCCGTTTGCGTCCTTCTCGGTGAAGTAGATGCCGATGGGGCCATATTGGAGCTGCATCGTGACCTCGGGATCATACCACTGGTCGAAGTACTTGAGGAGAAGCTCGGGATTGCCGCAGGCGCTCGTTACGTTGAGGTTGCCGCTGGTGACGCCCGGGCCGGAGCGGATGTTGACGTTGCGGGTAGTGGCGTATTTCGTGCCCTGGGGGCCGTACATCGGGGGAAGGAAAACGAAGTCATCGGTGTGGTCGCCAGCGATCTCCTTTATCTCCCACCAGGTTGTCACGCCGACTTTGCCGCCAGAGACCTTGGAGATGAGCTGAGAGGTGGACTGAGAAAACATCTCGAGATCCATAAGACCCTCGGCGTACCAATCATGGAAATAGGTCACGGCGTCGCGGTACTCTTCGGTCGCGGAGACGAACTTGACGGTGCCGTCGGGGTTTGCGATAAGGTCGAAGCAAATATCAGAGGTGAAGTTTGTGAAGCCGAAGCCGGCGTAGAAGATCTCCTGACCCCAGCACCACTGGTCGTAGCCGGTGGACATCGGGATGGTGCTGCCGGCGCCGCCCTTCTCAGCGTCGCGGAAGGCGACGAGAACGTCGTGCAGCTCGGTGAGGTTGGTCGGAACGGCAAGTCCGAGCTCGTCGAGCCAGGTCTTGTTGATCATGGAGAACTCAGGAATGGCATAGATCGAGAGATCGTCGTCAGCGCCGATGGCGGCGGTACCCATAAGCTCGCCGGAGGGCAGACCGTAGATGCAGCCGTCAGCCTGAGTGATGCCGCTCTTGATCTCGGGGTGCTTCTCGAGAATTGCGGAGAGATTCGGCATGATCTCCGGGGTGATGTACTTCGTGATGTCAATGAAGGTGCCGTCAGAGCCGTACTCATTGAGATCGTTCTGGTTGAAATTGCAGGCGATGAAGGCGTCGGGCAGCTGGTTGCCGCCGATGAGAACGCCTACCTTCTCGCCGAGGGAGTCGGACATAAGATCCCACTCGATCTCAACGCCCGCCTTCTCAGCGAGCTCTACGAGAACGGGATTGGAGTCGTTGCCGCTCGAAAGAGCGCTCATACCGCCGACGATAAGAAACTCATTCTGATTCTCGTCGCCGCGGGTCTGAGTACCGCTGCCGCAGGAGGCGAGGGCGAATACCATTACAAGCGCGAGTACGATTGCTGTAATTCTTTTCATTTTCATTTCTCCTTTTTTATCCTTTTACGGCGCCGCTCATGAAGCCCTGCTCAAAGTATTTCTGAACGAAGGGGTAGATTATGAGCATCGGAGCGGCGGCGACGATCATGGAGGCGAACTTGACAAGCTCGGAAATGCGATTGGATTCCGCATAGCTCATTCCTCCGGTCATGCTGCTCATCGCCTCGGTGGTGATGAGTATGCCGCGGAGCACGAGCGGGAACGGAGCCTGATCCTTCTGGAGGTAGATGAGAGCCGTAAACCAGTCGTTCCAGAACGCGACCATTGAAAACACGACGATGACCGCCATGATGGAGCGGCTCAGCGGCACGACGACCCTGTAAAAGATAGTCCAGTTGTCGGCGCCGTCTATCTCTGCCGCCTCGAAGAGATCCTTCGGGATGTTGTTCTCAAAGAAGTTGCGGACGATGATGACGTTGCCCATTCCGACGCCGCCGGGCAGGAACAGCGCCCACATATTGTTGAGAAGTCCGGTGTCGCGGACGACGAGGTAGGTGGGGATAAGTCCGCCGCCGAAATACATCGTGATTACAAAGAAGATGCTGATCCATTTTCTGCCGGGGAGATTGCGGCGGGAGAGGGGATATGCGGTCAGATACACGGTCACTACGGAGTAAATCGTTCCGATGACGGTGTATTTTACGGAGTTAATAAAGCCGTTCAGAAGATTTGAGTTTGCGAAAACTGCCGCGTAGCCCTCAAGAGTGAACTGGCTCGGAAGCAGGAAGGTCTTGCCCGCGTAGACGTCGTAGGGGTCGGACACGGACGCCACTATGACGTAATAGAGCGGGTAGGCGATAAGCACCATTATGACCGCGGTGGCGACCACGAGGATAATATCGCTTGTCTTGTCGGAGAGTCCGACGCTTTTCTGTTTAGTATTCATACCGCATCCTCCTTATACAAAGCTGACGTCGGCGGCCTTCTTGGCGATCTTGTTGACGATAACAAGAAGGATGATGTTGATCACCGTATTGAAAAGGCCGATGGCGGTTGAATAGCTGTAAGCGTGGTCTACGATACCCTGCTCGTAGACGTAAACGGCGATAACGTCGCTCGTCGCCTTGTTGAGCTGGGTCTGGAGCAGGAACACCTTCTCGAAGCCGACGCTCATGATGCCGCTCGCCGCCATGATGAGCTGGAGGACGATCATCGGTATAAGCTCGGGAATGTCGATTACGAGAATGCGCTGGAACATACTCGCACCGTCAATCTTAGCCGCCTCGTAGAGTCCGGGATCGACGGCGGAGAGCGTGGCGAGATAGATTATCGTACCCCAGCCGGCGTCCTGCCAGATGCCGGAGGCTATGTAGATCGTGCGGAACGCCTCGGGAACGGTCATAAAGTCGATCTGCTGACCGGTGATGAGGTTTATAAGACCTCCGTAGGGGCTGAGGAAGATGCGGATCATACCGCATACGACCATGATGGAAATGAAGTGCGGAGCATAGAGAACGGTCTGGACTACTCTCTTATAGCGCTTGAATCTGAGCTGATTTATAGCAAGAGAGAGTATGATCGGCACCGGGAAGCTCCAAAGGAGATTGAAAACGCTCAGCTTCACGGTATTTACAATCATTCGCTGGAAGGTAGGTGCGGTAAAGAAGCGCTCAAACCACTTGAGTCCCACAAATTCGCTGCCGAAGAAGCCGCGAGCGGGCTTGTAGTCTCTGAACGCGATCTGGATTCCGTACATCGGAATGTACTTGTACACGATCGTAATGACCACGGGGATAATAAGCATGACATAGAGCTGCCAGTTCTCGATTATGCGGCGCCCCAGAGTCTTTCCCTTTGGCCTTGCGGTCTTTTGCAAAGTGCTCACGCAGAGGATCCCTCCTTATTTAATTTTGACCTGTCCTCTGAACCGGGTCACCAACCTGTGAGCAAAGGGCTGCGGTCTCCGTGAAACGATTTTTCGATACGCGCCGATTGTAGCACATCAAATTGCGATAGGTCAATATTTTTTTAACAAAAAACGCACTGCAAAATACACTTTGTCGGATTTAAACAAATCAGAAAAGAGTAATTTAGGCACTATGACAGACGGAACTTGTAAATATCGTTTCACAAAAATTTTGAAATAGCTCTTTACAAAAGCGCTGCGCGCTGATATAATTTCATCATCAGTTCACGTGAATTTCACGAAAGAGGAGGCTCGACTATGGCGGAGCGAAAACCCGTACCGACGATGAAGGACGTCGCAAGAGAGGCGGGCGTCGCGCTCGGCACCGTTTCAAAGGTCGTAAACGGCCTGCCGGTGGGCGAGGAGTACCGCACTCGCGTAAATGAAGCAATAATAAAGCTTGATTATAGAATAAACAGCTACGCAAAGGGGCTGAAGGCAACGCGCACGAATACGGTGGCGGTGCTGATGCCGAACCTTATAAACCCCTTCTTCACCTCGCTTGTCAGCGCCATCGGGCGCGCGCTTGCGGCAAAAGGCTGCCGTATGCTCGTCTATGAAACGGACTATGATCCGGGAATGGAGCAGGCAAACGTCATTCTCGCCGAGCAGCAGAAGGTGGACGGTATTATCTGCCTGAGCTATAATCAGAATCTCAAGGTCTCCGACGGTGTTACCCTCATATCCATCGACCGCTACTTCGGAACGCGCATACCCTGCGTTGCAAGCGATAACTACGGAGGCGGGCGCCTTGCGGCGGAAAAGCTTATTGAAAACGGCTGCCGCCACCTCGCTTTCCTACGTATCGGCACTAAGCTCACTAACGAGCCGAACAAGCGCAAGGACGGCTTTGTATCTGCGTGTGAAGCCGCTGAAATTGACTATACGCTGAAAATAGTGGATGATGGCACGCCCTACTCTGCTTTCGCAGATTTTCTGCGCGAGCATTACAGAGCCGGAAAGCTTGAATTTGACGGTATTTTCTGCGTGACGGACTCTATGGTTTACGTCGTTCGGAAGATGCTGACAGAGATGGGACTTCGAGTACCGGAGGATGTTCAGCTTATAGGCTACGACGGAGTGCAGATGTTCGGCGATCTCGACTACACCTGTTCCACAATCGTTCAGCCGGTGCAGGCGATGGCGGAAACCTGCGTTGATATGGTACTGAATCCCGACGGCGCGAAGAATCCGAGCCTCGTCTGCCTGCCGGTGAGCTATGCCTACGGCGGCACCACGAAAGCGTAAAAATGGCGAGCGAGTACCTGCTGAAAAAAGCGCGGGAACAGCAGAAGCCTGCTCCCGAAGCGCCAATGACGCGAGAGGAAAAAATAAAAAACTGGTTCGATTATAATAAATGGTGGCTTGTCGTCTGGGCGGTGCTCGCGGCGATCATCGTCAGCATAGTGCTGAACGCTCTTGGCGTGGGGCAGGTCAAGCCGGACTATATCTTCGCGCTCGTAACCGACTCTGCCGCGGACGGCGCGCTTGTCGAGAGCCTCAGCGAGCGCTTCAAAGCGCTTGCGGACGACAGAAACGGCGACGGAAGCGTAAGCGTCGAAATCCGCGCCTATGCGCTGGCTAACGGCGGAGATCTGGAGACAGCCTTGTACTACAATTACGCCGCGAATACTGTGCTGATCGCCGACATCACAGCAGGCGAGAGTGCGTTTTTTATTACAGACAAGCCCGAAAAGCTTCAGCGGGAGCTTGAGATCTATGCCGATGAAAACGGCGAACCCGCCGAGGGCGGAGATATTTACGTTTTGCCGGTCGGAGATACGGGGCTTTTTGTCGGTCGGAGATGCTACTACGGAGAGATGGCGGAGGGGCGCGAGAGCGAAATCGCCATGTGGGACAGAATCAAGGAGGCGCTAAGTTGAAAAGGCGGCTGTTTTTACTGATCTTTGCGATTATTATGCTCGCCTCTTCCTGCTCTGCGCAGATAAAGCACCCCGAATGGCCTGATTCGTGGGTCAGGGTCGGAGATCGCATCGGCGTTGAGGCGCCGGAGGGGTTCGAGCTTGTCGAGGAAAACGACGTGCTCAGCATTTCCGGAATCTACTACTACGCCTGGGCAAAGGGCGAGGGCAGAACGGTGACGAACTCCGAGGGCAAGGAGGCTGTCGCTTACCCTGTGCAGGTACTTCTTCTCTATATGGAGACGGATAAGCCGGAGAGCGCCATAGCCGACTGGCTCGGCATCGAAAAAGAGAACTATGAAGCTGCCGAGGGTCCGCAGATCGAGGGCTTTGATACGCTCACGATGACGTCAAAGGAGGCTGACGGCGCTTATTCCGGAGGGTCAGCGGCTTTCGGAAGGGCGCCGGGCGGCGCGATCAGCGTCGAGGTCATGACGGACGGCGGCGCGGACAGCGACGAAATACTAAAAAAATTCATCTCCGGCATCCACTTTGCGGAGAGTGCGGAGGGTTAATATGGGCTTATTTTTTCCGGATGAGCGGGAGCAATACACGGGTCTGCGAAAGAGCGGCTTTCCGCGGTACAGAGAGGTGCTCGAGGGCTCGTGGAAGGATTTTCTGAGGGTCGGATTTATCACGCTTCTCTTCTATATTCCGCTTGCCGCGGGCGTTGCGTATGCGGTGCTGTCTCGCTCGCTTTTAGTTGCGCTTCTCTCCGGCGTTTTCGGAGGCGCCGTCGCGGGAGTGGGGTATGGCTGCCTTGTTGACCTCATAATGCGCCGACTGCGCGACGATAAAGGCGACTGGTGGACTGTATGGAAGCGCGCGCTCAGGCAAAACTGGCGCGACTCACTTTTGCCTGGCGCTTTGCAGAATACTTACCTTGCGGTCATAGTTTTCGGCGGCGCGCTCGTTTTGTGGGGAGCGGCGAAGGTGACGCCGATGACGCTTGTGCTTATTGCGCTCTCTACGCTTATTGTCATCGCTCTTTTTACGGTATGGTGGCCGCAGATCGTCATTTTCACGCAGTCTACCGTGATCCGACTCAAAAACAGCCTGCTTTTTATAATCAAATACTTCTGGAAAACGATGCTCTCAGCGCTTTTACAGCTTATTTGGTGGGCGCTGGCGTTTCTCCTGCTGCCGTGGACTGCTTTTCTTGTGCCGGTGCTCGGGATATGGTACATTCTGTTTCTCTCGCTGCACATCGTATATCCCGACCTCGACGAGGCGCTGAAAATCGAGGACGAGATAGCGGAAAAGTATCCGGGGAGGGTGAACAATGACTGACCCCGTCTGCGTAAACTCCTACACGCTCACAAAAAAGCTCTTTTACGAGGCAAACGGTCTTGTGTACCGCGATAAAAACGGAAAGCTGCTTAACCTCCTGTTTGCGGGGCTCGGTGTTCTGTGGGCGGTTCTGACCGGAATTGCGCTCCGGAACGGAGACGGACTTCCACTTGCGCTTCTGGAGCTTGCGGCGCTCGTGATCGCGTGGCTCTGGGCGAACGTGTTTATTCCGAACGGCAAGGCAAAACGCGCGTGGGAGAAGGTTTTTGACCCGGAGCGCACGGTTTCGTTTTATGATGATTGCATTGAGGTCGAAACCGGAGAACGCTCTCTTACGGTGAAATACGGAGAGATCGTGAGAACGCTTAAGGGCAAAAACGTGCTCATTCTTATTACGGAAACAAATAGCGGAATTATTCTTTCACGAAGCGGCTTTACAAAGGGCTCTGAAACGAGCGCACTTGAAATCATTAAAGGAGCGGAAAAAGATGACTGACATAACTGCAATTGGAGAAATTCTCATTGACCTCACTCAGTCCGGCGTGACGGATGCCGGAATTCCGAAGTTCAACGCAAATCCCGGCGGTGCTCCCGCGAATCTCGCCGTCGCCGCTTCGCGCCTCGGTGC
>JAFVCD010000029.1 GCA_017479425.1 Oscillospiraceae bacterium
AAATATATATATATATGAGAAGAGAGTATAAGTGTTTTCAGGGTGTTCAGCTTCTTAAGCTTCTTAAGGGTGTTTTTACACTCTTACAGACGAATTATTTTGCAGTAATTGCAAATAATACCTCCGGGAAGGAGGCTTGGACAGTGAAAGCAACAGGCATAGTCAGAAAAATCGACGACCTCGGCAGGGTCGTTATCCCGAAGGAGCTTCGGCGCACCCTGCGCATACGCGAGGGCGACCCGCTCGAGATATTCACGGAGAAGGACGGCGAGGTCATATTCAAGAAATACTCGCCGATGGGCGAGCTGGGCGAATACGCCGCCGGTATGTGCGAAACGCTCGGCAAGAGCGCGGGAGTGCCCTGCGTAATAACCGACCGCGACAGCGTTATCGCAGTTCAGGGCGCCGCAAGGCGCGAGCTGATGGGCAAGGCGCTCAGCGAGGACTGCGAGAAGCTCATCTCGAGCCGCAAAAGCTACGTCCGCGGCGCAAAGGACAAGCGCGTCGCCATCGTGGACGGCGCTGAGAGGTACTCTGTAAACGCTCTCTCGCCCATACTGAGCGAGGGCGATATCCTCGGCGCGGTGGCGTTCATAACGGACTCTGAGAGCGCGCCGCAGGAGTTTGAGGGCAAGCTCGCCGCCACGGTGGCGGGCTTCCTCGGCAAGCAGATGGAAGGCTGAAAAATTCGGTGATTTGCTGGTGAATAAATCCGGTGATTTCGATTGAAGTCACCGGACTTTTTTGCTATTATAGAGAAAAAACTATCAGGGAGTGGTAAATATGGCAACACTGCTCAAGGGCGCGCCGGTGGCAAAGGAGATTGCGGCTCTGACTGCGGAGAGGGCGGCAAGACTCGCGCAGGAGGGGATAACCCCGACTCTCGCGCTCGTTCGCGTGGGCGAGAGCGACGCCGACGTCTACTATGAGCGCGCGGCAATGAAGCGCTGTGAGGCGTGCGGCGTCGCAGTGCGCAACTATATGTTCCCCGCCTCTGTCGAGGAGGACGAGCTCATACTGCGGATACGTCAGCTGAACGTCGATGACAGCGTTCACGGGGTGCTCATCTTCCGCCCGCTTCCTAAAGCTATCTCGGACGCGCGCGTGCGCGCTTCGCTCGACGTCAGAAAGGACGTGGACGGCATAACGGACGCCTCGCTCGGCGGCATTTTCACCGGCACAAGGGTTGGCTTCAACCCCTGCACAGCCGAGAGCGCGCTGTCCATACTGCGCTACTACGGAGTAAAGCTCGAGGGCGCGAGGGCGGCGGTCATCGGCCGCTCGCTCGTCATAGGAAAGCCCGTGAGCCAGCTTCTGATGAACGAGAACGCGACTGTAACCGTCTGCCACTCTAAAACGAAGAATCTCAACGAGGAGCTCCGGCGCGCCGATATCATCGTCACGGCGGTCGGCAAGCCGGGAACCGTCACAGTCGGCGCAGTGCGCCCGGGTCAGGTCATCGTGGACGTCGGGATTGCGACTGACGAGAACGGCAATATGGTCGGGGACGTGGAGTTCAACGATGTCGCGCCGTTTGTGGGCGCGATAACGCCGGTGCCGGGCGGTGTGGGAGCCGTTACGACGGCGATTCTGGCGTACCATACAGTGCAGGCGGCGATAAGAGCGAGAGGGTAACGAACGCGAGATTCGGCACTTTTGCAGTTTACGCGGTAAAAATCGCAGTTTGCGTTGTTCTTGTTGCACAACTATCGCCGACATTATATTATGGTATCACAAGAAATTTCAGCACGGAGGGGTAAAATGAGAAAGTTCGTAAAGCTAATGACCGACTGGCGCTTCACTCTGACCGGCAAGGAGCCGATTTCCGTAGACCTCCCGCACACCTGGAACAACATCGACGGGCAGGACGGCGGCAACGACTATTTCCGCGGCACAGGCGTCTATGTCAAGACCTTCGCAAAGCCGGAGCTCAGCGCAGACGAGCTCTGCTGGCTCCAGTTTGACGGAGTGAACTCCGAATGCGAGGTATTCCTGAACGGCGAGAAGATATGCGCCCACGAGGGCGGCTACTCCACCTTCCGAAAGGAGATAACCCCGCTTCTAAAGGACTCGAACGAGCTGACCGTCAAGGTAACGAACGCGCCCAACGACCGCGTTTACCCGCAGAAGGCGGACTTCACCTTCTACGGCGGCATCTACCGCGACGTCACGCTCGTCATAGTGCCGAAGGAGCACTTTGAGCTCGACCATTTCGGAACTCCCGGCATCAAGGTCACCGCAAAGCCCGTGGAGGGCAGGAAGAAGGCTCACGTCACGGTCGAGACGTGGCACAACGCCGACGAGGTAGAGATCACCGTAAACGGCGAGACGAAGAGAGTTAAGGACAAGGCTGAGTTCACGATAAACGACGTGCGCCTCTGGAACGGCGTAGTCGACCCGTATCTCTACACCGCGTCAGCGAAGCTCGACTCCGGCGACGAGGTATCGACCCGCTTCGGCGTGCGCGACTTCCACTACAACCCCAAGACCGGCTTTATACTGAACGGCAGGAATTATCCGCTCCACGGCGTGAGCCGCCATCAGGACAGAAAGGGTCTCGGTAACGCCATCACCGACAAGGAGCACCTTGAGGATATGGACATAATCTGCGAGATGGGCGCGAACACCATCCGCCTCGCGCACTATCAGCACTCGCAGTACTTCTACGACCTGTGCGACGAGCGCGGAATGGTCGTGTGGGCTGAGATTCCGTACATCTCCGAGCATATGCCGAACGGCAGGGAGAACACTATTTCTCAGATGAAGGAGCTAATCACCCAGTGCTACAACCACGCCTCCATCGTCTGCTGGGGCGTCTCGAACGAGATAACCATCTCGACAAAGGACAATAAGGATATGCTGGATAACCACCGCGTCCTCAACGACCTCTGCCACAAGATGGACCCGACGCGCTTCACGACTCTCGCCTGCTACGCGATGTGCGGCCCCTTCAACCCCGTGGCGCACATCACCGACACCGTATCGTGGAACCTCTACCTCGGCTGGTACGTTCCGGGACTGTGGCTGAACGACGTGTGGATGAACTTCTTCCACACCGTCTACCCCGACCGCTGCCTCGGCTACTCCGAGTACGGCTGCGAGGGTATGCCGAACCTGCACTCCGAGCACCCGCACCGCGGCGACCACACCGAGGAGTATCAGGCTATCTATCACGAGTATATGCTCCGCTGCTTCGAGCGCCATCCGTGGATGTGGGCGACCCACGTCTGGAATATGTTCGACTTTGCCGCCGACGCGCGCGACCAGGGCGGCGAGCCGGGTATGAACCACAAGGGCCTCGTCACCTTCGACCGCAAGACGCGCAAGGACAGCTTCTATCTCTATAAGGCGTACTGGTCTGACGACCCGTTCGTGCATATCTGCTCCAAGCGCTTCGTTGACCGCACGGGAGATAAGATAAAGGTCAAGGTCTACTCAAATCAGAACGAGGTATCGCTCTTCATCGACGACGATAAGGTAGATACGAAGGTCGGCAGCCACATCTTCGAGTTTGAGGTGCCGCTCACCGCTGAGACGAACATCAAGGTCGCAAGCGGAAATCTCATAGACAAGGCGGTGTTCCGCAAGGTCAGCGTTCCCAACGAGAGCTACGTTCTCAAGGACGCCGGCGACAAGGGCGCCAACTGGACTAATAAAGAGTAAGGAGTGTTAAAATGGAAAATCAGGGCATAAACCGCGCAAAGCCGTATCAGCTCGTGCTGTTCCCGCTGAATAACGGCGCAACGAACGTCTATTACGTTCTCATTCTCACCTACATAGCGACCTTCGGCTCCTCCGTTCTCGGAATCGCCGCGGTGTTCGCGTCCTTCATGGTCACCGGAATGCGCGTTTTCGACGCGATAACCGACCCCATAATCGGCGCTCTTATGGATAAGACGAACGGCAGGTTCGGTAAATTCCGCCCGTTTATGGTCATCGGCTCGGTCATCATGGCGATTTCCGTCATCTGCCTCTACGTTCTCACCCCGTTCGTTCCCGCGGAAATGATGTGGCTGCGCTACACGCTCTTCATCGTCCTCTACGCGGTATGGGTCATCGGCTACACCTTCCAGACCTCCGTCACAAGAGCCGCGCAGGCTGTTCTTACGAACGACCCCAAGCAGCGCCCGCTCTTCACCATCTTCAACACCGTCGGCTCCCTCGCCGGTATGGGTCTTATGCAGTTCATCGGGCCCATCCTCGCCCGCGACAACATCTTCGGCGACTATAACCAGAGCTGGTTTGCCGCTATGACGCCCATCGGCATCGTCATCTCCGTCGCGCTCACCATCCTTGCCATCATCGGCATCTGGGAAAAGGATCAGCCCAAGTACTTCGGTCTCGGCGGCAAGCAGGAGACCGTCAAGGTCAGCGAGTACATCTCCATCATCAAGGCTAACAAGCCCCTCCAGCGCCTTATGATTGCCGGCGGCGGCTGCAAGCTCGCGCTCTCCATCGCTACGAACATCACCGTTCTCATTATGCTCTACTCCTGCATGATGGGCGACTATGACGGACTTTATCTCCCGATGATGATCGTAGGCTACGTTTTCGCTGTTCCGTTCTTCGCTCTCACAGTCCGCACAAGCCAGAAGAAGGGTCAGAAGGCAAGCCTTATGACCTACGTCGCAGTCGCGTTTGTGTGCTACATCGGCGTGCTTGCGCTTCTGCTCCTCTGGAACCCCGACACCGCCATGCACATGGTGTTCAAGCTTGACGGCGGCGTTCAGACGAACCTCTACACCATCCTCTTCGTCCTCTTCTTCGGCGTCGGCTACGGCGCTTACTACGCCACCGCAGATATGCCCATCCCGATGGTCGCAGACTGCGCCGACTATGAGACGTATCGCTCCGGCAAGTTCATCCCCGGCATCATGGGAACGCTCTTCTCCCTCGTTGACAAGCTCGTTTCATCGCTTTCCGCGACTGTCGTCGGCGTTGCGGTTACGCTTATCGGACTGAACACGCTTCCGACCAAGACGACCCCGTACACCCCCGGCATGAACTGGCTCGTCATCATCCTCTTCTGCGTCGTTCCGATGTGCGCCTGGGCGCTCACGCTGTGGTCTATGAAGGGCTATGAGCTCGACGGCAAGAGAGTTAAGGAAATCCAGGCTGTCAACGCCGAGCGCCGTGAGGCGATCGCCAAGGGCATGAGCCTTGAAGAGGCTATGGAAAAGTACAAATAAGTGAGTAACACAAAGCGGACGGTTAAATACCGTCCGCTTATTTTATAACGTAATTAAAGAGATCAAGCCGCGTTACGCCCATTTCTCTGAGCTTTTCGGCACTTTTTTTCTGACTTTCCGCATCTGCGTAATCCGGAATGACCGGCACCCGGACTGTTATTCTGTCGCTCCTGACAAGACTTAAGAGAAGCCTGAGATTATCCTCAAAAATCGCCTCGCAGGCGCCGGTGTAGCGGGAGTAGACCACGGGGTCGAGGGTCTTGCAGTCCACGATGAAGCGGTCGATGCTCTCTGCGGCAAGGCGCACGTTTTCACTCGGCACATTGAGGCTTGTTTCGACGTTTATCGTCCACGGACAGAGCTTGCGGAATTCAGAAATAAACTCTGCATGCAGTAAACTCTCGCCGCCGCCGAAGGTCACTCCTCCGTTTGTCGCGCGAAAGTAGAGATCGTCGACCTTAACACGCTCATATAGCTCTCGTGGCGTCACAGCTTCCGGCTTTTTCTCGGCTAAGAGGCGCTTATTTATGCAGTAAGCGCATGAGAGCGTACACCCTGCGCCGGCAATAAGCGTAGTCACGCCCTCGCCGTCAATGCCCATTCTGTGCCGCGACAGACCGAGAAGTGGATAGACCGCCTCACTCATTAGACGGCTCTTCCTCCGGGAAGTACGCCACGTCGCCCATAAGCGGCTCCGGCTCCTCGGGCGGCATCGGGAACTTGCCCATCAGCACCTCCGGCTCCTCGGGTTCTGTCTCTATCGCAGGCTCGCCTGCAAGGGGCTCGGGATACTCGACCTCCTCACCGGTCAGCTCCTCTGTTTCTGTGGGTTCTATCTCTATCGCAGGCTCGCCTGCGTACTCGACCGGAGGCTCGTCCGGAAGCTCGACCTCCACGGCTTCCTCGACAGTCTCTGTCTGCGATGTGGGAATACTTCCGGTGGTCTGCCGTGCGATGATCGGCGCGCTGCTTTCCGGCACGTCTATCGGGGTGCAGGCGCTTGCCGACATCGCCATACCGGCGCAGAGAGCCGCCACCGCGACGCTCTTGCCCAGAGCCTCACGCCGCTTTAGCTCATTTTCGAGGTATTTCAGCTCTTCCTCGCACTTCGGGCAGGTGCCGGAGCATTCGCCCTGGTAGGTGCATTCTCTTGTGACATACGGGATGTCGTTTTCGTCGGCAATTTTCTGACGAATTTCCTTCAAAATCCTGCATTTGCTTTTTCCGCGCATAGCTTCCGCCTCCTTTTTATTATTTGACTCTGTAAATCGGTAAAAAGTTCCTCAGATTATTACGGGATTCGTCGTCCACTCGGTTCCCGCCGCAGAGTCGAGCGCGAGACGGTAGATATCGGTGCATTTTGCCTCAAAGGCAAGCGCCTCCCTGCTGCTTGCGGGCTTCGTGATTATCGGGAGAGCGGCGGTCTTTTTCGCTTCGTGCAGAAGCTCGGCGCCGCGCCTTGTGAAGCCGAGCACGCGCAGATACGCGGGCGGTTTTGCCTGCATTCCGGCGGTTATGCCGAGGAGAGAATGGAGCGCAAGGCGGCGGATGCGGGCGTGAGCATAGCGTTTGGTCTTAACTGCCTCGATTACCCCGGAAACGCTCCCTCCCGCCCTCGCGCAGTCGCGGAAGCGCCGCCAAAGACCCTCGCCGGAGTCCGGAAGCGCCTCAAATTCCGCATCTGTCATAGTACGAAAACGGTAAAGAAACGCAGCCTCTAATTTTGAGGGGTCGGAAATCGGCTCATTCACGGGGCAAGGGAGATATCCGGAGGCGTCCTCTCCGGCTCTGAGAAGCTCGCGTATGCGGCTTGCCGAGGCGTAGCCGCCGCCCTCTCCGCCGTCGTGCTCTACGCCGAGGCGCGTTATTGTGTATGGCGTAATATTTCCGGCTTCAAGAGTGCTTACAGCCTTGAGATATTCTATGCCGAGAATGTTATTCGGAGCTTTCAGAATATCCGCCCTTTCACGAAGAACTGCCCGCACAGCCCTTTCACGCGCCGAGGCGTAGGATATGCCCGCCTTCAGCTCAAGCTCTATCGCCGCATTAACCGCGTCATTTAAGAGGAAATCAGATATTTCCTGCATAGCCTCAAGGTCGCCGCATTCTGACGCAAAGGAAAGCGTTATGGGAAGTCCGAGCGCGCTGAGAAGCTCAACTCCCGCGCGCGCGAAGCGCTCTGCTCCCGCTGTCGCAAGCTCCGTCGGCAGCTCTATAACGAGGTCGGCGCCTCCTCTGAGAGCCATTTCTGCGCGAATGTGCTTCGGCAGTATCGCCGCCTCGCCGCGCTGGACGAAATTCGGGCTCATAACGCAGACAACTGCGCCGTCGGTGCCTATTTGTGACCTCGTCGCGGCGATGTGTGCGGCGTGACCTGTGTGAAATGGGTTGTACTCGCAGATGATTCCCGCAATTTTCATAAGTATATCCAAACTTTCTATTGTTTTTCAGTCGCTTTTCAATTATAATAGTACAACAGAAAATAAAAAATTACAAGGGAAGGTAGAATAAATGAAAATTCTTGTCATTAACGCCGGCTCCAGCTCTCTCAAGTACCAGTTCATGAACTCCGAGACCGGCGAGGTTTACGCCAAGGGTCTCTGCGAGCGCATCGGCATCGACGGCCGCCTGACTCACAAGGTCCCCGGCCGCGAGGACTACGTCAGCGAGACAGCAATGCCCACCCATAACGAGGCTATCAAGTCCGTTCTCGATATCATGGTCGACCCGACCTACGGCGTGATCAAGTCTGTCGACGAGATCGACGCTGTCGGCCATCGCGTCCTCCACGGCGGCCCGAAGTTCACCGCCTCCTGCATCATTGACGACGCCTGCATCGCCGCCATCGAGGAGTGCATCCCCCTCGGCCCGCTCCACAACCCGGCAAACCTCATGGGTATCCGCGCCTGCCAGGAGCTTATGCCCACGAAGAAGCAGGTCGCAGTATTCGATACCGCGTTCCATATGACTATGCCCCCGAAGGCATACATCTACGCCATTCCCTATGAGTATTATGAGAAGAACAGCGTCCGCCGCTACGGCTTCCACGGCACCTCTCACCGCTACGTTTCCGCCCGCGCGCTGGATATGCTCGGCAGGAAGAACGCTCCCGAGGGCACTAAGATCATCACCTGCCACCTCGGCAACGGCTCCTCTCTCGCCGCCATCAAGGACGGCAAGGTAGTCGATACCACCATGGGTCTCGGACCTCTCGCAGGCTTCCCCATGGGCACCCGCTCCGGCGATATCGACGCCACCATTATGGAGTACCTCATGGGTATCTACGGCTACGATATCAAGACCATGATGAACATCCTCAACAAGAAGTCCGGCGTTCTCGGTATCTCCGGCGTATCCTCCGACTTCCGCGACCTCGCCGCCGCCTCCAAGGAGGGCAACGAGCGTGCTCAGCTCGCGCTTGACAAGTTCATCTACGAGGTAACCAAGTTCATCGGCGCTTACGCCGCCGCCATGGGCGGAGTTGACGCCATCGTATTCACCGCCGGCGTAGGCGAGAACGACTTCAGGCTCCGCGAGAAGGTCATCGACTCCCTCGGCTATATGGGAGTCAAGATGGATAAAGAGAAGAACAACGGCTGCCGCGTTGAGGCTGACGTCTCCGCCGAGGATTCCAAGGTCAAGGTCTTCGTTATCCCCACCAACGAGGAGCTTATGATCGCCATGGACACCGAGGAGCTCTGCAAGTAATTTCATTAAACACAAATACCACCGCGCCAATGCGGTGGTATTTTGACATAACCCGTTGTAATTGGAGAAATGCCCTATGATTTCTGCTCTCTACGCCGAGGTTTATCTCGTCTGCTTTACCGTTGTCGCGCTGATGCTATACTGGGTCAAGCGCGGCGACTTCCGCTCAAAGGCGTATAAGCTGCTCAGTAAGCTCTTTATTGCCGTGCTGTTCAACTTCGGCGCGAATCTCCTGTTCACTGTTTCGACGTCGCCGGGTCTGTACAGCCCGGAGACGAGCTTTGTGAGCTATGCGCTGAAAACCATCTACCACGTCTCGCTCTCATCGATGGTGCTTCTGTGGACGTACTATGCCGAGAGTGAGGAGAGAAGCGGGCTTATGAATATGAAGGCGCCGCGCGATATGGTGTTCATACTCATCTCGATCCCGATAGCTTCCGCGCTCATAAATCCGTTCACACATTGGCTCTTTGAGCTGGGACCGGACGGCGAATACCGCCGCGGGCCGATGTTTCAGGTCGAGATGGCGGTGCTGCTTTTCATCACCTGCTTTGCCGCGGTCAGACTTATAATGCGCGTAAGGAGCGAGCCTGATCCGGTGAGGTCGCGCTATCTGAAGGTCATCGCCTCGTTCCCGCTTTCGATCCTCGCAGCCTGGGTGCTGTCGTACATGGGCGAAACTGTGCCGGTAATATGCGTGAGCATAATGGTGGAGCTTCTGTGCATCTTTATGGGCACGGTGCGGCTCAGCATCGCGCTCGACCCGCTCACGGGGGTCAATAACCGCCAGAATCTCAAGAGCTACGTCGAGCACGTCCTCAGGACTACGCCGGAGGAGATCTACGTTCTTATGATGGACGTGGACAAGTTCAAGCACATCAACGACACCTACGGCCATCTTGCCGGCGATGAGGCGCTCGTGCGCGTCGCTCAGGCAATAAAGGACGCCTGCGGTGAGATGAAAAAGCGCCCGTATATCGCGCGCTACGGCGGAGATGAGTTTGTCATTGTCGCTCAGAGCGAGGACAGCGAAATGAACGCGCTGTGCAGGCGCATTGATGAAAATCTCAGTAAATGCGGCGAGCCCTTCGCCCTGCGCGTGAGCATCGGAAGCGCAAAGCTCGGCGAGGGAATGGACGGCGAACAGCTCTTCGCCGCCGCCGACTCTGCTCTGTACAGCATCAAAAACGCGCGCAGAAGCGCTGAATAAAAAAACGGGCGACCAAAATGCCCGAGCGTGTCATTGCGAGGCTCCGTAAGGAGCCGTGGGGTCCGTTTCCTTTGCAAAAAGGGTATTATACTAACCCCTAATCAAAATCTTCAATTCGCGCTTGCCCTTTTCGCGTCATACTTCGTTATCCGGCTTGATAATACACAAAGTATTATCTGCACCGGACGCCTTGTATGACGCAAAAAAATCTGCGCGCTCGGTTAAAGCTTTTAATCAGGGATTAGTATTACGGATTCCCACGCCAGTTTGCGAACTGGCTCGGAATGACATTTTTTTGCATTTTGCCGCCCGCTGATTTTCAATGCTCCATGGCCTCGTGCGAGAAGGTGCAGCCGCACCAGCACTGGCGATAGATATCATACTCACGGCTAAGCTCTATCGAACGGAGATAGCCGTTTTTCTTTTTAAAGTCGCTGTGAAGCCAGCTAACGCCCTCGTTTTTAGCAAGCTCCTCACCGATGGCGTTGATGAGCGGGGCGTTCTTGTGCGGCGAAACAGTCAGAGTTGTTGCGATACGCTCGATTCCGAGGCGCTTAGCCTCCTTCGCCGTCTCACCGAGGCGCAGAGTGAAGCAGTCGCCGCAGCGCGCTCCGCCCTCCGGCTCAAGCTCCTTGCCCCTTGCGGCGGAGTAGAAGCGCTCCGGGTCATAATCTCCCCAGATAAGCTCGACATCCGTCATTCCGGAGGCGCGCAGAAGCTTTGGCAGCTCGTTTCCGCGCTTTACATACTCGTCATAGGGGTGCGTGTTCGGATTGAAGTAGAACAGCACGATGCGAAAATGCTCATAGAGCCGCTCCAGCACCGCGCTCGAGCACGGCGCACAGCACGAATGGAGAAGAAGCGGAGGGCGGGAGCCCGAAAGCTCCGCTATCTCCGCCTCCATTATGCGATTGAAGTCCTCTTTCATTTCTTGAAGCTGTCCTTGAGGGCGACAGCGCGGTTGAAGATCAGATGCTCCGGCGTGGAGTCCTTGTCCGCGGCAAAGTAGCCGAGACGCAGGAACTGGAAGGAATCGGTGGGCTTCGCGTCCGCGAGAGCCTTTTCGACCTTGATTCCGTTCACGATCTCGAGGGAGTCGGGGTTGAGGCAGGTGAGGAAGTCCTCCGCGGCGTCCGGCTCGGGGTCGGAGAAGAGGTAATCGTATATTCTCGCCTCGGCGTCAACGCAGGTATTTGCGTCGACCCAGTGGATAGTCGCGCCCTTTACCTTTCGTCCGTCGGCGGGATCGCCGCCGCGGGAGTCGGGATCGTACTCGAGAAGCACCTCCGTGACGCTGCCGTTCTCATCGGTGTTGCAGCCTACGCACTTTACAAGGTAGGCTCCCTTGAGGCGGCACTCGGGGCCGTCGGGGAAGAGACGCTTGTATTTCGGAGCCGGAACAGCCATAAAGTCCTCAGCCTCGATGTAGAGATTGCGGCTGAAGGAAACGGCGCGGGTGCCGGCATTTTCATCGTTGGGGTTATTCTCGATCTCAACAGTCTCAGTCTTGCCCTCAGGGTAGTTCACGATCGTGCACTTAACGGGGTGCAGGACTGCCATACGGCGCGGAGCGTGGAGGTTGAGATCGTCTCTGAGGCAGCTCTCAAGCAGGGAATAGTCGACGGTGGAGGGGTTTTTCGCAACGCCTATGCGGTCGGTAAAATCGCGGATGGACTGCGGCGTGTAGCCGCGGCGGCGAAGACCGCAGAGGGTCGGCATACGGGGATCGTCCCAGCCGGAGACGTAGTGCTCCTCGACGAGCTTGCGAAGCTTGCGCTTCGACATAACGGTGTAGTTTATGCCGAGGCGGGCAAACTCGATCTGACGGGGCTTCGAGGGAACGTCGACATTGTTGATGACCCAGTCGTAGAGCGGTCTGTGATCCTCATACTCCAGGGAGCAGAGAGAGTGGGTGATGCCCTCAAGCGCGTCCTGAATGGGGTGGGCGAAGTCATACATCGGGAAGATGCACCATTTCGTGCCCTGACGGTGGTGCTCAATGTAACGGATGCGGTAAAGCACCGGATCGCGCATATTGAAGTTGCCGCTTGCGAGGTCGATTTTAGCGCGGAGGGTGTACTTGCCCTCGGGGAATTCACCGTTTTTCATGCGTTCGAAGAGGTCAAGGTTTTCCTCAATCGGTCTATCGCGCCACGGGCTTCTCGCGGGAGTGTTCGTATCGCCGCGGTACTCGCGGAACTGCTCGGGGGTCAGCTCGCAGACGTAGGCAAGCCCCTTTTTGATGAGAGAAACGGCGAGCTCATAGGTCTTGTCAAAGTAATCGGAGCCGTAGAAGAAGCGGTCGCCCCATGTGAAGCCAAGCCACTTGATATCCTCCTGAATAGCCTCGACGTACTCGGTGTCCTCCTTGGCGGGGTTGGTGTCATCCATACGGAGGTTTGTGATGCCGCCGAAGCGCTCGGCAGTGCCGAAGTCTATGCACAGCGCCTTGCAGTGACCGATGTGAAGGTAGCCGTTAGGCTCGGGCGGGAAGCGGGTGTGAACGGTCTGGCCCTCGAACCTCCCTCCGGGACCGATGTCCTCGGCTACGAAAGCCTCTATAAAGTTTTTTGGTTCAAAAGCCATAAAGCTCAACTCCTTTGTGATAATCAAGTTATTTTATCATAGCATAAACTGATTTGCAAGATTGCATTTCAGATTATTACGGTGTATAATACTAATACAACCAAATATTGCGTCTTCGGGGCGGGGTGAGAGTCCCCACCGGCAGTAAAGTCTGCGAGCCAACGGCTGACACGGTGCGATTCCGTGACCGACGGTATAGTCCGGATGGGAGAAGGCGAGCGATTTCTCCGCTTGTACACTCAGAGGCGCAAACCTTGGGTGTATATTTTTTGGGGAAGCGTTGATCAAATCGCTTTCCGGGGAGGAATCTATATGTCAAAAACAGTACGCAATCTCGTTGTCACCGCAATGCTCACGGCTGTGAGCTTCATTCTCATGCTCCTCGATTTCTCGGTGCCGCTCATTCCGAACTTCGTGAAGATGGATATCTCGGAGTTTCCGGCTCTGCTCGCGGCATTTGCCCTCGGTCCGGTGTGGGGCGCGGGCGTGTGCCTGCTCAAAAACCTCCTGCACCTTACTGTAACCACCACCGGCGGGGTCGGTGAGCTTGCGAACTTCCTGCTCGGCGCGGTATTTACCCTCGTCGCAGGAGCAATCTACAAGCACAAGCGCACCCGCACCGGCGCGATGATCGCCTCAATCGCCGGCGCGCTCGCGATGGCAGTGCTGAGCCTGCCGATAAACTATTACATCACATATCCGTTTTACCAGAATTTCATGCCGCTTGACGCAATAATCGGCGCGTATCAGGCGATAAATCCCGGTGTTGACGGACTTTTCGCGTGCCTTCTCATATTCAACATGCCGTTCACGTTTGCGAAGGGTATGCTTGACGTTATCCTCTGCGCGCTCATCTATAAGCGCATTAGCCCGCTGCTGAAAGGAAATAGCAACTGACGATGTACCGAACCGTGACAGCCTGCTTTACAGGACACAGACCGGAAAAACTGCCGTGGGGCAGCGATGAGAGCGACCCGCGCTGCTATGCGCTCAAGGAGCGCCTTGGCGATATTGTCGAAGCGCTCTACGTGAGCGGGATACGCCACTTTATCTGCGGCATGGCGCGCGGCTGCGATATGTATTTCTGCGAGGCGGTGATTGCCCTGCGCGAGGAGCGCGAGGACGTGACGCTCGAGGCGGCTATACCCTTCGACCGGCAGAGCGAGAAATGGTCGGCGCAGGACAAGAAGCGTTATTATTACCTCACCGCCCAGTGCGACCGACAGACGGTTTTGCAGCACGGCTACTCGAAGGACTGCTTCCTGCGCCGAAATCAGTATATGGTCGATTCCTCGAGCGTGCTCGTCGCTGTGTTCGACGGCACCGTGGGCGGCACGAGCCAGACTGTCAACTACGCCTCGCGCGAGGGGCTTGAGGTCATTTCGATAAATCCATACGAGCTTTATACTAAACCTTAATATAAACCTGACAGTCCTTCTGGCATAAATTGCGCCATACTGCGTTAGCCCCCTTGACCATATATATCCATTATGCTCTGCGGGGTCTGCCTTGTCTGGCACAATTTCTGCTCAGAATTACAAGTCAGCTTTATATCAAGGATTAGTATTAGAGGGCGGTCACAAGACCGTCCTCTGCGTTTTTCTGTATCACTTATTCCTGATATTCGAGATATCCTCCGTCGAGCCGCCGCCGTTATCGTCCGGCGCGCGCAGCTCGCCCTTGTCGACGAGCCTCAGGAACGCGTCCACCACGTCGGCAGTGAGCTGAGTGCCGCGCACCTCGCGGATTATCTCGCACACTCTGTCGAAGTTCATCCTCTTGCGGTAGGGTCGGTCTGAATACATCGCGTCGAAGGTGTCCGCGACCGCGATTATCTGCGCCACGCGCGGAATCTCGTCGCCCTTGAGTCCCATCGGATAGCCGCGCCCGTCCGGTCGCTCGTGGTGACTTCCGGCGCCGACGGCTATCTCCGGCATAAGGCTGATGTTCTTGAGCGCCTCATAGCCGCGGCGAGCGTGGGATTTGATTATATTGAACTCGTTATCGTCGAGCTTGCCGGGCTTGTTGAGCACCTCGTCCGGTATGCCTATCTTGCCGATATCGTGCATAAGCGCGATGTTGTAGTAGTTCTCGACCGTCTCCTCATCGTAGCCGAGCTCGCGCGTGAGCATAGCGGTGTACCTTGCAACGCGGGTCGAATGACCCTGCGTGTAGCTGTCCTTAAGGTCGATTATCTTCGCAAACGACTCGACTATCTCGCGGATGAGCTGCTTATCGCGCTTCTGGCGCTCGATGTAGACGTCCATCTCGTCGGCTCTGTGGTAATTTATGGAAATCCTCGCGCCGAGGAACACGAAGAACGCAAGAAACAGCACGCCGATGACGGATACCATTATAATAAAGCGGTTCGTGATGTCGCGCAGGATCTGCATTGAAACGTCGGCTCCGGCGTAGCACACGCACCTGCCCGCAGAATCGTACACCGGCTCGTAGACTGTGAGGAGCCAGCCGTAGGCGTCGTTTGACTCGATGGGGTCGATGCGCCCGCCCTCTAAGAGGGTCGGCACGAGCGGAAGGAAGGTCGGGTCGAAGGGCACGACCTCGCGGAAAGAATCCGCCGCAAGTCCCTCGGTATCGAAGTCGAATACGACGTGGCAGCCGTCCTCAAGTATCTGATAGACGTAGATGTACTCGACGTCGGGCGTGTCGCGCAGCATCTTCTCGAGGGCGGCGGCGGTCGCCTCATACTCCTCGTCAATGCCGTCAGTGAGCCAGTGATTTACCTTGTCGGCGTTTATGAAGTCCGCGGCGAGGCGCGCCATACCGTGGGCAGTCTGGGTCTTCATCTCGCGCGTTGAGGTCGAGAATATGAAATATGACGCGCCGGACAGAACTGCCGTCAGGCAGAACGCCAGCACCGTGACAATTATTATGAGTATTCTGTGCCGCTTTTCGCGCTTATGGGCTCCTGCCGCGTTTTTCATGTTCATTCGCTCTACCCCGCAGTACAATGCTAACCCCTAATCAAAATCTTCAATTCGCGCGCTCGGTTAAAGCTTTTAATCAGGGATCAGTACAATCAAAAATACATATGGATTATAGCATAAAGGGCGGTTTTGTAAAGGATTATTTCACTTTTTTCGAGAAAAACCGGTGAGCCGCAGCGTCGTATCACCGCCGACAGACGACAAACTCCCCGTTCCGGCTTTTTCCGAAACGGGGAGCCTTTTTACTTCTTGAATTCCCTGCCGTTCGTGCTTCCTCCGTCCACGATGACGTCAACTCCGGCGAGGTAGCCGTTGCGCTCGTCCGCGACTGTAGCGATGGCGTAGCCGAGCTCTTCGGGTCTGCCCATTCTCTCCTCGGCGGTGAACGGAATAAGCGCGCCGCCCTCCTTCTCCTCGAGCTTTCCCATATCTGTGGCGATGAGTCCGGGCGAGAGCGAAACGACTCTTATGCCCCTTTTGCCGTACTCAAAGGCGCACTTGCGCGCGTACCAGCACACGAAATTCTTGCTTAGCGCGTAGGCGAAGCCCGCCTTCTGATAGTCGGTCTTGGCGAGATTTGCGAATTTCATAAGCCCCGCGATGAACTTGGCTTCGTCCGTCTCGGCGTACTTGTAGTTTCTGCCCGCGAGCTTTGTGAGAACGCCGGGCAGAGCGTAGGCGGAGTTTGAGGAGATGTCGCAGATAACGCTGCCCGCGCTCATGACCTTCGAGAACTCCTCGTTTACATAGACTGTGCCGAGGGCGTTGACTCTTAGGAGCTTCTCGCCGTCAGCCATATTCGGGCTCATACCCGCGGCGTTTATGACGTTTTTGACCTCTCCGAGGCTCTTGGCGTACTCCGCAAGGGCGCGGACGGACGCGCGGTCAGAGGTGTCGCAGGCGTGGGCGTAAGCGGTGAAGCCGAGGTCAGTGAGGGTCTTTACCGCGTTTTCGAGCTTCGATACTGTTCTGCCGGAGAGGACGATTATCTTCTCCTTCGGCATGAATTTTGCGGCCTCGAGCCCCATTCCGGAGCCTCCGCCGGTTATTACAGCTACATTTGCCATACTCTTTCTCCTTATGCGATTTTGCCTGTCGCCCTGAGCCAGGCGACTTCATCGCGTATTGTATCACGATATGAGCGCGTTGTATAGCCCAATTCGCGCTTTGCCTTCGAGGAATCGAAGTCGTTGTTGCGCGCGAGATTGTAGACGGAGAAGGTGGTCATAAGCGGCCGCTTGCCGCTGCGCTTTGCCTGCTTCTCGAGGATGGAGGCGATGAAATTCGCCACGCCGATGGGCAGGAAGGTTTTTATCTCCTTGACACCCGCCTCGTCGGATACCATCTTCGCAAAGTCGCGGAAATTGACCTCCTCGTTGCCGAGGATATAGCACTCGCCCGCCCTGCCGTTATCTGCGGCGCGTATGGCGCCGTCGGCGAGGTCGCGCACGTCGCAGAGATTGAAGCTTCCGTCGATGCCTGCCGGCATTTCGCCGTTTATTATCTGTATGAGCACTCCGGTCGTCTCGCCCACCGCAGGGTCGTTCGGGCCGAGAATGCCGCTCGGGTGGACTACGCAGGCGTTCAGTCCGCGGTTATGCACCGCGTCGAGCACGAGCTGTGTCGCAATCGCCTTGCTCTCGGAGTAGCAGCCGAGCACCTTCGTGGAGTCGAAGTAGCTGACCTCGCGTATCTTTTTGCCCTTCGGCACCTCGGGTATCGCTCCCGTGGAGGAGCAGTAGACGAGCTTTCTGCACTCCGGGTGCTCGAGGCACAGGTCGATGATATTCTGCGTGCCGCCGACGTTGACGTTCATTACGAGCGGACTGTAATCGGGGTTTACGGTGACTACCGAGGCGATGTGCAGGCAGACGGTTTCCGTACCCTCCGGCACGGTGAAGAACTCCCGCAGGCTCTCCTTGTCCGTGAGGTCGCCCTCGAATATCTCGCACTCGCGGGGTACGAATTTCACAGCGGGGTCATTTTTCAGAACGAACGCGCGCACTCTGTCGCCTCTGTCGATGAGCTGGCGGGCGATGTTGCCGCCGAGAAAGCCTGCCGCGCCGGTGAGAAGATAAACAGTATTTTTCATGAGTTGAGCCTCCTTGTTTTTTCGTTGTGACAAGAGGGTAACTCAGCGTTGTTTCAGATATGTTTTTGAAATGTTTAGGTTTTGTTAAATGTGAAAAAATGTGTAGTGCCGCAGCGTGAAGAAAATGTGCCGGTGGCACATTTTTAGCGTAGGCCGCAGCGGCTGCGCCGCGAGGAGGGAAGTTACGGGGCCGCAGCGGTTATCGCACAACTCAGCGTTGTTTCAGATATGTTTTTGAAATGTTCAGGTTTTGTTAAATGCGAAAAAATGTGTAGTGCGAAAAGCTCTCGAAGCCGAGCCTTTCATAGAAAGCAAGGTCGGATATGACGAAAGCCTCCCTCGCGCCGAGGGCTCTTGCCCGCCTGAGCGCCTCTGTTACGAGCGCGGCGGCGATCCCCCTTCCGCGGTGTGCCGGAGCGGTGCAGACCGGCTCGACGTAGGCGTAATCGGTTTTCTCGCTGTACCACACGCAGGCGTAGGCGACCCTTCCGCCCTCGGGTGAGAGCGCCGCAAGGCTCAGCGATCTGTTGAGGTGCGGGCGCTTTTGCGGCACTATCGGGTCGCGCGCCTCAAACTCCGCTCTGTCCTCGCCGTGATCGAAGCCGCGCCACAGAAGCCACTGAAATTCGTAAGGCTCCTCCCCGGGGTCAAGCTCGCAGAATGAGTAGCCCTCAGGAAGCGCGCAGGGCTTGAGCTTTTCAAGGGAAAGGCGCATGATGTTCTCGCTCTCGCCGATGGGTAAAAAGCCCTCCGGCGCTCTCTCAGCCCCGTCGCATAGCGCGACAGAAAGCCCGTTTTCGTCGCTCTGCGCCCGCCTTGCGTAGTCGATGATCTCCGGATAGAGTGAACTGTACTCCGGCAGCACCCCGCAGAACGCCTCTCCGAAGTACATATCGTAGATCGCCGCGCCGATGACTCTGCTCTGCACGCGCCATAGTCCGATGGCGCTCCTTGCGCTCTTGTCGAACTCCGGGTGCTCCATCATCCACTCAAACCGTGCCCAGTTCCAGTTAATATGCGTCCTGTCGGCGCGGTTCAGCTCAATGAGAAAGTCGCAGACAGCCTCGTAATCAGAGTCGCAGTACGGCTTGAAAACCGGCTCCGGCAACCAGTACTTTATACCCCAGTGCTCAAAATCCCACTCCGGACTGTACTCGTTGCACTCGTAGTCGATATACCATATAAGTCCGTCGCGCACGACGAAGTTTGTGGGGTAATAGTCGATGTTCAGCCCCGCGGCAAGCGCCTTTGCCGCCATATCGCGCACCTGCGGCAGATAAGGCGCCGCGCTCTCTCCCGCATCGACAAGCTCCATAACAGTCGGCCCCTCGATGTAGTCCTTGACGATCCTCTCCGCCTCTATATCGACCTCGCGCATTTCGGGAATGCGTATACCGGCGCTTTGCAGCCGCTCATAGTCCCGCAGCTCGGCTTCGATTTTGTTGCCGAAGGTGTAATAGTCGCACGGCTCGTGGTGTATCTGCTTCACCACAACCTGCGCTCCGTCGCTCTCCGCGAGGTACGAATACCCGCCCTTGCCCTTGCCGAGAAGCCGGATGAGGCGGTAGGCTCGTCCGTTTACTGTCAGTTCCTTTTCCATAAGCATTACCTCATCATTTTCATCATGCCGGGACCGTCCCACTCGCAGGGGCGCTCTTCAAAGCCCATCTTTTTGTAAAACGGAAGCGCCTCCTTCGTGCTGATGAGCTCGAGGCTCACCGCCCATCCCGGCTCTATGCTGTCCCGGATGAATTGCTCCAGCGCGCGAAGGAGCATTTTGCCTGCGCCCTTTGCCTGATAATCCGGGTGTACGGCAAAGTCCTTGATATAGAAGGACATTCCGCCGTCACCGATCAGCCGCACCATGCCCACAGGCTTTCCATTCTCCAGCGCTGTAAAGGTCGCCAGGCTGTTTTGAAGCGCGAGGCGGACCTGCGCCTCACAGGGAGGCTCCCAGCCGACCGAGGAATACAAC